>CAMAWH010000003.1 GCA_945861635.1 Klebsiella pneumoniae | reverse complement strand
CGTCCAGGAACGAGTGCGTGAACAAGACGCCCTGAGTGCGGTCCGGAACGAGCAATCGGGGAGAGTTTACCGTATTCATACGCCAAGATCACACGTTTTGTGCCGCTTGACAACCCACCTTCACTCACAATTTTTGCCCAACCTCGATGGTCGCCGGCGTCGCGGGCCGGTTGCGGGTTACATCCGCAGCATGTCCGCCGAGCTCATCCGCACATTCTATTCTGCCTTCCAGCGCGGCGATGGCGCGGCGATGGCGGCGTGCTACCACCCGGACATCGCGTTCAGCGACCCCGTATTTCCTCGCCTGCAAGGCGCACGCGCGGGAATGATGTGGCGGATGCTCACCACTGGCGCAAAGGATCTGACGATCGAATTCGACGGCGTAGAGAGTGACGGTGTCTCCGGACGCGCGCATTGGGTTGCGACGTACACGTTCACAGCCACGGGTCGGCGGGTCGTCAACGACATCCAGGCGTCCTTTACCTTCCAGGACGGGCTGATCCACACGCACACGGATGAATTCGACTTCTGGAAGTGGTCTTCCCAGGCGCTTGGGCGGAGCGGTTCGCTGCTTGGATGGACCCCGATCATTCGGAACGCGGTCCGCAAGCAGGCGGTGTCCGGACTCGACAAATTCATCGAACGGTCGCGGGTGGCATGAACGAAACGGTGGCGGATGTCCTCGTTGACGACGCGACTCATCTGTCGGGCCGCGTGAGAATTCGCGTGGAGCGTGCACATGGTGATGCGAACGGCGCCGTTGCTCTGCGGTGGTTGCCGGCTAAGTTTGTCGGAAACACGATGCACGCGGCGGTGGGGAGTGTCGTATGTGATGGCTCGCTCTGCATCGTGTCCGGCGCGGGAAGGGTGTTGGATCTCACGCTTCGCTGGACGCTGCCGCCGGTCTGCGCGACGGATCACGACCTCGGCGTCCGCGATGCAACCTGCGGAGAGGGTCGGTACGGGACAGCGGAGGGCGTTTTGACGCTCGGCAATTTTTTGCCTGCCGAAATCGCCTCGCCGTCGCGACTGCCGGGGTACACACGGGGCGATGTGATGCAGGCAGAGCGTGGCGTTTGGCGCGTTCACATCGACGCTCCCGCAGAGTTGCAGTGGTTTACGAACGCTTCGTCGGCGCGGGCGACCGAGGTTGGGGTGCGTCGTCACTGGCAGTTTCGCACGGTAGCCCGCGATTTGAGCGCAGTGGCGGGCGTTGGGTACCGCACCGTCGCGCTGCCTGGGGCAGGAAACGGTGTACTCGCGCTCCGCTCGCCGGACCCGCGCTGCCCGGACGAGGCGGTCGCAGCTCGCATTCAGAGCGCCTACGGATGGTACTCGGACACACTGTGGCGGCGTGACTCTACCGGGCTGACTGTAGTGGAAGTTCCACGACTTTTTGCCAGGGCGACGGAGTACGACGGCATGTACATCTTCGACCGCGGCGCGTGTGACGCGATCACGGTCGGTCACGAAGTCGCGCACCAATGGTTCGGCGCCGATCTCGCTTCGGATGAAATGTCGGAGCCATGGATTGACGAAGGTCTCGCGATGTGGGCGGACTATTCGTGGCTCCACGCCACCGACCCCACGTGGACGGCGGGCGCGGTTGTTGCCAACGTTCGCGCGGCGTTTGCTGCCGCCAATGGTGATGTCCCAGGCGACCTGCCGATCGGAGAGTATCCCGACATCGCAACCCGCCAATTTGCCGTGTACGTCAAGTCCTCGATTTTTTTCGAGCGCACGCGCCAAGCCATGGGCCCCGCGTTTGTACCGTGGCTTGCGATGCGGCGTGGGCGGCGACTTGTGGCCGGCGCCGAACTCATCGGCAGCGCGGATGCGGGTGCCCCCGCGCGGTTTGCGCACGACGTCCACGAACTTCACGCGGCCGACGATCTGATCGAGCCGGATTGGCAATGGGGCGCGTCCGGTAGATGACGAGCGCGGAATTGCATGCGGTGTTGGTGAGATTGCCGATCCTTTTCGGATTTCTGAGGCATTGTGCGTGCGCGGAGATCTCCATGCTTCCCTACTCGCTACTCGTATTCCTCGGCGCTTGCGCGCCTTCGACCGTGATTGTGTCTGGTTCCGATGACAAAGGTGACGCGTCTGACGCAGACACGGATGCCGATGCTGACGCCGATGCCGATGCCGATGCCGACACTGACGCCGATGCCGACAGTGACACGGATGCCGACGCCGACCCCGTCGCCGTGGATTACGTCGGAACGATGGAAGGCGTCTACCGTCGGAGTAACGAATACGAGTGCTCGGGCGAGGCAGAATTCACGATCGACGCCGATGGAACCCTGAGCGGCGACGCGAATTGCAACCAGGGGCAGATCGACTTCTCTGGCGCGCTGACCGGCTCCGCTGCGAATGGCGAGGTGACCGGCATCTGGACCTTCTCCATCTATGGGTACGAGGTCGTCGCGGACGTGTCGGGCACCGCCGACGAGAACGGCGCAGAGCTGGACGTTTACGCGGATTACGGTGATTACGGTAGCTTCGAAGCGTCGATTTCGGCCGACGCGGACTAGCAGGCAGGGCGATTCGGACCGCCACGTCCTTTCCGCCGGGCCGGTTACAGGGCGGGCGCCGCAGGAGTCCGCGTGGAAGCCGTCGTTCGGAAGGCCCCTCACCCCGTCGTCTACACCGTCCTCTACTTCCCGTTCGGGGCGCTCGGCGGCTTTGTCGGCGTAGCACTCACGTTCATGGCGAAGTCGCACGGTCTGGACATCGGGCAGGCCTCGCTGTTGAACGGCGCCCAGATGCTCATCTCCTGGCTGAAGTGGCTGTGGGCACCGGCTGTTGATGTCACGCTCACGCCGAAGCGCTGGTACGTGATTTCGACGTCGGCGTCGGCCATCGGCGTGTTTGCGATGGCGGTGATGCCGCTGAGCGTCGAGACGCTGCCTGTCTTCCTTGCGGTCATCGCAACGGCGAGCTTCTTTAATTCGATGGTGGGAATGTCGATCGAGGCCATGATGGCGGAGTGCACCCCGGAGAGCGAGCAGGGTCGCGTCGGCGCCTGGTTCCAGGCGGGCAATCTGGGCGGAAACGGCTTTGGCGGGGGGCTGGGTCTCCTGCTGTTGACCACGTATGCAGACACCCGAGTCGCTGGTGTCGTCATGGGCGCCACGTTCATGGCGTGTTGCCTGGCGCTCCCGTTTGTGAAGGGGGGCGGTGCCGCCCACCGCGCGGAGTCGCTGGGGCACGCCGTCCGTGGCGTCGTCGTCCAACTGAGGGAGATGATGCAGACCCCTGGCGGCAGACTTGCCGGATTATTGTGCTTCCTCCCGATCAGTACGGGTGCAGCGCAGGGCCTGCTCGCACAGGAAGGCGTCGCCGCCTACTGGCACGCGGGTGCGAAAGACGTCGCGATGATCCAGGGGTTTGGCGCCGGCGTCATCACGGCATTCGGTTGCTTCATCGGCGGATGGCTGTGCGATCGCTTTCACCCGCGCCTGGCCTACGCGGGGATCGGTGCGGCCATGGCCGCTTGCGCGCTCGGCATGGCCGTCGGCCCGGCAACCGTTTCGATGTACCTCTTCTGGAACATCGTGTACTCCTTGCTCGTAGGGCTTGCGTACGCTGCCTTCACGGCGCTCGTGCTCAACGCCATCGGGACGGGGTCCGGCGCCACCAAGTACAACATTTTCGCCTCGCTCTCCAACTTTCCGCTTTGGTGGCTTGGTTTGCTGCTCGGCCAAGCGGCGGAGATGCACGGCGCTGCGGCGATGATGGCGGCAGAAGGCGTGCTCGGCGTCTTCGGCGTGCTCCTCTTCGCGTTTGTCAGCCGCAGGTTCGCCGCACGATAGACTGCCCGCAGATGATGTTCCTGCTGTCCCTGCTGGCGTGCGATCCACCCCCGGTGCCGCAGCGTGCGTTCAACGGTGCAGGCATCTTCACTGGCGGCTGCCCCGTTGCCGGAAAGTCACTTTCACGCAGGCTGACAGACGCGTCCGAGCACCTTGACGGTCCCGACGCGCTCGGCGGTGTCGGTGAAACGATGCTGGCGAATACGGTCGCCGCATTTCTCGTCTCCGATCCGGCAAATCCGAAGACCTACTACCAATACGGGGGCGTTCCCATCGACGCGGTGCCCGTGTCCGATTGTGCCCCGTCGGGCCCGGAGCGATTCGGGGAGATGGGGTTTGTGATCGGGCAACTCTCCCTGACCGATTTTCCGTCCTCCCAGCTCCGTATGATCCGCGGCGAAAGCGTCGAGATCGTGAACGACGGATCCGACGGAAGGGCGGCTGTCGTGGATATCCAGGGAACGGACGACCGTTTCTGGCTCATTGAATTGGACTTGATGCGGCGCTCGTTGGCGGCCGGAACGCCCAAGTATTTGCATGACGGGTGGGGGCTCGACATCGTGACGCGCTACACCCTCGAACCCGACTCGCCCGTCCTCGAAATCGAGGTCATCCTGTCCGGGGGTGAGCCCGAGGGATACCTGATCGGGACGGTGCTTTTTCCATCCGACCGAACGGATCAGGTTGCGATGGGGCGCGGCGGAATCAGCGTGGGCGGCGTGACGCTCGACACGGAAGTGCCGTGGTTTGGCGCGAGTGATGGCGAGACGGCGTACGCGATTGCGATGCCCGGAGCGGCAGTAGCGCGGACAAAGATTGCCGGCGTCACGGCGATGGTCGATCTGGGGGAGGCGGCGGACCCGCTCCAGGTCGGGCCTGGCCAGAGCGCAAGCGGGAAGTTCGCGATTTCGGTAGCTGCAGGAGACGTCAACGCCGCGGTGGCGCCGTTGTGCGCCGTGAACGAGGAGCCGGTGCCAAGGGTGAAGTGTTCCGAAGTGCGTGAAACGGCGGGAGGGCAGGTCGTTGATTCGCAGGGAAACGGCGTTGGCGGTGTGCTTGTGTCCGCACTCGCCGAGAATTCGGCGGGCGAATGGTTGGCGTTCGACCGAACGCGCACGGACCGAGACGGCCGCTATGAATTTACGCTCATCCCCATCGGTCCGGTTCGGCTGGTTGCGAGCGCCGAAGGGCGGGAAGCGAGCGCTGCCGCGCCCGCTGCGGGCCAGGCGATCCTGGCTATCGGCGCAATCGGAACGCTTGAGTACGACATCCGTGACCCGGATGGCAACAGTGTTCCGGCGCTCATCGAACTACGTCGCGGTGACGACGTTCGGCGCGTCTACGCGGCCCCAGGAGAGGGAAGCGCGTTGGTTCCGCCCGGTGCCTACGCCGTTTCCATCACCCGCGGCTACGAGTACGAGCCGATTCAGGCCGAGGTCTTCATCCCGGAGGATGGTTCTGCCACGCTCTCCGCGACGCTCGACCACGTGGTTGACACGACGGGTTGGCTCTCGTTCGACGGACACGTTCACACCGAGGCCAGCGCAGACAGCACGGTTCTGTCGGTGGACCGTGCACGCTCGGCGGCTGCGGTCGGCCTGGAGATCATCGTGGACACCGACCACGAGGTCGTCCACGACATGGCACCGGGCATCGCTGAAGCGGGATTGAGCGATTTCGTCGCGAGCGTCATTTCGCAGGAGATCACGGCGACGAGCCCCGAGCACACGAATGCGTGGCCGTTTGTGAGAGACGAGGCCGATCCGCGCGGCGGACCCGTACAGTGGTACGGGCTCTCGCTCGGGCAGATCTTTGCGGCCGAACGAGCACGGGGTGCCGAGGTCGTTGTCCTCAACCATCCCCGGATTGGCTGCAATTTCCTGTGTTTGATCGGGTGGGATCGGTTGACGGGCAGGGTCACGCTGGAGGACGCAGCGGCGCTGGGACTGCCGGCGGACGAACCGTTGTTCTCATGGGATTTCGATGCGGTGGAGTACATGAATGGCCCGCGGGATGTGCTGTTCCACGCGGATCGGCCGGAGAGCAGCGGCTTTCTGGACGACTGGCTCGCGTTCCTGAACCTCGGCCACCCAGTGACCGCGCTCGGCGTTTCCGACAGCCATGACCCCGAGGACCTCGCCTGGCCGCGGACCTACGTTCCGAGTGGCTCGGATTCGCCGTCAGACTTTGACCAGGACGAGTTGATTGACGGTGTTCTGAAGGGTGCGGCCATCGTGAGCGCGGGCGCATTCGCGCATGTGACGGCCATCACGGCGTCGGGTGCCGCGGAGATTGGCGGGCTGGCGACGGGCGGTGACGTGTCACTTGCCATCGAGATTGAGGCTCCGCCGGCGATCGACATCGTAAGCATTGTCGTGTTGGCGAACTGCGATGAGGTAGCCCGAATGGAAGCCACGGGGCCGCACGACGTGGTGAAGTACGATGACGTCGTGGCGCTGCACCTCGACCGCGATGCTCACCTCGTCGTGCTCGCATTTGGCGTCGATCCGATGCCCGCCGGCCTTCCCGACTACGATCCGACGGGCGTTCCACGCGTCACGACGAACGCCATCTACGTCGATGTCGATGGAAACGGGCAGTTCGACGCCCCTGGCGGCAAGACGTGCACCTACGGCGCGGGCGGATGATCAACCCCGTGGCTGTGGCGATTCCGTTCTTTTTCGCGGCCATCGGTGTCGAAGCGTGGATCGGGAGAAACCGGGCGTGGTACCGGGTGAATGACACGCACGCCAACCTCGGCGCGGGGGTGCTCGATCAGGTGTCGGGCGCGGTGTTGGGCATGGCCGTCATCCTCCCGTACGTCTGGCTCTACGACCATCGCGTTGCAAGTGTACCGGATGGGATCTTCGCGCTTGCTATTGCCGTGCTCCTCGTCGATTTTGCGTACTACTGGTGGCATCGCCTCTCCCATCGCGTTGCGTGGATGTGGGCGATCCACAGCGTTCATCACCAGTCGGTGGAGTACAACCTTGCCGTTGGCCTGCGCCAGGACATGTTCGCCAAGCTCAATAGCTGGGTGTTTTACCTGCCATTGGCGGTGGTCGGGCTTTCCCCGGCGATGATGCTGGGCGCGCGTAGCATTGACCTGCTCTATCAGTTCTGGATTCATACGCGGGCGATTGATAAACTTGGTCCTGTGGAACTCGTGATGAACACGCCTTCGCACCATCGGGTTCACCACGCCATCAACACCCGGTACATCGACAAGAACTACGGCGGAATTTTCATCGTGTTTGACCGGATGTTCGGGACGTTCACGCCGGAAGTCGATGCGCCGGATTTTGGGACGGTAGTGCCGTTCGAAAGCTGGAATCCGCTGACGGCGAATTTGCGCCCGTGGCGCGATTTGTGGGCGAAAATGAAGGGACTTTCAACGACGCGCGAGAAGGTAGCCGTGTGGTGGCGTCCGCCCGATTGGCTGCCCGGCGGCGCCGCGTACGCGTTTCCCAGCGACGCGGAGATTACTGCCCGAGCGCGCTACGATGCCGACGCGCCGCATTGGCACCGACGGCTACTGGTGTCCTGGGTTCTCGTTGCGATCGGGACGGTCGGATTGCTGGTGGCAGCAGATTCGGTTGGGGTGACGTGCAAACTTTTCCTTACGACGGGAATCGCGGGAACTTTGGGGTTTTTGGCCACGAGGTTGGATGGCGGTGCCGCGGTGGAGCGCTCGTGATCCTCGCTTTCCTGATCGGGTGCCGCTTTCCGACCACGACGCCGTTGCGGTAACGCTCGGCTGGGCGGGAACCCGGCCGCCGCGGTGCGGTCTTTTGTAAATCGCGGGGCCTTGGTCGCCGTCCAAAAATAACTGACGCATTCGGCCGCCGTCGCATCCACGATCGCTGCGTTGCTCATCGCTCACATACCGGCGTATGCTCGCTCCAATCCAATTCGGGGTTAGCGTGCAGCGAACTCACGGATCCCATGCGACTGTACGGCAACCCGACATCGACGTGCACTCGGAAGGTTCTGGCAACGTTCGCTGAGAAGGGGGCGTGGCCCGATGAGATCGTTGTCATCGACCTCGCGGCCCGTCAACAGAAGACGCTGGCGCACATGGCGCGGCAGCCGTTCGGCCAGATCCCTGTCCTCGACGATGGCGATTTTCGCATGTACGAGTCGAGGGCCATCTGCCGCTACCTCGACGAGGTGCTGCCCGGTCCGTCGCTGACCCCGGCGACCCCGCACGAGCGCGCGGCGATGAACCAGTGGATCAGCGTCGAACAATCCAACGTGGCGCCGGCCCTGATGAAGCTCATCTACGCCGAGGTCATTGGCCCGCGCCGCGGTCAGCCGATGCCGCCCGACGCCGACATGATCGAGCACCGCGAGCATGCCGGGCGCATGCTCGATGTCGTCGATGCTCGACTCGCACACGCGCCGTATCTCGTCGGGAGTGACTTCACGCTCGCGGACCTGTCCTACATGCCCTATTTGCAGGGTCTGAGTCAGGCGCGGTCGGCGCCGGTGCTGGAAGCGCGGCACAACGTTGCCGCGTGGTGGGAGCGCTTGCGGAGCCGGCCGAGCTGGCTTCGCGTACTGGGGTAGCCGCGCGGCGTCAGTGCGCCCGATTTCCCCCCGGGTGTTCGGTGTCCGGAGTCAATTCCTCAAACCGATCGATGCGTCGCAACGACCGAGCGAATATCGCTGTCACCACTACTACGCCTATCGTTCCGACCCCACCGAACACAATCGCCGTAACGACGCCGAGCCACGCCGCCGCCATCCCCGATTCCATCTCGCCCAACTCATTGGACGCCCCGATGAACACGAATTCGGCGGCGCTCACCCGGCCACGCAGCGCGTTTGGCGTCGCGAGCGTGACGACGTTCTGACGGATGAAAACGCTGACTTCATCACTCGCGCCGACCACGATCAACGCGGCCAGCGCAACGCCGAAGGACGTCGCGAGTCCGAACGTTATCGTCGCGAGTCCGAACACCGTCACGGCGGCGAAAAGTACGATCCCGATTCGCCGCGTCACCGGACGAAACGCAAGGAAGAACGCAACGAGTGCCGCCCCCACGGCGGGCGCAGCCCGAAGCAGTCCGAGTCCGTCCGGTCCGGTGTGCAGGATGTCGCGCGCGACGATCGGGAGCAACGCAACCGACCCCCCCAGCAGCACCGCAAACAAGTCGAGCGTGATGGCGCCCAAAAGCACCGGCGTCGCGAAGATGAACCGAACACCCGCGATGGCAGCCCCCCACGACATTGCCCCCGCGCTCCCGCGCTCGACAGTCAACGGCACCCGCGCGAGCTGGCTCCCACCCAGGGCCAACAGGACAGCGCTGACGATGTACGCGGCCGACGCGCCGCCTGCCCACGCGTACACGGCACCCCCGAGCGCGGGCCCGACGATGGACGCCACGGACGACAGCGTCGAACTCCACGTTGCGGCATTGGCAAAGTCGCCGCGCGGCACCAACTGCGGCAGGAGAGCGCTAGCCGCGGGCGCGGCCAACGCGCGGCCGGTTGCGATGAGGAACAATACGGTGAGGATCGGACCGATGCCGCCGCCGTCCTCTCCCGGCCACCACGCGATTGCCGCGAGGACCAGCGCCATTGCAACCTGCCAGACGTAGGTGCCGACGATCACCAAGCGCCGATCGCTCCGATCGACGATGACCCCTGTTATCGGCCAGAACAACGCCAGAGGAAGGAATTGGACCAACCCTACCCATCCGAGGTCGAGCGCTTTTCCGGTAAGCGAATAGACCTGCCAGCCGACGGCGACCGACAACACCTGCATGGCCACGATGCCGCATACGCGCCCCACCTGGTACCGGACGAACGCCGGGTGTTGGAACGCGCGATACGAGGCAGCGGGCACGGGGCGAGGTGTAGCCCGGCGTCACTGCCCCGGCGGCCCAACTCCGGCGTGCGCCCCGCCGGTGAATGAGCCCACATGAGCCTCGAAGCTCTCCAACAGCTGCGGCAGCGTCCGCGACATCGCCCACTTCTGGATCCCTGGCAGAAGGGTCTGAGAATCCGCCCAGACCTGATAGGACACACGGGATCCGCCAGAAGGCAGCGAATCCACGTTCCAGCCGCCGTTCACGGCGGTTTCCCAGTTTGCATCCCATGTCGGCACGATGGCCTTCCACGGCGCTGGGTCCACGGCGTTCCAACAATTCGCGATCGCGCCGCGCGTAGCCATCCATTCAATGCGTACCACCAACTGCTCACGGATGTGAACCGCGCCGAAGAGCATCGTCAGATCCATCTGTTGGTAGATGTGGTCAGGATCGAGCCGATCGACACGGCGGACCCCAAACGCGGGCGCCTGCCAATCCTCCTGGGACTCCGGTGAGCGCAGCACCGCGTACCAATCGTCGGGAGTGAACTTGCTGTTCAGCACCGCGCGAACGCCGATTCGATCATCCTTTGCGATGGAGGACACCGCCGGCCTCACCTCCGCGGCAGGCCAGGGAAGCACCGCGAGCGCCTCGATATCGCACTGCATGCCCCCACTGTAGCGCGCCAGAAGCGCGTGTCGCCTCACCTCGCGCGTTTGACCTGCGCCGCGCGCTCCGGTACCGTCCGGCGGCTGGGAAACCTTATGCGCGCTCAGCGCGGGAGGAGCCTTCCCTCTACGCTCCCTTACGCAGCCCCGACCGCATGAAACCACCCGCGAGCACCCACATCTGATGCCAGACCCGACGGTCGAACTTGCCGGTTTCCGTCAGGTCGAATCGATCTACCGGAGCGCGCGGACGCACGTACACCGGGGCGTGCGCGTGTCGGACGGGGCGAGCGTCGTGCTGAAGGGACTGGCAACAGGTCGGCCGGATCCACGCGCGGTCGGACGACTTGAACAGGAATTTCGGATGCTTCGCGGCCTGAACGCGCCCGGCGTCGTGCGCGCCATCGCGATGCACGAAACGGCACTGGGTCCGATCCTCGAACTGGACGACGCGGGTCCCGTCTCGCTTGCGGAGCATTGTCGGGCGGCGATGGGTCTCGGCGCGTTCATGACGCTCGCTCCTCGTCTGGCCCGATCACTCGCGGGGCTGCATGAGGCTGGCGTCGTCCACCGCGACGTCAATCCGTCGAACTTCGTGGTTGACCCGGGCACCGGTACGGCCACGCTCATCGATTTCGACCTCGCGACCCGCCTCACTCGGCAGTCCGCGGACGCCGTTCCGATCGCGCGTCTGGAGGGAACGCCGGGGTATCTGGCGCCCGAGCAGACCGGGCGAATGAACCGACCGCTCGATCGCCGCAGCGACCTCTACGCGCTCGGCGCGACCTACTATCGAATCCTCGCGGGTCGGTTGCCGTTCCTGGCGCGTGATCCGCTCGAGTTGGTACACGCCACCATCGCGCGAACACCAACGCCTCTGGCCGCACTTCGCCCCGACATCCCGCCCGTCCTCGCGCAGATCGTGATGCGGCTGCTTGAAAAAATGGCGGATGATCGATATCAGTCCGCCGATGGCCTGGCCGAGGACCTCGACCGCGTCGCGCATCTTTGGGGGGCGCGTGGTGCGGTGCCGTTGTTCGCCCTCGGAGACGCGGACCGATCCGCGCGCTTCTCGCTTCCCGAGCGGATGTACGGTCGCGATGCTGCCGTGCAGGCGCTGGTGGACAGCCTCGCGCGGGCGAAGCGGGGGGAGGCGGTGGCGCTCGCGGTGGTCGGGCCTGCCGGCATCGGAAAGTCGGCCGTGGTGGGTGAACTGGATCGCCATCTCGCGGAGGCGGGCGGCTGGCTGGTCAGCGCGAAGTTTGACCGCCTTCGCCGCGCGCAGCCCTATCAGGCGATCGCGGACGTCATGACCGAATTGGTTCGGCGCGTGCTCGCTCACGGAGACGCGGACGTCGCCTCGTGGCGTGCGCGGCTTGACGCCGCCGTTGGGGCCAATTCGGGCCTGGTCGCAGAGCTCGTGCCTGACGTGGTGCTCCTGCTCGGCACGCCGGCACCCGTGCAGTCGCTCCCTCCGGCCGAAGCCCGCCTTCGGCAGCACGTCGTCGTGCGCGCGTTTCTCCGCGCGTTCCACGCGCCGGACCACCCTCTCGTGCTGTTCCTGGACGACACCCATTGGGCCGACCTCGCCTCGTTGGGGCTCATCGAGAGTCTGTTGACGGATTGGGAGGGCACGCCGCCCATCGTCACGTTGGCGTGGCGGAGCGAGGACGTGGATGCCACGCATCCGCTCCATCAGATGCTGGGCCGCCTGCCGGCTGCGGTGTTGCGCAAGGTGACGCTCGGCCCACTCACCGCCGTGGAGGTTGCGCACCTGATTCGCGACACGCTCGCGTGTGATGCGGAGGATGCCGTTGCGCTTGCGGGCCGGGTGGTCCGGAAGACAGGTGGAAACCCGTTTTTTGTGCGGGCTTTCCTGCGCTCGCTGTGGGACACCGGTCAGATCCGTTTCGATCCGCGCAGTCGCTCGTGGGTGTGGCAACTCGACGCAATCGACGCCGTGCCGGTGAGTGACAATGTCGTCGATTTGCTCGCTGGCAGACTTGGGGTGCTGGAGCCGGAGACTCGTCGCATCCTCTCGCTCGCAGCGTGCATCGGCAACGGTTTCGATCTGCTCACGTTGGCCGTTGCCGGAGATGAAACGGTCGCTTCGGCTGCCGTCGCGCTGCGCCCGGCCGTGGAAGCCGGGCTCCTGGACCCGGTGGGGGGCGCGTGGAACGAACTGCAGCGGAAGGAAGGCCGCGCCCGGTTCCAGTTCGCGCACGGGCGGATTCAGCAGGCCGCCTATGAACAACTTCCAGAGGGGGAGAGGCGGCGCACCCACGTCGGCGTCGGGCGGTTGCTTCTCGCAGAAGAGGGCGCGGACGACCCGGGAGACCGGGTGTTCGCGATTGTCGCCCAACTCAATCTGGGGCTGGAGTTCCTGACCGACCCGGTGGAGCGCGGCCGGGTCGCCCGGCTGAACCATTCGGCGGGTCGGCGCGCGCGCGCATCAGCAGCCTTTGACGCTGCGCTTACCTATCTCGAAGCGGGTATCTCCCTTCTCGCGCCGGACGCGTGGGAGCGTGACTACGCCCTGGCATTCGGCCTCACCCTGGACGCGGCGGAAGCCGCCCTGCTGGCCCCTGGGCGCACGCTTCCAACGGTATTTCTCGATGCTGCCTGCCCACGCGCAAAGACGGTGATGGATCGGGTTGCGCTGCACGAGATTCGGGTGCGCGATCACCTGACGCGCAACGAAAATCCCGAGGCGCTGCGCCTCGCATTGGAGGCGTTGAAGTGGCTCGGCGTAGCCCTTCCGATTCGGCCCAATTCCGCGCAGGTGCTGCTGGAATTCGTGCGGACGAAAATGGCGATGCGTGGCATGACGTTGGCGGATCTGAGGGCATTACCAGAGGTGCGCGATGCCGAGACGATTGCGATCTTCCGCCTGATCGCGTTCGCCGGAGCGCCGGCCTACTATGCGTCCGCCGAACTCATGGGCATCCTGTTTTGTCGTCTGGTACGCTTGGCCGTCAAACGCGGAGTGCATGCCAAGTGTGCGTACGGCTTTGCCGGGTATGCATTGCTGTTGTCGGCGGTAGTCGATGATATTCCGGGCGCGGAGCTCGTCGGAAAATTCTCGCACGATGTCGTCGAGCGGTTCGACGCGGTGTCGGAGTACGCCACCGTCGAGGTCCTGTGGCTCGCCTTCGTCTTCGCGCGCACGCATCCGTACGCGGAGCTGTCGCCGCTGTACGAAAAGGCGCAGCGCGGCTGCCTCGCTGCGGGAGACGCCGAGCGGGCAGGGCTGTGCTCCCTGGGCATTGCCTCGTATGCGCTGCACGCGGGCTGGCTGTTGCCAAATCTTGAGGAACGCTGCCTGCACGAGATCGACCTCTGTCGAAAGATCGGCCAGATCCGCCCGATGCGGGCGGTCCAGCTGATCGCTCAGGTTGCGGCAAACTTGCGGGGAGAGGCGCCCCTTCCGTGGGTGCTCGACGGAGCGATCATTTCGCGCACCGCGTATGTGCGCGAGTTGGAGACTTCGCAGGATCGAAGCGGACTCGCGTGCGCGCACGTATACGAGGGTATGCTCGCCTACTGGTTTGGTCGGCATGACGAGGCGGGAGCGTCCTTCGTGCGCGCGGCGTCCTACACGGCGAACATTCCCGGCGCGGCCGAACTGGAGATCTTTCATTGGTTCGGCGCGCTGAACGACGTCGCTCTCGCCCGTGCCGGTCGGAAACTTCCGCGGTCCAAGGTCAAGAAGGTGTTGACGCGCATGCGGAAGCGCGCCCAGCAGTGCGAGGCGAACTATCGAGCCAAGGTGCATCTGCTCGACGCGGAGCTGGCCTCGCTGGACGGGGCCGATGGACGCGCGGTGCGGGCGTACGACGACGCGATTCGGCACGCGCACGATCAAAGGGCTACGCGCCGATCATGCGCTCGCGCTTGAGCTTGCGTCGCGGCACTTTCTGGCCCGGGGCCAGCAACGCAGCGCCATCGCGTACTTCACCGAGGCGCGCCGAAGCTGGATCGAGTGGGGAGCGGGGGCGCGGTTGCCCGGGCTCGAGCGCCTTGCCGAGGAACTCCGCGGCTTCGACCCGAGGTTGTTGCCGGCGCCGGCGCCGCTTGCCACGGAGGTGACCACCGTTGTGGACGGCGGGGCGCTGGATCTCGAGAGCGTCGCAAAGACCGCGCGGGTCATCTCCAGTGAGTTGGACCTGAAGGAACTGCTGCGTCGGTTGGTGTCGATCGTCGTGGAAAACGCCGGCGCCGACGGTGGCCTGCTCGCACTCGACGAGTCCGGGAAACTGACGGGCATGGCGAAAGCGCTTGACGGAGGCGTCACGATCGAGAGCGTGGGCGGACTGGCCGCCGCCGACGCGATGCCGCATGCCGGTCCCCTGATGAACTACGTCGCGCGTACCCGCGAGCCCGTGGTGCTCGACGATGTTTCCAAGGATGTTCGTTTCTTTCGAAACGCGTCGTCCCCGCGCTCGGCCATGGCGCTGCCGCTCATCAACGGGGCTCGCCTCGTGGGGGTGATGTACCTCGAAAATACTCTCGCGACGGGCGCGTTCACCGCGGCGCGGACGGGGGTTGTCAACATGCTGGCCTCGCAAGCGGCGATTTCCATCGAAAACGCGCGGTTGTATGAGAGTCTGCGCGCCTCTCTGGAAACGCAGACGCGACTCACGCGGGCGTACGAGCGGTTCTTGCCGAAGCAATTCCTCGAACAACTGGGAAAACCGGACATCCTCAGCGTCGGACTTGGCGATCAGGTGCAACGCGAAACCAGCGTGTTGTTCGCCGACATTCGTGGGTTTACGACGATGTGCGAGCAGATGGGGCCGGCACGGTCCTTCGCCTTCGTCAACCGTTATTTGCGCTGGATGGAACCAGCGATCCACGGACACGGCGGGTACGTCAACCAGTTCCTGGGTGATGGGATCATGGCGCTGTTTCCGGGTGCCGCCGACGACGCGTTGCGCGGCGCACTTGCCATGCTCGCGGCCGTCGACGAGTACAACCGAGAGCGGGCCGCCGAGGGCGATTTGCCCATCCGCATCGGCATCGGCGTCAACACGGCATCGCTCATGGTCGGCGTCATCGGCGGGCATGATCGGATGGATCGCGGGGTCATTGGCGATGGCACCAACGTCGCGGCGCGGATCGAAGGCATGACGAAAGCGTATGGGGCTTCCCTGCTCGCGAGCAGTGAAACCGTGTCCCGCTTGGCGGATTCCGGTCGCTTCGCCCTGCGCGCGGTGGATCGTGTGGTGCCGGTGGGTCGCTCTGAGCCGCTGACGATCTACGAGGTGCTGGACGGCGAGCCGGACTCGCGACGCGAAACGAAGAAAGCGACGCGCACGGTTTTTGCGTCGGGTCTGGAACATTGGTGGGCGGCGCGCTTTCCGGAAGCGCTGGAGTGTTTCTCGCGCTGTCTCGCGGCGTGTCCGGAAGATCGCGGCGCCGAGATCTTTGTCGAGCGCTGCCACGGCATGCTGGTGCGCGGGCCCGGCACTCCCTTCGACACCGTGACGCGCTTGACGGACAAGTAGGCCGTTACCGCTGTCGTTTTGTAAACGCCGCCGCCCCTGCCGCGCCCCCGCGCGCCAGCGCCTCGACTCCGCGCCGGAATTCCGCGGACAGCGCGTCGCCCTCGGCGGGGGCGATCGCCTCCAGCACACTGGCGCGGTCGGCACGCATGCATGCTTGCGGCAGGCCGGACAACTCGGCAGCAAGTGCCTCCGCGGCCTCACGCGCCTTCCCGCGCGGGGCCACACGGTTGGCGAGTCCGATCGCGAGCGCTTCCGCTGCGAGGACGGGCCGCCCCGTCAGGACAAGGTCTAGCGCCCGGCCAAGTCCGATGATGCGGGGCAGGCGAACGGTGCCGCCGTCGATCAGCGGCACTCCCCATCGTCGGCAATAGACGCCCATCGTGGCGTCGTCGGCCACCACCCGCAGGTCGCACCAGCACGCCAGTTCCAGCCCCCCGGCCACGGCATACCCTTCCACGGCCGCGATCACGGGCTTCGTCAACCGCATGCGGGAAGGGCCCATTGGCCCGTCCCCTTCCTCCGCCAAACGGTTTGGTTCTCCCGTTGCGATGGCCTGCAGGTCCGCACCCGCACAGAAAGTGCCACCGGCGCCCCACAACACCGCGACGTTCGCGGCAGGATCGGCCTCAAAGGTGCGAAAGGCCTCCGCTAGCGCATCCGCGTGCGCGCGATCGACGGCGTTCTTCCGTTCGGGGCGGTCCATCACAATGGTCCACACGGGTCCGTTTCGTTCGGTGCGGATCATTCGCGGATCGTAGTACATTCGCCAGATGAACGATACCGAGCCCGTTTCCGTGCCGGCCGCCTCACACGACTCGGCAACGCCGACGGCGCTCGTCCGCTTCATGCTGCGGCGGTGGCGGGTGCCGGCACAGCGTCCGGTCCGACCCATCGTGAATGCGGCTGCGTTTGCCGCGCGCCGCCGTCGGCTGTCCGAACTCTACCCGGGGGAAACACTCATCATCCCGACCGGCCACGAGAAGGTGCGGGCCAACGACACGACCTATCGTTTTCGTCCAGGCACGGACTTCTACTACTACACGGGAAACCTCGAGCCCGATTGCGTGCTGGTGATGCTCCCGGAAGGCGGCGGCCACTTGGACGCGCTGTTTGTGGAGCCAAATCCTGGACGCAGTGACCCGACGTTTTTCACCGATCGGAAAAAGGGAGAACTGTGGGTGGGCGCGCGGCTTGGCATCGAGGGCAGCGCGCGTCGGTACGGCGTCAACGCGCGTCCACTTCCCGATCTTCCGGGCTTTCTAACGTCGATTTCTACTCCCATCCGCGTTTTGCGGGGTGTGTCCGCGCTGGTGGATGCGGCCCTGCCGATCAGTGCCAACCGGGAGGACGCCTTTGCCGCCGCGCTGTCCGAGGCGCGCCTCCAGAAGCTTCCCGAAGAGGTTCGCGAACTGTCCGCCGTCATTGCGTCCACGAAGAGGGGCTTTGACGATGTGATTCGTGCGCTCGGTACCGCCCGATCCGAGCGTGAGGTCGAGGGTGTCTTCAATCTTCGCGCGCGGAAGGAGGGAAATGACGTTGGCTATGGCACGATCGCGGCCTCGGGGAAGCATGCCTGCACCTTGCATTGGACGCGCAATGACGGTCGGCTGAAAAAAGGTGAGCTTTTGCTGCTCGATGCGGGCGTGGAGGGAAATTCGCTCTACACCGCGGACATCACCCGCACCTTGCCGATGTCCGGTCGATTTACGCCGGCCCAGCGTGAGGTGTACCATTTGGTATGGCAGGCCCAACACGCGGCGTTTGCCGAGGTGAAACCCGGCAACGACTTCATGGCGCCCAACGCGGCAGCCATGGCCGTGATGGCGCGCGGTTTGGTGCGAATGGGCATCCTCACCAACGCGGAAGACGCGCTCTACCCGTGGAACCAGTATTACAAAAGGTACACCCTGCACAACGTCTCCCACATGCTGGGCCTTGATGTCCACGATTGCGCCAAGGCGAGACAGGAGACGTACAAGTTCGGCAAGTTGACGCCGGGCATGGTGCTCACGGTCGAGCCCGGACTGTACTTCCAACCGGATGACCTCACCGTTCCGCGGAAATACCGGGGTATCGGCGTCCGCATCGAAGACGATATTCTGGTGACCCCCACCGGGATGCGCAACCTATCGAAGCAATTTCCCTCTCGTTGGGATGCGGTGGAGCGTTGGATGGCCGAGGTTCAGGGCGCGCAACGTTCCGCTTGATCGCGGAGGCCGGAAACACGGTTGGTGATCGTGGTTTGGATCTGGCCCGCTTCGCCGGTCCACGCGTCCACGGTAAGGATCGGGTCGGTGGCCATGTACGGAGATAGAAAATCGACAAGATCATCGATCTGAGCGGGTATTTTGGCGTAGTCGTCGATCACGCTCGTCACCTGAGCGCAATATTCGGACTTCCAGATCGCCCGCATTCGCGTCGTCAGTTCGGGCGGGCTTGCCCACTCCGGATGGAAGTCGAAGATGGAGTCGGATTCCAGAGTGTCAGTGTTGAACGCCTGGTCCTTGTCGTACGAATACGCGACGAACGTGCCCGTCACCGGGTCGTTGTACATCAGAAAGTTCTGCCCGGCCCCCGCCAGCCCGTCGATGTCGGGAAGCACGGCGTCCACGGCCATTTCGGCGAGCCACTCCTCCAATTGGATGTGTGTCGGCAAACAGGTTTGCAGGGCGGCGTCGTTGCCCGCGACGCAGTTCAGGAGCGGAACGAGGTCCGTCGTCACGTCGGTTGCCAACGTGCCGGCTTTGGCCACGTATTTCTTGTCGTACTCGTCGTAATCCTCTCCCTCGTACGCAAAGTCCGCCGTGCCCCCACAGTACCCTTCGACCTTGTACAAATGGCCGCTTTCCTTCACGAAGTGATCGTCCACGAAGGGCTGATCGTCCGGTTCCTGACTGACCGGAAAGATGCCGAGGAACTCATCATTGACGAATACGCGGGAGTGGATCACGCGGCCGGCCGGCACGCCCTGCGCGTCCATGAGGCCGAGGGCAAGCCGCTCACTCAGCAGGGATTCATCGCCATCGACTCCAAGCAAATTGATGTGCTTCTCGTTGTAGAAGCGGGCGTCGGGGTCGAGGGTGTCGAACAGCAGCTTGAACCCGAGGCGCTCACTCCCCTGGAGGGTGGAGTGACCCCGAAAGCGGACGGCCACGTCGTTGAAGTGATCGGTACCCCCCGACTGGGGATTGTCATAGTCCAACCGGCCAAGGATGGTCGTACGGTCCAGGCAATATTCATCCTCGCTTGGGATTGCGGCGGTCAACTGAGCCTTCCAATCGTCGGGCAACGTAAGCCAGTAGATTGGCAGTGTCCGAGGGTCCCACACGGGGTCGTCGGCGCCCTTCTCGATCGCGTCACCATCGACGTTGGCGGGGTCCGCAGGGCCAGCGCAGGCGAGCAGCGAGAGGAGGGGGAGCACGGTAGCGTCTATCTCCGTCTACAGCCGACCGCGAACGACTTCGGACCGGCCCAGGATGCTGGCCTCCAACGCGACGCGCGCGGCCTCCACCTCGGCCGGGGTGAAGGGACGGCGTCCGTCGTCCGGCAGGTACGCATCCGATACGCCCCAAGCGGCCCGCGCAAACGCCAGGACGTCGATACGGTCAAACGCGTCGAGCGCCGTCGCCAGCGTTTCCTTCAGCCGAGTCGCGCAGCCCGCGTCGGCCTTGCAGGCATCGGAGAGCGCGCTGGATGCGTTGTCCCAGCGCACATAGTCCTTCCATCCCTCGTCGAATCCCCACGGCGAAAATTCGAGTCGGTTCGCATTGCTGGGGTTGCCGTAGAGGAACACGTCGTTGAGGTTCCACGGGTACCCGTCGTCGTCCCCAACGATCGACTTCCATGCCCAGTACGCGAGGAATTGGTCCATGTTCACAAAGGCGCCGACGTTGTCGTACACGCTGCCATCCTGCTGGAGGGCCGCGGCAACGTTCGCGATCACGTCCGTGTCTCCATCCCCTGTCGTCAGCGACCATCCGTTGATGTGCTCGGCATCGAAGTCTGCGGAGTCACCGGCCTCCCAGAGGTCGCCAGTGGCATCGTCGTACCGGTGTTTCAACCACTGCTTGTCCATGCTCTCGACGTTGGTATAGAGGCCGAAGAACTCCTCGTTGAAGTAGACACGTGCATAGTTCGCCTGCGAAGCCATCAATCCGGCGGCCATCCAGACCTGATAGTTGACCAGTTCTTGGGACTGGCTGGCGTCGGTCGTCATGTTGTTGAGCGTCAGGCGCTTCAGGTCGGCGTGCTTCTGGCCCGGGCAATACTCGCTCAGCTTGATTTTAAAGGCAGGCTTGCCGGAGAAGTCGTCGAAGCTGGAGTTCCCTTTCAGGCGGATGCCCACGTCAGGATACAACGTGCCGTCGATCTCAACATCGCCAAGCGCGTACGTGCGGAGGTCGGATTTCAGTCCGTTCAGCGCAGATTCACTCATCGTCATGCGAATTTCGCGCACCGCGGCCGGCGCGAAGAACGTCGTATAGTTTCCGGCGTCGGCAACGGCCGCACAGTTGAGCGGCGGGTCGGTGTCGGACGGCGCGAGTTCGCTTCCGCAGGCGGCGAGCAGCAGCAACAGCATTTCGCCATCATGTCCTATGGTGTACAATTGCGCCATGATCCTCCTCCTCGCGTTTTCCTGCGCAAACTCCCCGGAAGGCCCCCGCGACGACGATGACGACGACGACGGCCATCGCGACCAAAATGATGCGGATACGAGCGCAGATGCCGACGCCGACGCCGATGCCGACGCCGACGCGGACGCCGACGCGGACGCCGACGCGGACGCTGACGCCGACGCGGACGCCGACTCCGGCGATAGCGCCGAGCCCACGGATTGCTCCGGCGCCGCGCGGTCGTTTGAGCTGACCCGCGCACTCTATGAAGACGTGACTTGGTGCCCGCAGGACAGCGTTCGCCTTTTGGGGTGGATTGGCGTGGAGCGGGGCGTCACGTTGACGATCTTCCCAGGTACAACCGTGATCGGCATGCCTCCCGCCGATGGCAAGGATGCCGGCTCGCTCAACGTCCGGGCCGGTGCGTGGATAAACGCCGTAGGCACGGCGGGCGCGCCGATTGTTTTCACCTCACTCGCAGGAACCAAGGACGGGGAGGGATGGGGCGGACTTCGCGTGGTTGGGCTTGCGCCGGGCGCGGACAACGTGGGCGGGGATTCCAACGACTCCAGCGGCGTGGTCCAGTACGTGCGGATCGAGCATGTCCACGACTCGTCGCTCACGTACCAGGTGGATGGCCTGCAATTGACCGATGTTGGGCTTGGCACCTCGATCGACCACGTGCAGATCAGCGATGTGGCGGACGATGCCATCCACCTTTCGGGCGGCACCGTTTCGCTCAATCGCATCATTGCGCTCGATGCGCCGGATGAGGCGGTGCAGTGGCAGGATGGCTTTGCCGGTGCCATCTCCGAGTTGTATGCTCGGACGAGTGGTGGAAACGGCATCGACGGGCGAAATCGCGATCCCGACGTTGCCAGCGTGGATTCGGAACCTCGCTCCGCGCCACGGGTGACGAATGTGACCATCCACGGCGCCACGGCGGCCGGGCTCGCCCTGAAGGACGGCAGCGGCGGGGTATTCGCCAACGTGCTGTTGGCCGGCGTGGATTGCGGTGTGAACGCCGACGCCACGGTGACCGCAACGCTCTCCCACCTGATGGTGCATGGCGGGGATGCGACGTGTGACAGCGTAAGTGCAACAATGTACGGGGCGATGATCACCTCGGCGGATCCGATGTTGTCGGGGTACATGCCGGCCACTGGTTCGCCGGCTCTGGACCCCGCCAACGCGGACGCCAGCGTCTCCAATCATGTTGGAGCGTTCGGCACCGAAGACTGGGCCGCAGGGTGGACCTCGGGCTTATGACGGGTTCGCATCCGCTCGGGTACAGTGGGGCCGTGCTCTTCGCCCTCGCTTGTACTGCCAGCCCCGTCGTGCTTTCGTCTGGAGGCGGCGCCGACCGGTCGCAGGACCTCCCGGGAGACGCCGATAGTGCGGAATCGATCCCGGGGGACACCTCGGGCGGGAAGGATAGCGGCGACACGGGAGATACGGATCCGCCCGACGAGGGGGAGGAGAGATTGTACGTAGAAGGGTTCGTCCACGAGATCACCTTGACGCTCTCGGGTGACGGACTCGACGATCTCCGGCGCAATCCTGAGCGCTACACGGAAGCGGGAGTCGATATTGATGGAGAGCAATTCACCGTCGGCATCCACATCAAGGGGTCCAGCACGTGGACGGAACTGAACGACAAGCCGTCGTTCAAGGTAGACGCCGAATTCCTGGTGGACGGTGCGGAGGTGCTCGGCCACTCCAAGTTCAACCTGCACAACCAAATCCTCGACCCGATGATGATGTCCGAGGCGCTCACCTACGGATTCTGGCGGGATGCGGGATTGCCCGCCGCGCGGCTCTCCTATGCGCACCTGACCATCAATACGACCGACTATGGACTCTACACGGTGGTCGAACCGCCGACCCGAGAGTTCCTGGCGATCTGGTTCGACGAACCCAACGGGAACATGTACGAAAATGACTATCAGGATTGTGACTTTGACGCGCCATCCTGCTTCGAGAAGGAGCAGGACGACGAGGGGAATGATGACGCCCTCGAAGCGCTGTGTGCGGACGCGGTGACGCGGGGGGAGAGGTGGGATGACGCCTTTCTGCCTCACATGGATCATGCGCGATTCTTCGACTTTCTGGCGATGGAGATCCTGTTGGGACATTGGGATAGTTACAGCTATGACCGGTCCAACTATCGCCTGTACCACCAGCCAATTGCGGACAACTGGGCGTTCATTCCGTGGTCGGCCGATCTTGGATTTTCGTACCGACCGTGGTCCTATCCCCATTGCAATCAGTATGCCGTGGATCCAGATACCTACATCGAAGGCTTGGTAGCGGCTCGGTGTCACCAGAGTGCCAGTTGTGTCCGCGAATTGGCGACCTATGTCGCGGCGCGCGCGGACTGGTTTGAAACCCTGGATGCTGTCGGTCGCTTGCAGGAAATCCATGACTTGATCCAACCGTATGTCGCGAGCGATCCTCGCAGCCATTATTCGCTTGCGGACTTCGAGGAGCACGCCGCCTGCGTCGAAAACCTGCTGGCGACGCGCCCAGCGGAGGTGCGCGCGTGGGCGGCTTTGCACTGAGTCTGGTGGTGGCCTGCTCAGAGACGGTCACGAGCGTGGGCGCGGACGGCCCGAGTCCCCGACTCGCAACGGACGGAAGTGAGGACACGGCCGAGGAGGTTGGCGGGCGGGACTCGGAGGCGGTAGAGATGCCAGTCACCGAGGAGGAAGCTCCCGGATTGTCGGACGAGGGGCTCGACGACTGGGTTTTTGACGATACGGTTGTTCATCAGGTTGACATCCGCATCCCGCCGGATTCGCTCGCCGCCCTGGAGGCCAGCCCGTACACGTTTGCCCTGGCCGATCTACAGTACGACGGGGTGGAAATGCCGAACATCGGTGTGCGCCTGCGCGGAAAGATTGGCTCCTTTCGGGTAGTCACGGCAAAACCCAAGTTCAAGATCAGCTTCAATGAATTCACGCCCGACCAACGCTTCTACGGGCTCGAGGAGCTCTCGCTCAACAACGCGGTGGTGGATTGTTCCTACCTGAAGGAGATGCTGGGGTATCAGGTGTTTGCCGCGGTCGGCGTGCCGTCGCTGCGTACCGCGTACGCTGCCGTCACGGTGAACAGTGTCGCCTACGGACTCTACGTTGTACTGGAAACGCCGGACGATCGCTTTCTCAAGCGGCACTATACGCTGCCCGATGGCAACCTGTATGATGGAAAATACGTTTGGTACGGGGGATACAATTACACGCTGTTGGATTTCGGGCTCGGCGTGGATGAGCTGTACCAGTTGGAAGAAGGGACGGACGTTGCGCACGCCGACATCGCGGGTGTGTCGAATGCGGTGCTGACGGCTGCCGGCACCGATCAGTGGGCGCCGGTGAGTGATGCCGTGATCGATTGGACCGAGGTGCATCGCGAACTTGCCGCGGAGCAGTGGGTTGGGCACAATGACGGCTACGCGCTGAACACCAACAACTACCGCGTCTACTTTGATCCGGAGGATGGCCGCGCCGAGATTCTCCCTTGGGATCTGGACTATGGTTTTCTCAACGACTACGACTGGGGCATGAATTGGGCGACGCCGCGCGGGTCGGTGGCGGCAGCGTGTTGGCGAGATGCGGCGTGTTTGGAGGCTCAGAAGGCGGCGATGGCGGAGCTGATTCCCGCGGTGGAGGCCCTCGATCTGCCCGGGAAGCTGGAGGCGTACATCGTTCTGGCGAACGATCTGGCCGTCGCCGATCCGCGCCGGGAGTGTGCGGCCGCGGACATTCCCGGATGGCAGGAGTACATGCGCAGTTGGGTGGCCACGCGAAACGACACGATGCGCTCGTGGTGGGGCCTGTAGCGGAATGCTGGTTCTCGCAATGATGGCGTGCGCTTCGGGCCAGTTTCACGTGGCCGCCGATGGCGTGGAGCGCGCGGCCGACCGCACGGCGAACTCCGGGGTCCGCGATAGTGGCTCGACGGATACCGATACGCCTCCGCCGCCTCCGTTGGAGCTCTGCATCAACGAATTCATGGCGGACAATGAGGCGGTGGTCGCCGATGAGACTGGCGCATACGCCGACTGGGTGGAGCTGCACAATCCGGGCGACACGGCGGTGTCGCTCGACGGTTGGGCTGTGGGTGACAAGGCGCAGGACCGACCGAAGACGAAGGTATCGGATGGGTTGGCGGTGCCCGCGGGCGGGTACCTCCTGCTGTGGGCGGATGGCTTGGTCGACCTCCTGGGCGCGCACGTGGCCGCCACTCTGGCGAGCGCCGGGGGGACGGTCACCCTCTACGCGCCGGATGGGCGGGGCAGCGAGGTGACGTATGGTGCCGTGCCTCCGGACTTCTCTGTCGCCCGGGTGCCCGATTGCTGTGTGGGCGAGGGGTGCTTTTCTACGTCCTTTCGCGGGACACCGGGGGCGTCCAACGTCGCGTTACCGGAGGATGTGGAGGTGGCGATTCCACGGGGTAGCACTTGGCGGTACTACGACCAGGGCGCTGCGCCGGCGGGCTGGAATGCAGCGGGCTTTGACGATAGCCTGTGGGCCGCGGGTCCGGGGCCACTTGGGTATGGCGACGCTTATCAGGTCACGGCGCTTGGCTTCGGGCCCGACGAGAACAACAAATTCCTGACGTCCTATTATCGGGCCGCCGTTGAGCTGCGCGCGGTGGCTGCCGTGACGGAGGCGTACGTAAATCTCCTTCGCGATGACGGCGCCGTTGTGTACGTGAACGGTGCCGAGTTGGTGCGCGTGAACATGGCGCCGGGGGATGTCACGGATACGACGCTCGCGTCGGTCAGTACCAGCGGCGTCAACGAGGAGGCGTATTGGCGCTACGACATCGATCCTGCCACGCTTGTCGAGGGCGCGAACACGATCGCGGTGGAGGTCCATCAGGCCAGCGTCGCGTCGAGCGACCTCGGGTTTGATCTTGAGTTGGTGGCGGAGAGGCCGGCGCGGTAGGCGTCAGGTTCCGTCATTCATCGTCGTCGAGGAGGCGAGGCGACATTGTAGAAACTTTCCGCGCGAAGGAAGAAGCCATCTCGCTCGCGCCGACGAGGAATGTCCCGCCGGGTCGAATGCCAAACGATGGAAGGCACGGACGATTGGGAGGTTGAACGGGTAGCCGCTGCGCGCTCAGCTTCCGCCTGTCTTCGGAGTGGATATGGTGTGTCGATGGTCGCTACCATGCTTGCGTTATCGCTGGTTCACGGGTGCAGCGCCGTGGTGGAGCCCGGCGCCTACGATCGCGATGCATCCAACACCGCCCTCCTCACCCTCTCCGACCCACCCGTGGGCCACCCGGTCCGGCCGTGATCGACCCAACCCCCCGCCAGTCGGGTATGCTCCGCCTTGATGCACATCACGCCTGCGGATCTTGCCGAACGTCTCGCCGAGGCCGACCGCGTTCGGCGGATCCTTCGGACATCCACGCTCGAGCTGCAGGCCATGGGCCGGGCTGTGCTGGGCGCGCGTCGCCGTGATCGATCTGACCGATCCGACAGCGCTCGCGATCCTCGCGGCGAAGGCCTTTGAAGAGGCTGGGGTTGAGTATGCGCTGTACGGCGGGCTCCTCCTCGCTGCCTATGGGGAGGCGCGCGAGACCCGTGATGCCGATCTCGCGGTCGTCGGGGACGTCGTCGATGTTGCCAGGGTCGCACTCGAACACGCCGGTGCTACAACGCACGTCGCGTTCGTGGATGTTGTGTTCGGCGGACTCTCCCTGAGCCGAATCACGGTGCTTGGAGGCGCGGAGACGACGGGCCTCAACACCATCGACCTCGTTCGACCGCGAAGCGCCCGATTCGCCCGAGGGGTGATGGATCGATCCGTTCAGGCACCGCTGCGGGGAGCAAGCATTCGCATCGTCACGGCGGAGGACTTCGTGCTCATGAAAGCGCTCTCGACGCGGGACCGAGACCTCGATGATGCTGCGACCGTCGTCCGCCGCCTCGGAGACCTGTTCGACGCCGCGCTCGTTGATCCCGAGGTCGATCTTTTGGAACTGGAGCTGCCCGAGGCCCAGGTCGCGGCGCGGATGGCGGCGATCGGAGGGCGGGCCCGCGGATCTTGACCCATTCGCGCGCCCGGAAGCGCAGCCGAGGTGTGCGTCCCAGCGCCTCCGACCCCGGATTCCAGCAGAGCAGCTCCCGGCCGCCGGCCCCCTGGGAGCCGCGGGGCGCGGTCGCCTGCGTAGTTCCAGTCACGCGCCCGCTTGCCACGCCGCTTGCCGACGCGCTACGATGTGAAATGCTCCGACCGTCGCTGCTCCTTCTTCTTGCTTCGGCTTGCATTTCCGCGGTGCCGCCGGAGGGGTCGAAGCCCTGCACGGTCAAGACGTTCTACTTCGATGACGATGGAGACGGCGCGGGTGTCGCTACGACCACCGTCGAGCAATGCGAGGCTCCCGGCGGGTACGTCGAAACGGCCGACGATTGTGACGACGCGGACGCCGCTGTCATTGGGCCGACCTCCTGGTACGCGGATGCCGATGGCGACTCGTTCGGCGATGCGGGAAGCGCACAATCCGCTTGCGATGCGCCGGCCGGGTTCGTGGCAGACGCGACGGATTGCGACGACGGCAGTGCGGACATCCATCCCGGGGCCGACGAGCATTGTGACGGCGTCGATGAGGATTGCGATGACACCCTCGATAACGATCCCGTCAACGGATCGACCTTCTACACGGACGGCGATCTGGACGGCTACGGCAACTCAGACGCGTCGGTGCAGGCCTGTAGCATCCCTGCGGGCGCCGCCGTGGCCAGCGGCGATTGTGACGACGCGGTTGCGACGATCCATCCGAACGCCGACGAGACATGCAACGGGCTGGATGACGATTGCTCGGGGGAGGCGGACGAAGACGCGGTGGGTGAGCCCACCTGGTATGTCGATGATGACGGCGATAGCTACGGCGTGAGCGGCACGACGGACAAGACGGCCTGTGACGCGCCCGCAGGCTACGGCCCGTACCCCGACGACTGTGACGACAGCGATTCGACCGTGTTTCCCGGCGCGATCGAGTCGTGCAACGGGGGGGATGACGACTGCAATGGTGGCATCGACGACGATGCCGTGGACGCGGCGACCTGGTACCTCGATCTCGACGGGGATGGCTACGGAATCACCGGTTCTACGGACAAGATCGCGTGTGACCAACCCGACGACTACGGTGCGGAACCGGACGACTGCAATGACGCCGATGCCACCGTCCACCCCGGTGCGGCGGAGGCGTGCGACGTGAACGTGGACGCGGATTGCGATGGAGCGGTCGCGTATGTCGATGGGGACGGCGATGGGTACGCGGCGTGCATCGAGTGCGATGACGCCGATGGCGGCGTCCATCCGGGCGCGGCGGAAGCGTGCGACACCGCAGACACCGACTGCGACGGCGAAACGCGAGACGCCGACAGCGTGGACGCGGACGTCTGGTACGCCGACGCGGATGGAGACCTCTACGGGGACGCGGCGAGCGGTGCGTCGGCTTGCGACGTGCCCATCGGCTACGTCGCGGATGACACGGACTGCGATGACACCCGTGACGATGTGAGTCCCGCGGGGACCGAAACGTGCGATGGCGCCGACATCGACGAGGATTGCAACGGACTGGCCGATGACGACGACACCGCCGCGACGGGAGGCACCACCGTCTGGCTCGACAGTGACGCCGACGGCTATGGCGATGCTGCCGGTGCGGCGGTGTTCTGCGATTCGCCCAGCGACTACGTCACCAACGACGAGGACTGTGACGATACGGAGGGTGCGGCGTTCCCGGGAGCCGTCGAGGTGTGCGACGACGGTGTGGATGACGACTGCGATGGCGTGGACACCCCCTGCCCGGAGGACTACACAACGACGTATGGTTCGCGGATGATCGGGATTCCAGCCGGGACATTCACGATGGGCGGTGGCGCGGGAGACCCGACCAGTGCCTACACCGACCACGACGTGACCCTCACCCACGACTTCTGGATCGGGGAGACGGAGATCACGCGGGGGCAGTGGGAGTCGTGGAGCGGGGGAGTGGGGTGGACGTACACAAGCCTGCCGAGCTACCCGTGTACGACCTCGACGACGACCGCGGACTGCCCTGTGGACAGCGTCTCGTGGTACGACGCGGCGCAGTACGCCAACGCGCTCTCGACGGTGGAGGGGCTGGCCAACTGCTACCTTTCGGACGGCACGGACCTCGCGGCGGCCTACCTCGCAGACCCCTACGCCTGCCCCGGCTACCGGCTGCCGACGGAGGCCGAGTGGGAGTTTGCGGCGCGGGCGGACCAGGACACGACGTACTCGGGGTCGAACACGGCGGCCGATGTCGCTTGGACCCTTGAGACGGCCTACTCGTTGGTCACCTACGCCCACAGGGTGGCGACGCTGGCGCCGAACGCATCGGGGCTCTATGACATGAGCGGGAATGTGCACGAGTGGACGAACGACTGGTACGACAGCGGCTACTACAGCGTGTCGCCCGCCGAGAATCCACCGGGGCCGGCATCGACCGCCGGCCATGTTCTTCGCGGTGGCGCCTGGTCCAGCGAAGCGCACCTCGCGTCCGTGTCCTCCCGCAGCTACTACACTCCGAGCGGCACCATTAATTTCCTCGGCTTCCGCATTGCGAGGTCGAGCCCTTGACGCGACCCTGAGTGCGCTCGCCCAGGATGGAGTGCCCAATCATCGTCGGGTGTCGCGACACATCATCGTTGAACGTCGAAAAATCCAGCGTTGGGGCGCACTCGTCGCACGGAGCGGGTCTCCATGCTAGGTTTGCGCGCGGCGCCGCGTAAATCCGCGCCGTCACGCCACTCTCGAGGGATTCGCGACAACCCGGCGACAGCGACTCGCAATTCCACGGCCGCCTGCTCTACATCCACTCCGCAGAGCGTCGTGTCGAGTCGGCGTTCGAAGCGGACGACCTTCAGGTCGGCCCCAAAAAAACGCGACGCTTCGCCGAAGTGACCCCCCCCGAAACTACTTCCCCTTGGTCTTCCCCTTTCCTTTCTTCGCCAACTTCTGCTGAATCTCAAACGACAGCACGACCGGCTTCCCGCGACGGGCCAGACGC
Source organism: Klebsiella pneumoniae (assembly GCA_945861635.1). GTDB lineage: Bacteria > Myxococcota_A > UBA796 > UBA796 > SXON01 > CAMAWH01. Next base: position 153,134 of record CAMAWH010000003.1, on the reverse strand, counting down.
ACCTCGATGTGCTCCTCTTTGTGCAGCTTGAAATACGCGCCGACGGCCTCCAGCAGGCTATCGATCTGGATGCCATTGATGTCGTGCACGATGTCGCCGCTGCGCAGCCCGCCCTGCCGCAGGACGCTGCACTTGGCAAGCCCAACCCGGAAGCCGTCGGGCTTGCCGTCCTTGCCCTTGTGTGCCCAAACGCTGCCAAGCTTCATCAACTCGGGAATGTGGCGCGCGTAGTATTCGACGAAGGGCCGCTCGATGAGGAAGTGTGATTCATCCAGGGCTTCGATGGTGTTCACCGGCGGCGGACACTTGTCATCCCCTGTGCCGGCGCGAGGAGGCCGATGGCCCTTCCGACCGCGGGGTTGCTTCGTCTTTTCCGCCAACTCCGTTACGTCGTCCTGAGGCGGTGGCACGTCGGCGTTGCCCGTGGTGTCGGCGGGGGGAGGCGAGACCTCGGCCGGCGGCGTGGCAGGAGAGGGCGCTGGCTCCGGGGTCGGCGGGGGCGGGTCGGCGATGGGCGCAACCTCCGCCACCGCAGGAAGGGGAACGTCCTCCGTCGGCGCCTGCGGCGTTGGTGGCGTCTCTGAGGGCGGCGCCGCGGCCGCCGGGACGGTGTCGTCGATGATCCCGATGCTGCGAATATTGATGGTTGGCTCGTCCGACGAAGCGACGGCAACCATCTCCCCGCCGGGGGCGTCCGTTTCCGCGAGGCCGGCATCTCCTTCAGCGGAGGGGGGTGCAGGCTCAGCGGCAGCGCGGCCGAGAAGCACGATCAACAGCCCGACGACGTGCAGACCGAAGCTCGCGACAAACCCCGGCGCATGGTGGCGCGAGGTCAGGGGCTGGCGGACGCGGGCCATGGGGATCTACTTACCAACGTTTGGGCCGCGCCGTCTATTCGCTCGTACGGTAGAATGGAACGCTCATGACCCTTCTCATCCTCGCTTGTGCCAGCTCGATGCGGGCCGCCGATACCGGCGAGGCCGCGGACGCGCGCACGGAAGCGGAGGCATGGACGCCGACGCCCGCTCCCGACCCGGGTGCCGCCATGCTGACGCCGCTCATCGAGGTGCCGCCGTATTCCACGGTACTTGAGTGCTATTACGGCACCTATTCCGGCCCGGATGTGGGCGTCGTGTACATGTACCCGGAGACGAACGCGCCCGAATTCAGCCACCACAATCAACTGAAGGCCGTGTCGGACGATGAATACCCAGATGGGACGATGATTCCGTGCCCCGAGGGCGCGGGGGGGATGCAAAGCAACTACACGCCACTGTTCGAGGGGGTGGGCGTGACGCCCGAAACCGTGGACAAGGACTGGCTGGAATTGCCCGAAGGCATTGCGATGCGGTTGTCGTCGGGCCAACGTTGGGTCGTGGATACGCATTTCGTAAACTCCGGAAAGGAGACGCTTTGGGCGCGCAGCGCCATCTCGCTCGGCTTCGTAGCGGTGGATGAGGTCGAGCAGTGGGCAAGTGCCTACCAGTTCGACGCTGGCGGCCTCGCCATCCCCCCAGGAGCAGACTACACCACGACGTTTGGCTGTGAGTTTGGCACCGATGTCCACGTCCTCTCCCTGATGGGGCACATGCACGGGCTTGGGTCCAGCTATCGCGTCGATCTGACGGTGGGCTCCAACGTCAGCACGGTCTACGACGTGAACCCGTGGAAGCCCGAATATCGCGACACACCCATCATCGAAAATTATGCGGCGGACGCCTTCCCCGCGGCGGCGCATGACGTGTTTACGACGACGTGTGCGTGGCACAACGAGACGGACGACACGCTTGGGTATCCCGACGAGATGTGCACGACCGTTGGAGTGGCCTACCCGCTCGAAGCGCCGGTGACCTGTTTCGGCGGCAACGTCGAAATCAGTCGCCGCCCATAGGAAAGCCGCCGTCCAAAATAACGGACGCACTCGGCCGCCGTCGCATCCGCGATCGCCTATCCGCCCGTGCCGATCCGCTCCGTGATGACGAACTCGATGCGATCGTTGCGCTCCCACGCGGCTTCGTTGTCGGTCTTGATCAGCGGTCGGCTGCCGCCATACCCGGCCGCAACGAAGCGGTCGGGCGAGAGTCCGCGCTGTACAAGGTACGCCTGAATCGCGGCTGCTCGAGCGCCGGAGAGCGTCAGCGCATACTCTACGGAAGCGCGACTGTCGGTGTGCGACTCAATGCGAATGCCCGTGATCTCGGGGTGAGCCTGGATCGTCGCCAATACCTCGTCCATCAGTGCAACCGACTCCGTGCGAATCTTGCTCCCCTCGAACGCGATCTTCCCGGCAAGTTGCAGGCGGTCTGAGGTGATGGTGACCCTCGCGACCTTGAGGCTGATTTTGACATCGACCGACTTCCCGCTTTCTACCGTGATCGTTTTCGCCTGTGGGATGTGCCCGGCGGCCTGAAACACGACCGTCCACGTCCCGGTGGCGACGCGGGCATTCGCGCGACCGCCGCCAATCGGTGCCGCCGGATGCTGGTCAAACGTCGCGGTGGCATCGATGGCAGCACCGTTTTCATCTCGCACGTCGATTCGCACCGTCCCTGGCGGCTCTTTGGAGGTGCCGTCAATGACGATGATGCCGCGAGGTGGTGGCGGCGTGTCGGGCGCTGTTTTGACCGCCGGCTTGGCCGGCGTCTTGGTTGGCGTCTTGGTTGGTGTCGTCGTCGTCGTTGTGGTCACTTTGCTGGTCGCCGGCGGTGCGCTCCCCGGCTCCCAACTGAGCGCCAGCACACCTCTGAACGCCGGTGCGCCGATTCCACGGGTCAACCCCCGGCCCACCCCGGCACGCAGCGTCAACGGCGCACTCAGATGGTACCATCCGCCCACCATGGCCTCGACCGGCGAGCCGGCGGCGTTCGCAGGGTCGTCCAGCGAAAGGGCACCGGCCAGATCGAGGGAGATTCCGGCGGCGTCCGACGCCGCGAACCCGCCGCCGAGCCGAAAGGTGAATTGTTGGGTCGTCGTCACGTTCCCAAGTGCTGCTCCGGGCATTCCGCGTGCGCCGACGTTCGCCGCGAGCAACACCGGACCGAGTGTTTTATCGGCCACCAGCGCCGTTTCCCATCCTACGCCGTCTCCGCCGAGCGGGACGTCGGTCGTCGCGGTGGGAAACGCGAAACGCCCGGTGACACCCAAGCCGATGGGCGCCGTTGTCGGGTCCAAAACGACCCCCTTCAGGTCGAGTGCAAGGTCGCCAATCCCGCCGCCGCTCGCGGTGCCGCCACTGGCTATCGGGTAGAGCGGCAGGTCCACACCCGCGCGGAGCCGCCAGATGCGGTAGGCCGCTATCGCATTGATGCCGAGCACATCTCCGACGATCGGAACCGTTTCACCCGAGTCCTGCCATTGCCACACGAAGGGGTCTTTCATGTACCCAAGTCCAAGCCGCGTGGAAAAGCCGGGCGCACCGCCGGCGTCGTCGGCCCACAGCGTTCGACTCGCGTCGACCGGCAGCCGCCATGCCTGCGCGTTCAGCGTCGCGTCCGGTATCCCGCCCGCCGCCGCCACTCCAACCCAGAAGAGCATCATGCGCGCCGCCGTCGAAGCAGGAGCATCAACGCCGCGAGTGGGAGCACTGCCCACCTCGGCGGACCTGCGGGGTGACCGCTCGTGTTGCAAGCGCCGCCGTAGAAGCCACCCCGGCGAAGGCTTGGAACGTCGTCGGTATCGCCCGGGGCGGAGTCGTTGGTGTCGGCCGTGTCCTCCGTGCCGGAATCGGCCCCGGTGTCCGTGCCTGTGTCGCCGGTGTCCGCTCCGGTATCGCCGGTATCGGAGCCCGGATCGAAGGGGTCGAGCGGGTCGGTGCCCGCGGTCACTTCGTCACCGTCGTTGTGGGTGTCTCCATCCGTGTCGAGGAGGTAGGGGTCGGTGAGGGTGTCGAGCAATTCCACGTCGTCACTCAGACCATCTCCATCCGTGTCCAAGCCGTCGTCCGGCCGGCCGTCACAGTCGTCGTCCACGCGGTTGGCAACCTCTGAGGCGTCGGCATGCACATCGGCGTTCGTATCGTCACAATCACTGTTGTCCGCGGTGGTGTCCTCCGGGGGGTCACACACGTCCATCGGTGCGTCGGGATCGCCGAAGCCGTCACCGTCCACGTCCGCGTAGACCGTGATGGCGTCGATCGCGTCGGGGGCGTCGACAGTGCCATCACAGTCATCGTCCAGCAGATTGCACGTCTCGATGGCGCCGGGGTAAACGGTGTCACGTGTGTCGTCGCAGTCGGTGTCGTCGATGACCTGGCCGGTTTCGCCTGCGCATGCGTCCACGCCGGTCGTCGGGTCGCCAAACAAATCGCCGTCACTATCGAGGTAGTAGGTGACCTGATCGATGGCGTCGTTGTCGATCGCCTCGTCACAGTCCTCGTCCACGAGGTCACAGTGTTCCACGGCGCCAGGGTAGATGTCAGCGTCGCCGTCGGCACAATCCGTGTTGTCCGCTACCTCGCCTACGCCGGCGGTGCAGGCCAGGGCGCCCGTTGCCGAATCTCCGTAGCCGTCGTCGTCTGCGTCGTCATAGAACGTGGTTCGGTCGATGGCGCTCTCGTCGATGCTGCCATCGCAGTCTTCATCGTCGAGGTCGCAGGTCTCCGACGCACCGGGGTGAACCGACGCGTCCGTGTCGTCACAATCGGTTTTGAGCGAGGCGGTGTAGTACCCGGACGCGGTGCAGGTACACAGGGATGTCGACGTGCCGTAGGTGTCGGCGTCCAAGTCATAATATCGGGTGGTGCAGCCGGTTGCGCCGGTGTCGTTGGTCGAGCCATCGCAGTCGTCGTCGACGGTGGTCGCGCAAGTTTCTGTCGCGCCCGGGTTTACGGTGTCGTCGGTGTCGTCGCAGTCGTCCGCGGCGGTGCTCCCCGCTGCGTATCCATCTCCGTCGGAGTCGCTATCGCAGCTGTCCCCAACGTCATCCTCGTCGGTGTCGATCTGGGTGGGGTTCGCCACCGCGTCACAGTTGTCATCTTCGTCGGAAATACCGTCGGAATCGGTGTCGGTCTGGTAAACGTACACCTCGTCGAAGTAGCAACCGGCGATCGATTCCCCGCTATTGAAGCAGTACAGCCCGATTTCTCCCGTAGAGAACGTTGCGTCCGTGGCCGAAAGGATCAGGTCGGCCGCCTCGAAGATGCCATTTCGGTCGTCGTCGAACCATATTTCCAGGCTCGATCCATTCGCCACGACCTCCACGTCGTAGCTGCGATACTGGGTGTATGTCGTCGCCAGGCTTGCGAGCACGGTTGCGCTCCCGGCACTCACCCTCATGAGGGCCGAACCGACCCGCGTCGTGGAGGCACCCGTGCCGGTGCCCGGCGCGTACTCGGATCCGGTGATGAAGATGTAGAAGTTCGAAGCGTCCTGATAGCGGAAAACGAGGCCGCTGGCGTCATTGTCGCCGAGGTACATGCTCACATCGAAGATGGTTTCTCCCCAACTGTCCCCGGTGTAGACAAGGTGGTTGTCCACCGCGCCGCCCGAGCCCCAGGTGCCCGTCGAGTCGTCCGTCTTTGCATAGACGCCTCCGTACGTTTTCGTGGACCACGTGTCGGATGCGTAGCCCGTGTACCACCCGGTGGTTCCCGAAAACGACGTTGTGTCTGAGGAGTTGAAGTTGTCCGAAAACACCTCCACGTCAGCGGCGAGGGCGGCGGCAGCGAACAGCAACATGCCGGCGACGGTACCCGACCGCGGGCGCCGTGGCTACCTCCGCGACACCGGTCTGCACCGGGCGTGCGTGCGACTACGAGAATCAGGGAGTCGTAACGGGCGTTGTTTGGGGCCGCTACGCGTCCGCGTGGCGGTCGGTACCGACGACCCCCGCCGCACCTGCAAGGGGCGAACGCGCCAAGCCCGCCGGCGCGACCGCTACAAACACTTCTGCGTATACGTTGACGTGGACGCGCTGCAACTCGTGTACGGGAAGGGAAGCGTGCACGCGCCGCTGGGGTAGTAGGTTCCCGAACTGCTGCAGGATCGGGCGGAGCTTCCTGTCCAACCCACGGTTGTGCCACACGTCGGCCAGCCGCCACATGCCCCGCCGTACGACTTCCAATATTTATCCTGGACACCGTCACAGTTCCAGTCGTAGCTGCCGTCTCCACGTTGCGACGTGGAGTATGTCGTGGCGGCAGGACTGGCGCTGGAGTTGTAGTCGTAACAATCCGTGTCGTATGCGCTGGTGTAGTACCCGCTGATTGCACAGTAGCAACGCCCAGTTACGCTGTCTGAGCCGTATCCATCGCCGTCGTAATCGTAGTAATAGACGCTGCAGCCGTCCGCGTTCTGCTCGTCCGTGGAGCCGTCGCAATCGTTGTCCGCGCCGTCACATTCCTCGTTGCCGTCGGGGCTGACATCGGCGTCACTGTCGTCACAGTCCGTGCCCGCGTCTGCGCCGGACGCCGGCGATGAATCGCCGTAGTCGTCGCCGTCTGCATCCGTTGTGCAATCTGCGGGATCGCTCTCGTTTGTTGAGGCGTACGGGTGGGTGCTGGCATCTCCGTCGTTGCAGTCGTCACCGCCCGTCGCAGGGGTCAGGTAGCCATCGCTGTCAAAGTCCTCCTCTGCGACGCCGTTGCAGTCCTCATCGACATAGTTGTGCATGTCCTCGGTGGCACCGGGATAGATGTCGTCGTCGGTGTCATCACAGTCTCCGCCGTTCTCGGTGTAGGTATCGCCGTCGTCATCGTAGGCGTTGGTTCCTTCATCGATGAGGGTGTCGCAGTCGTTGTCCGCGCCATCTTCCACTTCGCTGCCGCCGGGGAATGCCGCAATGTTCCCATCGTCACAATCCCCGGCGATTTCCGGGTAGCCATCTCCGTCGTCATCGTAGTAATCCGTGCCCTCGTCGGTGATCGTGTCGCAGTCGTTGTCCTTCGCGTCCCAAACCTGAGCCGCGCCGGCGTAGACCTCATCGTCGTCGTCATCGCAATCCCCGTCGAGTTCGGTCTGACCGTCGCCGTCGTCATCGTACGCCGACGTGTGGTCGTCGATGACGCTGTTGCAGTCGTCATCGATGCCGTTGTACGTCTCCGTGATTCGCGGGTTGGCGTTTGCGTTTGCGTCGTCACAGTCGCCCTGCAACTCTGTCCAACCGTCCTCGTCGTCGTCGATGGCGTTGCCACTGGCGACCGTGAAGAGGAATTCCTCGACCCCCGTCAGTGCATCGCTGTCGGTGACGGTGAACGTGAGGTGATGCTCGCCTTGTGTCAGCGTTTTTGAGCACCGCGCCTCTCCGGCGGCATCCGGCGTTGGCGTGCAGATCTCACCGTCCACGTCCGACGCCATGACCACGGCCAGCGTCGTCGCGTCATCCTGCTCGTCCGCGACCAGAACGGCGAACTCGTACTCCCCGTCATCCCTTCCACTCTCGCCGCTGACGGGATGCACGATCTGAACGGTCGGGTTGTCGGGCACGTCCTCAATGGTGAGCTGAATCACGCTCTCCGTGCGCAGGCCGCTCTCATCTGTCGCCGACAACGTGATCGTGTGATTACCGACGGTAAGTGCTCCGGTCGAAGTCGTCGTGATACCGTCATTGCTCGCCGGTTCGTTTTCCTGCAAGACGCCGTCGAGCGTGCTCGTCCATTGAATCAGCAATTCGTTCGGCTGTGTCTCGTTGTCGTCCACCAGGCCGGAAAGCGTCACCAACTCCGCTTCCTTGGCGGCGCTGCCGTTCGGGGGATTGGTGATGGAGACGACGGGCGCTGCGTTGTAGACGGAGAGCTTGTTGTCACCGGCGTTGCATCCGGTCAGGAACAGGGCGAGCGCGGTCGGGAGTCGAAGCATGGCGGTCCTCGTGGCCTAGAATAGCGGATAGTGAGGCGGGATGCTGCTGCTCGTTGCATCTGCGCTGTCCGGCGGAACCCCTGCAATTGCTCCGGATCGTCGCAACGTCGTTGCCCCGGATCGGGTGTTCGACATGCAGGCACTCGCGCTCGATCTTACGGTCGATCCTACCTCCAGGACGATTGCCGGCACGGCAACATGGACGGTGAACCGGCTGGGTCCGGGGGAGCTTGTGCTCGACGGCGTCGCATTGCGGATTGCATCGGTCACGGTCGACGGCGTTGCGGCGGCGTTTCGAATCACCGGCCCGGCGATTCACATTCCCGTCCCCGACGGGCTGCGTGACCAATCGATGACGGTGATTCTGCACTATTCGGCAACACCGCGCTCTGGGCTGCACTTCCGCGCGCCCCCGATGGATCGGTATGCGGAAGTGTTTTCCCAAGGAGAAGCCAACGACAATCGGTATTGGTTCCCAGGCTGGGATCATCCCAACGATCGCTTCGCGTACACGGGCACATTTCACGTCCCGGAGGGCTGGACCGTCATTACCAACAGCGGCACAGATCTGGCGAACTACCTGGTCATGGTCGCGGCGGGCCCGTATGAGGCGACGCCGGCGCCCGGTGCGATCGTTCACGCGGCACCCGGTGGCCGGACGGACGGTGTGACGCGCGATCTTCCGGCAATGTTCGCTCACTTTGCCGAGCGGACGGGCGTGCCTTTTCCATGGGGCACCTATCGGCAGGTATTCGTCCAGCGGTTCCTCTACGCCGGCATGGAGAACACCTCCGCGACGGTAGAAGCCGAGTGGCTGCTCTACGGGCCTGACGCGACGCGCTCTATCGCGATTGAGCGCATTGTATCTCACGAGCTGGCGCATCAGTGGTTTGGGGACCTGTTGACGTGTCGAGATTGGCGGGAGCTTTGGCTCAATGAGGGCTTCGCCGAGTTCATGGAAGCCGATTGGCACGCGACGCACCGTGGCGCCTGGTTCTACGCCAATGGGATGCGAAGCCGCTTTCGAGGCTCACTTGAGGCCGAATCGCTCGCCGCGCGCTATTTCCTGCCGGACGCCGCGACGAGTCACAACGTCTACGCCAAGGGTGCGAGCGTGTTGCACATGCTGCGCACCCTCCTCGGCGAGGACACATTTTGGCGCGGCATCCGTCGGTACGTCGCGGACAACGCCCATAAGACGGTGGACACCGATGACCTGCGCAGCGCGATGGAGGTGGTGAGCGGGCGGGAGTTGGGCTGGTTCTTCCAGCAATGGGTGGAATTGCCGACCGTCCCGGCGCTCACGGTGACGTCGCGCGTAAAGGACGGGTGGACCACGGTTACCGTGCGCCAGACCCTGGATGATTCCCACCCGCCGTATGCCCTGCCGGTCGAGGTCGAAGTCGGAACAGAGATGGGTCCGCGGACGGTAACCGCGTGGTTGGAAGGAGAGGATGTGGAGGTATCCGTCGAGGGCATCGCAACGTACGTCGCGTTCGATCCGCGCTCCGGCGTGCTCGCCTCGGTGGTTCACGAGCAGGATCCGGCGATGTGGGAGGCGCAACTTCGTTCCGAGCAACCGTTTGCCGTGCTCGCGGCCATCGATGCGCTGGCGGAGACGGACCATTCTGCCGCGCTGCTCCCGCTCGCGCTGGCCGGGCCCATCGATCTGCGGTTGGCCGTCATCCGGGCACTCGGTAAACAACGCGTGCCCGCGACGTTGGTCTTGCTCGCCGCCGATCCCGATGCGCGTGTCCGAGAAGCTGCCATTACCGCCCTCGGAGAGGGTGTGAGCACGGCAGCGATGCCGACGATTCAGGAGAGATTTTCGCGCGACCCCAACATCGATGTCCGCGCGGCCGCGTTGGGCGCCATGGCGCGCCTCGCCCCCGCGCAGGCCGTTCTTGCCGCCCGCAGCCGGTTGGTGCCCGGTTCGCTGGGGGACGACTGGCTCGCGGCGCGCGCAGCGGACGCCCTCGGGGATCACGGCACGCTCGCCGACCTGACCGTGCTCCTGACCCTGAACGGTCCCGGGCGGCTCCGACTTGCCCGCGTTCGCGCCGCGAGTCGAATTGCAGGCCGGATGGACGTCGGCAGCGCGCGGGACGCGGCGAAGTCACGGGTTGCGCGCGCCGCCGAACCCCTGCTGACGGACCTTGACCAACGGGGGAGGGAGGGTGCCGTGGGCGTGTTGAGTGCCGCCGGTGATGACCGGAGTATCCCGGTTTTGGAGTCATTTCGGCGCGAGGAAACAATCGCGGAACTCGCGTCCGCCGCGCTAACCGCGATCCAGCACATTCGCGCCAAACAGACGCCATCCGCCACGCCCAACGAGCTGGCGGCCAAAGTCGAGGCGTTGGAGAAGCGTTTGACGGAGTTGGAGGCCGCGCAGAAGGAGCGGCGGTAGTCCGCGCGCAGCCCGCTTGGGCGTCCGGCTCGGACGGCGTGGCCGCCGGTGGACGCGCGCGGCCTCGGTCGGCCCCGGGCGAGCGTTCGCGCAGACACGACGCCTCCCGTAAAGATCCTGCAAAGCGCCACACCGATTTCCGTGCCCGGGTGATTGTAGCCGCGGTGCGGTGGATTTCGTTCTTCGCGTTGTGGGTCCCTTCGCTCGCGTGGGCGGGCGTTCCCGTGCGCCTTCCGGCGGATGAAAATCCCGAGGCGTGGCGGGATGCCTTCGCATTGGCGGGGCTACAGACCGGCGGGTCGGGGGGCGGCGGGTCAGTGGACGTTGTCGTCACCGGACAGGGCTGGCAACTGGTCGTGCGTGACGCCGCCGGGTCAACCCGAACGGCAACCATTGCCACACCCGGGACGAACGCCCAGCGCGAGGACGCGGCCTTGTTGATGGCGAGTTTGCTCCGCCCCATCGGTGCCCGTCCGATTGTAGACGCGCCTTCAGCAGTGGCCACCGCCCCGCTTCCCGCCCCGCTTCCCATTCCCCCGCGGCCGAAACCGGCCCCGAAGCCCGCCGTGGTGCCACCGCCGCCGCCCGTGGTTTCGCCGCCCGTCGAGCCCGTTCCGGCGGCAGTCGCTTCGCCGCCAACGGTCCGCGTCCATCCTTCCGCACGGCTGAACGTCGGTGCGGAATGGCGTCCGGGCGTCGATCCAACCGCGGCCGCGGGCGTTGCGGCCGGCGCCATCGTCAGGCCCGGACTGTTCGTCGGCTTGGTCGCTGACGTTGTTGGTCCGGCGCGCGTGACCGTCGTCGGCCGCGGAACAAGCGTGGCCGGCGTCTCCGTCGGCGCTGGGCTGGCGTACGCGTCGGAGGGCTTGCTCGTCGTCACGACCGGCCTCGAAGGCGGTGCGCGGTGGGGGCGATTCTCGCAGGGAGCGGACGTGCTCTCCACGGCCGTGTACCCCTGGGCTGCGGTCACCGTCGGCACGAATCATGCGATAGCGCCGGGCTGGTCGGTATCGCCGACCCTGCGACTGGCGGGCGACCTGCGCTCCACGGACATCAAGGCACCGTCCGGCGATCACACCACGCTCGCCTCGTGGTCTGCACGCCTGAGTTTTGGTGCGCAATGGGGTGATTTTCGGTGATCCGTTCGCCCGCGTCCGGGCATACAAGGAGCGGATGGCCCACGCATTGGTCGACACGGAACTCATGAAGGCACTTCAGTCTGGGGCGCCAGGTGCGGAAGATCGCATGGTCAGCGTGTGGCTGCCAACGGTTTTGCGTTGGTGTGATCGGTTGGGCGGGCCGCGGGTGGATTCCGAGGAAGCGGCGCATGACGTCTTGCTGACGGCCATTCGGAGAATTGATCGCGTCTACGACGCGGAGCGATTTCCGGCGTGGCTGTTTGGCATCACGCGGCGGACGGTTGCGCGGATGCGCCTAAGGGCCTGGTACCGGCGCTGGGTGCCGGGGGCATCCATCGAGCGCGCCGACCCGAATGGTGGCCCAGCGAGGCTGTACGAAGTGTCGGAAACGGGAAAAATGGTGCACGAGATCATGGAAACGCTGCCGGCGATTGAACGAGAGGTGCTCATGCTCTGCCTACTTGAAGAACGCAGTGACACGGAAGCAGCGTCGCTCTTGGGGATTCCGGCGGGAACGGTGAAGAGCCGCCTACGTCGTGCACGAGAAAATTTCATGCGCACTGCGCGGGCCCGTGGGCTCGCCGAAGGAGTGGCGCAATGACACGTTTTATCGCTTGGATGCGGGAGCTGCGCGCAGGTTCGCGCGGGAATGTGATGCAGGAGACTCCGTCGATGCTTTCTCGGACCCATGTGGTCGAGGATGCCGTCGCGGCCCGCCTGCTGTGCCAGCTCCCGCCCATCCCCCACGGTGCGGAGGCGCGCGTTCGCCGGGCGGTGGAGGCCAGTCGAGCGCGCGACGCGACGTGGTTTGGCCGCGTCAGGCGCCGCGCTCCGGCCATTGGGGTCATCACGTTTGCCGTGGCTGCGGCCGCGCTTTTCGCGATTCGCCCGCCTGCGCCGCCCGCGCTGCTTTCGGCCCAGCTTGATTCATCGTCCGACGTGTTCGCCACGCTTGAGCCGCGTCCGGGCGTACTGCTCGCGTTTTCAGGCCAGGGATCGGTCCAGGGTACGGTGGCCGAGCCTTCGGTGAAATGGGAGCGGGGAACGTTGCATGTCGAGGTCGTTCCCAACCTTGGGATTCACTTCGCGGTGGCGACGCGGGAGGCCGAGGTGAGCGTGATCGGCACCGGCTTCACCGTCAACCGTGACCGCATGGGCACATCCGTCGAAGTACAACACGGCAGGGTGGAGGTGACATGTGAAAATGGAGCCGCGTCCCTCCTGAATCCCGGCGATCGTCGGGAGTGTCTTCCCCGAACAGCAATGGGTTTGATCGGGCGGGCCGACGCATTGCAGGAAGAAGGTGCCAGCGCCAGAGAGGTGCTGGAGGTGGTTGAGCTGGGCCTCGCCCTTGCAGAATCTGGCTACGCCCGTGACGAATTGCGTGTTCGGCGCATCCGCGCGCTGGTTGAGCTGGGCCGCAACGGGGATGCGCGGCGGTTTGCCGTGGAGTTCCTCTCCGATGCAGCGGGTGACCGCACCGAAGAAGTGCGCAGCATGCTGGCGGCGCTTCCGTCGCCGCCGTAGCGCTGCGCCTGCGCCGTAGTGCCGCGAATCAGGGCGCGCGGGAATACACGTCGTGCGGTTGCGGTTCCGGCCCCCGCACAACCTTCGCAAGCAGGCGTCTCATAAGGATTTCGGCGCCCGCCGCACGAATTGTGAAGATCAAGTTGCCGCGTCGGACCACGAGAAAGCCTGCTGGGTCACCCGCTGCCTCGTCGGCGCCGGCTGCCGCGATGTCGGGCAGGTGGCGGGTGGACGCCGCGATCCGCTGAAAAAGGAACGCGGTATGCGCGCTGGCTGAATCGGGATGCCACGCCATGCGGACCCACCCTCCAGCGACGGCGGCCTGCCAACCGGGGGCCTCGGTGCTGGGTTCAATATGTGTGATGCCGAGTGACGCGAGCGTGGCCGTTGGGATGCCTGCAAGCCTCCCGTCGCGGCCTGGAATCGTCGGCTCCTCCGCGTGTGCGCCGGTCAGGAGGAGCGAGAGTAGGATGCCGATCATTGCAGCGTCCCCTGGGAGTGGTACCGATACGCGGCACGGCCGGATTTCACCAAGCGCTCGAGGTACTCGCCTCCCGGAATCGCGTGCACCGACAACTCGCGGCCGGGTAGGGACCCTGGGTCGTCATCGCCGTCAAGCGAGAGCGTGGCGTCCCAGATCGAGGTTGCGTCGTCGTCATCCGTGGTGATGGCGTGGTAGCTGAAGCCGCATGTGTCTCCTCCAAAGGGACAGTTCGAGAACTGATCACCGCCAATCGCAAGGATTTGATTCAGGTCAAAATTCTCCAGCACGATGGCGTAGTGGAGGTCGGCGCCAAGCATGTTGCTATAGGTCAGGAGAATGCTGGCGCAATCGGTACAGTTGATGACGCTGCCATATTTTCGGGCAAGGAATGCGTTCATGTTGAAGTGCGCGGCCGTCCAGTTCTCTCGTCCGTAGTTCGTGTACGCGCTTGCACCGTATTCCGTGTCATACGAGAGGTTGGCCGCGTCGTAGATCCAATCCCGCGTCGCGTTGACGACGGCGTCGTGCTCGGGCGCTGTCCCTGCGATGTCGCGCAGGAGGGGGTCGATGGCGTCCACCCAGGGGTGGTATTTCTCGTCGTCGTGATCGAAGGTTGTGGGTCCAAGGAGGGCGTAGGTCCGGAGGGGGAGGCGCTGGGTACCGATATCGGCGCCTTCCGACGTGAATGTCAGCGCCAGGGTGTCGTCATAGACCCCGAGCGAATCTGCGACTGCCGTGTCTTTCTGAATCACGACGGAAACGCCGTCCGCGATCGGCAGCCCGGAGATCACCGTCCACCCCACCACGCGGAGCCGGACGTTTGCGCCCGCGAGCCCGCTGCCATCGAACAGATCGCTCTCCCCAGGTGTGAGGGAAAGGAGGGGGCGCGAGGCGGCGGAGTAGGCGACGGGCTGCGACGCGGCGGGAGCGTCGAGCGCGTCGCCTACCAGGGGGAAGTCTCGGGGGTTGCCATCGGCGTCCTCCAGCCCGTCGAGCGTGGCGAAGGGAGCGGCCACGTCCTGCAGCACGTCCGCTCCGTGCCAATACACCGGCTCCCGAATGGCGGTCAGGCCGTCGTCATCTTCGGCGTGCACGGCCACGAACCCGGCCCGGACGAGGCGTACGGGGGTGGAGGCGGCGGTGCCATCGTCGTCTCGGGTGGCGGTGAGACGGTACGGCCCGGCGCGAAGCCACCCGTCCGGCGCATCCGGCGCGTGCCCATCCCACTGGAAGGTGAGGGGCAGGGGGCCCGCCCACGCCGCGCTGGTGGTGCCGCCATCGGGAGCGGTCAGGGACACAGTAACGGTACCGGGCGCGCCTGTGATCGTGATGGACGCGGGGCCGCCGAGCAGCGGGTCGAACACCCCAGGGGCGCCAATGGCCACGCCGGGCGCGTCGGTACCGCCGCCGTGTTTGCCCGGCTCCACGGTGAGTGACGACGCGCAGGCCAGGAGTCCGAACATCCCACTGCTTACCACGCGAGACTACCCCGTCGCCACTCCAAACAGCGCGCCCGCGGCGAACGTTGCGCCCCCCGCAAGCGCGCCGACGCCCAACATGCGCGCCCCGCCCACCAGCGAGTTCCTGCCTGAATAAAGCGAGAGTGCGGCGCCGACGAGAAAGAGCGCCAACCCGGACGAGATCGTCGTAAGGAAGACGGCATTCGCCGCCGCAGACGACACCAGAACCATCAGCGGCAGCCCGGCGCCGGCCGCAAATGCCACAAACGAGCTCGCGGCGGCCCCCCACGGTGAGCCGAGGTCCTGGGGATTGATGCCCAACTCCTCTCTTGCGAGTGTGTCCAACGCGCGCTCCGGGTCACGCACGAGGTGATGCGCAATACGACGCGCTTCCTCGATGGGCACCCCGCGCGCGGCATAGATGACGGCGAGTTCCTCCGCCTCCTCGTCCGGGTACCTCGCCAATTCGTCCTTCTCCTCGGCCATCTGGTGTTCGAACAGCTCCCGCTGCGAGGCCATGGAGACAAACTCGCCCGCCGCCATCGAAAATGCGCCGGCCAAAAGCCCCGCGAATCCCGCGATCACCACAGTGTGTGGGTCGGCCGCCGCACCCGCCATCCCTAGGATGAGCGAGGTGTTCGAGACGAGCCCGTCGTTGATCCCAAAAACGGCAGCTCGCAACGTTCCGCCGGCGCCCCGCGAGCGATGTCGCGTGCCGATGTCACTCAAGGTCTTCGGTGTGCCGTGACCCGGCGCATCCCACGCGCTCAGCCCGCGAATTTTCAGGGATGCAAGCATCGGCTTGACGACGCCCGTTCCAAAGGTGTCCGCCAGGGTTGCGACGAATCGCGCGCGGGGTGACGCCACGAGCGGCGCGAAGATCACGCCGTTTTCCGCCGCTTCTGTCGCGATCAATCCGGCCTGCACGACCGCAGTGGCGCCGAGGGCCTTGAACAACTCGCGGCGCCGGGCGTCCGTTTCTGCCGCCGCCAAACGTGCATACAACCAAGCGGACTGCGCTTCTTCCTGCCAACGATCGCGCAGATCACTCACGCCGGCCTCCCACGGGCGGTCAATGCAGCGCCCACGGCATTTTGTACAGGGTGTAGGTCGCGGTGCTGCCCACGACCGTGGCCCCGGCGTTCACGGCTCCACCGACCCAGGAGGAATCGGTGTTTCGAATCATCGCGTATTCGACAACGTCCAACCCGCGTCCGCGGGTCTTGTCGGCGAGACTTTCCGAATACGTGTAGCTCCCCGTGCGGCTGGAGAGCGTGAGGGAAGCGTGCGTATCGGTTGCGACGGTGGCGCCGGCGGGAACCTGCGCGGCCAGGGCCCATTCTGGGGCCCGTGGTGGGTTCAACTCGGTAGGTGTGGTCAGTGTTGGCGTGATGTGGAGAAAGGCGAGCCACAGCGTCATCTTGCGGACCACCCACCCACCTGCGAGGCCCAGCAGGACGACGCGGACGGCTCCGCGGAAGCGAGGCAGCCTCCGGATGCCCGCCTCCAAAACGCCCATGGCGTCGATGCAGCCGGCGATCAAGAACGTCGCCACCGGCGCCATATGGTGGATGTGTCCGCTCCACTGCGTGTCGATGCCGCCTTGCGACGGCGCGGTCAGGTGGAAAAATAGCGCGCCCGCGGCGGGAATCGTCGTGAGCGGGGCGAGCACGGCGAGCCCCTGGACAGGCTGCAGGAAGCCCAAGTAAAATCGTTCCACATCTGTCCACGAGCGCGTGAAGCGAACGCCCTCCAGAAAAACGCCGCCGAGGTGGCTGGCGGTCTGGTTGTCGTAGCCTTGGTGATTCCGCCCAAGATACGCCACAAATGCTGCGTAGACGAGGGAGACTCCGAGTCCCCGCAGACACCAGCCGGCGCGTTGCTTGAGGCGCCCCGGAAAGCTGAGGCCGACCAATGGCAACATCATCGCCCATTCTTCCCGCGCGGCGCAGGCGGCGAACCCCGCGAGCAGGAAGCCGACGCTGCTTTCACGCCGCGATTGGTGGATGGCCGCCAGCATGAACGGGACGCCGAGCAGCAAGTCCTGGTAATCCGCCCGCGCGAGCGCCATCAACGCCGGGAAGCAGAGATAGACGAGCATGCCCAGCACCCCGGCCAACGCTCCGGCGAGGCCGCGATCACCCTGGGCAATGGCCCGCCGGCCCAACCCAAACGCCGGCAGAGCGCCGAGCGCAACGACGCCGACCTGGAGGCGGGCGAGAAATTCCGGGCCGGGATCGTGGGAATACAGCCACGGAATCACAAACTGGTACAGGCAACGATGCCCGGACCAAAGCCAGTCATCCACGTACCCGAAGTGGATCGTTTGCTGGAAGTGCCCCGTCGTCGCCGCGTTGTAGATAATCTGGTCGAACACGGCGAATCCGTAGTTTTCGACGCAATCCAGCGCGCGAATTCGTGCGATAAAACTCGTGATGACCGTGGCATACCAGGCCCACGCACCCGCAAGCGGCAGGAGCCACCACAGCTGCGGGAGGAGGCGGGAGCGGGCGGGCTCAGACATCGTTCGGGCGCGTGCGTCCGCAGCCTACCCCGCTATCGTTGCCGTGGACGGGAACCGCCGAGACCGGCGCGTGCGCGGTGAGCGCGGTCTTCAGGCCCACTGTGACGGAATGGTGACACGCGGAGACTAGGCTTGCACCGCACAGGAGGCACGGCTTGCACGACGCATCCCTTCGACCCCCAAACCTCCGTCGGAGCGCACTGCACGTCCTTTCCGGGCTGTCCGTTCTGGCATTGATACAGCTGGTGCTCACCCCGGAGACGATGGTTCTGGTCGCGGCCAGCTTTACCGTTGCCGCGTGGTCGATGGAAATCACGCGCCGACGCAGCGCCGCCTTCAACCGCTTCATCATGATGGTGTTCGGGCCCGTGGCGCATCCGCATGAGGTCGGGAAAGTGAATTCCGCGACCTGGTACACGACGGCGCTGTTCGGCCTTTCGCTCACGGCCTCGCCGATGGCGTGCGCGGTTGCTGTTACTGTACTTGGCGTTGGAGACCCCGCTGCAGGCGTGGTCGGACGACGATTCGGATCGATCCGCCTTGCGACGGGGCGCTCCCTGGAAGGCACGTTGGCATTCGTCGTGTGTGCGGGCGCCGCGACATTCGGGATGCTGCGCTTGTTCTACCCGGAGGTCGCGCTGCCCGCCGCGCTCGCGGTGGCTTTGGTGGCGGCGGCAGCTGGCGGGATTGCTGAGCTATTTGCCCGGCGTCTCGACGATAACTTCGTGATTCCGCTTGCCGCGGCCGCCGCCGCCACCGTCGTCGCCGCCCTGCTCTGAGCGTTCGACGCGTGTCGAAACGCTGACAACGGCGCGCTTCCGGTTAGGAGCGCGCGCTCCCCGGAGTCGCCGTGTACATGGAAGTCCGCTTGTTTGCCGGCAACGCCAACCCCGCACTCGCGCGCGGAATAGCTGAAAGCCTTGGCCTTCCCTTAGGAAACGCGCGAGTGACGCGCTTCTCCGACGACGAGACTCAGGTAGAAATCGACGACAACGTGCGCGGGCGGGATGTTTTCCTGATCCAGCCGACCTCGCAGCCGGCCAACGACCACCTGATGGAGCTGCTCATCATGGCGGATGCATGCAAGCGCGCCTCCGCTGGCCGAATCACGGCGGTAATCCCGTACTATGGGTACTCTCGCCAGGACCGGAAGGTCGCTCCGCGCGCGCCCATCACTGCCAAGCTCGTTGCTGATCTCCTGACGACGGCGGGGGTTGAACGGGTGCTCACCATCGACCTGCACGCCGGTCAGATTCAAGGGTTCTTCGACATCCCCGTGGACAATTTGTACGCCGGGCCGACGCTCTCGTCCACCTGCGCCAGCACGTTCCCGGTCCAGAATGCGGTGATCGTGTCACCGGACGCGGGCGGCGTGGAGCGCGCGCGCGGCTTTGCAAAGCGCATCGGCTGCGGCATCGCCATTATCGACAAGCGCCGCAGCGGGCCGAACAAGAGCGAAGTGCTCCACATCGTCGGCGAAGTCGAGGGCAAGGACGCGATTATTGTCGACGACATGATCGATACCGCAGGAACCCTCAAAAATGCGGCGCAGGCGGTGCGAGAGGGGGGGGCGAAGCGGGTTTTTGCCGTCGCAACCCACGCCGTGTTTTCGGGTCCGGCCATTGAGCGCATTAAAGCAAGCGTTTTAGAAAAAGTCATGGTGACCGACACCATCGCGTTGTCAGATGCGGCTCGCGCATGCGGAAAGATCGAGCAGGTGCCAGTTGCGCAGCTTCTGGGAGAGGCGATCCGCTCCATTCATTCGAACGATTCCGTGACGAGGCTGTTTCGGTAGCTGAGCGGCGCGAATCCCTTCCCATTCGCCGCCAACCACGTATACTTCCGGAATGCGCCAGCCCACGCTTGTGTTTTTCTCGCTCGTTGCCTGTGCCTCCCCGCCCGCGGCGGATTCGAAGGCCCCGGCGGACTCGGACGCGGTCACCGATACCGGGGACACGGGGGATACCGCCGAGCTCATCGACACCGCGGGCATTCCGTGGGTAGAGGAGCCTTGCGACGTGCCAACGCCGAATTTCATGGACCTTTACGTCCACGCGTCGGCGGATGGCATTGCCTGGGAGCCGCCGCTGTTCGTCCGTGGCCTCGCCAGTGTGCCGGAAGTGCTCGTCGATAGCCGAATTGACGGGGGCACACCATGGATGCTGTGGATGGACTTTGAGGATCGTTCGGATCGCTGCGATCAGCTGGTTTTCTCGCCAATCAACCCGGCAACGGGTGAGGCGACGGACGTTCGCAAGACGCACATCCGGGACGCGCCCGAGTTGACGCTGCTCACGCACGGGTACCCGCACCCCGTGTCCGACCCCGACATCACGGTCGTTGGCAACCGAATCGTCCTCATGAACACGATCTGGCCGGTGGGTCAGCCGTACGCGTGTGCGGGCATTGCCGTTGCGATGGACGAGGGAACGATGGGCGCGGGCGTGTTTGCGTACCAGCCGCACCTGCTCTGGTGTGATCCCGATCACCTCGAGGCGCTCACGGACCCGCTGGGCGTCTGGGTGCCGGACGATCGAAGCGATCCGGACTCCGCGGGGGTCATCCGGGTGTGGGCATCGAGTTCGCTCGGCATGATCGGGGGGTACATCGACAACATGGAGTGGATTGTGGCGGTACCTGACCCGAATGATCCGTCCACTTGGACGACGCAGGAACTTCGCAGTTCCCCCCTTACCGAGTTCCATGCGCTCGGAAGTGTCCAATACGTCGGAAACACAGATTGTATGTACGCGATGTGGGGGACGAAGGATCCTTGGGTTCATCGAGGATGCACGTCCGATTTCGAGACGTGGTCGGAAGTCGCTACGCCAGACCCGTTTTCGGCCGATCCGGTGGTCGCGGAGGCCGACGGCGCCTGGTACATGTACGTCACGCGCGATCTCCTCTACACGGGCGAACCGAGGCCGGAATGATCGCGCGCATGACGGATCGGCGCGGCGGACCCGCCCGACGCGTGCTGGAGCCTTGACGCGCGAGTAGCGATCCGATAGCAGCGCCCCGCCGACAGGGAACCCCCGTTCGGCGCCGCTGCATCGGTTCCATCCGGAACCCTTCGTCCGTGATGCAGTCTGAGCTGGGAGTTTCCCGGGGCCAGTGGACGACGCACGCTGGCGTTGACACAGCGCACTTCGCCCCCGCGGCGGAGCCCCCCCCCGGAGGATTCGATGGAAAGTTTCAGCCTGGACGCCGAACCCCGCGCGGGTGGCAGTAAGAACGACAGCCACAAGGTGCGGAAGGCCGGCGGAACGCCGGGGGTGATGTACCGCGCGGGTGCCGCGGCGACGCCGATCCGTTTCGACGGAAAGGCGCTTGCATCTATTTTCCGGAAGACGAACAACGCGAATACGCTGTTGCGTGTCAACGTTGCCGGTGCTTCGCGCACGTGCATCGTGCGTGAGATTCAGCGCCACCCGGTGTCGCGGGCCGTTGAGCACGTCGATTTCTATGAGGTCGCCAAGGGTGAACTGGTGACGGTCATCGTGCCCGTCCTCGCGGTTGGCCGCGCCGCGGGAACCCGCGCCGGTGGGACTCTCCGCAACCTTGCACGGTTCTTGACCGTCAAATGTGACCCGTACGCGATTCCGGCCACGCTTGACGTGGACGTAACCCCGCTTGAAGTCGGGCAGTTCGTGAAGGCTTCACAGGTCCCGCTGCCGGGCGGCGTGAGCATCCTGTACGCGCAGGACTTCAACTTGTTCACGGTGGAAGGCAAGCTGGCTCCGGAGGCGGCACCCGCCGCCGCGGCCGCTGCAACTGCCGGTGCGCCCGCTGCGGCAGCGGCAGGAAAGGCGCCCGCAGCCGCCGCAGGCAAGGCACCTGCGGCCGCGGCCAAGCCGGCGGCGAAGAAGTAGCGTGCACCTCGTGGTCGGCCTCGGCAATCCCGGATCGCGATACGCGCGGACCCGACATAATGTCGGCTTCCTCGTCGTGGAACGCGTGGCCGGGCGTGCGGCGGCTTCCGCCGATCGAAAACTGTTCGGCGCGCTCGTGGGTGACGTGTCGATCGCCGGGCAGAACGTTGTTCTGTCGATGCCGCAGCAATTCATGAACCTGTCCGGCCAGGCAACGGCTTCGCTGCTGGGCTTCTACAAGGTTCCGGCGGCGGACATGATCGTCGTCCATGACGACCTCGACCTACCGTTTGGCCGCCTGCGTGTGCGCGTGGGCGGCGGGCACGGCGGTCATAACGGCGTGCGGGATGTGCAACGCGTTGCCGGTCAAGAATTCGTTCGTGTCCGGGTAGGCGTCGGTCGTCCTCCGGAAAATATTGATGCGGCGGACTACGTTCTTTCGACGTGGTCTGCAGCAGAAGCACCGCATCTGGACGCGGTCGTCGATTTTGCCGCGGAAGCGGTCGAATCGGTCGTCCGTGACGGCCTCACCCCGACCATGAATCGTTTCAACGCGGCGCCCGTTCCGGGCGTTGTTTGAGGGAGTTATCGATGATTAACGAGTACGAGACCACGTTTGTCGCCCGGCCGGACCTGACCGAAGATGCCATGACCCGCATCACCACCAAGCTAGAGGGCATCATTTCCGCTCGCGCGGGCACGATCCTCGTCACGGAGGATTGGGGCAAGCGCAAGCTCGCGTACCCGATCGCCCGGCACCAGCGCGGCCACTACGTGTACCTGAACTACGTCGGTCCGGCGGACGTCGTTGCCGAGATCGAGCGCAACCTCGGAATTGAAGACGACCTCCTTCGATTCCTTACCATCAAGATCGAGGCCGACGTCATCATCGAGGAGCGCCGCGCGCTTGCCGAAGAGCGTCGCCGCCTCCGCATCGAGCGGATGGCCGCCATCAAGGCGGAAGAAGAGGCGGAGGCTCGCTATCGTGCCGAAGCTGAAGAAGAAGAAGGCGTCGTCGCGGACGACGAATAGTTTCACCGTTTCACTGTTTGGGAGTTCCCATGAAGGTTATTTTACAGGACGATGTCGCCAACCTCGGCTCCACCGGGGACGTGCTGGATGTCGCGGACGGATACGGGCGCAACTACCTGATTCCGCGGAAGCTCGCGGTCCTCGCAGTTGCCGGCTCGACCCGCCGCGTCGAGCACCAGAAGCGGGTCGCAGCCTCCCGGCAGGCCAAGGCAGTGGCTTCCGCGCGTGAACTGGCGGTGACGCTGGGCAACACAGCCGTGTCGATCAAGCGTCAGGCGGCGGCCGAAGACAAGATCTTCGGTTCCGTCACCAACGCGGATATTGCCGAGGCGCTCGCAATTCAGGGCGTGACGGTCGATCGCCGACACATCATCCTCAAGGACCCGATCCGCAACATCGGTGTCTTCCAGGTGCCGGTGAAGATCCTCAAGGACGTCGAGGCGCAGGTTAAGGTGTACGTCATCCGCGGGTAGGGTGTGAAGTACAACTGGGAGGTCGAGCGGTCCCTGCTCGGCGGGCTGATGCTCGACGCCAGCCAACTCGCGGAGGTCCGCGAGGCCGTGCGGGCGGAGGATTTCCATAATCCCCGCCACGGCGCGCTGTTCACCTTGCTGATCGAGGTGGTCGAGCGGACGGGCAATTGCGACGTTATCTCGGTCATGGATGAAGTCGGGCGTCGTGATGCGTTCGAAGACTACGGCGGCGCGGCGTACATCAGCGGCCTGCCGAACGCGTGTCCGAGCGTCGAGAACATCGAGTCCTACGCTGCGCGCGTCCGGGAGCACGCAACCCGCCGGAATCTCGTGGTCGTTGCGGAGGCGATCATCGGCAGCGTTCGTGCGGGAGAAAAGGACCTGCCCACGCTGCTCGACGATGCGCAACGTGAGGTGTTCGCGCTGTCCCAGCTTTCCGGGAAGAGTGAGTGGCACGCGCTTTCGGAGGTGATTGACAAACAATTCATGGTCATTCAGGAGCGCTCGAGGAATCCCGGAGACGTGACCGGCATCACCACCGGCTTTGTCGACCTGGATAAAAAACTCGCCGGGTTCAACCGGAGTGATCTCATTATTCTCGCCGCCCGCCCGGCGATGGGAAAGACGGCGCTGGCGCTCAACATGGCGGTGGCTGCCGCGGATAAAAGCGGCGTTGCCGTTGGTATATTTACGCTCGAAATGTCGCGCCAGCAGCTGGCCACACGCATGCTCTGCGCCGAGGCGATGGTGGACGCGTCCAAAGTGCGCACCGGGCACCTCGATCCCGTCGATGACTGGCGGAAGTTGAGTCGCGCAGCGGAAAAACTTTCGGATCTTCCCATCGAAATCGACGACGCGGGTGGATTGACCATTTCCTCACTTCGGAGCAAGGCGCGCCGCCTGAAGGCCAAGCGTCCCGAACTTGGCCTGCTCATCATCGACTACCTGCAGCTGATGGAGGGTCAGGGCGGGGCGAAGGAATCGCGTGAAAACGCAGTGAGCGGTATTTCACGCGGTCTCAAACTACTCGCGAAGGAACTTGATATTCCCATCGTCGCGCTGTCACAGCTCAACCGCACTCTGGAAAACCGACCCAACAAGCGGCCCCAGCCGTCGGACCTGCGTGAATCCGGATCCATCGAGCAAGACGCCGACATCATCCTGTTCATCTATCGGGACGAAGTCTACCACGAGGACAGCCCGAAAAAGGGGCTTGCTGAAGTTATTGTTGCCAAAAATCGCTCCGGCGCGATTGGCGATGTCACGTTGACGTTCGACGGTCGATGGACACTCTTCCGAAACTACGCCGGCCCGACGGACTCGGGTTACGTCTAGCGGGCATGCGCGTTTCCCTGTGACGGGGGCTTGACAGCATGCCCTTGGCTTTACTATCAACGCGGTTCGCTGGAGATGGGACATGATGGAGAAGGCAGAACTTCTGGGCAGCCTGAACGGTCTAGTTGCGAAGTATGAACAGCATCGCAACTACATCGGGAAGGCCAAGAGCCAGCAGGGAAAATTTTCTGGTGCGGTGATCGAGAAGGTCATCCTCGACCACGAAATCAAATCGAGTGAGGTTGCTGATCAAGTAATCCCGCTCCTTCCGACGCTCGACAGTCTCGTGTCGGCATTGGAGGGTGAAAAGGCGTCGATCAGTGAGCTCAAGTCTGGCGTCGATGAGCAGATTCAGGAGTTGGAGCTCCGGGCGGCCATCGGTGAAATGACCGATAAGGAATTCGAGAAGGAGGTCAAGGGCCTTCGGTCGAAGGTTGCCGGTGACAACCTCCGGATCGGCAAGATCGAGACGGACCTCGCAGAACTTTGCGCCGCGCGAGATGCCTGGGTGAAACTTGCAGAGCCTGCCGGCCACTACACCGCGCCGGTCGTCGCGCCGGCGCAGGTCGCGGTCGAGGAAATCTCGGACGAGCTGATCGGCGAACACAGCGCACATACCGACATCAAGGAAGACGTTTCGTCCGTGTTTGCGCAGGCCGAATCCCACGTCGCGCAGGTGCGGGTCGGTGGCAACGCAGAAGATGAGATTGCGATTGAAGCAGGAGATGTGGCGGAAGATGCGGCCGACGGCCCTTCGGCGGACGTCCAATTCGGTTTTGAGGACGCCGGCGGTGATGTGGAGATTGTCGCCGGCGAAATTGCAGGAGAGGTGGAGATTGATCTCGGTGGTGATGCCGCGGTGTCGGTGGTTGCCTCGGAGGATGGCGCAAAAGGTGAAGGGGATGGCGCGGCGCGGCGTGCGCTCCTTTTGTATCAGGAAGGTACCGCCGAGGAGCAGATATACCCGTTCACCGCCGATCAGCTCACGATCGGGCGCGGCCGTGAAAATGACATTCAAATCAAGAACGACTCGAAGGTCTCCCGGTACCACTGCAAGCTGTTCCGTCGGGGGAACAACTTCTACATCGAAGACATCAAGTCCTCGAACGGTACGCTGGTGAACGGCGAATTGATCACGGATCGACGTCTCTTTGGCGGAGAAGAGATCATCGTGGGAGAGACGTTCTTTCGCTTCCGCATCATGGAGTGACGGGCGCGCCGCGGATCCTCGTCGTCGACGACGATCCGCTTTTCACGACGATTGTGTGCGACTTTCTGCGTGATCGAGGGCTGGCGGTCACGTCAGCCCTCGATGCAGCGAGCGCCTACGAGGTGGCGGCGCGTTGCGACGTCGCCGTTGCGCTGGTTGACATGTACCTCGGACCTGATGACGGGCTCGCGGTGTGCCGCGCGCTGCGCGAATCGACCCCGGATGCCTCCGTTTTATTGATGACGGCGCGCCCCGAGGGCTTCGCGCTCTCGGATGCGTTCGGACCCGTTGCCGACGATTTCTTCGTCAAAGGCAACGATCTGGAGGAGCTCGGCCGACGTGTCGCCGCGCGCCTCGAGCAGCACATGAACCTGCGCTCTGTGCGGCAGCGAGAGCGCATGCTGGGTCAGGTTGTCACGCTCGCGCGGGCGATCTCGCCGTACCACGACCTTGCCGCGCTGCTTCCGGCCATGCAACCGCTGCTCGTGGGGTTGCCGGGCGTGACGGGTGTCCGTCTCGAACTCTCGCCGAAGGAGGGCGCCGCGACCTTCACCGTGCTGGAGGTTGGCGAGGCCATCCCCATGGATGACTCCACGGAACTCCGTTCCGTCGCGATGGTTGGTGACGATCGTGTCGAGGTGCTGCCCCTTGGTCACGGCCCGATGGGGCGGCTCCTGCTCCGGATGAACGGCGCCGCAGCCATTGACCCGGACGTGCTCGACACGCTGTCCGGAATCGTGGCAAGCGCAATCAGCGCGGCGCGATTGTTTGAAACCCTGAAGGAACGGCAAGCACGCCTCGAGCGCGGCTACGTGGAGCGTCATCGCCAGCTTGCCCGCCTCACCGCGCGTCTGGAGCGGCTCTCCGACGCGCGGGACAGCTTCCTTGCGCTCTTGTCGCACGACCTGCGCAGTCCGATTTCCGTCGTCCTCGGACATTGTCAGCTCATCGAAGAAGGGCTCGTTACCACAACGCAGTTGCCCAAAGCCATCGCCACCATTCAGCGGCAGACGGAGCGGATGTCGCGGATGGTGGAAGACCTTCTCGACCGGTACCGGCACGGCGAATCGACGACGGCACCGCGTGAAAGCGGGGACATCGCGCGGGTGGCCCGGGAGATGGCCGCAACGTTT
The DNA here is from genome assembly GCA_945861635.1 of Klebsiella pneumoniae. Taxonomy (GTDB): domain Bacteria; phylum Myxococcota_A; class UBA796; order UBA796; family SXON01; genus CAMAWH01. Next base: position 126,745 of record CAMAWH010000003.1, on the reverse strand, counting down.
GAGCCGGTTGCTGCGCGTCGGAAGCAGATTCTCGCTCTGGACGTTGTTGATGTCGCGCCCGTCGATGCGAACATGGGCGAGATTCGAGAGGTATTCGCCAACCTGCTGGAGAATGCGCTCCGTCACTCGCCTGAAAAGTCGACCATCACGCTGTCGGTGACGGCCGGGTCGGAAATGATCGAAGTTGCCGTTCGGGATGAGGGGCCGGGTTTTGGTGCGGCGGCCGAGATGGGCGGCAGCGGCCTTGGGCTTGGTTTGAAGGCATGTGCTCGCATCGTCGCGGAGGCGGGCGGCACGTTGCGGGCGGCCTCGCTGCCCGGAGGGGGGGCGCAGGCGACGTTCACGCTGCCGCTGGCACTGCCCCGGACAACGCGCGCCGCGGTCTGGATCCTGTGCGGAGACGTGGACCGAATTGAGCAACTCACGGAGGTCGTCGGACGTCACTGGGAAACTGTCACCGGTACGGAGGGGGACGACGCTGTGACCCGGATGCGCGCGGGGGTGCCCTCCGTTCTGGTCCTCGACTCGTCCGTACGCGGCGTTGGAGATGCGCTCGAGCTGCTGAAGACGATGAAGAAGGATCCGGACCTCGCGGCGGTACCGGTGATCATGCTCGCACCTGCGGGAGCGCCGGCGTGGATAGAACGCGCCCACACACTCGGCGCCCTGACCGTTCTGCCGCGCCCGCTCGACGTCGAGATGCTCCTTGGGCACATACGGCGAGCGGTTCGGCTGGTTGCGGCGGCGATGGCGGGAGTCGCGGGGCGCGCACCCGATACGTTGACGGGACTTGAAACGGCCATGTACGTCGGAGCGCGCCTGCCCGAACTCGTGGAGGAGTGTCGGCTGGCGGGTCGGCCGCTGCCTGCCGTGCACGTGGACATCGTGGATCTCAAACATATCAATCGTGCGTACGGTTGGGTTGTGGGAGATCAACTGCTGCTCTGGGTTGCCGGGGTCGTCCGAGACCGGGCGCGGCCGGGCGATCTGGTCGGACGAGTGGAGGACGACGCGTTTCTGCTGGTCATGCCGGGGAGAACATCGGACGAAGCCGAGGCAATTGCGGTCGAGATTGAGGATGCGATTGGCCAGGCGAAGCCACGATTGGGGGTGTCCCGCGTATCGGTACAGGTTACCGCGCGTGCGGTGGATGTCACCACGCTTCCACCGGACGCCTTGACGGCGCCCTTTCGCGCGAAGGAAATCTGATGGCTCGCAAGAAATCGGAAACGACGGGTCCAACCTACTTCACGACCTTTCAGGTGGCGAAATTCCTTGGCGTTTCCCCGCCCACCGTCGTGAATTGGGTCAACAGCGGCATGCTCGTCGCGCACAAGACTCCCGGCGGCCATCGGCGAATTCGGGGGGACGATCTCATTCTTTTCGCCCGCCAGAATAACTACCCGCTCCCCGAAGACATCGACGAGCAGGCTCCCGAGTCGCGAAGGGTGCTGATTGTAGACGATGAAACCGATTTTTCAGGCGTCGTGCGCGAATACCTGGTGCTCAAGGGCGGGTACGAGGTGGAGGTCGCGGAAAGTGGTTTCGCGGCTGGGCTGACCGTCGCGCGGTTCCGCCCGGCCGTCGTACTGATGGACATCCTCATGCCCGATATGGACGGGTTCGAGGTGCTGCGCATGATGCGGGAAGATGTGGAGATGCGGGCGATTCCGGTGATTGCGTGCACGGCGTACCGCGATCCGCAGATCGAGGAGCGGGTGCACAAGGAAGGCTTCGTTGCCTATATGGAAAAGCCGCTCAAGCTCGACCGGCTGCTGGAAGTCATCGACGCCGCGATGGCGGAACGGGCAAAGTAAACGCCGGCGGCCTGCTGCGGCCGGTTCACGCCTTTCGCGTCGTAAGCCCGCCCGCGCTCATTCTGGCGATCACGCCGGTTCGGCCACGCCGACAGGCGACCAACTCGGCGGCGATGCTGATCGCGATTTCTTCCGGGGTTTCGGCGCCGACGTCCAGCCCGACGGGTGCGCTCACCCGGGGAAAGAGCGCGTCGTCCGCGCCAGCCGCCCGTAACCGAAGGTAGAACTTGGCAATCTTTGCCCGACTGCCGATGAGCCCGCACCACCCCCATGGTTTCGCCAACAGGATTTCAAGCAGATCCTGATCGAGCGCATGATCGTGCGTCACGATGAGAATATGCGTCCGTTCGTCGCATTCCTGCGCTCGTGCGTGCCGCCGCCCATCGCCGCAAACGATGTCGCAACCTGGGAATCGTTCGGGCGCGGCAAATTCCTCGCGTTCGTCTACGACTGTGACGCTGAAGCCGATGGACACCGCCAACGCCGCCGTCGGCTGGGCGACGTGGCCGGCGCCGTAGACGACGAGCAACGGCGTTGGAAGAATGGGTTCGATATAGACCTCCATGGCGCCCCCGCAGCACATGCCGAGGTCGCGGGTGAGATGAACGGCAAAGCGGCGCGGCTTCCGGTCAGCGAGCACCGCCTTTGCCGCGGCGATTACCCGATACTCAAAATTGCCGCCGCCAACCGTGCCCTCGATTCGACCATCCGCGTACACGAGCATGCGCGCGCCCGCCTGGCGGGGGGCCGAGCCGTCCACTCCGATCACCGTGGCAAGCGCGACGGGCTCGCGAATCGTCGTAAGCCGCGCCCAGTTCAAATCCCCGTCCGAGCGCGTAGACGCGCGAGAGATCGGGTGCACGAAGCGCGCAGTTCGCCGTCGTCCCACGCAAGACAGCGACCGTGGGCCGCGACCTTGACGCCGCCGACCCACACGGATTCGACTGCGCGCGCGTCAAAAGTGTAGACCATGGCGGCGTGGGCTTCCCCGCCGCTCCACGGGGTCGGACGGATGATCTGGATGTCGGCGACCTTTCCCACCTCAAGTTCGCCGGCGTTCAGATTGAGGGCCTCGGCACCCAGCGCCGTGGCCATGCGGAGCACCCCAGTGGCGGGAAGGGCGGTTGCGCCGAGGCGCGGCTTCTGCATCAACGCGGCCAGCCGCATTTCGGCGAACATGTCGAGTCGGTTGTTGCACGGCGCTCCATCCGCGCCGAGGGAAACATGCACCCCCTTGGCAAGCAGCTCCGGAATCCGCGCGATCCCGCTGGCGAGTTTGAAGTTCGACGACGGGCAGTGAACCACCCGCGTACGTGTTCGGGCGAGCAAGTCCTCCTCGGACTCGGTGAGGTGGATGCAATGCGCCAGCGCAACGTCCGGTCCGCTGACGCCGAGGGAGTCGAGGTGCTCGACGTTGTCCCTTCCCGTCAGCGCTCGGACCAGCTCGACTTCGGCGCGGTTTTCGCTTGCGTGGGTGTGAATCATGCAGCCACGTCGCCGTGCTTCGACGGCGCTCTCCCGTAAAAGCGTGTCCGTGCAGGACGGCACGAAGCGCGGCGCGAAGGCGTAGCGTAGCTTTCCGCGCCCATGCCACCGATCGGCAAGGTCGCAGGCGGTTCGTAGTGAAGCCTCGGTGCTTTCACCGAGCCCGGCCTCGTTGTCCCGGTCCATCTGCGCCTTGCCACACGTCAGCCGAATCCCCGCCTCCTCCGCCGCTCGAAACACCTCGTCGGTGTGGTGCACCGTCGCCATGTCAAGGACGCTGGTGGTGCCCGAGGCGAGAAGCTCGGCGATACCCAGACGCGCCGAATCGCGCGTTGTCGATGGATCGTGCGCGCGCTCGAACGGCCACGTCCGTTTCCGGAGCCAGTCGAGCAGTTCAAGGTCGTCGGCCAGGTCGCGGAAAATCGTCTGGACAAGATGGACGTGGGTTTGAACAAATCCAGGTAGAAGCCAACGATCCCGACAATCCACCTCGACCGTTCCTTCCAGGTCGGGTCCGATCGCGGCGATCAGGCCGTCCACGACCGCCAGGTCGGCCGTGCAGACCGTGCCGTTGTCGTCACACGCGACAACACGGCCGCCGCGGAACACGAGGGGATAGACCATGCGCGCGCGGCTTATCCGGTTCGGGTCGCCGCGTTGACCGTCTCCCCTTCGCCGCGTAGGATGCGAGCCGATGTTCGTCCCGGTTCTGCTGGCCGCGCTCGCGTACGCCGATCCGCAGGTCGGACGGCCGACCACGCCCGCGTCGACGCCACCGGCTGCCGATGCGCCGGCGCCTTCGGATCAACCGAATGACCCGCCCGCAGCCGACGTGGCGCCGACGATCCGCGCCCTTCCCCAGCCCGGATACGCCCTTCGTGGCCGCTGGCTCCCGATGCACACGCCCGATTCTTTGGCACTTTCTGGGCTGGCGGCGATCGACGGCGCGCTCCTCCTCGGAGACAGCAACGGTGCGATTTGGCGGTCCGAAGATGATGGCGCCACCTGGTCGATCGTGCTTCGTCCGCTTGTCGACGCGCCAGAAATTCCCGACGACGAACAGCTTCTGCTCGACGCGGAGAGCCTGGGGGAAGCAGAACGAAATGAGGCGAACGACCCCACCGTGCAACCGTCCGACCTTGACAACACACTGAAGGAGGCGGCGGACAGCGGCGTCGAGGCGCCCGTGGTCGTTTTTGCGCAGGCGGGCGTTGCCCTGGCCGGGCGGCGGGACGGAATCTGGCGGTCCGACAACGGCGGCCGGGCTTGGGAAAACGTCTCCGATGCCCAATCCGCACAAGTGTTTGCCGCGCTTGGAAAGACAGTTGCTGCGGGCATGGAAGGTGGTCTCCTCCTTTCCCCCGACGGTGGCGTCACGTGGATCGACGTGTCGGACGCGTTCGACGGGCGTGCCGTGCGGGCTCTCGCCGGCGCGGAGGGCGCTCTGTACGCCGGGGGTGCCGGTGGACTGTACAGGTCGGAGGACGGTTTACGCTGGTCGCGCGCGCCGCTTGAAGGCGGCGCGGTGGCGGCCATACTGGTGGATCATGCCTGGGCGGGCGGCCTGTGGGTTGCGACGGATCGAGGCGTTTTCCGCTCGGATGACGGCGGTCGGAATTTTTATTTGACGAGCGGACAGCCGATGCGCGGTACGCGTGGAATGGTGCAGTTTGACGTGGGTCACTTGCTCGCTTGGGGGCTTGATGGTGCGTGGGAGACGATGGACGGGGGCGTGTCCTGGCAACCGGTGAATCGCGGACTTCGTGACCCGACGCTGGTTGCATTCACCATGGCGGAGCGGACGCCGCTCGCGGCCTCCCCCTCGGGCGTCTGGCGTCTGGTCCGCGGCGGTGCCGTGGGGGTTGGTGGTCTCGGCCTCCGACCCGGCGGAGACAGGTTCGGCGCGCCGCCTTTGTACGAGGTCGTAGCAACGGCGTCGAACCGCGCCGGTATCGATCCCGACATGCTCTCCCTCGCTCGCAAAGCGGCGTTGGCGCGCTTTCTCCCGCAATTCGAGGTGACGTTCAGCTGGGATGACAACCTCACGCGTGACAACGATTGGGTCGATGAAAAGACAGAGGACGGCATTGATAGCGGCTGGTCGGTGACGGGAAATATGTGCTTCGGCAGTTGCGGTGCCACCATCGTGGCCGGAGAGAGCTCGGACGCAGCTGAAGTCGCGGAAGGCGCTTTCGACGAAGGGACATCGTTCGACGAGGCGAGCGGGGGCGACGACCTGTTCGTGATGGACGGTCAGATCATCAGCAGCTCCCAGCCCATCCTTGCGGCCGCAAACGTCGCGAGCAGCATTCAGGCGTACCGCCTCCGGCTCGCCGAAACGGTAGCGGATACCTACATTTCTCGACAGCGCATTTTGAACGCGAGCCCGCCGGCGGACGCCGGCGTGTCGGAAATGGTTGACCACGAACTGAAGGTGATGGAAATCGAGGCCCGCCTCGATGTCTACACCGACGGCGCCTTCGGACGCGCGCTCGCGTCCAACGTTGCTACTACGACAGGTTCTACGACCCCTTTTCCCGGAGACCACCCATGATCGTCCTCCTCGCACTTTCCCTTACTGCTGTCGCGGGTGAACGCGAGTTCAAGTCCGCCGACGAGGTGCTCGCCACGTTCAAGGGGGAGCCCGCGGTCCTCGACGTGCAACAAATGGCCTTGGACTACTCCAAGACGGACCCGCGGTACGTGGACGCGTGGTTGGCGGCCAGCAAGGACGCGGCGTGGCTGCCGCAGCTCGACGTGACCTACAAGTACGACGACGGGCAGGACGACGACTACGACTACCCGACCGGTGACGCCCACCTGAAGGCCACGGGTGTGGACCAGGGAAACGCCATTACCGCAAAAGCAACCTGGCATCTTGATGAGCTGGTGATGTCGAGTGAGCGCATTCGGGTCATCAACGAAGCCCAGGACATCGTGAAATTGCGCGACAAGGTCCTCGAGGAAGTGACGCGCCTCTACTTTGAGCGGCGCCGTCTCCAAGTGGAAATGCTGATGAACCCCGGTGACATCAAGGTACAGATCAAGAATGAGTTGCGACTCGCCGAGCTTACTGCGCAAATCGACGCATATTCCGGGGGCCGCTTTTCCCGCTCCCTCAAGAAGTAGCCGGACGCCCGCAGGATAGACGGCGCCGATGGCCGGCCACGATCTCATCCTGATCCTCGACTTCGGATCGCAGTTCACGCAGCTCATTGCACGTCGCGTCCGGGAACAGGGTGTCTACTGCGAGATTCACCCGTGTACGTTGGCGCCGCGCGCGTTCGAGAATCTTCGCGGCATCGTCCTTTCTGGCGGCCCCTCCAGCGTTTACGACGTGGACGCCCCGCCGTTCGATCGGACGTGGCTCGACGCGTCGGTCCCGGTGCTTGGCGTTTGCTATGGAATGCAGCTTCTGACCGATCTTCTCGGCGGTGAGGTGCGGAGTTCGGCCCGGCGGGAGTACGGACCGGCGGAGGTCCGACGCGTTGGAAACAGCCGTTTGTTCCACGGGCTCCCGGCGGAATTCCCGGTTTGGATGAGCCACGGAGATAGCGTCGGGCGTGCGCCGCCGGGCTTCGACGTGCTCGCGTCTACGGACGCGTGTCCGATTGCTGGAATTGCCAATGAAGAACGCAGGCAGTTCGGCATCCAGTTTCACCCCGAGGTCACCCACACGCGGGATGGCGTGACCATCCTGCGGAATTTCGTCTTCGACATTTGCGGGGCGGCCGCCGATTGGTCGATGCGGGGCTTCATTCAGGAGCAGATCCATCGTATCGGCGAACGCGTTGGGCAGGGAGAGGTGATCTGCGCGCTCTCGGGCGGCGTTGATTCATCGGTCACGGCGGCGATTTTACATCGCGCGCTGGGGCGCCGACTCCATTGCATCTTCGTCGATAATGGGCTCCTACGCACCGGCGAGCGTGAGAGTGTTCGCGACGAGTTTCGGGAGTTGGACCTGACCGTGGTCGATGCTGCCGACCGCTTCCTCGACGCCCTCGCTGGGGAGACGGAGCCGGAGCGGAAGCGAAAGATCATCGGCGAGACGTTCATTCGCATTTTTGAGGAAGAAGCACGACGTTACCCGTCTGCTGGCTGGCTCGCGCAGGGCACGCTGTACCCCGACGTCATTGAGTCCGTCAGCTTCCGCGGGCCCTCGGCAACGATCAAGTCGCACCACAACGTCGGCGGACTCCCCAAGGATATGAACTTGGCGTTGATTGAGCCTTTGCGTGAGCTGTTCAAGGACGAGGTGCGCGCGCTGGGGAGGGAGCTGGGCCTCGCGGAGCATCGCATCAACCGGCAGCCGTTTCCAGGGCCCGGGCTTGCCGTTCGCTGCCTTGGTGCGCTTTCCAGGGAACGACTGGACGTGCTCCGGCGCGCCGATGCCATCGTCACGACAGAAATCGAAGCGGCGGGGCTGACAGCGTCGATCTGGCAGTCGTTTGCAGTGTTGTTGCCGGTCCGGTCCGTGGGCGTGATGGGGGACAATCGGACCTACGAGGAGACGTGCGCCATCCGTGCGGTTCATTCCACGGACGGGATGACGGCCCACGTCGCGGAACTCCCCTGGCCGCTCCTGGCCAGAATGTCGTCTCGGATTGCGAATGAGGTGCGCGGGATCAACCGCGTGGTGTACGACATCTCCACCAAACCGCCGGCAACCATCGAGTGGGAGTGACCGACGAAGAGCGAGAGAAGCGGCGAACCCTGGCGCTTGTCGTCGTGACAGCCGCGGGCGTCCTTACGACGCCGCTGCCGTGGCATGCGGCACCATCGCTCCTGGTTCTGGCGGCGCTCTCGACGGTGCATCCCATTTTCGGCACGGTCGGGATGGTGATGGCGTGGAGTCCACAGGTAGGTCCGGCGCTCTGGGTCGCTGCCATCGTGTGCGCGGTTACGACGCGCGCTTCCATCGGGCTTGCGCGCGCCGTACTCGCGTTGACCGCGGTGCTCACGCTAAAACAGGTCAGCGTCGCGGGCGTGTTACCCGCGTCCACCTTTGTGATTCCCAGCCTCCTTGCGACCGGCGGTATGGCAGCGCTTGCGGTCGCGAGCGCGCGCGGGCGGGTTTGGCCCGCCCTCGTCGCCGGGTGCATCGTGATGCTAGCGCACCTTGCATACGTGCTAACGACGACGGGACCTGCACAGATAGAGGCGTTGGCGGCGGTACGGGCTTTGCCCATGCTGTCCGGCCGCCTCGCGGAAACGGCGGACCCCGCGACGCTGCGCGCCATCGTCCGGGCTGACGCGTCCGCCGACGACGCTGCGCTTCGCCTCGGCTGGCGCGAATCGTTGACGCTCGGGTGGCGCCCCCTTCGCGCAGACGGCGTTGTCAGCGAGGTGGCGCGCGCGTTGGAAGAATCGGGCAGGGGAGGGGAAGCGGTGCGGCTTTTACGACGCTACCCGCGGCAGGGAGAGGTGGACGCGCGACTCGCGCTCTACGAACGCATTCAGGGCGAGCCCGTCGGGTGGCGAGGCGCGACCTTGGGGTTGGCGTTGCCCGGTGAGATCCGGCCCTCGGCGTCGTTGGCTCTGCCGGGGTTCATGGCGGTGGAGTGGACGGCGTACGTTCCGGTTCGGCTTCAGGTCGTCGCCGTCGCGGATGATCCCGTGGGCGAGGCGCTGGGCACGCTCCAATTGGATGGCGGGCAGGAGGCCCCGTTTCCGACGCCGCCAGCGTTTGTGGACTACGGTGCCGTGGCGGCGGGGCCGCACCGCCTGACCTTGCGCTACCGCGCCCGGATGGGCCCGCAACCCTTGCTTGCGCGGGTGTCGCTCAAAATAATTCGCGGCGTTCCGCTAACAGAATCCGAGCCTCCGTCGCCAACGCCTCCGTGAGCCGATCGAGCACGTCCTCTTCGTCCACGGAACCGCGCGTAAGGTTCGTACGGTAAATGGTGCAGAAGACGCGACCGTCACGTTCGGAGCCCAAAAGCGCCAGACCCGGCGGTGCCGGCGGGTCGAGCGCACGCAGATCGGCGAGCGCGGGAACCTGTTCCCACCGAATCACGGCATCGAGGTATACTGCGCGTTCGCCGTCGGGCAATTCTCCCAACGCCTCCAGATACAACTTCGGCCAACGTTCCAGCGACACGTCGAGCGGCCGCGGAAAACGTTCGGGGTGCAACGCATGCGCGCTATCGAACGCGGTCTGCGCGCCGTCGAGTCCCAGCAGTTCGAGCGCCTGCCCACGCACGGCCCAGGATCGCGCGTCCGTCGTATCGCGTAACAGCGCGGAATCGGCTGCAACTAGCGCCTCCTCTACCTGACAGGCGCCGAGCAGCGCCGCCGCCTCGACGGCCCCGGTGACGGCGCCGCGCTTGCGAGCCTGCGCCGCCGCAAGGACAGCGACTTCGGGCTGGCCGGCGCGTGCCGCCGCGTCCGCGACCAAAAGCAGCGCTTCCACGTCGTCCGGATCATCCTCCAACGCTTCCTCGGCCATGGCGACCGCCGCCGCAGGATCCCCGAAATTGAGCGCTTCGCGCGCCTCGTGAAGCAGCATCGCCCCGCGCACTTCCGGGGTGATGCCCCACCCGCCCGCCGCCCAACCTACCCCCGCGCCCGTGTCGTCCATCGGCGTCGGCCCGTCAACGATTGAGGACGAAGAAGACGGCTCCCGCCAAAACAACCAGCAGGAAGCCAAAGACAAGCAGTCCGCCCACGGCCATCGGTATGACGCTCCGTTTCGGTTCGGCGTCGTCGTCCGGCGGTGGCGTGCTTTCGGGCGCTGATCGTCGAGCCGAGCCGACGCCACTCTTTTGCGACGGCAACGTGCTGACGTCCGACGGCGCGCCGGATTGCCGCAGCCCGCCAGCGCGCAAGGCCTGGGCGATGACGCCGAACTCGGCGATGTCCTTGCACAGCGGCATGTTCGACAACATCCACTTCTCGAACCCTGATTCTTCCGCTTGGTTCGCCATCCTTCCCGCTTCGTACAGCGGCAACGGGGCGCTGTCGAGGTTGGGCGTTTCGGGGATCACGGTGAAATTGACGCCGGCGTTATCGCGCAGCCAGGTTTTCAGTGCGTAGCGCGCACGCAGGACGGCCAGCGGGTAGCCGCCCGAGCGCTCCGCGGCGGCTTGCACCTGCTCCAACGGCACGCTGGAGTCGTACGCCGCGGCGAGCAGGCTGACCGTTTCAGGCGGCATGGCACGCGCAGCCTTGTGCAAAAGGTCCGTGGGCGACCGCCCGCCCGTCACTTGATTCGGGAAATCCCCGCCAGCAATGCGGCCACCCGCCATTCGAATCTCTTCCGCGAGGATGCCGTGTGCCCAGTCAACGAGTTCGTTCTGTCCGGCAACAGATACAATGCCTTGCTGAAAGCGCACGCACGCCCGCTGCAGCGGGCTCCGCCCGTGCGAATCGCCCAGTCGGCACGTTGTGACGGCGTAATACCAGTCACTGAAACGCTGGGCCATGGCCTGACCCGCGGATGCATCACCCGCACGCCAAGCCTTGTAGAGTTGTTGGGTCGAAAGGGTCGCGGAATCCGCCATCTGCTGCTGCCGCTCTTCGGATGCCAGCATAGGAAGTCCGAAGCCGCAGCACAAGCGCTGGGGATGAAAAGGTGCTGCGGGTGTGGGCTGTGGTCATTATTATGCTGTCGACGGCGTGGGGCTCGATGGCGCGCGCGGGCGAAGGCGAGGGGCATGGGGGAGGGAACCGCTCCGCTCCGACAACGTCGGTAGGCGCGTCCGCTCCCGGTGCGGTCGCCGAACTGCGGCCCGCGGTTCCGAGTGCTGTATCGGCACCGCTGGCCGAGTTGGCCTCGGCGGTTCGCGCGTCGTATGACTCGCCAGACGCAGGCGTTGCCTCGCTCCGCGCGCTGCACAAGCAGTACCCAGCTGACGACGATGTGGCGTACTGGTTCGCCGCCGCCGTGGGGGTTGCGGAGCCGGAGCTTGCGCTGACTGCGCTGCAAGGGTGTGTGCCCGCGCGGGTGCCGGCGTTTCGCGTACATTGGACTCGCGCCATCGCGTATGCGGCACGCGCGGACGCATGGCGACGTCCCACTCCCACGGCGGCTGAGATCTTGGAGCCGCAAACAGCCATGCGGTTTGACGCGCGTGCGGCCGATCTCGACGCTGGACGCCGCGAGATGGCAGACGTGTGGCGCGGCGCGTCCTTTCCGCGCGATCCGGCGTGGCCTGACATGGTTGCGCTTGCGACGTGGTTCGATGCGCAATCGGGGAATGACGTTGACGCAGTCGCCCGCCTGCGCGGGAACGGCGGTTCGGCGGGTCCGTATTCCGCCTGGACGTGGACGCCGGGCGTCCGGCCGCATCGGCTCGCCGTGGAGTCCGGTGGCCGCTCGGTTTTCGTGGAGGCGTCCGGCCTCGTCCATCCAAACGGAGAGGCGGCGGGGCGCTCCCCGAGCGCGCGCGCGGCCGTTCGGGAAGGGCCCGGTCCCGACCTCTACGGACCGGACGGTCGCCCGTGCTTTCCGGCGCCGGCGACACGTTTCGACCCTTCGCGGGACGGCGCTGGGTGGCTGTATGCGGCGGGTGCGGACGCGCCCGAAGGCGCCGGCATCTTTCGAATCGCGAGCTGTGGCGGGGGGGCGGAGCGCGTGGTTGCGGGGCGGAATCTCGCGAGTCCCGTCCGGCGTCGAGCAAGTGAGGAACTGCTTTATGTGAGGGATGGTGCGGTCATGGGCACGGTTCGTGATCCGGCCCCTGGCGCTGCGCGCGTGCTTCGGTTTGCCCTTACCGAGGACAACATGATCCTCAGCATCGCGATCGCGGACGCGGAAACGCATCTACGTTGCGACGAAGTTCCGTGTTTTGTGGAAGATCCCCCGATCACCAGAGCAAACCCGCTTCCCGATGCTGATCCCCTCACCCCAGGGCCGCCACCGTTCCCCCGGACGCGCCCCCTTTGACGCGGCTGCTCACGCCGGCCGGACGCGAACGGTCGCAAGCACACGGTGCTCGACCCAGAAGTGCCTGGCCTCAAAAACGTAGGCGGCGCCTTCCTCCATCAATGGTTTGACGACGTCGTTCCCGTCCGGAGTCGGCCACACCTCGACCTCTCCGAAGCCGATGTAGCGATGCAAGAACGGGTGCAGCGCCTTGTAGATTGCCTCCTTGACAGAAAACCGGATCACCGTGTCTGTCCAGCGGCGAGATTCGGGCAGGGCCTCTACGGCGGCAAACTCATCCGCCGTCAGAACACGGCGGGCGACGCCCGGGCGGTCGCGATCGGTCTCCTCGATGTCGATACCGAGTCGCGCCGCGCCGCGCGCGACCAGTGCCACCGCAAGATCTTGTTTGTGGGAAATAGAAACCGACGTATTGGCCCCAATCACCGGTGCGCCGTGCTCGTTGGGGAGGGTCGGCGTACGCCGCATCCCGAGGTCCGCTGCAATCGCTGCGATAGCCAACCTGCCGCCCACGAATTGCGTTTGCCGAAAGCCGGCCAACGTCACGGCAACCGCGCGCTCCTCGGGGTGCAGGCGCGCCAGAACGTTTTCCGGGACGGGATCGGAGGTCGGCGGCAAGTGCACACCCGCGGCCAGTCCGTGCGGAAGGGCCGCGAGGAACGCGCCTTGCCATGGCGAGTGCGGAGTCGTGCGGATCACAACACGCGGGATTGTGCCACGCATTAGGATGGACGGGTGCTGCTCGTCTTCCTTGTCGGGTGCGGTCCGACTTCGGCCGACCTCTACCTTGCGTTTGTGCGTGGCACCGATGGATACAGCGTGTCGCCTCGCGAAATCGCGGCGCTTGAGGACGCGGCGCGCATGTCGGGCTCGCTCGGCGTGATCGAGCACGGCGGGGCGTTCGTCGGGGATGAAAATGCGCCGGACTACACGGGCGGTGTGCCGCTCGACGTTCGTTTCACCCTGGTCGATGGCGTTGCGGTGCCCGCGGATGAGGACGGACTGCTGTTGTTCACGTTCTACGCGGATCTTGAGGACGCGCGCGCGATCGCGCTTGAGCGGAAGATCGACGTCGCGCCCATCTTCCCGGTCGATCTCGCGTGGAGTCCTGCGGCGGATTGGGGGCTGGAGCTCTCGCCGGCCGACAATGCCGCGTACGCTACCGGTGCGAACACGTTCCTGCTTCTTCCCGACGGCGGCAATCGCGCCGTGCCGTTGATCGCAAATACCGGTGTCATTCGACACGAATTCGGACATGCGATCTTTCACCTGCTCACGGCGGGCGGCGCGCACGACGCTCCCATCGTCACGGACATCGGGACAACGGCGGCGAATTGGCAGGCGTCGCTACACGAGGGGTTCGCGGATTCGTTTGCCACCTTGACCCTCGACGACCCGCGGTTCCTCGACGCATCGTTGAAGATGCCCGATCGGCATGTTGATTCCGACGCCGTGATGACCGATGACCTCGATCCTGCCATCGCTGCGGAGAGTGCCGACGTATTTTCGCTCTACGACCCGTATCCGTTGGGCACGGTCCTCGCGTCGGCAGTGTGGGACACGCGGGTGGCACTCGATGACCCGGATGTGGCGCTCGATCTCCTCGTTCGGGCTGCAGATTCGTGGGAGGCACCGGAGGACTTCTCGGGCACGTCCTTCCTTGACGCCTGGGCCGCGGCCGTGAACGGTCCCGTCCAGCGGCAAGTCGTCTGCGCGGCGATTGTCCAGCGATTCGCAGGTTACTACCTCCCTGAAGCGTGCGGCTGATGCCAGTGCTGACGCTGGCCGTGGAAGTGGCAGAGAACGCCGTGCGCCAGTCCTCGGGGCGCCATCAGGGGCAGTTTTCCGGGAGTCTCGAAGCGGAATTGCGCGTCAGCGGGCCGTGGGGCGTCGCGCTGGAGGTCGGGGCGACCGGCGCGGCGGAAGCCTCGACAAACCTTGCATTTACCCAGGTGCTGGTCCGACCGGCGGTACTGGCGACGCTCACCTTTTCAGGGCGTCACTTTGGCGCGATGTTTGGCGTCGGTCCTGCCGTGAGCATCACCACCGCGATTTGGGACGCACCGTCGTATGGAGCGGCGGTGTTTGTCGAGCCCGGCGTGCGGGGGCGCACCGGGCTGATCTGGCATGTGAATCCTCACTTCGGCGTGCAAATACTTGGCGGCGCGACGTCGCGCGGTGGCGGCTCCGACGTTGATCTGGGTGCAGGCGTTCGGTGGACGCTGTGAGCCCGCCGCGCGCGCGGGACGCCGCACGGTGCTTTCACCCGTTCGTTTTAGCAGGGTTGCTCCTGCCGATTTTTGGCTGCACGCACATGGGTATGGTGAACGGGGCGATTCCCCTGCCGAACGGCGAGCACGAGTTCACGGGTGAGGTCTCCTACGCGCGCGCTCCGGACGTGTTCGGCACCTCAACGGGCGTCGCGCTTCCCGCGCTGGGCTTCCATTATCGGCGTGGAATCACCGAGAACGCGGACATCGGTCTCAATGCCTATACGCTCGGCATCGGTGCGGACCTGCGCTATCGTTTCGCCGAGGTCGGTGGCTTTCATTTCGCGGTCCAACCATCGATCGCCGGCCTGTTCTTCCCCCTCGGAACGGTGAACTACGGGGCGTTAGACATAGGTTTTCCGCTCCGGATTGAGCGCCCCATTGGCAAGCTGTTCTCCGTGACGCTCGCGCCTGGCGTGGTGGCGCGCCAGACGTTTCTATCGGCCACGACGGACGACATCACGACCGCATCGGGGACGTTCGAGTTGTACGCCGGCGGCGGGACGCGTGGCCAAGTCGCGTTCCGGCGCGTGCACTTCGGGCTGAGCGGAAACCTCTACGTTGACACGCAGCGGGGAACCGGCCTCTACGGGGGAATCGCGATCGATTTTGGAATCAAAGGGCGACCCAGAGCGTCCAACCCGGCGCGCTCTCCCGAACCGTCTCCTCCTACCCCCGACGTCCCCACTGCGATACGCCCGGATTCGCTATGATTGCGCTCCTTGCTTTCAGCCTGTTCGCCCACGCGGTCGATCGAGACGTCGCGGAGCACACCCGGCTGTCCGGTGAAATCGAGCAGCTTGCAAGCAGGCAGTTGTGGTTGGGCGTCGAAAAAAAGTATGTCGAGCTCGACAAGCTTGGCGTTGAGCTTTCGTTCGACGATTTGATGCACGGCGCGTACGCAGCCCGTGCGCTTGGCAACATGCAGGGCGCGTACATCCGATTGAAGGCCGCCTCGAAGATCAAGACCACGAAGGACGTGATCGAAACGATGTACGCCATCGACGAAAACTATGGGCTGGTTGAGCTGATTACGGTGCCGCCGCGGGGTGACGTGCTGTCGGTCGCGGAGAGTCCGTTCGACCCTGATCAGCGCACGGCGGTCGACGCGGCCGTGGTCATCGTGAAGGAAAAGGGCGTGTACCGCGGCCTGCTTCCGAAGGGAAAGTATGTGTTTGCCGGCCAGTCCTTCACGGTGGAGCCGGGCATCGGGCTGAAGATCGAAGTCAGCCCGCGCATGAAGAAAACATCGGGTGAAGTGGTAAAAGTCGCGACGACGCCGACGTGGGGATCGGGCGCGGACGACGGAGAAACCCCCCCCGAATCTCCGCCCCAGAAGCCATGAAGGCCCGGGTGGACCCCCGCGTGTGCATCGGCTCGTCGAATTGCGTGGAGTCGGCGCCTGAGGCGTACGAGATGGACGAGCGCGGGGTTGCGGCGGTCGTGGGCGGTGGCGCATCCGACGACGCGCTGCTGGTCGGCGCGCGCGGTTGCCCGGTGGGTGCTATTGAGGTATTCGACGAAACCGGTCGGAGGATCTTCCCATGATGTTCCTGTTGCTTTTCTTGGCGGCTCCTGCTCAGGCTGTCGAATTCCGCTGGTGGGGCGTCGGACCGACCGTGGGGACGATGATCTTCCCCGTGGAATACCCGATCGCGTTCCCGGTCATGATCGTGGACACCGGAGAGATTGGCGGAGATCCGCTGGTTGCACCGGTCAAAGGTGATCTTCAGGTGGGCATTCGCGGCGTGGTCTACACGGTCAAAAGCCTGCGGCTGTGGGCGCACCCGCTGATTGGTGGCAATTTCTCGACCTGGGGCATGCAGGAGCTGACGCTCGGCTTCGACGGGTTGTTCATCAAGGATGGGGAACTCCAGTTCATGGGCGGCGTCGGCGTCGGCGTCGGTCACGAACGGTTTTCTGCGACCGACGATTTCCCCCAGTTCGACGTGTCCTACTTCCCCATCCGCGGAGAGCTGGCGGGCCTCTGGCGTGATCGCACGCGCGCGTACGAGCTGTCGATTTATGGAACCTGGCATATCGCCGGGGAGTCGCGGCGGTTCGACGATGCCGACGACGCCAAGGGTCGCGACGGTTCGGACTTCAAGACGGGGAACGACCTCGGGCTCTACGTGGGACTCGGCGTCGAGGCCAGCGTGTATTTCGGCAACTTCCGGAACAAGGATTCGGGCGGCGGGCACAAGAAAAAGAAGCACTGAAGCGGTATTCCTGCGCCCTTCTAGGCCGGTTGACAGCCCGGGCACCAATACGTGCTTCGCCCCGCCTGCGTCATCCGGCCGATTGGGCCGCCGCACGTCGGACACGGTTCGCCCTCGCGCCGGTACAGCGGGAACGGATTGGGTCCACCTGCGTCCTCGACATAGACGATTTCGTCCTCTCCCTCCAGAAGCGCCAGCGCAAAGGCCAGCTGTGCTGCGATCCCGACGGTCAAGCGGCGATGCTCTGCTGCCGTGACGTCGCGACACGCACGCGCAGGGTGGATGCGCGCGCGCCACAGGGCTTCCGCCACATGCAGGTTTCCCAGCCCAGCAATGACGGATTGATCCATGAGGGCGACCTTGATGGCGCGGCCCCCGATCAGAACGGGCACCACGCCGAGCAATGCGTCCGGCCCCAGCCCGTCCAGCAACATTTCCCGCCCGGCGAGCACCGTGGTGGGGACGACCCCACCGAGCAGTCGCGGGTCGCTGAACGTGAGCCGGTCGCCGTTGTCGAGATGCAGGAGCAGCTTCGCGAAGTTCGTCGGCTTGCGCGTCCACTTTCCAGTCATGCCGAGATGCAGGAGCAAAGCGCCCTCACCGAAGGGCCAGAGCACGCGTTTTCCATGCCGGATCGGCACGCCGGGCGATCCTGCACTTACGACGCGCGCAACGGCCGCGGCGCCGTCGGGATGCCCCTGCGTCGGTCGCGACGTTCGCGAGACGCGGACGGATCGCCCGTCCACGACGTCGACGTCCACCACCCGCCTTCCGTCCGTCCACCGGGCCAGTGACCTTGCGCAGAACTCGACCTCGGGGAGTTCAGGCATGGTGCGGTAGCCGCAAATCCGTTAGCATCGGGGCCTTCGGAGCAGCCATGCACTCGGGCTCGTTCATGTACAATTTCGTCCTCCTGCCGTTGGTCTGCTTCGGCGGTTTCAGCGTCATGCTCGCGTTCGTGCTGCTTTTGCCGGGGGTGGGTAACGCCCTTGCCGGTATCTGGACGCTCGTCGTTGGGGATTGGGCACTGCAGAAGCGCGCCGGCGGTTCGAACCGGGTGGACGAATGAGTGACGCCGTCGCCAAGGTCCCAGGAAAGGTGCAGGCCATAGGCATCTTTCACCTCGTGGGTGGGATCATGAACCTCCTGCTTTGCCTGTTCTGGGGGGCTTATGGGCTGATTGGCGGCTTGGCGACGTTCGGTATCGGGCTGGTGTTCTGCTGCCCGGCGGTCATCGTCCTGCCCATCGGCATTCTGGAGCTCATCAGCGGCATCAAACACCTCTCCTCGGATCATACCGGGTTGAAGGCACCGAAAATGACCGGAATCGTTGAATTGTTCGCCATTCTCGGGTGCGGAACCTTCTCCCTGATCTTCGGGATTTTGACGCTGGTGTTTTTGAGCGATCCCGAAGTCGACGCGTATTACACGTCAAAGTCTGGGTAGTACGACGATTTTTCGGCAAGACGGGGGCTGGTTCGCGGTTGACACGATGCGTTCGACCGTGGCATCGTCCGCCTTTCGGGTGCGCCCATGCTTTCGCCCTTTCGTTTGTCGTTCCTCCTGGCCGCCGTCGCAGTAGGGTGCTCGCTGCCGACCAATGACGACGCGGACAAGGGCGATACGCAGACGGACACGGATGCCGACGCGGATACCGACGCGGACACCGACGCGGACACCGACGCGGATGCCGACGCGGATGCCGACGCGGATGCCGACGCGGATGCCGACGCGGATGCCGACGCGGATGCCGACGCGGATGCCGATGCGGATGCGGATGCGGATGCGGATGCGGATGCGGATGCGGACGCCGATGCCGACGGCGACATCGCGTTGACGCTGCTCGTGGATGACGGCCTATACCTGGCTGTCTCGGAGATTGAACTTACTTCCTCTGGCATCGGCACGCTGAACGGTTCGTCCGGTGCCTGGAGCGAGTTTGCCGGATCGGTGACCGTCTACAGCCAAAACATCACGGATGGCACCGTGATCTGCGACTTCGACGCATCGCTTTCCGGAATAGCGGCGGCCTCCCCGTGTCCGGAGTGTGAGTTCGACTTTGACATGGACGCCGCGGTTACCCGAGACGCATCGACGGCGGAATGCGATTTCGAGCCGCAACTGTCTTTTCTCGACACGGCCGACAAGTACGAGACGTCCATGCAGTACGTGAATGCGTACACGACACCTGAGTACACCTACACCTACGTCAACCCGCGGACGGGAAAGGAGTACACGTGGACGACCGGAGGCTACGACGTCGCGGCGACGTTCCAGTCGTCCTATTTGGGGTACTATCTTTCCTATTACGGGTACCCATCCACGTACGAGGGCACGTACGTCATCGCCTCGATGGATACCGGCACCGCCGGGCCGGACACCGGCTGGGACTCGGGGGGCGGAGGCTCGCGCGGCACGGGTACCGTCACATTCGTGGACGATTCGCTGTCGTGGGACTTCAGCGCGTCGGACACGACGTCGGACTACGCATATGTGGACCCGTACTGCGGCTATTCGGAGTCTCGCGTGCGCGCTGCACTTCCCGGGTCCGTGACCGCAGCGGAGGACCTCGACTGCACCGAATCCTACGCAATTGACGTATGGGAAGTGGAGGTGCTCACCGGAGAAACGCTGACGGCGAGCGTCGACACCGTCGCCAAAGCAACCGCCTTCGCGCCCTTCCTGTGGGTCAACGATCCGGACGGTTGCACGACCGTTCTGGCCGTCAACAACTTCGCGTGCACCTACGGGCGCGATTCCTGCCCGGCGCTCGAAACGGTCGCGGACGCGGACGGTACATGGCAGATCGTCGTCGCGCAGCAGAGCTGCCGAGGCGCCCTTGCCGAATACGCGTTGGCAGTAGACGTGTATTGACGAGCGGGCGGCAGCCGATCTCGGCTACTTCTGCTTCGCCAGCCAGGAATGTTTCATGGTGACGTCGCATGCGCGAGATAGCTCGGCGCGACACGATGTACTGGCGTAGCAGGTCCGCTGTTCCGCTGTGAGCGGCGCGGACCGCGTCTCCCAGTCGTCGTCAAGGAGCGCGCGTAGGCGCGCTGCGGCGCGTCGGCAGCCCCTGAACATGCCAAACATCTCCCAATTCCGCTCCAAATCCGACCGCGACCAGTTCGCCGAGCCAACGCCGAAGGAGGCGTCTCCGGTGGCCGGCGTCGCAACGAACAGCTTCATGTGCAGCGCCGCCCCCGGGGATGCGGAAAATAGCCGAATAGGTACGCCGGCTTTATCGAACTGTCCGGCGGAAGCCGCGTTGTTGGAGCCGTTGCAATTCACGCCGTAGATCGCGCGGCCCGGGTCGAGCATTGCGCGCACGTCCACCTTACGACGGTGCGCGCCGATCACGCGCTTCGCCATGGATGCGTCCGTCAACAGCAGCATCCCGACGTTCAGGCGGTCACCTTCTTGGAGGGCGTCGAGCCCTTCGGCGATGGCGGGACCGATCGGATGCGACGTCAGCGTGTTGGCGTACAACGCGACGTCACAGTGCTCGGAGCCAGCCGCCACTCTCGCGTTTCGCGCGGCGACCAATTGAACGATGGTGGCGGGCGCCGGCGAGTGGGACGGCGTCGCCGACCCTGCACTAGGTTGCGCCTCCAAAGCCAGCTTCCATTGGTTGTCAAACGCCAGCCGGAGCGCTCCGGCGACCGGCCCGGCCACCACAACCATGACGTCGTGATTGTCGGCTGCAGCGTCCGCGAGGTTCATGCCGCCGAAGATGGCGTCGGTTCCGTCCACCACCAGGTACTTGGTGTGATCGATGGCCCCCTTCGACACCGCGGGTCGGAGGATGGTGAGGCCTTGCGCCTTCGCGTAGGTGAAAACGGGATGAAACCACAGGTCGGTAGCGAACACTTCCGCGGGTGGGCGAGGATCGGGAACGGTCCGAAAGGGGGTGTTCAGGACGCGCACGGATACGCCCGCCGTTTGGCGCTCGACGAGCGCATCGACGATTTCTCGGCCGATACCTGCGGGGTCACCGGGCGCAGCGGCGATGCCGCCGAGCAGGTAGACGCTGAGCACCACCTCGGTCCGCGCGGCCCGGATCAGGGCGAGCACCGCGGGAAAGACCTCCGGAGCATCGATCAGCACGTCTACCGCGTTGTCGCTGTGCGACGCCTGCGTGGGGCCGGTGCGGGGGTGGGACTCGCGACTGGAGTACGCAACGACGCCGAGGACAAGGAACAGGAGGCCGCCTGCAACGAGACTGACAATCCCTGTGCGACGGGGAGTGGGACGACGATCGGGCATGTTCACAGGGGTGTCCAGAGCAGGTGGGTGCGGGGCTATGGCGGCGGCGCCAACTGAATCAGCACTCCCGATGCCCCCGCCTCGATGGGCTGGCTTTTCCCCACGAGGTCCGCGGCATCTTTGGTCATCGGATTCCCATCGCCGTCCAGCCGTGCCGTCAAGACAACCGGACCGGTGAGGTTGCCGCCCATCGGGGCGTTTGCGGCCGAGATCGAGAATGCGTGGGGAAAGGTCGGGGACGCGACCCGCACAACCCGGAGCGGCGGTCCAGCGTCCACACCGGGCGCGCGCGCGTACACGAAAAGCGTCGTACCGGCCGGAAGGTTGGTTGCCGCCGCGACCGTGACTGAACCCGTGAACTCGGCCATCGTTTCGGCGGGACCGCTCGACGAGGCGGCGCTGGCACTTGGGGCGGTTCCGGTGCCTGGGCTGACGCCTCCGGCATCCCCTGCGTCGCCTTGCGTTGGGGGACCCCGTTTGGCCATCGCGATCAGGCGGGTGAACTCGTCCGCGTACGCTGGGTCCGCGACGAGGGCGCGTTCCCACGTGGCAATTGCATTCTCGGTGTCGCTCGCCTCGTAGTAGAGGGCGCCGCGGTAGCCGAGCGCCTCTGCGAAGGTGGGATTCTTCTCCAGCACTCGATCAAGGACCTTCGCGGCCGTGTTCATGTCCCCGATGTCGAGGAGGACGACGGCTTGATGCGTCCGCGCTTCGGCGTTCGCAGGGTCGAGGGCCACGATCTTTTCGCTGATGTGGAACGCATCCATCACTCGCCCAACGCCAATCAAGGCGTGCGCGTAGGCATTCTGCGCCGCGATATCGGCCGGGGCCGCGTCTGCGGCGGCCTGCAGCGTCGCCAACTCTGCCGCCTGGCTGGCAGACGCGGCGCGGCCACTGGCCTGCTCCGAGGCCGCGGGCACAGGTCCGTCACTCTGGGCGTTTCCTGTGAGGCTCCCCATCTCCGTCCGGGGCTTCGTATAGTCCTGCAAGAGGACGTAAAGCGCCCCGCCGAACCCGACGATGCCTGCTCCCCAGAGGGCGCCGATGAGCTGCGGATGACGGGCGCTGAATCCGTCGTGTCGGACGGGCGCCGCTGTCGGGTAGGCGGGCGGCGCGTCCGGCGCAATGTGGTCAAGGTCATACAGCACCTGCGCGGCCTCGATCTCCAGCCGCGCGCGCTCATCGGCCTGTCCGACATCTGCCGCTGAGCGAATCGCATCGTACAATGCGGATTTCCTTGCGATGAGGTCAACTCGGCGCTCTGCGCTGCCGCTGGGGCTGGCGTGGCCGCGCGCCCGGAGTGCCAAAACCGACCCGACCACGACGGCCGTTGCCGCCACGACGAGCCCAGGAATCCAGTTGGTATCGCTCACCCGGACGTTTCCTGTCGCACGATTTCGACGTAAGGAAGCAGATGCTCGGGTGTGGAGAGAACGGAGGCGGACGCTTGCCGGTTGCCACGCCGCCGCTTCCACATGGCCGTGGCGATGACCGAACCGCCGACGAGCAAGAACGCCACCGGCGCGCTCCAAACGGCGAGGTTCAAACCCTCGGCCTTCGGCCGCAGGCGAATGAATTCACCATAGCTGGCCTCGAAGTACAACAGGACCTGCTCCTCGTCATACCCGGCCGCGAGCATGTCTTTCGCTTCCCCGCGCATCGCAACGGCGGCCTCGCTGGGGCTGGCGCCGATGCTGAGCCCTTGACACGTCGGACAGCGGATGAGCGACGCCACCTCACGCGTCCGGTTTTCCAAGGCCTCGCCGGAAAGGGGCGCGCCCGCCGGTGCCCCCACGATCAGGGACGGATCGGGACCTGCCGCAAGGCTGACCGTAGGCGTGTTCACGACCAGAAAATAGGCGAATACCGCCCACGCAAGGACGCGAAAGCGCTTCACAGCGCCGCCAACTTCGCGGCAATCTGTCCGGCGGTCACCGGGCCCGTGAACTTCTCTCGGATGATGCCGTCGGAGTCGATCAAGAAGGACTCAGGAACGCCATATACGCCATATGCAATCGCCACCTTTCCTCCGTCGTCGATGAGCGTCGGGTAGGCGGTCCCGCCATGTGCCGTCAGCCAACTGCGGATCGTCTCGGGCTTGTCCTGGTATACCACGCCGACAAACGCTGCTTTTCCCTTCCACGCGCGTGCGGCGCGGATGAGCTGCGGATTCTCACTCTCGCAGGGCACGCACCACGTCGCCCAGAAGTTCACGAGGACCGGCGTGCCCTTCAACTCGTCCAGAGTCATCGCCTTCCCGTCGATGCTGGTCAATGCAAACAACGGCGCCGGCTTGCCGACCAACGGGGAGGCAATGAAGTGCGGATCGTTCTGGAAGCTCACGGCGAGCACACCGATCATCGGCAGCACCAGCGCCATTCCCGCCGCGAGCACCTTGATGTTCACGGCCACCTCGTCACCCGATCGTCTGCGCGGCGGCTGGCACATCGATGCGCTCCGCAAGTCGGCCCGTCGGAATCACCGCCATCAACCCACCGAGTACGACGATGCCGGCACCCAGCCAGATCCAAAGGACCAACGGCGTGCGAAACAGGTGGAGCCCGACGGTTTGCCCGTCGGCGGAGATCGACATCAGCGAGACGTAAAGGTCGTCGGTGAAGGTCGAGTGTACCGCTGGGCTGCCGATCGGTGTCATGGACCTCGGGTAGTCGTGGAGGGCCGGCGACATCGTGAACTGCCCATCGACAACCACGTTCGCGATGCGACGAATGCGATTCGACTCCGCGACGACGTCCGTTCCTGCGA
Organism: Klebsiella pneumoniae; assembly: GCA_945861635.1. Classification (GTDB taxonomy): domain Bacteria; phylum Myxococcota_A; class UBA796; order UBA796; family SXON01; genus CAMAWH01. Next base: position 103,035 of record CAMAWH010000003.1, on the reverse strand, counting down.
ACACGAAGATGTGGTCCTCGAAGGAGATCGTATCTCCCGCCGTGGCGGTGACCTCGACGTCCACCTTGTACGCGCTCGACATCGCAATCGCGACGATCATGACGATGATCCCGAGGTGCACCGTGTAGCCGCCGAACCGCCTGCGCCCCCGTGCAAAGGCTCGTCCGAACGCGGTACCCATGCCTTCCCCGTGCTCACGCATCCGGACGCGGACGGGGTGAATCAACTCGCGAACGGTGACCTGCCCCGAGAAGCCCGCGGCCGCCAGCGTTGCAAGCGGCCACAGATCGTGAATCCCGCAGACCCACGCGACCGTAAAAAACGCCGCGCCGATCAGCACGGGCGCCAAAAGCGATGCCTTCACCTTTGCGAAGTCTGCCTCTCCCCAAGGCAGCGCCGGACCGATTCCCATGAGAAACAGGATGGAAACGCCAATCGGAACCGCCATTTGATTGAAGTACGGCTCGCCGACCGAGAGCTTGACGCCCTTCACGGCTTCGGCGAGCAACGGGAACGTGGTGCCGACCAGGACCGTGAACGTAAATGCCACGAACAGCAGATTGTTCAGTAGAAACGCGCTTTCGCGGCTCACCGGGGCGGGCACCGCTCCTTCTCCCTCCAAACGATCGACGCGCGCCGCCAGCAGAATGACCGAACCCACGAGTACGACTGCGATAAAAGCAAGGAGCGTCGGACCGATATCAGACTGGCTGAAGCTGTGGACGGAGTTGAAAACACCCGACCGCGTCATGAAGGTGCCCAGCAACGTCAAGAGGAAGGTTGCCAGCACAAGCGTCAGTGTCCATGCCTTCAATGCGCCTTTTCGATGTGGCAACATGGCAGCGTGCAGCGCCGCCGTTGCCGTTAGCCATGGTAGGAAGCTCGCGTTCTCCACCGGGTCCCACGCCCAGTACCCACCCCAGCCCAGCACGTCATAGGCCCACCACGCGCCGAGGGTGATCCCCACCGTGAGGAAAATCCAGGGGACCAAAAGCGCCCGGCGCAGGACGGCGAGCCACGCTGGACCCAACTGCCCACGTACCAACCCGGCGACAGCGACGCCAAATGGAATCGTCATCCCGACGTAGCCGAGGTACAACATCGGCGGGTGAATGACCATCAGCAGGTGGTTTTGCAGGAGTGGATTCGGACCGGGGCCGTCGGCGGGAATCGGGTTGGGTCCCGGAGTGAACGGGTTGGCCGGGCCGGCCATGAGGAACGCGAAGAATGCGCCGACGAACAACATCGGCGCCAGCGCCCAGGGCACGGACTCCGGGTGAATGCGTCGTGTTGCGAAGGTGAAAACCGCCAGGTAGACGGAAAGGATGAGGCCCCAGAACAGGATCGAGCCTTCCAACGACGACCAGATGCTGACGATCGTGACCCAGGTAGGCGACGTGAGCGATCCGACTTTCGCGACGTAGCGAACGCTGAAGTCATGCCGTAGAAGCGACACTTCCATGCAAACAAATGCCGTGGCCATGGCGGCGGAATACGCATACGCGAGCCGACGCGTCCACCGGAGACCATCGGCTGAGCCATTCCGTCCGGCGGTGACGCCCACGATGGCGCCAATCACGCCGCACGCGAGCGCGAGCAGGATGAGCGCGTCTCCGACGTAACTCATGCAGGTCGGCTCCAGACGCCGCGCCGCACCCCGCTCACTTCTCGTCCAGCGTTGTCAAAGACGGCTTCTGCCCAGCGGTTGGTGCCTGGTATTGCTCGTCGTGCTTGACCATCAATCGCTTCGACGCAAAGCTGCCATCGGGGTTCGCGGTGCCCTCCACGACCACGCCGATACCCTCTCGGAACATCTGCGGAGGGATGGCAGTCGTCGCGACGTTGACGGTGTTCGTTCCGTCTGTCACCAGGAAAGTAAGCGTCTTTCCGTCCGGGGAGCGGCTGATTGTTCCCGGCGCCACGAGCCCGCCGAGCCGGATGGTGGCCCCGACGGCTTTGGTCCCTGCCGCCTGCATTTCCGTCGGGCTCCAGTAGTACACCAGGTTCTGCCCGACGCCACCCCACGCAAGGAAAGCGAGCGCCGCCGTAATCACGACGCCGACACCGATGATCATGCCTTTGCTCATCGGTTGATCCTCCGTGCTGCGCGCAGCCGCCAGTAGAGTGCGAACGCGTACAGGACGATCACGTAGGCTGTGATGGTGTACGCAGCGTCCACATACTCCCATCCGCCCTGAATCATTCCGGGCATGGCTTCAACTCCCACCCACGCACGATTTTTGCGAGGCGGTACCGCATCGCCACGAACCAGATGGCCAGAAACAGCATCGCGAACGCGTTGATTCGCAACGGAATCACCATTTCCGGGTCCACTGTGCTCGGCGACGACTGAATTTGGTGGAGTGATCGCCACCATCGCACCGAGAAATACACGATGGGAATGTTTACGAACGCCAAAATGCTTGCGACGGCACTCCACGTTGCCCGCTGTGTCGGATCCTCGACGAACGAACGCAGCGCCGCGACGCCGGCGTACATCAAAAGCATCACCGCAACGGAGGTAAGCCGCGGGTCCCAGTCCCACCAGACGCCCCAGGTCGGGCGCGCCCAGATGCTGCCCAACACGATGAGGAGGCACCCCAGGACAAGGCCCACCTCAATCGCCGCTTCCATCAACAGGTCCCAACGCCATGTTCCGCGCCACAACCAGCCGATCGCGGCGATGAATACCGTGGTGAACAGGAGCAGCGTGACCCACGCGGCGGGCACATGCACGTACATGATTCGCATCACGTCACCCATGAAGCGGTCGGGCGGCGCCACGAACAGCCCGCGCCACGATCCGTACACGAATAAAGCCAATCCAAAGGCGCCGACGATGTGCTCCCAAGACGACTTCACGTCAATCCTCCACGACGCGCGCAAACAGGAGCCCGCAGAGCAACCAGTAGATGACGTCGAACGCGGCGAGCAGCGACAACCACGATGGGAGCTGCGTCATCGGGTCTCCCGTCAATACCAGCGACGTGGCTTTCACCGAGGCGAGCAGACAAGGAACGAGCAGCGGAAAAAGCAACAAGGGGAGCAGAACATCGCGACTGCGAGCGCGCGATGACAACGCCGCGTGGAGCGTGCCCGGCGCGGAAATCCCTGCTGCCCCCGCGAACAACACGAGAGCGAGGCGCGCAACGCCCATCTCGACATGCGCGTCGTAGAGCGCAAGCATGAACGGCAAGAGTACGACGCCAACGACAAGCAGCGTCAACAAATTCGCGAGCGCCTTGCCGTAAAAAACGGCTGCCGGATGCGTGGGCAGTAGCAGCAGCGTTTCCAATGCTCCATGCTCCACTTCCACCCGGAAGGATTCGGCCAGCGCAAGCGTGCTGGACAACAAAAGCGCCAGCCACAGGTAGCCGGCGGCGTGGGCCTGCAGGATGGTCGTGTCGGGCCCAACGGCGAACGAGAAAAGCAAGAGCGTCGTCACACCGAAGACGCCCGTTGCCACCGCGCGCGTGCGTGAGCGCCAGGAGGCGAGCAGGTCCTTGCGGAGGACGATGAAACATTGGCGTACAAGCTCCGTCAACCGGCACCGCCCGCGGCTACGTGGGCCATGGCCGCCGGGCCGCTCCACCTAACCCGGCCGCCATCGAGCACCACCGCGTCATCGGACAGCGCTGCCGCCCGCTCGACCTGATGGGTAGAGAGCAGGATGGTCTTGCCGCGCGCCCGCCAGCCTCGAACCAGAGTATCGACCAGGCGGGCGCCATCCGGGTCGAGTGCGGCATACGGCTCGTCCAAAAGAATCAGATCGGCGTCCTTTACGAGCACCCGACCAAACGCAAGACGCTTCCGCATGCCCGCCGAAAACGTGCGCACGAGATCGTCCGCTCTCTCGGCGAGGCCAAGCTGAGCGAGGATAGCGAGTACATCTGCATTCCGACCCGCCGCATTCCCACCCGCGCAGAGCGACGCGGCGAGACGGAGATTTTCCGAAGCGGTCAAATCGTCGTAATGGCCATCTGCGTGCGACAGGAGAGAGAGCCGGGCGCGAGACGTGTCTCCTGCTGGTGCGCCGAACAGGGACAGAGAACCTGAACTTGGTCGGAGTGCCGTCCCCAGGACGCGCGTCAGCGTCGTCTTTCCAGAGCCGTTTGCACCGCACACCAAGAGGGTTTGGCCCGCCTGAACCTCAAGGTCCATTCCCGCCAGCGCCCAGCGTCCGCCGTAGCGACGTGCGAGTTGGCGGGCAGCGATGATCGGACCACTCATGCCGAGGCGCGCCTAACGCGGCGGCGGCGTTGGCACCGGACGGACGAGCATCTCGGCCAACGCCATGACGGTTCGCCAGTTTCGCGCCGTCGAAACCGTCATCAGCGTTGCATCGAGCCATGCATTCGTGATGCGCGTGCCCCCGACACCGTTCTTCAGCGAGAGGTAGACGTCGCAACCGTGAACGACGAAGCGATCCCCCGGCGACCGGTTTGGGTCGAGTTGGGCCACGCACTCGGGTGCCGGCAGGTCGGCGAGGCACGCGAGGTGGATGGCCCCGTCGGCCTCGGCGAACGGCAGCGCGTCGATCATGCTTGTCCATTCGGCGGCCGATCGGGCGACGACCGGGGACGAGAAGCCAAATCTCGCTACGACCAAGTCACCGACGCGCTTCCGGAGCGCCACGATGTCATTGGGCTGCGCGTCACAGACGACGTTTCCGCTCTGGATGTACGTCCGCGCATTGCGGGCACCCGCGGCCGAGACGATGGCGACGAGATCGCGCATGGGAAGCGTGTGGTTGCCACCCACATTGATGCCGCGCAGGAGGAGAACGTGAGGGGTGGGAACGGGCATGACCGGACCTCGTATGCGATTTCGGACGTTCGGGTCCGGTCGCGGCGGTGCTCGCACCCGGCCCCTGCGGGTCGGCCAGAACGGCCACCCGGGTTTCTTGATAGCCGTCCGCAGCCATGGCTTCCCCGTCGTTCGACATCGTGATGGTCACGCCGGAGATTCCACAAAATGCTGGGAACATTGGTCGGCTCTGCCTGAATGTCGGCGCACGGCTGCACCTTGTCCACCCACTCGGCTTCGCAACCGATGAGAAGGCGGTCCGCCGGGCTGGACTCGACTACTGGAAAAACGTAGACGTAACGGAGCACGTCAGCGTCAAGGCCTTCTTGGCGTGGTCCTCGGGTCGGCGCATGTATTCGTTCTCCGCACACGGCCGGGCGCCGTACACGGACGTACGATTTGCGCCCGACGACGTATTGGTATTTGGACGTGAATCCGTTGGGCTTCCACAAGAGTGGACCTCGATCCATGGTAGTTGGTTCATTCCGATGGTCGGTGCGACGCGGAGCCTGAACGTCGCGAACGCGGCGGCCGTCGTCGCGTACGAGGCGTTGCGGCAACTCCGACCGGCGCTTTTCGCGGCGCGCGAATAAGGCGCTCGTTGTGAGCCCGCTCGCACCGCCGCTGCCCGCCGACGTCTTCGTCCTCCTTCTGGCGGGTGGGCGCGGCTCGCGATTTTGGCCGCTCTCGCGGCGGGCCCTGCCGAAGCAGTGCCTGTCACTTGACGGGGGGCCGACGTTGCTGCAGCGCACGGTGTCACGCGTGCTGCCGATTGTCTCGGCCGAGCGTATACTCGTCGCGACGGGCCCGGATATGCTTGCAGCCGTGGAGGCACAACTTCCCGGTGTGACGACGCTCGTGGAGCCCACGGCTCGGAACACACTCCCGGCAATCGCCTGGGGCGTCGTCGAGGCCGCAAAACGCGGCGCGGCCCTGTTGATCGTACTCCCGTCCGACCACCTGATTGCCGACGAGGCGGAGTTCCGGCTCGTTCTGCACCGCGCGGTGCATGCCGCCGAGGCCGGCGCGCTCGTCACCATCGGCATCCTGCCGACGCGCCCGGAGACGGGCTTCGGGTGGATGGAATGTGGTCGCCGGGATGACGTCCGTGGCCGTGTCGCGGAGCACGACGTCGCGCGGTTGGCGCGGCCCATCCGCCGCTTCGTCGAGAAGCCCGCGCTCGCCGATGCGGAGCGCATGCTTGCCGACGGGCGTCACCTCTGGAACGCAGGCATGTTCGTGTTTCGCGTCGATGCCTTCACCGCAGAGCTTGCGACGCACGCCCCGCGGACGGCATCGGCGCTCGTGCGGTTGAGCAACGGCGCCTCCATCGCCGAAGTGTGGCCGGAAACCGACGCCACCAGCGTGGATTACGGCGTTATGGAGCGCGCCGCGACGGTGGTTGCCATTCCGGGGAATTTTGGGTGGTCTGACATCGGAAGTTGGAATGCACTGGCCGACGTGCTCCCGGCAGAACCCTGGGGCGTCGGTGTCGCCGGCACGGTCATCGCGGAGCACGCCAATGGCAACGTCGTCCACGCGCCGGGCAAGGTCGTGGCGCTCCTCGGCGTCGAGGACCTCATCGTTGTCGACACGCAGGACGCGCTGCTCGTCGCGCGAAAGGGTGACGCGCAGGCGGTGCGGCATATACTTGCTGAACTCGAACGGCGGGGTCTTACCCGCCACACCTGACGGAGCCTTCATGTTCGCCTTTCTTCCCGTTTTTTCGCTCCTTGCCTGTGGACAAACCATCACGGTGGACGTCCAGACGGATGGGTGTGAGGACTTCGATTTCGACGAACCGGCGGAGTCGGAGGTCGGCTCCTCTTGGGAAGGAGATGGAAACGCCTCGGTCTGGCGCACCTCCGTGGTGTTGGAGGGCTCGAACCTTGCATTCGACCCGAAAATCGAGGCGTCGGGCGCCTCGATCAAGGTGAGCGAATTGTTCACCGGGGAGCCGAACGGTACGTCATTCTGCTACCAGCCCACCGTTTTGATCGGCGGGGTGACCAGCGGCGTCGAGGTGCAGTGGTTCACGGAGGACGACGCCGCAGTGCCCTTCACCACGATCAAGGTCGAGCCGGAGTAGCTTGGGCGAGAATTCCGGAGGACGCAGGGCGCTGATCACCGGTGTCACGGGGCAGGATGGGAGCTACCTCGCCGAGCTTCTCCTCGCGGAGGGGTGGCGGGTCACGGGGATGGTGCGGCGGCTTTCCCTCGGCAATCACGCGCGTATCCAACACCTCAACGCGCTGACGTTGGTCGAGGGGGATCTGCTGGATATGGGTTCACTCATTCGCGTGCTGCGTGAGTCGCACCCTGACCATATCTATCACCTCGCCGGCCAGAGTTTTGTACCCACCAGTTTCACGCAGCCCGTCCTGACTGGGGAGGTGACGGGGCTCGGCACGATGAGAATGCTGGAGGCGATGCGCTTCGCATGTCCCGATGCACGGTTCTACCAGGCGTCCTCCAGCGAGATGTTTGGCATCGCGGCGGAAACGCCGCAGCGCGAGTCGACGCCATTCCACCCGCAGTCACCCTACGCAATCGCCAAGGTGTATGCCCACCATCTCGCGGTTCATCATCGCGAGGCGTACGGGTTGTTCGTTGCCTGCGGCATCCTTTTCAATCACGAGTCTCCGCGGCGCTCGCCCGAGTTCGTCACGCGAAAAATTGCGCAGGGTGTGGCTGCCATCAAGCGGGGCCGGTCGCGGTCGCTGGTGCTTGGCAACGCGGATGCGCGTCGCGACTGGGGGTGGGCGCCCGACTACGTCCGCGCGATGTACGCGATGTTGAGTCGCGACACGCCGGCCGATTGGGTCGTTGCAACGGGGCACGACCACTCGGTACGGGAGTTCGCAGAGCGCGCATTCGCCGTGGTGGATTTGCGCGCGGAGGAGTGGTTGGCCTCGGACCCTGCGCTTTTGCGACCGACGGACATTCCCGTGTTGACCGGCGACGCAACGCGCGCGCGTACCGTCCTCGGGTGGGCCCCGTCTATCGATTTCGACGGATTGGTGGAGCGCATGGTGCGGGCCGAAATGGACGCGGAGTAAGGCGAGAATGCGCGCGCTCGTTACCGGGGCAAATGGCTTCGCGGGGCGGCACCTCGTTTCGCTGTTGCGGAGCCGCGGCGACACGGTGTTGGCGGCGGGCCACGGCGCACCATGGCCATGCGACTTCCGGCTTGGAGATCAGGTGGCGGAGGCGGTCGAAGAGGCGCGGGCGGATGTGATTTTTCATCTGGCCGGCACCAGCTCGGTCGCGGAGGCCGCGCGTGACCCGCGCGGCGCCAACGAAAACATCGTCGGCCCCGCCGTGCACGTCATGCAGGCTGCAGGACGCGCGCGGGTTCTGTTGGTTTCTACCTGCCATGTCTACGGAGAGGGCCGTACAGGAGAGGAAGATCCGCTCGGGCCTGTAGACGTCTACGGCGCGGCCAGGGCGAGCGTGGAGTACATGGCGGCCACGTTTCGCGCGAAGGGCCGCGACATCGTCATTGCGCGTGCATTTCACCACACCGGTCCGGGGCAGGATCGGAGGTTTGCATTTGGGGATTGGGCGGCCCGGTACGCGGCGGGCGAACGGGTCATTTCCGTCGGAAACCTCGAGGTGCGCCGCGATTACGCCGACGTGCGTGACATCGTGGCAGGGTACGTCGTCCTCGCGGAGCGCGCGCAGTCACTCGGTGCGTACAACCTGTGTAGCGGCGCCGCACGTAGCCTGCGCGAGCTTTTCAGCATGGTCGCGCCTGACGCGGTGGCGGTGGTGGATTCGACGCGGATTCGGGGCAGGGAAGTCGCAGAGATCGTCGGAAGCGCGGCGCGCGCTGAAGCGCTCGGATGGCGCCGATTCCACCGGATCGAGGAGACGCTAGCGGCGCTCCGTGAGTGGGCATCCGCCTAGGCAATCCGCGCGCGCACGCTGGCCGGGAGGGCAACCAGCTTCTGCGCGCGATCGATGCACACCAGCTCCACCCGGCCCTCGACGAGCGCCGATTTCCCGCCGGCCCGCCAAACGTCATGCTTGAATACCGCTCGGTACTCGCTCTCCGCCCTGACCGTGGTGCGAATCTCCAGATGGTCACCATGTACCGCACCTTCCCGAAAGGTGAGCGCACACTTGTAGACGACGAACCCGACGCCCTCTTCCTGAAACAACCGCACGAGCTCCGCCTGGCCCAACAAGTGCTCTCGCGCCCGCTCAAAATATTTCAGGTAGTTTGCGTGGTAAACGACGCCGGAGTGGTCGGTGTCCTCGTAGTAGATGTCAACAGCATGGATGTGCACGCGCCTCCCTAACCAGCCCTCCGCCCGGTTAGGCGGAGGGAATGCTCTCGCAGATCCTGATCCTTGCCCTCTCCGCCTGCGCTCCCGACCCTGCCGCTGCGGACGCCGCTGGAGCAGACGCCGACGCCGATTCCGACGCCGATTCCGACACGGACGCCGATGCGGACACCGACGCGGATTCGGACGCAGACGCGGATCAGGACGGAGATGGCAGTACCGACGCGGAGGATTGTGCGCCCGCGAACGCGGCGGTGTACCCCGGTGCGGTGGAGGTGTGCGACGGTGTGGATCAGGACTGCGATCAGGCCGTGGACGAGGCGATTGCCAGCACCGTCCGCGACGAAACGGATCGCGGGGACGATGGATCCATCGACATGGTCGCAGAGTGGGATTACGACGCGGCAAACCTTCTGATCGCATCACGCAGTGACACCGGCAATGACGGAATCGACGACGTGACGTGCGCGTATGAGTATTTCGGCACGACCGTTTCCCACAGGGAATGTGACACGAACTCCGATGCGGCCCTCGACTTCATCTACGACGCGACCTTCGATGGAGCGGGGCGATTCGTCGAAACGCGCACCGACGCCGACGGTGACGGTGATGACGACGAAACACATGTTTATACCTGGGCAGGAGATGGTTCGGGGCAGATTGAAAACGACTTCCAGGGGGATGGCGTCGCGGATTCAATCACGACGTTCGACGACCATCAAAACACCATTTCGGTGAGCGAATGGGTGGAGGATGTGATGACCGTCGTGCGCCGGACCACCAACACCTACGACGGCGAAGGAAACAGGGTTCTGGAGGAGTTGGACGAGGGAGATGACGGGTCGCTGGACTACGTGAATGCCTCCGTCTACAACGCGCAGAATCAGCTTGTGTCGTTTGAGTCCGACTACGGCAACGATGGATTCATCGACATCGCGGGGGAGTACGTGTACGACGGCGGAGGCCACGTCACGTGGTACGGAGTCGACGCAACCGGAGACGGGGAGCCGGATCAGGTTTCAACCTGGCTGTACGACGTGTACTCGCGATTGGTCGAGAGCACGATCGACTCGCCGGTGGGCGGAGATGCCGAAACGGTCATCGCGTACACCTACGCCGAAGACGGGTTGAGTTGGACGATCAACACCCTGATCCGCGGGACGCCCACGACGGACGCCGTCACAAAAACCTGCGATTGATCGGACAGATCACGCTGGCGTACCCTACCGATCCGGCTCCTCCCGCAATCCGTACTCCTTCATCTTGAGCTGGAGGCTTTTGCGAGAAATATCGAGCTTCCGAGCGGCCCGCGTGACGTTTCCCGCCTCGTGATCGAGACATCGTAGGATGAGCGCCCGCTCCAACTTGGCGGTGTGCACGCGGACGTACTCCTTCAGGCCCAGGCCGCCCGCGTCCTCCACCCGCACGTCCACCGGCATCGTGCGATCCGGCAACGCGTCTACCCCCAGGACGGCACCATCAGCGAGCAAAACACCCCGTTCAATGATGTTTTCCAACTCGCGGATATTGCCCGGCCAATTCCATGCGAGCACCGTCGCCATGGCCTCTGGGGTCATATCCGTGATCCGCTTTCCCAGCCGCGCGTTGAACCGTTCGATGAAGTGCTCGACCAGCAACGGGATGTCCTCCTTTCGTTCACGCAGGGCGGGAAGGCGGATTTGGATGACGTTGAGCCGGTAATACAGGTCTTCCCGGAACGTGCCTGCGCCGATGGCGACGGCGAGATCGACGTTGGTGGCAGCGATGACGCGCACATCGACGGAGACGGGTCGGGTTCCGCCGACGCGATCGACCTGCCGTTCCTGCAGTGCGCGCAGCAGTTTGACCTGCATCTCCCTAGGGAGTTCTCCGACCTCGTCGAGGAAAAGCGTGCCGCCGTCGGCCAACTCGAACTTTCCCGGCTTGGAGGTAGCCGCGCCGGTGAAGGCACCCCGCTCGTATCCGAACAGCTCGGATTCAAAAAGGCTTTCTGGAATGGCCCCGCAGTTGATGGTGATGAACGGCCTGTCCCTGCGAGACGACTGCGCGTGAAGCGCGCGCGCCACCAGCTCCTTTCCGGTGCCACTTTCTCCCATCAGGAGCACGGTTGTAGGCGAATCCGCTACCTTTTCGACCAGTCCGTATACCTTGTGCATCGACGGTGTCGTGCCGATGATGTCGAAGCGCCCCCGCCCGCCCTTCCAGCCTGGATCGTCCTGCACGCTACGCCGCCGCGCGCGCTCCGTGCGCAACGCCTTTTCCACGGCTGCGTGCAGCTCATCCGCGTCGAAGGGCTTGGTGATGTAGTCGTGCGCTCCGAGTTTCAGCGCCTCAACCGCCGAGTCTACCGTACCGTGTGCGGTAATCAGGATGACCGGCAAGCCGGGAAACTGCTGACGCACGTGGGCCAGAAGCTCCAGGCCTCCCACAGCGGGCATCTTCAGATCGCTGATGACGAGGTCGTAGGGCGTTTCGCCGAGCGCGGTGATGGCTTCCGCGCCGTCGGCGGCCGTGTCCACGTCCAATCCATCGCGCACGAGTTGTGCCTGTAGCACCTTGCGGATGGAGGGTTCGTCATCAACGACGAGGACGCGCGTTCGCATGGTGCGTAGTTAGCACACCCGCCGGATGCCCGTACCGGTGCCGGAGTCGGGATTCTTACCGAAAGTGGGGGGTTACGCGATAGGTTGCTGCCGCAATCCCCCGGGTGTCCATGCTTTCGCCGAAACTCGTCCTCGCTGCCCAGCTTGCGGCCCTCATGTCACTGATGGCGCTGCCCGGTATCCCCCGCGCCGCGGCGGGGCAGGCTGCGGACTTCTCCCTGCGCAACCTCGAGGGTCAGGCCGTGACGCTTTCCCAATTCCGGGGAAAGGTCGTCGTCATGAGCTTTTGGGCCACCTGGTGCGTGCCGTGTCAGCAGGAGATGCCGCACCTGGAAAAAATGTGGAAGGAGTTCGGCCCGCTCGGGCTGGTCATTCTTGGAATTTCGGAGGACGACGCCAAGGCCGACGCCATGGTGAAGCCCCGGGTGAAGGCGCTCGGCGTGACCTACACGATCCTCCGCGATCCGCAGACGACCGTGGTTGCGCAGTTCAACCCGTCAAAATCCCTTCCGTTCACCGCAGTCGTCGATCGGATGGGTGCGCTTGCGTCCACGCATGCGGGGTACGCGCCGGGTGATGAGGCGGCGCTTCGTATCGAGGTCGAAGCGCTGCTCGCCAAGCCCGCGCCGTGATCGTCCGGTTGGGGTTGATCGTCAACGCATGGATGCTTGTGTCGCACGCACATGCCGCCGATGCGCCCCTTCCAACCACGGAGATCGGCGGGCCCGAGGAGTGGCTGCGCCAGCCAGAGGGGTCCAGCGGAACGCTCGCGGGAGGGGCGACGCACGGCGTAGAGGAATTTCGGTTCCGGTTCTACCAATCGCAGGATGACCTTCCGCTATTTCCAGGGAACCCAGTCCTGGATTATCAGGAAGTGGTCGAACGACTGATCGTAATTGGGGGCAACGAGAAGCTTTCCCTTGGCATCCAGGGCGATGCCGTGATGCTCTATTCCAACGCCTACCGCCTCGACGGCAACCTGACATGGGAACGCGATCTCGCCGGCCCCGGCCTGTGGTCACCGACCCATGACCTGTGGTTTGGCATCGAGAAGATTTGGATGGAGTCGCGTGGAAAGCACGCCGTTATCGATGTCGGAGACACCTATGCGGCCTTCGGGCGCGGGCTCGCGCTCAACCTCGTGAAGAACAGCGAAATCGACGTCGACACGTCGTTGCGGGGGCTCAAGGGCGTCGTCACCGCGGGCAACGTGGAGGTCACGGTGCTGACCGCCGTTACGAACCCGCAGCAGGTACGTTTGGAGAATCCCAACGTCGCAATGGCGGCGGATTTGCCGAGCGCGGTGTCCGGTATCGATGTCGAGTACTATGGCCGCCTGAACCTGGGCGCGCACGGTGTCCTATACCAGTTTGCACGAGAGCTGGACCCCACCGGAAATGTGCTTGGCGCCTGGGAAAACGACGTGGACGCGGGCGTCCTGGGTGCAAACCTGAAGGCCAACGGCGTCGGGCCGGGACTTGACTTCGGCGTTGAGGCCGACTGGTTCCACTACGCAGCGCCGGAAATGGCGCTTGCGAATGGCGATTTGAGAGAGGGGTACGCATTGTACGCCAGCATGGCCGCCTACCCTGGGGTCGCGTCGATCCTGGTGGAAGGCAAGTGGTACAAAGATACGGAATACCTGAATATTTTCACCGGGACGGAGGGGTTCGAGGTCGCTGCGGGCCCGTCTCTTGAGTACGAGCGGACCATCACGGAAGACAGCTCGGCGGGCCTGAACAGCAATGACATCAAGGGCGCTCGGGCTCGGGTGGACGTTTCGCTGATGCCCGGCGGAAACTTCGTGACGCCCTACGTTTCCGTCGCCGCCTTCCGTGACGACGATCTGGGCGGCGTTCACTTCAACACCGTGCCGGAGACAATTGTGCATCCCGTCGCGGGGTGGACCCTCGCGGCGGGAGAAACGCACGCCACCGTCAACCTCGGCTACCGCGCCGACTTTCGCGACGATGCGCCCGCCTCGAACGCAGGCGATACCACGCTCCACGGTGATGTCTCGCTTTCCTTTCCCATCGTCGGCACGGTGTCCGGTGAGGTTGCGCCCTCGCTCTTGCGCTATCACTGGGGCGTCAATCCGGTTCAGCAGGTCGACTACACCGAATTCTCCGCCGCGCTCGCCATCAAAGTCGGCACGCCGTGGGCGTTCATCGCGTATGCCGACTTTACGGACAACGACCTCATTCGCAGTCACGGAAACGTGACAGACGAATGGTATGGCGGAGGAGAGGTGCAGTGGACGCCCGTACCCTCCACGACGCTCAAGGCATTCTATGGGGCCTACCGGGCGGGAATCCGCTGCGCGGGCGGCCAATGCCGCTCGCTTCCCGGGTTCGAGGGGGCCAAGCTTGCGCTCACGACAAACTTCTGACACGGATGCTCCCGCCGCGGTGGGGTGTCCGGTGGCGGATGGGCTTCGCCGTCGATAACGAATCCTGTCACTGGAGAACCCATGCTCGTCGTCCTGCCCTTCCTCCTCGCCGCCTTCGTCCTTCCTGCGACGCAGTGCATCGGCACGGCGCAGGCGGGCACGGTCAAGCCGGCCGGGTGGTCCGCGTCCTCCGCGGCCACCCCCAATGAAGAGCGCAACTTCGAAGTGACGAATGTGGGCGACCTGAAGCAATCGTCCGCGTGGGTGGAGGGCGATCAGGGCGGCGGTCTCGGGGCATGGATTTCAGCTGATCTCGGCGGAGAAAAGGCCCTCACAGGCATGCAAATCTGGACGGGCAACTGGTACAACGCCGAGTTCTGGGGCCACTACAACCGTCCCAAGACGGTGGTGGTCGAGTTTAGTGACGGTGCTACGGAGGAAGTTTCGCTCACGGATGTCTACAAGCCGCAGGACGTCAGCTTCAAAACACCCCATACGACGAGCAGCGTAAAACTCAAGGTAAAGGCGATTTACCCCGGAAAGGGTGTGGACACCGCGATCTCAGAGGTCGTCTTCAAGGACGGCACGCGTGCCGCGTCTCATCCCGTCGTCAAGTTCACGGCTTCAACGACGTTTCCGCCCGATCCGGATGGAGATTACGAGGCTGACAACGCGGCCGACGGCATCGTCGACTCCATGTGGTGCGAAGGAAACAAGATCAGTGACGGCACCGGAGAATGGCTGGAATTTGGCTTTGCAGGCAAGGTTTCCGTATCGTCGATCAAGCTCCGCAATGGTTCTGCGTATTCGCCTGCGTTGTTCATGAAGGGAAACCGCGCATCGTCGGCGACGCTCACGTTCTCCGACGCGTCCACCGAATCCGTCATGTTGAAGGATATCTTTTTCGAACAAACCGTTTCGTTTCCGTCACGGACCACCGACAAGCTGCGAGTGACCTTCACCGGAGTGAAAAAGGGAACCGAGTACAACGACCTGTGTTTGTCCGAGGCGACATTCCTTCCGTAGGGAATCCGCCCACACGCTGCTATGGTGGCAACATGAGGTTTTCGATGCGCTCCGTGCTGGCTTGCTTGCTGCCCTACCCGAGGCCGATGGCCGCGCTGCTTTTCTCGACCGTCCTTGGGGGATGTCAGGAGAACGCGCTCAACCGCGCGTCAACGACGGACTCCTTTTCCCAAGTCCCGTCCAATCAGGTCGATGTCCTCTGGATCATTGACAACTCGACGTCCATGAACGAGGAGCAGACGTCCGTTGCGAATGCGGCGGCGGATTTCACGGCGCAGCTGGAAAGCGCGAACATGGATTTCCACCTTGGCGTCATTTCTACCGACGTCGATCCCACCAACACGATGGCTGGGAAGCTGATCGGAAATCCGCCGTACATGACCAATGAGAATTTCCAGGATTTCCAGGGCCGGGTATTGCTCGGCACCACCGGTTCGGATCAGGAAAAGGGTCTACAGGCGGCCATCGACGCCACCTCGCCGCCGCTCTCGGAAACGTACAACGCGGGGTTCATGCGTGACGACGCGCTTTTGATGATTATCATCCTTGCCGACGAAAACGACTGCTCTGACGGCGGGGCGCTCGGGGCGGGTTCAACCGGCGAAGATTGTTACAATCGGTACGACGAGCTGTTGCCCGTGGCCGACCTGGCTCGGCAACTGCGGCTTGTGAAGAAGGACACGCTGGGCTCCGTGGTGATGTCCGGCATCATCGGCCCGGATGTCGTCGATAATTGCGAACACGCTGTGCCCGGCAAGCGCTACCGCGCTGCAATTGACATCCTCGGCGGTGCGGAGGCCGACATCTGCCTCGCCGACTACGCACCCATCATGGAATCGTTGGGATTGCAGGCGTCCGACGTGCTCTCCCTGTTCCAGCTCAGCCACGCCGCCGATATCGAGACGATTGAAGTGAGCGTGGCCCCGGTGGACGCCGATGCGTTTGCTGTGCCACAGGACGACACAAACGGCTGGTCCTACCTTGAGGACCTGGCGAAGATCCAGTTCAATGGCGAAATGGTTCCGCCGCGCGGGTCCGCGATCGAAGTCCACTACGTGATCAATGGGTCCGTGCCGGAACCGGAAGAGTAGGGCCGGCGGGCCGGTGGTCGGGTGACGCGGGTTGTGTGTGGCGTCGTTCGCAGGGGAGGGTGCGTTCTGGCGACGCGTCGCGGTCCCGACATGCGCCATCCCGGGAAATGGGAGTTTCCCGGCGGGAAGATCGAGGGTACGGAAAGCGAGCGAGCGGCGTTGGTGCGCGAACTGCACGAGGAACTTGGACTCGTCGTCCTCGTCGGCGAGCGCCTCGGCGCGTCGTATTGGCGGGAAATCGAACTCATTGCGTACGCGTGTAGCGGAGAGGGAGAAATCACGCTGACCGAGCATGACGCGCTGCGGTGGTGCACGTTGGGCGAACTCTCAGCGTTGGACTGGGCGGATGCGGACGTATCGCTGGTTGCGGCGGTCGTCGCGCGCGGTTGACGGCGAGCCGCGCGCTGTCGATCAGTCCTGAACCGGGTGCTCGAAGCCGGCGGACTCGACCTTCTGCTGCTCTCGCATACGGGGACCGGCCCCGGCTGTCCCAACCTTCATGCCCCGACGCGTGAGCCAGTTCAGCACCCTGACCTTCACCCGCGGCGCAAGCCAGCGGCGCACGGGCGCGATGAAAAGTAGGATGCCGACGATGTCCGTGAGCACGCCCGGTGTGATGAGCAGCACGGCGCCGACGAGGACCAGCCCCACCTCCACCAGGCGGTCGGCCGGCGGCTCACGCCTGGCCAAGCCGGCGAAAACGTCCCGCAGGACGGCAAAACCCGCGCGCTTCCCGAGCCACGCCCCCAGCATCCCCATGAACACCAGGTACAACGCCGTTTCCCAACCGCCAAAAATCTTGCCGATCTCGATGATTCCCCACGTTTCCAACGCGGGAATCCCCGTGAACAGGAGGAAGAGAACGAGGCCGGTCATGTGCGCTTCGCCTGGTTCCACCACGCGTCCAATAGGGCCGGGCCCGCGTTCTCCAACGAAATTCCCGCGATGCTTGCCCGATGTTCGACGTCACGAAAGCGCGTCTCGAAGCGTAGGTTTGCCAGACGAAGCGCGTCTTCACCTGCGATGCCAAGGTGGCGGCCTAGCGAGGAGAGCGCCAACAGCACGTCGCCATATTCGTGCGCGATGGCGTTCGTGTCTCCGCTGAGGATGGCTTCCCGCAACTCAGCGATTTCCTCGTCGATTTTGGTAAGCACGCCTTCCCGATCCGGCCAGTCGAAGCCGACAGCGCCCACCTTTTCCCCGACGCGGTGCGCCCGGACCAGAGCGGGCAGCGCTTGTGGGACGCCATCCACACGCGAGCCGCCGCCTCGTTTGGCGGCCTTCCGCGCCTCCCAGCCGCCGATCGACGGATCCCCGCCGCCGCCGAAAACATGTGGATGCCGCTCCACCATCTTGGCGTGGATTCCATCCACGACGCCTGCAATGTCGAATTCGCCTTTCTCCTCCGCGAGTCGGGCGTGGAAGTAGACCTGAAACAGTAGGTCACCGAGTTCGTCCTGCAACCGCGCGGGGTCGGCGTGATCGAGCGCGTCGAGCACCTCGTACGCTTCCTCCAACAGGTAGGGCCGCATCGTTTCGGCGGTCTGCGCCTTGTCCCATGGACAGTCGGCGCGGAGGCGTTCGACAAGGTCGCGCAACCGGTTCGGCGAGGACACGATAAGGCGTAACCTGTGACGACCGCGCCCCCTCCCGAGGTGTTCGGGAACTACCATCTGCTCGAAAAAATCGCGACCGGCGGCATGGCCGACGTGTTTCGGGCCCGCGCACACGGGGCGATGGGCTTCGAGAAGATCCTCGTGATCAAACGCATCCTCGACACGCTGGCAAAGGATGAGGAATTCAAGGAGCTGTTCAAGGTCGAAGCGCGGATTGCCGCCGAGCTCTCGCACGTCAACATCGTGCAGGTGTTCGAACTTGGGCAGGAAGGAGATCAGCTCTACATCGCGATGGAGTTCGTGCATGGGCTGGACCTCTCCCGACTCGCGTCGCGCGCGCGGGCCGTCGGCGACTTCCCGATTCCGCTCACGCTTTTCATCGTGGGCGAAGTGCTGAAGGCCCTTCAGTTCGCGCACGGACACACGGATCAGGAAGGTCGGCCGCTGCACATCGTCCATTGCGACATTTCCCCTCAAAACGTCCTGATCTCCTTCTCGGGTGAGGTGAAGATCACGGACTTCGGGATCTCCCGCGCCGCGATTCAGAAGGGCAATCAGGACGTCATCCGCGGGAAGTACGCATACATGAGTCCGGAGCAGGTCGAGGGCAAGCCGCTCGACGGGCGGAGTGACCTGTTCTCCCTGGGCATCGTGCTGTACGAGTTGATCACCGGCCGACGCCTTTTCAAGGCTAAAAGCCGGGATGAAACTCTGGCCCGTGTTCGCCGGGCGGAGGTGCCAAGTCCGCGGCAGTACCGCCCCGAGCTGAGTGACGAGTTGGAGGCTTTTCTGCTGCGGACGCTCTCCCGTCACCGGGAAGATCGGTGGGCGGACGCCGCGGAAATGAGTGACGCGATTACAGCGCTGATCATGCGCGAAGGTCATCGCGCAACCAACAACGACCTGTCAGCGTACATGCGTGACGTCATCGAGGCAGCCAACGCGGCCTCCCAAAGAACCAATGCTCCGCGGGCCAAGGGCTCGACGCGCAACGTGAACCCCACGCCGGTGGTCGTCCTCGCGATGGAGGCTTCGCCGCCGCCTCGGTCGATTGCGTCACCACGCACGACCATGGCGGCGTTGGCTCAGGAATGGGCTGGAATCGTTGCTGAAGCCCAGGGTGAAATCTGGGAACGTGGAGAGGGTGGGTTGCTGATCGTATGGCCCGTGACGCAGGGCTTCCGTGAAACAGTATCGCGGGTGGTGCGGACGGCCGTGCAGCTTCAGAAGACGACCACGGCGGCGGGCTATCGGCTCTCGGTGGGGGTTGCGCCGGGCGTCGCTCGCATCCTGCCGGAGTCGCACCGACCCCTCGAAGCGTGGGAGCTGGCGGGGCCGTTCTACCTCGCGCGATGGATGATGAATCTGTCGGCCCACCGCGGCCGTGTGCTGTTGACGGAAGTGGGCGCCCAGCAGGTGAGTGGAGGAACCACGCTGCTTGGGCGGATTCCAATCCAAGGCAATAAGTACATCAACCTGTATGAGGTTGGGTAGCGGTTCCGCCGCAAGGGCGCTTAACGCTGCCCGTCGCCTTCCGGACCGCCGTCGATGCCGATGTCGTTGCGGGAGTCGTCGTCGTCATTCTCGTCGGGTTCCGGGTCGCCTGCGTCAATGAGCGGGGAGCCAGCCACCAACGTGAAGTCATCGGGCGCGTTCACGAACATCGGGTCACCTGATACGCTGTCGGGGCTGTCGATGTTGCACGCGTCTCCGCGACTCAGAGCGTTCCATCCCGCGGGGTACGCCGTGTTGTCTCCCTTCACGTCACAACTGCTGCCTTCGAAGTACGAGGAGTAGAGGTAGCTGTCCGCGTGACAGTGATTGAGGATCAGGCCGTTCCGCCCGCCGATCAGGACGTCGTTACGGGCCTTGAAGTGCATATATTTAGCGCTGACCGACGTGTCACCGCCGACGACGGCGCTGTTCGTGACCCACAGCCGCTCGTTGAGCGTGTCGAAATTGTCTTCCGCGTAAACGCCAACGCTGCCCGCCACAATACTCGAACGACGCAGATGGAATTCGCCGCCGCTCACGTAGACGCCGTAGCTGCCGTCCGCGCATGCGATCTCTGAGTCCATGACAAGCACCGCCGCATGCTCATAGATGCCATAGTCGGCATCTCCACAGGTCATCGAAAGCCCCTGCGCCAGGATGCTTCCGTTGTCCACGTACATGACCATGCCGCCGCGCGAAATCGCGTTGTCTTCGATGGTGACGTCGATAAGGGTGAGCGACATGCCGGACCCGTAGATCACCGCGTACGTGCGCGTCTGTTTGGTGATCAGCACGTGTTCGAGGGTGAGCACGGCGCTGTCGGTGTAGACGCCCGACCCATAGTTCCCGGAGCCGCCGGTAAGGGTCACGTGCGCCAAGCGCGTGCCAAGGCTCTCTCCGCGCGCCGCAATGAGAACGGGGCCGCGCCCGGTGCCGTCGACGATGGTCTTGGATTGCCCTTCCATCCCATAGATGTTCACGGACTTGCCGATAAAGTTCACGTCCTCTTCGTAGGTGCAGGGCTTGAGGCCGATATTCGTCCCCGATGGTACTGCGTTGATCGCAGCCGTGATCGTCGTGAAATCTGCACCGCCGGCGCAGTCCACGACGACGTCAGGGTCTGGCTCATCGACGGGTGCGTCGCCGCTGTCACCGGAGTCTCCGATCACTTCGATGCCGCTGTCGTCCGTGGCGGTATCGCTGGTGGAAGTGGAGTCGTTGTTCCACGGGTCGTTGCCCTTGTCCGAGGACGACCCGCCGCTGAGGACCACGCCACTGTGGCAGGCGCCGAGGGTGAGGAGGAGCACAAGACTCACCAGCCACCATCCATCGTGAATGGGCCGCCAAAGACGCCGATGTCGTTGCGGGAGCCGTCTACATCTGGGTATTCAGCGCCCGTCGATCCGGCATCGATCAGCGGACTCCCGGCGACCAAGTGGAAGTCGCGGGCGCTTGCGTCCACAAACACTGGATCAACAGCGATATTTCCGTTGGATCCCACAGGGTCCGTTCCTCCGCAGACATTCAGGGTGTTCTGCCAGAAGTTCGTATACGACGTGCTGAGTGAGGACCGAGAGTGGGTGATCCCGCATTCAGCCCGCGTCACGACGGAATTGATCAGGGTGGCGACACCGCTACTCAGAACGATACCACCGCCGCTCACAATGCTGTTCTTCAGTTGCAAAGCCGACACGATCACGCTCGCACCGCCGTAGAGGATCGAGCCCTCGACCACGGTCGGCTCCCCGTCGGTGCCCTCGTTCTCAACGTGCAACAGGCCCTCGAAGCTGCTGCGCTGGACGCGACCCGAAGAGTGGAAGATCTGGGCCGCCGTGGCGCCGGCACAGTGAAATTCGGCGCCATCGAGAAACGCGGCGCCGTGCTCCATCATGTAGCCCATGCCGACCGCGCCGCAGGTGATCGACGAGTCCTTCACCACGATCTGTCCGCGGCGCCCCTGGATCACCATGCCTTCCGAGGCCGTGTTGGTGCCATCGACGGTGACACCGTCGAGAGTGAGCAAGGCGCTGCGCGCGTAAATCGTGATGTTTCCAGCGTTTCCGGTGATGATGTCGTTCTTCAGGACCAACGAAGAAAATTGTTCTTCAATGGCGGGAACGAGGTCACCGCCGCCTCCGGTGATGGTGAAGCCCTCCAGAATGGTTCCCGGGCCCTCTCCGCGGTGCGCATAGACGACCGATTCTCCGGGCGTACCGACGATCGTCGTGACCGATGGTCCGCCCGTCGCGATGATGTGGACGGCCCGACCGAGGAAGTTCACCTGGCCGGTGTAGGTGCACGGCGCGACCTCGATGGTGTCTCCGGAATGGGCGTCACGTATTGCGGTGTCGATGTCCAGATATTCGCCGGCGCCATTGCAGTCCACGGTGCGGGTTTTGGCCTTGCGGGCATGGGAAGCACCGCGTTCGGCGTGGTGCGTCGTATCTGCGGGCGCGCTTGGGCCACGGGAGGACGTGGCCGGCGAGGCGAGGTCAGGGGCGGCGGCGCAGGCGAGCCAAAGGACGAGCACGGGGGAGTATAGCGTGACGGGCGCGGGATTGGCGCAGTGCCGTGCGCTACACTCCCCCCCATGAGCTTCCGCACGCGCCTGTACGCCCGCCTGATGGAAGCGGCGAAGCGTGGGGCGTCCCGTTCGTTTGCGCGCATTCCGACGCGGGCACGGACGCGGGAACCGGTGCCGACGGCTTCGTTCGCGGTGGCGTTCGGCATCCCGGTGGACATGGACGTCGCGACTACCCTCCCGCCTTCGGAGACGCTCCCCCTCCGTGAGCGTGTCGGCGTCGCCATCGTAGAGGTGCTGCAGCGCCTCCTGCCCAATCGTGAGCGGAAGTCACGGTGGGTGTCGCGGCAGGAGGTCGACCTGGCCATCGCGGTGGTCATCGACAGCGAGCCCGGGGTGCAGGGCCTGTGGCCGGACTACGACACGGACGCCGCGTTTGCGCGGCAGATTGTTCAGGGTCCGACCGCGCCGATCCTGGAAAGGCGGGGGAGCGAATTCGTCGTGGATACGACCATGCTCGCCGGCCTGCCACGGTGGCCAGGCACCTCACCGCTGGGCGTGCTGACCGTCATCGATTTTGGTTCCGACGGTGAGCCGCACCCCGTACGTATCGAGCTTGAAGGCGGTGAGATTGTTCGCCCGGTGGACGGCGAACGGTGGCGAATCGCCAAACTCGTTGCGGCGGCGGCGATGCAGACATGGGTGGTTGTGGGCCCCCACCTGATGCACACGCATTTTCTCACCGCAGGGGCGCTCGCGACCCTATGTCTGGAGGATCTTCCTCCCGACCATGCCGTCCGGTTGCTGATGGCGCCGCACATACTTGGGACTCTCGCGGTGAACCACCGCGCCGGGCGCACCCTTCTCGGCCCACACGGCAACGTCCAAGCGGTGTATTCGTTTCCGTGGCCGAGCGTACAGACCCTTGTCGCCCGCGCGATAGCAGCGTTCGATCCCGTACAGTTTGACCCGCCGATGGCGCTGCGCGCGCGCGGGTTGACGGAAATTGCGGAGGCCGGACACTATCCATACGGGCAGGATGCGCTGCTTCTGTGGGAAGCGATTCACGCCCATACCCAAGGGTGGATCGCGGCGGCGTACGCAGACGACGCTGCGCTTCGGTCGGACGCCGACCTCAGCCGCTTCCTTGCTCGCGCACCCCGGTTCATTCCCGGCGGGATTCCGGCATCTTCCCGTACGGAACTTTCCCGCTCTCTCGCGCGAATGATCTTCGCGGTCACGGGCCATCACAAGTTGGTCGGCGGCATCTCCCTCGAGTTCCTCACACACCCGTACTTCATGCCACACCGCGTCGGAGAGGGGACTACGGTCGAGGCGGTAGTGCCGTGGCGAGAGGAGACCGAGGCCAATCTGGCGGCCAAGTATGGCACCACCTACCGGACGTGGCGGCTGGTGGCGGATTGGTCACACTTCATGCCCGACGCCGCGTCCGGCGCGCGCATGGCGCAGTTTCAATCGGCGCTCCACGCCGTCGGTGCCACCATCGACGAACGCAATCGCTCTCGACGTTGGCCATTTCCACATCTGCACCCGGATGGCTTGGAGTCGAGCGTCGCGGTGTAGTCGGCGCGGGCGAATCATGTCCGCCGGCGAAATCCCACCACATCCAGCCTCGTCTCTGGGCGATTCGCTTGCAGCATTTTTACGCGACTCCACGCTGGCGGCGTCGCGAGCGTGACGTCGTACCCCGACCAGCGATCCGCAAAAGAACGCGCGATCGCGGGAACGACATCTCGCCCGGGGCACACCTTGTTCGCGGTCGTGGTTTCGGCGCCCTCGGGGCCACCGCTCCAGAAGACGCAGCGGCGGGCCAGCGTCGGATCCAGAAAACGTTCGGGGCGGAATGCGGTCCCGTCCGCAAGCACGGCAGGATCGCGCTGCGCGAGGGAGAGGACGCTCATCAGCAACTCTCCCTCGGCCACGTCGACCGCGCCGTTGTCCGTCGTGAGCGTAAATGCATGGCGGGCCTCTCCGAACACGATGGGAGCAGGGGGATGCAGCCGGAGGACTTCGAGGACGACGTGGGCCGTGCGAACCGACTCGTTTCCCCGCGCAATCTCGGGATGCAACGCCGCTTCGGCGATGTACGAAGCCAGCAATCCGCGCAGCCCGGACCAGGCGTTGAAGCCGGCGATAAAAAGCAGGTGACGCGCCGCCGATGCCGCATCCAATCCCGCGTCGGCGTGTGCGGAGGCCGCCAATTCGGCGAACCCCGGCGATGCCTCGACCTGCGCAAGCAACCGCCCGTAAGCCTCCGCCATCCGACGATCATTCGCCGTACGCCACGGCAAAAAGCGCGGGGCCAGCAGGTCGTTGACCCAGATCCTCAGATCGGCGGCGTCCGCGCGGAAGCCAAACCACCACGAGAACACCAGATCGGCCAGCATCCCTTCGATCTCTTCGGCAGCATCGAAGCGATCGAGTTTTTCCCACCGTGCGAACGCCGGGTCGGCCGCGGCGGAAAACGCCGCATCGAGTGTGCCCGCCTTCCGACGCAGCAGGTTCAAGGCAAACGTCTTGAGGCGCGTATGCTCCTCATCGTTGGTGAACATGATCGGCACAATGTTTCCGACGAGCTCCGGCGGGGGCTTTCGCGGCCCGAAGCCGTACCGCTTGCGTACCTTGGAGGCGTCCAGCGCCGCCGCCACCGCCGTCGAATCCAGCAGCGCAATCGCCGGGCCGCCGATGTTCACCCGGAACACTCCACCGTGTTTCGCCTGCCGGGACAGAAAATACGCCTCCCATCCCTGTAAAAACTCAATGGTCTGCGCAGCGGCGCCGAACAGCGGAAGGCCAAGGGAGCCGGGAATAGCGGTCATCGGGCGAGGGTAACCGGGTCGGCGGAGGCACAGGTTACGCCAGCAGCGACGCATGACCTCCGACGCCGCCTCCGAAGCCTTCCTCCTCCTTCGCTCCATCGATGTACTCGTGTCGATGCCGGACGAAACTCTGCGCGACGTCGCGAGCGTGATGTCGCCCGTTTCCATCGAGAAGGGGGATGTGCTCGTGCGCCTTGGGGAGGTGGCAGATGCACTCTTCGTCATCGCCGAAGGAGAGTTGGAGGTGCGCCTTCCCTCGCTGGAAGGTGAGGTCGTCGTCGCGACGCTTGGGCGTGGCCGAGGCATCGGCGAGATGCAGATGGTTTCCGGTGGTACGCGTACGGCCACACTCGTTGCCCTGTGTCCGACGCGTCTGTACCGGCTGGCGCGCCCGGACTTTGCGCGATTTGCGAGCTTTTCCCCGGCAGCGTTGGCGGCGGTGGTGGAGCGCGTCCGTCAGCGCACCCAGGAGGCGCAGATCGCGTCGCTGCTGCCCGTTGTCGTCGCGGGTCTGGACGCCGCTGCCTTGGACGCGCTGCGGTCTCGGGTGGCGTGGATCGAGCTGCGTCGCGGAGAACGGCTCTTCGCGCAGGGAGATGTCGGGGACGCGTGGTACATCGTGGCCAGCGGACGGCTCGAAATCGTCATCGCGGACGCGGAGGGTCGGGAGCGCACCGTCGGGGAGGCGTCGCGGGGAGACAGTCTGGGGGAACTCTCGCTCCTGACCGAGGAGCCTCGCGCCGCCACGGTGTGGGCGATTCGGGACACCGCCCTTTTACGCATCGGCCGACTGGATTTCGATCAGGTCGTCGTCAACCAGCCGGCGGTCATGCTCAACATCGTCCGTTCGCTTGGGCGGCGACTGGCGGAGCAAACGCGTGCCAAGCCGCCGCGCGGATTTGGGCAGCGGTTTGCTGTCGTCGGTGCCCGTCCAGACGTGCCGACGGCCGAAGTGGCGCGTCGCCTGGCCGATGGATTTGCCAAACTCGGAGCGACGCTGCTCGTCAACCCAACTCGCCTTGCGGCGCTTGGGGTCATGGATAACGCCGCTACCATCGATGATAATCACCCGGCCTGGATCCGGTTCGTCGCGTGGCTGGATGAGCAGGATCTCCACTATGATCACGTCGTATTGGAGGGAGGCCCCGACGGGCAGGCATGGACCCAACGGGCTGTGCGGCAGGCCGACCATGTCCTGCTGGTTGCAACGGCGAGCGCCGACCCTTCCCCAACGCCCGCCGAAGTGGCGCTGGACGAAGCGACTCGTCCGCGGGGCGCACGCCGAACGCTGATTCTGCTGCATCCAGACGGATCCCGCCGCCCTTCCGGAACGGCACGGTGGCTGGATTGCCGGGTCATCGACGGCCACCAGCACGTCCGCATGGATCGCGATGGCGATTTTGGGCGCGTGGCACGACTGTTGGCCGGGAAGGCGGTCGGTTTGGCACTGGGCGGCGGCGGCGCCCGCGGCTTCGCCCACATCGGCGTGATCCGCGCACTCACGGAGGCGGGCGTCCCCGTGGACATGGTCGGCGGCACCAGCATGGGTTCCATCATCGCCGGCATGCACGCCATGGGGCTGGGACACGACGAAATGGTCACGCTGAATGAGTCGTTGATCCGCCTCAAACCGTTCGTAGAATTTACGCTTCCGATCATTGCGATGCTGCGTACCCGGCGCATCGAACGTACGGCGAAGATGGCGTTCGGCGAGATCGCGATCGAGGATCTCTGGATCAACTACTTCTGTGTGTCTGCCTCCCTCACATCCGCGCAAATGGTCGTCCATGAACGCGGCCCGGTATGGGAGGCCACGCGGGCAAGCGGCGCGTTGCCGGGTGTCGCGGTGCCGATGCTGTTGTCCGCGGGGTTGCTCATCGACGGCGGCGTCGTCAACAATCTTCCTGGGGACATCATGCGGACCCGGTGCCGAGGCGATGTGATCGTTGTCAATGTGAGTCCGGATGAGGATCGCAGCTTTGCGCTGGATCGCATTCCGGGTCCGTGGGAGGTGCTGTGGAGCTGGATCAATCCCTTTCGAACGTCGATGTCCGTGCCGACAGTACTGCACATCATCATGCGGACCGCGACGCTCGCCAGCGCAGATCGCGCGCGCGCGGTCGAGCGGGATGCGGACCTCTACTTGCGCCCGCCCATCGACAATTTTGGCCTGCTCGATTTCGACCGCATTCGTGAGATCGTGGACGTTGGGTATCGATATGCGGTTGGGGTTTTGTCGCTGTGGCGGAAGCCGCCGCCGCCGTCGTAGCGGCAGATTTTATCGGGCCCGTCGTCGCGGCGGCACCCCGCGAATGGGCGCCCTCACACGGCGCGCGTCCACCTCCCGCAGGGCCCCCGACCAACCCGCGACCACCGCGCCACTCAGACGTTTCAACGATGGCAGGCACAACCCGTGTTCGACCTGGACGAACGTTGGATCCTCCGGAAAAAGGTAGAGAATGGCGAAACATGCGTCGTCTTCCCTCGCAAGGACGCTGTGCACTTCCAGCCACGGACCGCCGGGGCAGCCCGAGCAGTCCACCGTGCCGAACGGATGCACGGCGCGGCTGACGCCGTCCAGCGTGAGCGTCCCGCCCGCCGCGTTCAATTGGATGTCAACGCCGTCGACGACGATTCCAACGTCAAGCGGCGGCGGCAGTGCGCGCAGGGCGGGGAGCGAGAGGGCCGCCGACCCATCCGAGTTCGTCGTGAGGAGGGAGCCGCTTGCCACTTCCCAATCCATCGGGATGGTGTAGGATTCGGTGTAGGCGTACGGCACGGATCCGGCGGACTCGTAGAGGTACGTCATGCCGACCGCGCTGCCGTCCGTGGCGATGGAGATCAGGTCGTAGAGGTGGTAGCCCGCCTCTGGCCAGTCGTGGTCGAGGTAGACGGTGCCGGTATGGGCGATGCCGCCGAGGTCAAACGTCCCCGCCCCGGCCGTCAGCACCAGCGTTTCCAGTCGGTCGCTACCGGTGATGTCAGCAGCGGCCAGGAAACCCAACGGGAGTTCGCCTTCGGTTGGACCCCACTGGCCGTCGCCACTGGCGGAGCCGGTGTCGTCTTCGATGTCGTCTGCAGTGTCGCTGTCTGCGGCGGTTTCGCCATCGTCTACCGAATCACCGGTCCGCCTGCCTTCGGCGCTCGGTTCGGCACACGCGGCAACGAGCAGCAGCATCTCCGTAGGGTAGCGCGTGGCCCCTTCGTCGGCTGCTACGCATTGATGCTCCCCGACACTGCATCGGGCAGAGAAATTCGGTAGGGAGTGGCGCGTTCCGCCTCTCTGGCCGCAATCACCGCGGCGGCAGCGTGCAATCCGGCTCGAAATTCCTCGTCTCCGCCGGCCACACCGAGCCGGTTGTACTGAATGGAAAACGCAAAGGTGGCCCGAATCGTGTCCAGCGTCTGTCCCCGGTCGGGAAGTGCTTCGATCAGGGTTTCTTCCGCAACGGCCTGCCCTGCCATGGGCGGGCCCACCCGGAGGATCGCCGGCCACGCGGGCGGGTACCCGTACATGTCGTACTGCTGCGCGTTCACCAAGGTATGGCGCACGTTGAGAAAAAGGCAGGCGGCCAGCACGCGAGCCAAGGATTCCCGGTCCCGGCAGGGCGGCCAGCCACCCGCGCCAAAGCGCGCGACCATCGCGTTCGACCACGCTTGCAACGGCGAATCCATCGCAATGGCATCCTCGCTCGTCCACGTCCGCGCAACGACTCGCTGCGCGTATAGGTGAACCGGGGCCCACAGGGTGAGTGCGTCGTCACGCCACGGGTACTCGGACAGCGCTGCCACCCCCCGCTCTTCCACATCCTCACTGGGGATCATCCGCGAAAACCGCCATGCCACGTCTCCCCGGGCGAACAACTCGGCCGCGCCGGTCCATCCCGCCGCGAACGCCCGATCGAATACCCCGCCCGTGCCGAGGAGCACGCGCCCGGAATTCTCGTTCGCCTGCAGGGTGAACGCGAAGTGTGGCCCGAAAAGCCGGCGTACAGCATGGCCAAGCGGCAGATGCTGCGCGGCGGCTAGGATCACGGCCTCCGCGTGCAGATGGGTCCACAGCAGGTGGGACACGGCCTCGTGGACAAACAGATCGGCGGCGCCGAAGAACATCCGCGCAAGCCGCCAACGTGGAGATCCGTCATCGACGAACCACTCACGACGGCCGTCAACCTCCAGCATGATCCCGACCGTACCAAGCTCGGCGTCGAAAATGGCGGCGCACGGCACCAGCCACCGTCCTTCCGGTGTCGAAACTCCCCGCAACAAATCAAGGTAGTCCACCATCCACACGCCTGCGGGAAGGCCCGCGCTATCCTCCCACCGCCGAATCCAGATCGCATTTGGACCCTGCACAGACAGACGACCCAATCCGGGGTCCGCGCCGGCGACGAGGCGCGGTGTCGGCAACCACCTCGTCCACAGCGCCAATTCTCGTGCGCTGCGCCATCGCTCAGGCGAGACGAGCGGAATTCTCAACGCGGCGACCACCAGCGTCTTCGCGACCCGGACCCGCCATGGGTAGCGCTCCAGCCTCGGCAGGTGCTTGATCGTCGTGTACGAGAACGCTCCCGAGAGCCCGAACTTTTCCTTCGCATCGATGGTCGCGTAGTCGCCTGAAGCGAGCGATTCGCCGCGCACCCTGCTTACGAAAATCGCGGCCCAGGCCGCCGCCCCCCGCAGCAGCAGGGAAACGAGCAGGAATCGGAGTCGCAGGGGCGTCCACATGCACGACGGTGTAGCATTCCCGCGATGCTGCATTGGATTCCGCTGCTTCGGGAACGCGTGGGCCTCGCCCCCGGGAAGGCCAAACTGGAGACGGTGCGTCGGGTGATGCCGCTGATCGGGGCCTCGGTCCACGCTGTCCAGGGCGTCGTGTACGCGGCGCTGGGTTTACCCGAGTTCGTGTGGAGCGCCGTGATCGCTGTCGCAGTATTCGGTGTTTCTATTCTACTATTACAGATCGGAAAGCCGCGCCCTGCGATGCTTTTGGCCTACGCGGAGGTTGCCATCCACGTCGTGGTGATTCAGGTGTTGCTTGGCTCCGGCGCCGGCTACATTTTCTATTACTTCGCGCTGGTGGCGGTTCCGTTTCTCGTCTTCAAACCAGACGAACGCCTCGCGCGTGCGTGCACCGTGATCTATCCCTGCGTCGCGACGCCGCTCTTGCAGGTCTATGGCCGCTCGCACCCGCCGCTCATCCCCATTCCATCCGGCACCCTCGACCTCCTGTACACCATCAACGTGGCGGGAACGCTGTTTGCGGTGCTCGCGGTTGTATGGTATTTCGAGGCGGCGTCTTCGCGTGCGGAAGCCGAGATTGAGGCGGAGCGTCAGCGCTCTGAGACGCTGTTGCTCAACATTTTGCCGGCGTCCATCGCGGAACGGCTAAAGGCAGGAGAGGCGACCATCGCCGACCATTTTCCGGCCGTTACCGTGCTGTTTGCGGACATTGTCGGCTTTACCGTGCTGTCTGCGCGCATCTCCACCGCGGATCTCATCACCCTGCTCAACGAGGTTTTTTCGACCTTCGATCACCTTGCCGCGAAGCACGGTATCGAGAAGATCAAGACCATCGGAGACGCATACATGGGCGTTGCCGGACTGCCAGATGCGATGCCGGATAACGCAGCGGTGATGGCGAGAATGGCGATCGACATGCGGGACGCGTTGGCGGCGAGCCCAGCGGGCCGGGAAGGGCTTCAGGTCCGGATCGGCATCCACACCGGTCCTGTGGTGGCCGGAGTCATTGGCGTGAAAAAGTTTGCGTACGATTTGTGGGGGGACACGGTGAACACGGCGAGTCGGATGGAATCGCATGGGGAGGCGGGCCGCGTGCACATCAGCGACACGACGCGGGCTCTGCTCGGCCATCGATTCGTCGTGACGGAACGCGGCGTCATCACGCTGAAAGGCAAAGGCGAGATGAAGACCTGGTTTCTGGAGCGGGAAGCATAATATCTCGGTTATTCCTCCGTATACTCCGGAAGGTCACCCCCCGAGGCCACCGCCACGACGCTATCGTACAGGTCTGTCAACACCTTCGGCGGATTCTCGGCGTCACGCTGCGCGGTATTGAGGTGGTAGATGAGCTCCAGACCGCTGATGTCCGGCGCCTCGTAGATCAGCACAAATGAACCCGCCAATACGACGATGATGGCGTCGGCCTCGACGACCTCCCATCGCCCGGCAACGGCCGTCGGCAGTTCTTTCGTCCCCCTCGCGATGTCCTGAATCCATGCGACATCGAAATCGATGGTGATCACGTCGTTGACGACGTTGTTGACGGTGTAGCTGACGCTGTAGTTCTTGTCCGTGTCGTCCGTGACTGTCCAGCCATCGACCCGCCGTCGGTCCACGCCAACGTCGGGGTTTTGCAACACCTCCCATGTCGGCAGCATGCCCGCGTGAACGTAGCCACGGGCGTGCGCCCAATCGTAGTCGTCCTCCACTCCACTTACGACGTTTACCGACTCCGGAAGCGTTTCGTCCGCCGTCGCCTCTGGCCAGTCCGCCGTGTTTTCCTCCAGCGGCGCAAGGCCTTCGGCGTAGGTCTCCGGCGCGGCACAAGCAAACAGAACGGCGAGCATGCCAAGAATGTACCGCAGTTGTGCGTCCGATCGCACATGGGGCCGCTCCGCGTCCGATGGCATGGCCGGCTCGACAACCCACGGCGCAGCGACCCGACGCGCTGCCGGTTAGCCGTGCGCGTGGACACGCCACTCGTCGTCTTGAAGTTCGGTGGCACCAGCGTGTCCTCGCTGGCGCGTTGGGAAACGATTGCGTCGCAAGTGAATGCGCGCCGCGCCGCGGGCGAGCGCGTCATCGTCGTCTGCTCCGCCCTGTCCGGCGTCTCGAATCTTTTGGATGCGCTTCCGGACGCCGCGCGAGCAGGGCAGCACGCTGCCGGAGTCGCGGCCGTCTTCGCGAACCATCGCGCGCTCGCGACGGAGCTTGGCGTGGACCTGCCGGACTTTGAGCTAGGCGACGTTGCCCGAATCGCCGACGGAATCGCGCTCCTCGGAGAGGTCACGCCGCGGAATCGCGCACGGATACTCGCGGCCGGGGAGCTGGCGCTGACGCGGATGGGCACGGCCTTGCTGGCCGCCAGGGGCATCGATGCGCATTGGGTCGACGCGCGCGGGCTGTTGCTCGCACGCCCCGCGCCGAACGACGCGCGCCGTTTCCTCAGCGCGGAGTGCGACTGCACGCCGGGCGCGGCCGCCGATGCGTTCGCGTCGCTCCCCGCCGTCACCGTCACGCAGGGCTTCATCGCGCGGGATGCCGCGGGCGAAACGGTACTGCTTGGACGCGGGGGTTCGGACACTTCCGCGGCGTATCTCGCGGCGCTTGGCGGCGCGGCTCGCCTCGAGATCTGGACGGACGTTCCCGGCATGTACTCGGCTGATCCCCGCCTGGTCCCCGGGGCCCACTTGCTCCGACGGCTGCATTACGACGAGGCGCAGGAACTCGCCGCCATGGGCGCCAAGGTGCTGCATCCGCGTTGCCTCGCCCCCGTTCGCGCCGCCGGCATCCCCTTGCACATCCGTTCGACGCCCGATCCGGAGGCGGAAGGTACGGTGATCCGCGCGGACGTCGCAATGTCGCCCGGCGTAAAGGCCATTGCCGCTCGCCGCGGGATTCTGCTCGTCGAAATGGAAACAGTCGGGATGTGGCAGGAAGTGGGATTCCTGGCCGAAACGTTTGCCATCTTTGGCAGGCATGGACTGTCGATCGACCTCGTCGCAACCTCGCAGAGTGACGTCACCGTCTCGCTCGATGCCTCCGCCAACCTGCTCGAGACGTCGCGACTCGATGCGCTCGTCGCGGAGCTGCGGCAGCACGCCACCGTGCGCGTGATCGGTCCCGCTGCCGCCGTCAGCCTCGTGGGTCGCCAGATTCGCGCGACGTTGCACGAGCTGGCCCCGGCGTTCTCGGCGTTCGAGGAACACCGCATCCACCTCGTCTCGCAGGCCGCCAACGACCTGAACCTGACGGTCGTCGTGGACGAGGATCAGGCGGAGCGGTTGGTGTGCGAACTGCACCGCCT
This sequence comes from Klebsiella pneumoniae, assembly GCA_945861635.1. Classification (GTDB taxonomy): domain Bacteria; phylum Myxococcota_A; class UBA796; order UBA796; family SXON01; genus CAMAWH01. Next base: position 70,310 of record CAMAWH010000003.1, on the reverse strand, counting down.
CGCGCTCACCGACGTCGGCGCGGACCCGACCTTCGGGCCACGCTTCCGGACGCCGCCGTCTCCGCCGCCACGCTGGTGGGAGCTCGCGCGTACGGAGCTGCTCACGCTCTCCACGCCAACGTACGTGTATGACCTTACGACGATTCGCGCGCGCGCGGGTGCGCTCGCGGCCATGACCAACGTCGCAAAGCGATGGTACGCGGTGAAGGCGAATCCAAACGCCGCCGTGCTCCGGACGCTGCATGCGGCCGGCATCGGTTTTGAATGTGTGTCGGCCGGGGAAATCGCTCACGTTCGCGCGGTGGTACCGGGCGCTCCCCTCCTTTTCACGCCCAATTTCGCTCCGCGCGCTGAGTACATTGCGGCGTTGGCCGCGGATATCGTCGTTACCGTGGACAGCTTGCACCCGCTGCGGAATTGGCCGGAGACGTTCGCCGGTCGCGAGATCCTTCTGCGTGTCGATCCGGGACAGGGCAAGGGACACCATCGCCATGTCAAAACCGCGGGTCCGGGGTCCAAGTTCGGCATTCTTCCCGACGACTTGGCGGAGGCGGCAACGCTCGCCGCGCGCGCCGGCGCACGCGTCATCGGACTGCACGCCCACGTCGGCAGCGGTATTCTCGACGCGTCCAACTGGCGGGAGGTCGGAAACACGCTGTCCAGCCTCCTCGGCGCCTTCCCCGACGCCCGCGTGCTTGACGTCGGCGGCGGCCTGGGCGTGCCTTACCGGCCGGGTGAGGCCACGCTGTCCATCGGGGAACTCGACGCTTCGCTCCAGGGCATTGCGCAGGCGGCGGGGCGGCCGGTTGAGATCTGGATGGAGCCGGGCCGCTGGCTCGTTGCAGAGGCGGGGGTTCTCGTGGTCCGCGTGACGCAGATCAAACGCAAGGGAGATCATGTTTGGATCGGCGTTGACGCAGGCATGAACGCGCTCCTGCGCCCGGCCCTCTACGGCGCGTGGCACGAAATTGTCAACCTGTCCCGCCTCGACGCGCCGCTCGTATGGATGGCTGACGTGGTGGGCCCGATTTGCGAAACGGGTGATGTGCTGGGCGCCGGCCGCGCGTTTCCCGTCACGGAAGAGGGTGACATGCTCCTCGTCGCGAATACGGGCGCATACGGGTACGCCATGGCATCGCGCTACAACCTTCGGGAGTTGCCGGTCGAACTCGCGCGCGGCGGGTGATTCGCAGCGACAAAACGAGCAAACGCCGCCACCGCCCTTTCAGGCGACGACGGCGCATGCTCACCGTGCCGCGCGCCGGCACGAGCCCGACGCGCGGAAACGAGTGCGACTACTTCTTTGCGCGACGACGACCCTTGCGCTTGGCAACGGTCTTCACGCCTTCGACATTGCGACGCCACCACTGGGCGGCGCCTTCTGCCGTTGCGATGCCGAACATTCCCGCAATCTCCTTCCAGTCGGCGCCGCGAGCCAGGGCAGCCTTGCCCTTTGCCACCCGCTCTTCCTTCCAGTTCTTGCGGCTCGACCGGCGGGTTTCACGCTCGGCTTCACGGTTCTTGGTCGCCGGCTTGCGCATCAAGGGGTAGGTCTGACCCGCCTTCTTGCCGAAACGGCGGGCCTTGGCGCGGAGTGCATCCGAGCTCAGGCCTTCCTTTTCGGCGATCTTGCGGAGCTGACGTTCCCGCTTGCGCGGCGTGTCTCCGCGTGCAGACATCTTGGTGAGCAGGTTGTAGATTTCTTCGCCCGTCATGACAGTATCCTCCGAACGGGTCCCGGTGTGTCGTACCGAAGAAGCCGTCGTGAGTAGCAGGTTTGAGTTCGGCCCATCCTTCTGACAGCGACACACCGCCACCGGGCCTCCGGCGCACCCTCCTGGTGAGCCACGCACGCTTTGGGAAGCGCTTGTGGGTCAATCGTAACGCTTAATGATTCGATGTCAAATGCGGCTGCCGACGAATTCTCGATATTCTCGAAACGTGTAGCCCTGACTATTCCCACGTCAATCGAAATTCTCCAAACGTGAAAGCCGTTCCCCCTTCCACGATCGCGTGACGACCGCGTGCGAGGCGCTTTCGGTTCAGTTCGACATCATCCCGGTTGACCTCCACTTCGGCATGCACTTCCCACACCGGCCGCCGCATGCGAAAGATCAGCGCTGCCTCGGCCGGCGCGCCGAGCGCGATGGTGTTGTCCGGTTTGACGACCAGCGCGGCCTCTGCGAGATCGGCCAACGGCAGCGCAACCCGCGGCCCGTTCTGGAAGCGGTAGTGGAACGACCCGCCGAGGCGGCGGGGCTTCAGGCGTGCGCGCGCGGCAATGGCGCCGCCGCCCCCCAGAAAAAAGACCAGCACGAAGACGGTGATCGTCAACGGCAGCGGCAATCCGTACTGCCGGTGAAACGGCACCTTGACGGCAACCGCCAGGTTCGGGTGGTTGGCGTCGATGCCCAGGGCCGCGATTTCGGCCTCCGGCAGCAGGACCCCGTCCGCCACCAGCGAGAGCGTCAGGTTGACCGTATCGGACCGTGGAAACAGCGAAAGCGGGGCGCCGGGCGGGGTCACGGCGATCTTGATACGGGTGTTCGGCGCCAATTCTGGTGCACCCGCGCCGACGATCTTCCCCCCCTTGACCTGCATTTTGTCGAGACGCAGGCCGGCGACGCGATTCGACGTGCGCAGCTCGAGCTCGACCTCGGGATGCGCGGTGCCCGGCGCGGTGATCACCTCGGCGGTGAGCGTCAGCGCCGCCGCGTCGGCAACGACGACCGGCCGCACCCGGATGTCGGCAAGGTGTGCGCGATAATCGGCGAACCACCCTGGAAGGTCCGCCACCACCGGGGTGGCGTCAAGCTCCCGCGCGGCGGCGTCCACGCCGGCGCCGTCCGCCGTCGATCCGGCGGGCGCGAGCGGGAAGAGCACCGTCGTCAGCAGCCGGCCGGCGCGGTGCGTGGAGAGCGATTCGCCGATGCTGGATTGCCCACGGATGGGGCTGCAGCCGTAAGCGCCGCTCGACCAGCGCGAGCTGACCAGCGGCGCGTGGCAGAAGTTACTCGCGATGAAAGCGAATTCAAGCGACGGCGCCTCTTTTCGGTTGATCTGGGTCACCAGCGCGTCGAGACCCGCGCCGAGGTCACGGTCAACCGTGGCGGAGACCGCCAGCGAACGGATCTGCCGTGCCAGCGCCGCGCGCCCAGCTTCGGTAATAATTGTAGACGACAGCGCCACATTCGGCCGCGCGTGGAAGATGACAATCTCAATCCGGTCGCCTTCCGGTAGCACCTCCACGAGCGAGGCAATCTCTCCGACGATCGGCGAGGTCACCGGCAGCATCTCCGCGGTCGTGTCGAGCAGAAAGATGAATTCGGCGGGGGGCGAGTTCGCGGCAAGCGTTGGCGCAACGAGTACGACGACCGCCGGCGGCGTCGGCGCCGCTGGCCGCAGGGCTGGCGTCAGGGCGTACGCGGCGACCGCGAGCAGGATCATCGGCGTCGCATGTAGTCCCGATAGTTGGGCGCGGCAACCGCGGGACTCCCCCGCCCACTTCCGGTGGGGCGGGCAGTCGCCACTGGGGTGCGCATGTCCCACTCGCGATGGGACGGAACCCGACAATTGTGACGGTTCCCGTGTTGGCATGCTCTGTGCAGTCGATCTGTGCGCTCCAGAGCCCCCATGCTGTTCCTTCTAGCGACGCTCCTCCTCCCCGCCTGCGCGCCGGCTGACCCTGTCAGCACCGAACTGGATGCCGCTTTCCACGACGCGAGCGCCGAATACGACGTTCCGTATGAAGTTCTGGCCGGGACGTCGTGGGCATTGACCCGATGGAACGCCCGCGATGGTGCGGTGAACAGTCTCAGCGGCGTCGGCATCATGGACCTCCGTGTCGAAGGCGGCGCCCCTTCGCTCGTGGAAGCCGCAGCGCTCATCGGGGCGGACACGGACGACGTGAACGCCTCCACGCGGCTGAGCATCGAAGCCAGCGCTGCGCTCATGCACGAATGGGCTTTGGAATCGGAGAAGTTGACGGGCGAGAAGGTCGACGGCCTGCAGGCGTGGTACCCGATCGTCGCACGCTGGTCGGGCGCCGACGATCCGCTCGTGGCCGAGGGCTTCGCGGGGCAGGTCTACGACATGCTTCAGGCGGGAATCATGGCCACAACGGACTCGGGGGAGGTGATCAACATCCCGCCGCAGCCCATGTCATGGCGGCGCCAGCTCACGACGGGTTCGAGTACTGTGGATCAGTTCGTACCGGCCTCGTCGAGCAATTACACGAATGGCAGCAGGACCAGCATCAAGTACGTCATCATCCACACGACGGAAGGAAGCTACTCCGGCGCCATCTCGTGGTTCCAGAACTCGTCGGCGCAGGTCAGCGCGCACTACATCGTGCGCTCGTCGGACGGCCAGATCACCCAGGGCGTTCAGGAAGAAGACATCGCCTGGCACGCCGGGTATTGGACGTACAACAGCGAGGGTATAGGCATCGAGCATGAGGGCTACGTGTCCGACCCCGGCAAATGGTACACGGATGCGATGTACCAGAACTCTGCCGATTTGACGAGGGATATCTGTGACCGGTACGGTATCCCGAAGGATCGCGCTCACATCATCGGGCACTTCGAAGTCCCGGGCTGCAGCAACCCCGGCGGAGGCGGGAGCGGCTGCCACACGGACCCCGGCAGCGGCTGGGACTGGGACCGCTACATCGCGCTGGTGAACGGCTCCACGACGCCGCCGCAGCCCACCAACAACGGTGCGGATGGCCCGCGGCACGGGCGCTTCGACGCGAAGTTCACGTCGGCCGGGTACGGCATGAGCGACTCGTGTTCGGGCGATGTGCAGGGCGCCGTGAACGGTGGTCAGGTCTACCTCAGCGCGACGTGCACGCTGGACAAGAACGGCGACAAGACTGGAAAGGTCGTTTGGAGCGGCAACGTCAGCGGCACGACGTGGACCGGGAAGATGGTCGTCGAAGGGCACAGCGCGAACTTGACCGGGCAGGTCGCCTCGGACGGCTCCCTTTCGCTGAAAATGACGGGTTCGGAGGATCTTTCCGGCGATGTCGGCGTTCTCGACTACACCCTGACGCTGTCCGCCGCTCCGTAGTCACGCACCGATCGCCGCTCGCTGCTGCGCGAACCACGCCCAGGCTTCGCGCACGCCGTTTTCCCAGGGGCGCCCAACGATTCCCAACTCGCGTCGCGCGCGGCTTCCGTCGAAGTAGTGCGGCAGAAATCCCATGCGCGTGGTGGCGGCGTTGACGTCACCCCCTTCGGGGAGTCCGAGGGATCGGCCGGCCTCCATGGCAGTCGCGGCCACTGCGCCCATCCACGCGGGCAACGCCGCCACGGGGGCGGCGCCGCCGACGATCGCCGCGATCTTGCCCCAAGCGTCCCGGTAGGGAAGGTTCTCTCCCGCGACGATCCAGGCGCGGCCACGCTCTCCGCTCGCCGCAGCGATGGTCCCGTCGACGACATCCTGCACGTGGACGAAGTTGTTGCCGCCCGTCGGCGGAAACCTGCCCAGGCCACGGGCGATCGCGAGAATCATCCGTCCGCTTGACGGTTTCCAGTCCCACGCGCCAAGGAGCAGACAGGGATGGACAATGACGTGATCGCCCCCCCACTCCCGCACCGCGCGGTCGGCTGCGCGCTTGGTATCGACGTAGGGCACGCCGCCTTCCGCAGCGATCGGCTCGCAGTCCTCGTCCGCGGGGTGCGTGAGCGTACGCATGCCCAGCCCGTCAACGCTGGAAACGTGAACGAGCCGGGCACCCGCCGGCATCACGCTCACGACGCTCCGGGTGCCGCCGACATTGATGCGCTCCATCTCCTCGCGCCGGCCGTACCGAATGTCGGCCGCGGCGGCGGCATGTACGACAACCTCCACCCCGTCGAAACAGCGTCGTAAGGCGTCGGTGTTGTCCAGATCACCCTCGATCACGTCGACGTCGAGTCCAGCCAATTCCTTTCGGTTTGTGCCGCGCGATAGCACGCGCACGTCGGCACCTGCGTTTGCCAGCGTTCGAATCAGGTTGTTCCCAAGCAGTCCGGTGGCACCGGTTACTGCCCAGCGTCGATGGTTCAATCGTGGCGTTGACGGGTCGGGCATGATCCGCCACATTAGCGCGCCGAAAGGAGCGAGGGACGATGCCGCTACTGCCGCAAGGCCGCAAGTCCCTCACCGCGTGGGCGTACCAACTGGGTCCCGGCCGCTACTATCAGCCGGCATACCGTTTCATCGCCGCAGACATCGGCGTGCACCGGGGCAGCCTGCTGGACGTGGGCACGGGCCCGGGCTGGGTCGCGATTCACGCGGCCGCCGGACGTCCGGAGGTGGATGCCGTTGGCATCGACATTTCGGACGCGATGCTGGAGCTGGCCGAGGCCAACAAGCGGGGCCGGCTGAACGTCACGTTTCGCCGGATGAATGCCGTTGACATCGTCTACCCGGTGCGGACGTTCGAGGCCGCGGTTGCAGTGCAGGCGGCGCACCACTGGACGGATACCGCGGCCGTGTTCGCAGAAGTCCACCGGGTGTTGGTCGAAGGCGGGAAGTTCTACGTCTACGAGGCCGATCCCGACGCCGAGGTTCCTGCTGACTGGATCGCGCGGACCGGACCGTGGCCTCCAGATGGATTCATCCGTCGCCAATGGCGGAAGTTCGGTATGGATGCGTCGCGGTGGGCGGGGCTCCGCGCGGTGGCGGAGGCCTCGCCGTTCGGTCCGGACATCCTCGACGAACGTCATGGATTCTACCGACGGCTCGTGTGTACGCGCTGACCTTCGTTGCGTGCGCGGAAGCGCTCGTCGAGGAGTCGATTATCGGCGTCGACGTCGCGGCCGAGTGGTCGCACGGAAAGGCGGGTTCCCTGTACGGAGCGGCTGTTGCGGCCGGCGCAGACGTCGCTTCGGCGGCCCCGGGTGCCGGTGAGGTCACGGTGGCGGGCGTCGTAAGCGAGGGCCCGTCGGATTGGGTCGGGTACAGTGGTTCTGCAGTGGTTCGCGGTAGCGCAACGGGTGCGGTCGAGGTCGATGACGTTCGCGTGGGCAGCGTACCGGGCGCGCGGACCTGGGCCGCCGACGCCGACGGCGTCCTGGTCGGCAGCAGTAACTACCTTGTTTATTTCGAGATTGAAGCGGGGACGGTGACCAAGACCTGGGACATGACCGTCGAAGGCTTGGGCGCGGTGGGGCTTGGGGAGGGGAGGGCGCTCGCCGTGGTTTGCGGCGCAGAGTGCGTCGGTTGGAGCTGGGCGCGGGCGGATGGCGCGGAGGTGGGCGAAATCTTGGGTGCCGGAAAGGGTGGCGCCATCGTCGAGATCGATGGGGTGGTCTGGGCGGGGGACCCCGATATGGAGGTGGACGACGGCGCAGGGCGCGCGTGCAGCGAGGCGGGCCCCTGTGTAGAGGGTCTGCGCGGCGATCATCTCGGGCAGGCCTTCGGTGGCGGGTACGTCGTCGGCACGTTCAACAAGTGGATTGTTCCGGCGCGGGCACGTTTTGTTTCGCTATCCGGCCGCGTTGCTTATGCGATGGAGGTCGGCGCAGAGTCCCGCCCGATCGCCGTTGCGGGCAATTCCACAACCATCGTGTTTGGCGCTCCCTATTATCCACATCACGGCGAGCCTTCCGGGGCCGTTGCCGTGGTTCGCCGGTGACAGCGCTGACCGTTTCGGCGTCTCTGGTGGGGCTTGCGCTGCTGGTGACCGTCGGCGGTGCGGCGGCCGGTCGTGGCGTGCGCAGGTACGGCGGATGGGTGAACCTTTTCGCCGGATGGGTCGTCGGCGTGGTCGGCGCGGTCGTCGGCGTCGTGGTCGCCGTGGTACTGCTCGGCCACGAGCCGCGCTCGTCGATGGACCTGCTGCTCATCGGGATTCCCGCGATGTCGGCTGGAGAACTCGCTACGGTGTCACTGGCGGTTGCGTCAGCACGGGGGGTGGCGTTCACCCGCCCGTCGCTGCGGTGGCTGCGCATGGCCGCTCCGGCTTTGGGGTGTGTCGTCGTAAGCTGGTATGTGTGGGGGGCGCTGGCTGAGCGTGTCGGAATCCCGCTCGTGGAGCAGCCGATCGTCACGCTGATTCGCGCGGCGCCCGTGATTTCGACGATGGGGGTGCTACGGGTCTGGGGTGCGATCGGTGCGCCGATTCTGGAGGAGGCGATTTTTCGCGGTTGGCTTCAGGGAATCCTGTCGGAGAAGCTGGGGAGCTCAATTGGAACTGCGCTTGTGATCGTCGCGTTCACCGGGATGCACGCCGACACGCCGTCGGCGTTGCCGCCGATCCTGGTGCTTGCCGTCGTGGCGGGAGTGCTGCGGGCTCAGTCGGGAAGCATCGTCCCGGGGCTGCTTGTACACGTCGGGAACAACACGTTGTCGTTGGTGCTCGCGTGAGTGTGCCAACGGCGTCACGTGACGACGATCGTCGTCGGCCAGGCCCGTCCGGTCACACCGCGGCGAGCACGTCCGCGGCGTGACCATTGGCCTTCACAGGATCCCACACGCGCGCAATCCTACCGGCTTCATCGATGAGGATTGTGATGCGCGCAATGCCCATGTAGTCACGTCCGTAGTTCGTTTTCATCCGCCAAGCGCCGTACGCCTCGCACACCGACCCGTCGTCGCTCAACAGGTCGAAGGGCAAACACTGTTTCGCTTTGAAGCTCTGGTGCGACTTCACGCTGTCCTTGGACACGCCAATAATCTTCACGTTCTTGTTTGCAAACTGGTCGTGAAGATCCCGGAACTGCTGGGCTTCTATGGTACAGCCGGGCGTGGAGTCTTTCGGGTAAAAATACAACACGATTTTGCTGCCCCGTGCGGCAGCCAGAGAAAATATCCCGGCGTCGGTCGGGGCGGTGATCTCGGGAGCGAATGTGCCAACGGCGGGGGTGGTCATTCTCCGTCCTAACGATTATCTCGATGGCATGCGGCGCCCGTTCTCTCCACCCTCTCGTGCCAAGGGTGCGCCGCGTCCCACTCCCGCAGTTGAACGTGCGCAGAAGGCGGAGCGCATCGCGGCCTCGGCCGGTGTTCCGCTCGACGTTGCCCGCCAGATCGCCGCCGGCCGGCTGGATCTGAACGAAGCGGTGCGCCGACTCGCGTTCGCCGACGAGGTGAATGGGCTCATGCTGCGCCATACGCTCGATCGCGCGCTTGCGACGCAGGTGGCGATGGGGCACGCCGATCTCGCCGGCGTCATGCAGCGCCGGCGCGTGGACACGGCGCTCGCGGCGTCGAAAGACCGGACCGTCCTCGTCGCCGGTCGCGAGCTGACGGTGTGTGTGCACGGTCACAAATCCCTTCACCTCCGGGTGATCTCGGTGGATTCCTACGAGATCCACGCCATGGATCTGGAGTCCAACGTGGAGATCGCCGTCCACAAGACGCAGATGAAGTACGCGTTCCTTCCCGTCGACTTCAAGAAGGTGCGGAAGGCGTTGGAGTACGACAAGGGCCGTCGTGACGCCGTCGTGGAGCCGCGCCTCCGTCCGCAGGAACGGTTCGCGTGCTCGAACCGCCGCCTCGGCCTCTCGATGGATAGAAAGGCCGAGGTCAGCGTAGTGACGCTGGAAGGTGAGGTTTTCACCGGGTCGGTCGGCTGGGTTTCGCGCTTCGAGTTTGGTCTGTGCACCCGGCAGGGCGCCGAAATCGTCATCTTCCGGCATGCGCTCGACGATTTTCGCGAAACGTAGGCAACCAGTGGGGTCATCATGGGGATTTTGAAAGGTGCCCTCAGCGGGCGTCGCTATCGCGTCGAGGGTGAACTGCCCGAGGGCTGGCGTGACACATACATCGAGGCCTTGGAGGCGAATTCCTTCCGTGAGCCGCTCTCCCCGACCCGCAAGGAGCCGACGATGGGATGGGTGCAGGCGCACAACCTGCTCGACACGTCGTTCCTGGACGTCAATCAGTGGTTGTACAATCAGTACGCGCTTTTTTCGCTTCGTATCGACAAAAAGGTGATTCCGAGCAAGCTGTTCAAGGCGACGCTCCAGAAGCGGCAACAGCACTGGTGCACGGCGAACAACCGTGATCGCTGCCCGCCGGGCGTGCGGGAAGAAGTGAAGGAGGCTCTAGAATTAGAGATGCTGAAGCAAACGCTTCCGAATGTGGCGCTTCTGGAATGCGTTTGGAACGTGGTGGACGGCTGGTTGTTTCTGCACAATGACAGTGAAACGGCCAACGACACCTTTCGCAAGCTGTTCTACCGCACGTTTTCCCTGCGCCCCGTGCCGTGGAGCCCGCTCGACGAACTGGGAGACGCGGACACCGCGTTGCGTCTGGTCGCCAGCGGCGCAAGTGACCTCCGGGAGGCGAAATGAGCGAAGAAACCAACGACGAGATCTCACCCCACGTCGCAAGCGAATTCTACGTTTGGCTCTGGTATCGGAGCGAGGTGGGCCGCGGTCGGGTCGAGCTCGGACCGGACGAGGGCGCCGTCGAGTTCTGGGTGGACGACCGAATCGCCTTTCGCGCCGTGGGGGAGGAGCGCGCCAGCGTCATGCTCACCGGAGAAAGGCCGTCGACGTCGCCGGAGGCGCGCGCCGCGCTTGCGGGCGGAAAGGTGCTCAAGGAGATTCGTCTGGCGCTCCGTCGTGAGGATCGCGAGTACACCGTGACACTCCGTGGCCCGCGTGTGTCCATTGCGGCGGCGAAATTAGCGGTCCAGGTCAAGACGGGTGACGTCGCGGAGATCCTGTACGACCGAATGTATACCTACGAAGAGCTGCATTTCGTTGTGGCGGCGCTCTTTCGGCGGTTCGCGGCCGAGCGTACGGCGCCAGACTGGCGAGAAACCGTGCTCCCCGAGATGCGCGCATGGGTCCAGCTTGACGAGGCCGCTGACGGGCCTTAGTTGCGTCGGTACGCGCAGTTAGCTCAGCTGGATAGAGCGTCGGCCTCCGAAGCCGAAGGCCACTGGTTCGAATCCAGTACTGCGCACCACTCTCCCCCGCGCTCCATTCCTCCGGGTTGCCCCGACAGGCATGAATGCGCTAGACTCCCGCTCGCTGCATGGTGGATTTCGGATGAGGCTTCGCTTCTGGGGTGTCCGCGGGTCCATCCCAGTTCCTGGTGTGACAACGTCCGGTTACGGCGGCAATACGTCGTGCATCGAGGTGCAGGTGCCGGGTGAGCCGGCGCTGGTGCTGGATTGCGGCACGGGTGCGCGCGCCCTCGGTCGGGAAATGCTGGGCCGGACAGAACGTGAAGTTCACCTGTTGTTCACGCATTTCCACATGGACCACCTGTTCGGCTTCCCTTTCTTTGCGCCGATCTTTGCGCCTTCGTTCAAAATTAGCGTTTCAGCACCGGCGTTTTCCGCCGATGGGACACGTGACCGCATTGCGCGGTACCTCAACGGGGTGTATCACCCGCTCCGCATCCCGGAAGTTGCGGCAAACTTGACGTTTGACCACATTCGTCCCGGTAAGGCTTTCGAGCGTGGTCCGTTTGAAGTGCTGGGGTTGCAGCTCAACCATCCCGGCGGATCCTGCGGGTACATCGCCTCCGCGGGCGGGCGCAAGGTTGCCTATCTCACGGACACCTCGCCGCTCTCCCGCCCGGGAGAGGGCGTGTCGGGCGGTCAGAAGCCGAACAGTCGCGAGCAGGGGCTGATCAACGCACTCGCCGGTGCGGATGCCGTCGTGTTCGATACGATGTTTTCGGAGTCGGAGTACCTGGAGAAGATGACGTGGGGTCATTCGTATCCGGAGTACGCCATCGCGCTGTGCAAGGAGGCCGGCGTGAAAACGTTGTTCCTGTTTCATCACTCGCCGGAAAGCGCGGATGAAACCTTGGATGCGCTCGCGTCCCGTTGGGAAGCCGGAAGTGGCGACATGAACATTCGCGTAGCAAGGGAGGGTATGGACGTGGACCTCGAGGGGTAGCCGGGCTCTACCTGGACGAGGCGATCCTTCCCTGCGAATTGGCCGGGGTCTTCCTCGGGCTGATCGCGCTGTGGCTGGCGTGGATCGCGATCTGGCTCCGCCGGGTAGAGCTCCGTGACATTGCTGCACCAGCCGCCGAGGCGTTGGGCCTGTCGTTTGCGCGAGAGGGCCTGGCGGGCTCCGTACGTGCGTGCGGCGTTGTCGCCGGGCGCGCGGTGGAGCTGCAGTGGACGATGTGGGGCGGGGGCGTGCGCGTCCGCGCCCGAATTGAGGGGTCGCGCGTCTGGGAGGCCGTTCCTGTCAATGCGATCGACGGGTGGGTGCGTGGCCGGACCGGGTGAAGGGGCCGGCGGCGCGCCTATCCAAAAACCCGCCTTTCCCGAACGAATCGTTTCAGCCGGTGATTGATGGTGTCCGGCTGCTCAATGATCGCGGCGTGGCTCCCGTCCGCGAGCACGAGGAAATCGGCATCGCGGATGCTGGCTGCCATTTTCCGCGAGAGCCACATCGGCGTAAAAGCATCCTTTTCGGCAGCGACCACGAGTACCGGCACGGTGATGCCCGGCAGCACATCCCATGCGTCGTGGTCCTGCATCGATAGGATGGTGCGAATGAACATGCGGAGGTCGAGCGTCGCCAGATGCTCCATGTACGGGATCATGTCCATTTTATCGGCATAATCGGGATCTACCATGCGCCCCGCCTTTGCGATGGTCCACGCGATCGGAGAGAGCAGGATGGGCCGCACGACCGTATGTACGCGATCCCCTAGTCGGCGGATTGCACGCTCCGCAAGTCGGAAGTAGCGGGGGGACGACGGGTTGTCGTAGAACGTTTCCAGCGCGCGCCCGGCCGTCCCCAGGATGGTCACGAGCCCCCGAATCCGCTGGGGATGGGTCCGATACAGTTCGAAGATCACCTGACAACCCATCGAATGTCCGATGAGCAGGCCGTCGTCGATGCCAGCCGCGTCCAGCACCGCCGCAAGGTCGGCGGCGTGCCGTGGAATCGTGACATCCCCCCCCCAGGCATCCACGATTGCGTCGCTACGTCCGTGGCCCCGGTAGTCCCACGTGAGGATGGTATGTTCCCCCACGAACGCGTCGGTGACGTACTTCCAGAAGAACGTGCTCACCCCTACGCCGTTGCAGCAGACGATCGCCGGGCCATGGCCGACGGCGTGCCAGTACAGGCGCTGCCCGTCGTCGCTCGTCGCGAACCCTTCGCGGATTTCTTGTGCGCTCACGCGTCGCGGCCTAACGCGTCCGTTCCCGAATTCCGATCCCTCCATCACAGGGAGAGAAACCTCATGAGTACCGCAATCGCCCAACAGTTCGTTGATCAACGCGCGACGCCCCGCTTCGACATCGAGGCCCAGATCAGCATGGAGTCGCAAACCAACTTCTACACGGGATTCTCCGAAAACGTCGGCGAGGGAGGCGTATTCGTCGCCATGCATGCGCCCCCTGCGGTCGGAGAAGTCGTGCGTCTGCGGGTTCACCTGCAGGGCGGCCGCGAGGTGATGGCCGCCGGGCAGGTGCGCTGGCACCGCCTCGACGAACGCGGTGAGCCTTGCGGCGCCGGAATCCAGTTCATGGCGTTGGACAAGCAATCTACGGCCATGCTGCAGTGGATGATGGGCCGCGCAGGACAGGCGCCGCTCCTCGTCGAGTAGCGCGGGTGGGCGGGGACCCGCGACGAAAAACCCCCGGCCATCCGCAAGGATGAACCGGGGGTTTTTGGTTTGGTGGTGGAGAAGATGGGGATCGAACCCACGACCTCCGCATTGCGAACGCGGCGCTCTCCCAGCTGAGCTACTCCCCCAGACGCACGCTTCAGCTATGCGCAGGCGCGCCCCTCGTCAAGTGCGGCGACCTAGTCCAACCCGCGCTCGGCCAGGTCGACCTCGTCCAGTCCGAGGAAGTGTCCAATCTCGTGGAGAAGCGTCACACGCAGCTCGTTGTGCAACTCGTCGCGATCTTGCGCGATTCGGGCGAGGTTCCTGCGGTAGATGGTGATCGTAGCGGGGAGCGCGGTCCACGGGTCGGCGGAGTCACGCTCGACGAGCGAATGGCCGCTGAAGCAGCCGAGCAGGTCCGTCGGGTGCGCGCCGTCAACGATGTCCTCGAGCACCTCGATGGGCGGAACGTCCTCAACAATGATCGCGACGTCCTGCAGGTAGCGGCGGAGGGAGGGGTGTAGTTCCCCAAGCACACTATCGACGACCGCGTCGATCTCCTCGTCCGCGAGCGGAATCGGCATCGGCAGGTCCACCGGTTCGGAGAGAGCCGCCGATTGATAGTCTCGGAGAGCCCCGTCGTGATCGCCGCGTCGTTCGCGCAGGCAAGCGCGCAGGTACCGGGCGTCCGCATGATGCGGATCGAGGCGCAAGGCCAGACTGACATGCTCACGCGCTTCTTCGAACTGATACCGGGCGAATTCCTCGCGCGCCAGCGTGTACGCGGCGTCGGGAAGCGTGGGGTCCATCTCTACGGCCCTTCGCAAGGCGCCGATGCCTTCCTGCGCGTCGCCCACTTCACATAGAACAACGCCGCAAACGTAGAACCCCTCCGCGTCGGGTTGGCGTTCCAGCGCCTCCTCGACGGCGCGTACGGCCTCATCCGGATCACCATCCATCAACGAGAGCGCCCGTTCGCGCAGCTGCTCGACGGTCAGCGTCCGGCTCATGGAGCCGGCAGCTTCAGGTCGATGTCGATCTGGGCGTAGTCCCCCTCGAATCCGCCCACTCGCATCCCGCGGAATGCATGCATGAAGCACGGGGCGGCCGGAGGAACCGAGAAGTTCGCTCCGTCGACGGTCAGCCCGCGCACCTGTCCATCCGAAGATGCCAAGGCATGGAATGTTGCTTGTGCGTTTTTGACAGGTGGAACCACGCACGTCGCGAGGACGGGCGCCAACGCGCGCGCCAGTTTCTCGCCGCGGGGTCCGAGGTCGGTCCGCGTCGCATCGAGCGCGGGCTTCCAGTCCATCCTGTCGGTGAGGTCAAGCCGAATGGTGCGCTGCATTGGAGATCCGCGGAGGGCCACGAGTTCCTCGTGCGGGGCGAAGCCATCCGTCTCGATACGGACGCGGAACGGCGCACCGGCGTGCGGATCCTCGACCGTGATGGTCGAGCCGCTACCGATGTCGACACCGTCCACCAGAACGCGGTCCGCGAAGGGGACCACGGTGAGCAGCAGCGCGGGCGACAGCGGCGCTGCCGGCGGCTGGTTGGCCTCCACGGCAAGGCCGGCAACGCCCACGGCGCTCACCAGCAATAGCAGCAAAAGCAGTGGAACGGCGTATCCCCGCTTTCGCACGTCGAACGTGATCACCCGCCTTTCCCCGTGGTCGGCGACCACGGTGACCGTACCAGTCATCGTCCGCCGCGCCATGCGCTCCGGCCGGACGGACACAACAATCGTTTGTTCACGCGCTCCCGGTTCGAGCCAGAGCTTTTGCGGCACCAGCCACGGCGAGTCGGTGACCAGCTTTCCTGGCATCTTTCCCTGCCCGACATTCACGATCTGGAGGCCGTAGTCGGTCGTCCGCCGACCAACGGTCATTCGAAGCATCGTTGCGCCTTGTACCTGCAAGCGCGGCGCGCGCTCTCGTACAGCTTGCGGTCCGTCGGCGATCCCGATGGTTCGACCGGCAATCTGTGGAACCGGCGCGTCTCTGGGCTTCGGCGGCGCGTTCTCTCTCGCTTCCTTCATCGCGTCCGGCGTCCGTACGACGTCCACGGGGCGCCCGGTAACAAGGGGGGAGGCCGGCTCCGTTGGCACCGCGCCGCTTACCGCTCCGCCGGACCTCACCGGGGTCGTCGGGAGCCGCGTTTCATCGGTCGTGGTGGGCACCACGTGGCGGGGCGCGTACTCCGTCGGCGGCCCCATCGAGATCGCCGGCGGGTCCGGCGGCTCCGCCTGACGCTCGTCTTCGAGGAGTTGATTGAGCTTTGCGGCGTGTCGCTCGACTTCGTCGGTGACCTCTCGCAGTTGGGCGCGCATCTCGTCGTAGCGGTCACGTTTTGCGGGATCCTTCAGGATCCGCCAGCCATCGTCGAGGTTGGACAAGACCTCGCCGGACCGTTTCAGGTCCTTCACGTTGCGCGCCCATCGGTATTTCGCCCGGTACGCCAACTCCAATTCGGCCGGTGTTGCGAACGGCGAGACATCGAGGACGGCGTAATAATCGACCGCTGCTGCACTGCCAGGAATCGCGTCGTCCTCGAAGTCGCCCCGCACGGCCCCCATCTCGTTGAGCAATTCATCGATGCGCGCACCCACGACGGCGTCGTCGAGGCCGAGGGCGCGCCCGTGGTGCCGAGCGGCTGCTTCTCCCTGGGCGGTCAAAACCGCGTTTGCCAGCGCGCCGCGGATGAATTGGGACAGCTCGTCTACATTCTTCGCCGAGGCGACGTCGATGAAGTGCTGACGATACGCATCGAAGTCCATTACCAGGAGGCGCTTCAGCGTCGTATTGTTCTTGATCAGAAAGAGAGCTTCCGCCTTGAATTTCGGGTTGGCCTGTTGGCCCTGCGCCCACGCGCGGCGCTTCTTGACGGCCGCCTCACGGTCTTCTGGCGTTCCGGACTCGGTGAGACCGTAGTACGCCAGCAGCGTGGGATGACCCACCGTAGTAAGGAATCGCTCGATGTCGTCGAGCTCACGTCGTTCCATTGCGCCGAACCTTTGCCCGTGCGGGGCGATCCGTCAACCCGTCAAGAGCAATGCTTGCGCGGTGGCGCTCCTCGAATCGCCGCGCTCGTCGGGATTCAGTGGATGTTCGCTGCTGAGACACGCTCGCGGGCAGCGGGAAGATCCGCCTCGGCGATGCCGCCGCGCAGGTTGATCCGCGCCTGGCGCGTTTGGCGCGTCTCCACGTCCGTAACGTCGACCTCGAGGATCTGGTTCACGGTGTAGCGGTAGACGACCTCGATCGCGGTACCCCTTGGGCGCGGCGGCAGGTTGTCGAGCACGACTTCTCCGATGACAACGACCTCATCGCGGGATTCGCCCTGACCTTCCGTCACCTCCACTCGAACGGCCGTCATGTTGTCGTAGGCGTAGGCAAATCGGCCGCGCTTTTCACAGGGCAGTGGCGTGGATTCGGGGATCAGATTGACGATTCGTTCGTTCAGGCTCGCGTCCAGAACCACGATTCCGAGCGAGTGGGTCACCACATCGGTGATGCGCACGCCGGGCAGGCCGAACGGCGTCCTCGGCGCGACCTCGATTTCGCTGTCGGCGTTGGCGGGCCCGGGAGGATTGGCATGCGTCGCGTCGGGCACATCACTGCTGGGATCCTGGATCTCCAGTTCGCTTGTTCCGCGGCCCGCCACCATGGCCGCGCGGTACGCCTGGATCGCCGGGTGCTGGGGACGATGGCGAAAAACGCCGGCGAGCGCGGCGCCAAGCGCGACACATTCATCAGGATTTACGCCTGGCGCCGGCTCCTTTCCGGACAGGCGACGCAGCATGCTTTGAACCATGGGCATGCGCGTGGAGCCGCCCGCGAGAATCACATCGTCGAGGTCTTGCCAGCGTAGCCGCGCCTTTTCGAGGACGATGTTGCAGGTGTCCTCGCACTGTTCGATGAGATCGCGGGTCAAGCCCTCGAATTCCTCACGCGTGACCGGAACGACCGCACGATGCCCCCTGTAATTGACGGGAATGACCGCGCGCGGCTTGGTGGACAGCGAGATCTTGGCGTGCAGGCAGCGTTCATACAACTCCTGATAGGGCTGCGGATCGTCCAGCGGATCCTGACCGAACTGTGACTGAAAGCTGCCCGCGACGTGGGCCAGAAGGCGATCGTCCCAATCCTTTCCGCCCAGCTCCGCGTTGCCGTCACTTGCGATGGCGCGGAGGGTGGTGCCGCGGATCTCCATGACGGTCACGTCGAAGGTGCCGCCGCCGAGGTCAAAGACGAGAAAGTTACGGTCACCTCCGAGTTTTTCCATGCCGTAGCTGATGGCTGCGGCGGTCGGCTCATTGATGATCGACAACACGTTGAGGCCGGCGAGGTTGCCCGCCTCCGCGGTTGCGCCGCGCTGCGCGGAATTGAAATATGCGGGCACGGTAACCACAGCGTCGCGCACGGCAAATCCGAGCGCTTCCTCCGCGTCGTCCTTCAACTTTCGTAGGATGATGGCTGATAGTTCCTGCGGCGTGTACGGCTTTCCGAAGAAATCGAGCGAATAGTCGGACTCTCCCATGTTGCGCTTGATGAACCGGACGACGTTCGGAGCATCAACGACCACCATCTTCACGGCTTCTTCGCCGACTACGCACGCGTCGCTGTCGTAAAAATGGATGACGGACGGGGTGGTGGCGTGGCCCTCTCCGTTTGGCAGGATCGAGGGCTTGCCGTGGCGATCCACATATGCCATCGCGGAAAAAGTCGTTCCGAGGTCGATCCCGAGGATGATGGATTCGTCAGCCATCCTACTCCTTGGTGGACCCGTCGGCGCCGATGCGGAAGACCGCGACTTCCTCCGCCCTCAACTGCCGATCCGCGCGAACGAAGCCGCGTTTGAGTACGGATTCGATCTTCCAGTCGTCCGCTGGCGTAGCCGCTGGAACGACCCTTACCGCTTTATGGAGCTTTCGATCAAACTTCTCGGAACCTTCCGCCGGCACGACGTCGCGACGGTAGAGCAGCTCCAGAAACTCGTCGAGCAGATACTGGAAGCTGTCACTGACGACGTCCGGGCTCATCTCTCGCTTTTGGAGCGATTGGTGGAACCAGTTCAGCGAGTCGTAGAACAGGAGCAGGTCGAGAAGAAACGGCTTCTCGGCCTGAAACATGAAGTCTTCCTTGTACTGGCGCAGCTCCTCATAGAGCGTGTCAAATGCCTTACGCTGGATGTCGTCGTTCTTCAGCTGGTCCCGCAATAGCGTCTGAATCTCTTCCAACTTCGCATCGATCGTGGACATGCCGTCAGTCTCCCGCGAGTTCGGTGGCGAGGTTGATAAAGGTGCCCTGCAAGTCCACGGACTCGCTGCAGAAATGGTAGTCCTCCTGGCGTGACGCGAGGCCTCGGAGGAACTCGGGGTGGACCTGCTGGCCGACGCCGATGGTCACGATCCGGCCTCCGTTCGTTCGAATGCGGTGCGCCTCGGTGATGGCCGCTTCCGGATCGTCCGGATGTCCATCGGTAAGAACGACGAAAACCCGCTGCACGCCGGCACGCGACTTCATGAGCTCACGCGCGGCGGCCAGGCCCGCGGCCAGCGGCGTGGAGCCGATGGGCGTCAATGCAGTGACGGACTCGCGAAGCTTCTTCAGGTCCGCCGTCAGCGGGCACACGACGCCGCCTGGAAAGGCGACGACGGAGATTTGCCTGTTCGGACCCAGCGTCCGCTCAGAGAAGGAGAGCGCCGCCTGTCGCGCTGCCTCGATGTTTGCACCGTACATGGACCCCGAGCAATCAATCAGCAGGACGACGTTCATCGGCGCCCGGTTGCGCGCCAGATCCTCAAGCGTCACCGCACCGGCGGCAAGCCGATGGGCGAGCGTCTGCCCAGAATCGAGGTCCATCGCCTCGACTTCCACGATTCCGTTGGCGTTGTACCGGAAGGTGACGGCGAGCCGCGATTTCGCTGCGTCTCGCATCGGAATGCCGTAGAATTCAAAGTGCCCGAGCACGTTGCAGTCGAGCGGATCGTCGTTTTCTCCCTGCACGAGCCAAAGGTCCATCGTGGTTTGGCCGTCGTGGGTCGTCACGTAGTCGTCACGCGTGCGCTCACACGGAATTCGACTATTTCGCTCAATAATCCTTGAGTTGTACAAGCGGCCGTCGCGAAAAACCACCATCCCGAGCGAGTGCGAAGTCACGTCATGGGTGCGGATATCCACTGGCGGCGCCTCACCGAGCAGGCGGGAGGCCTCAATTGCGGCCGTAAGCGCGGCTCCGAGCGCGACACACTCGTCGGGGTTGATGTCCGTCGCCGGGTCGCGACCCCACATCCGCTTGAGCATTTCGCGGACCATCGGCATGCGCGTCGATCCGCCCGCAAGCACGACGGTATCGATGTCATCCGTGGTGAGCTTCGCGTCGTCGAGGACGTCTTTTGTCAACGCCTCACACCGCGAGAGCAACGCCCCCGTCAGGTCTTCGAATTTCTCCCGGGTGATCTCGGAGCGCAGGATCTTCCCGCGGTAATCGTAGAACAGGTTGACGCGCGGGCGTTTGGTGAGCGAGAGCTTGGCGCTCGTGCACTTTTGGCGGAGGTCGTGGTAGGCGGCGAGATCGTCGAGCGGGTCGATCGCATGCCGCTGCTTGAACTGGTCCGCCGCATACTTGATCAGGGCGTCATCCCATTCCTTGCCGCCGAGCTGGTGATCTCCGTTGGTCGCCAGGACGGTGATCTCGGGGCCGTCGACGTTCACGATGGACACGTCGAACGTGCCGCCGCCGAGGTCGAAGACCATCACCTTCTTGTTTACGCCGGGGTTGGCAAGTCCGTAGGCGAACGCCGCCGCTGTCGGTTCGTTCAGCAGCGCGAGCACCTGAAGACCCGCAAGCTCTCCCGCGCGCATGGTGGCGCGGCGCTGCTTGTCTCCGAAATAGGCGGGAACGGTGATGACGGCCTGATCGACGCGATGTCCGAGGCGAAGCTCCGCGTCGTGTTTCAGCTTTGATAGGATAAAGCTGGATAGCTTCTCGGGAGTGTACGATTCCTGCCGATACTCGAACTGATAGTCGTCGTCTCCCATGTGCCGCTTGATGAACTCCACCACCTGCTCGGGGTAGGCCACCGCCGACTGTTTGGCGTAGGTCCCGATGATGATGTCATCACCTTCAAACAGCACGACGGACGGCGTGATCCGCTCACCCTCGGCGTTGTGGAGGATCTCCGGCACACCAAACTTGTTGACGTGGGCGATGGCCGAGAAAGTCGTGCCGAGGTCGATTCCGACCGCTCGGGTTGTCATTGCGCGCATCTCCGCCGGGCGCCCCGAGCATACGTCAAGAGAAGATCGGGCGCCATCCCCCGGCGCGCAGGATGCTCACCAGATCGTACAGCGGAAGGCCGATGACGTTCCACCAATCGCCTTCGACGCGCGCGATGAGCTGGGCGCCGCGTCCTTCGGCTCGGTAGCCGCCCGCGCAACCGCTACCCTCTCCCGTGTGGACATACACGTCGATTTCTGCATCTGAAAGGTCCGCTCGAAAGCTGACGAAGGAATGAACTGCGACGACCTCAATGTTTTCACGCATCACGACGAGCGCCGTCGTCAGCGTGTGCGTGCGCCCGCGCAGCGAGCGCAGTCTGGCGCGGTGGTCGGCGGGGTCCAGCGGCTTGCCGAACGCGACGCCGTCCAGGTGGGCGACCTGATCCGCAGCGATGGTGCATTGTCCACTTCGGTGTACGGCGTGCGCCTTCGCCACGGCGCGCGCACGGGCGAGGGCTTCGGGATCGCTCGCCTCGATGGTGTCCTCATCCATGTCGGCGGGCGTCGCCGTGACGACGATGCCGGCGTCGGCGAGCATCTGGCGCCGCCAGACCGAGCCGGACGCAAGAACGAGGGGCGGAAACGCAGGCGGGAACATGGCCAGCGGCTTAATGCACTGGACGATGGACGACGGGGCTACGGCGCTTGCGGAGGATTTTGCGGAGGTCGTGGCCGACCTGCACGCGCTCCTGGAGGGGTACCGGATGGACGGCGGCGTTGCGTTGCCAGCAGGGGAGCGTGGCGAGACTCTGGAGTCCCCGCCCAGCCGTAGTGCGAGCCCCCGGTTCGCGGTGCCGACCCCCGCCCGACACGACGGTCCGCCGCCGCGCGCTGTGGTAGCCCGGCCTGAGAATCTCGGACGTACCGGCAGATTTTCCGCGCCCGGACCGGCCGCTGCGCCGATTCCGCCGCCCGCCGTGGCGCCGCGCCCTGCCGCTCCGGTCGGTCCCGTGGCAGCGGCGCCCGCCGCTGGCGGGGGCCTGCTCGGACGGTGGGCGGCTGTGCTCGCGGACCCGGCGGACGAACTGGAGAAGTTGTTTCGAGAGGCTGCGCCGTTTTGCGCCGGCTGTGGTGCCCCGGCACCTCGGAGCGCGGGGCCGCTGCGCCCGCGATTGGTCGTGGTTGCGGCGCCGATGTCGGGCCCGGCGGAGGAAATGTTTGGGAAAATGCTGGTGAAGGTGCTGGCCTTGGAGCCGACAGATGTGTTTCTACTGCCGACGCCGGCCTGCGGGAACTGCGGCGCGTTGGTCCGTCGCCAGGTGGAGATCGTAAAAGCGCGCATCGTCCTGGCGCTGGGGCGCGACTCGATTGCGCTGACGAGCGGGGTCGTCGGCGGTTGGTCGCGGTGGGCCAACGCGGACGTCGTCACGACGTTTCACCCGGCCGAGATTCTAGAAGATCCGGCCCGTCGCGCACCGGCGTTTGAGCACCTGAAGACGTTGGCGCGGCGGTTGTAGGCGGCGTCCCTTCGACTCAAGGCACGCCTACTCGTTGAGCGCGGGCGGCTCGTAGATTACCGGATCGTAGGGGAGGGAGAGCGTCGGGCGACTTACACTGCACAGTTCGCTAGCGGCGCCACTCAGGTGGGCGGGGGAGGGTGATTCTGCGGTGCACGCCTGTTGCACGACGTCGACCCCGTCGGCCGCCCACGTCACGTTGTCCACCGTCACCCCCCGCCGCGCCCGCCCGTGATTGTCATGCCCTCGACCGCAAATTCGTCCGGCTCCGCACCGGAGATAGCGACGACGGCGCCGGTGCTCCCGCCGCCATCCAGTGTGGTCAGCTCACGACATCGGCCGACAATCCGCACGCCGGCGTGCGTCGCATCCAGCGAAATCGTTTCCGACCACTTGCCCGCTCCCATCACGAGCGTTCCGCCGCCCGTTGCGACCAAGCTGTCGACGGCGTCCTGGAGGCTTTCTCCTTCCCGCACCTCGGCGCCTCCGGCCTCCGCAAACTCGCCCACGCCGCAGCTCGCGCCAGCCGTGGTGGGCGTCAATGCGGGTGCGGCACACCCCAGGATCCACCACGGCATTTGCAACCCTACCGGACGTAGATATCAATATACGCCGTTCCCGAGTTGTCGCCGGTGGTGCAGCTGGAGATGCCTTCCAACATGCCGACACGGATGGTCGCGGTCGTCGAAGCGTGCGCGATCACGAAGTCATACCCGCCAATGTACGAGGTTGAACTCGTATAGTAGGAGAGCGCCATCCCGCAGACGCTGGAACCCCAGTTCTCCGCCACACCCCAGCTGTCCGCGTTGAACTGGAAGCCGATCGGGTTGCAGCCCGTCATCGCGCTCGGATACGTGCAGTGCCCGTGGGTGCTGCCGGAATCGTATTGAAAGAGCGCCTCTGACCAGGTGAATGCTTCGCCGTTGTAATAGGTTCCAGAGTATCCGGTGCCGTACACGCTGGCGTCGTTTGCCACTCGCGTCCACCCACCGTCGTCCGTCGTCATGTTGCAGTAGTAGCTCCCGGCGTCGAGCGAGTACGTGCCGCTAGCGGACGCGGGGTCAGCCGCAAGAATCTCGGCGCAGTCCTCGGCGGGGCAGGAGGCGGAAGTACCGAGGACGCCTTCGTCCACGAGCCCGTCACAATCGTCGTCCTCGGTGTCGCAGGCCTCCGTCGCGCCGGGGTAGACGTCGCCCTCCGTATCGTCGCAGTCCGTGTCGTCTTCGACGTAGCCAGAAGGCGGGTCACACGCCGAGACGGTGCTGCTGGCGTTGCCGTAGGTGTCGGCGTCACCGTCCGCGTAGAAGGTGCTCTCCCCGACGGCCCCGGCTTCGTCGACGGCGCTATCGCAGTTGTTGTCGGCGCCGTCGCACGTTTCGGTTGCGCCGGGGTGGTCCCCGTTGACGCCGTCATCGCAATCGGTGTCGTCATCGATGTAGCCGGCGGGCGCGTCGCAAGCGACGACGGCGTCGTCGGCATTGCCATACCCGTCACCATCGGTGTCGGCGTACCAGGGCGAAGCGTCGATTGCGCTGTCCTCGTCGGTCTCGCCGTCACAATCGTCGTCGGCGGCGTTGCACACCTCCGCTCCGTCGGGGTTGATGGTGACATCATCGTCATCGCAGTCCTGATCGTCGGACACAAATCCCGCTGGAGCGTCGCAAGCCACCGTATGTACGCTGACGTCTCCGAACGTGTCGAGGTCTGCGTCCGCGTACCACGTCTGCGCATCGTCGGCGTCGGCCTCGTCCGTGCTGGCATCGCAGTCGTTGTCGATGGCGTCGCAGACTTCAATCGCGTCCGGGTTCACCGCGCCATCGGCGTCGTCGCAGTCGGAATCGTCGCCGATGTAGCCGGTCGGTGCGTCGCAAGCCATGGCCATGTTCGAACCGTCCCCGAAGCCGTCCTCATCAAGGTCGGCGTACCACATCGATGCATCCGCGGCGTCGTCTTCGTCGGCGGTGAGGTCGCAGTCGTTGTCAACCCCGTCACAGACCTCCACCGCGTCGGGGTGGATGGCGCGGTCGTTGTCCTGGCAGTCCGTCCCGTCGGCAATGGAGCCGGTGGGCGCGGCGCATGCCATCGTCATGCTTTCCGCGTCCCCGAAGCCGTCCTCATCGAGGTCGGCGTACCACATGGCAACGTCCGCGGCGCCGTCCTCGTCCACCTCCTCGTCACAGTCGTTGTCGATGCCGTCACACAGTTCGGTTGCATCGGGATTCACCGTGCCGTCCGCGTCCTCGCAGTCCGTCGCGTCGTCACTGTACCCCGCCGGCTCATCGCAAGCGGCGGTTACGCTCGTTGCGTCCCCGAAGCTGTCAGAATCAGTGTCGGCGTACCACATGCTCGCGTCGGCGGCGTCGTCCTCATCGATCGTCAGGTCGCAATCGTTATCGATGCTGTCGCAGTACTCCACGGCGTCGGGGTTCACGGCGCCGTCGGCGTCGTCGCAATCCGCACATGCGGCAAACGTGTCGCCATCACCGTCAACATACCCGACGGACAAATCGCAATTGTAGTCGTTGGGATCGGTGCAGTCGGACTCGTCGGCGCCCGGGTGGTACGCGGCGTCCGCGTCGTTGCAGTCGGCGCCTGTCGCGACGTAGTCGGCGG
Source organism: Klebsiella pneumoniae (assembly GCA_945861635.1). Classification (GTDB taxonomy): domain Bacteria; phylum Myxococcota_A; class UBA796; order UBA796; family SXON01; genus CAMAWH01. The sequence goes on along the minus strand of CAMAWH010000003.1, from coordinate 45,427 downwards.
GTGCGTCGCACGCGTTCATCGTTGTGGCATCGGTGCCGTGGCCGTCGGCATCTCCATCGTAGTACCAGACTTTTTCGTTGGCGGCATCGATGTCGATCGTGCCCTCGCAGTCGTCGTCGACGCCGTTGCACAGTTCGATGGCCACGGGGTTGATTTCATCGTCACCGTCATTGCAGTCATTGCACGCCGCATACCCATCGCTGTCGCCGTCCGCGTAGCCCACCGAACCGTCACAGTTGTAGTCGTTCGGGTCGGCGCAATCTCCCTCCGCGGCGCCCGGATGGTAGGCCGCATCGGCGTCGTTGCAATCATCGCCCGTCGCGGCGTAGCCGGCCGCTGCGGCGCAAGCGGCGGCGGGTTTGGTGATGTCCCCGGAGCCGTCCCCATCGTCGTCGGCGTAGAAGACTGTCGCGGTCAATCCCTCGTCCGCATCCCCATCACAATCGTCATCGGCGCCGTTGCACGCTTCGGCGGCGTCCGGGTGAACGCCTCCGTCCGCGTCGTCGCAATCCGTGTCCGTGCTGACGCTTCCGGGTGGCTGGACGCAGGCCGTCGTAGCCGCACCGGTGCCGTAGCCGTCGGTATCCCCGTCTGCGTACCAGGCTGCGGCGAGGCCAACGGCCGCGTCCTCGTCGTCGCAATCGACATCCTTCGTCAGACCGTCACCGTCCGCGTCCACGGCGTCATTTCCGGAACCATCGGCGCCCTTGTCGGTGTCGGACGGGGTGGGGGTACAGGCGCCGAGCAGGAGGAGGGAGAAGGAAAAAATACGCACGAAAGCTCCATTTGTCGGGAGAGGGAGGGGGGTGCGCCGGCGTGAGGGTCGAGCGCGCGCCCGCATCATGCCCCGATTCGGCCGAGGGGATCCGTTTTCGCCGGTTGTGGAGCAGAAATTTTCAGATAAATTCCGGCTGTCGCAAACCCGCCTACCGTTTCGTCTTCACCTGACCCAGCAATCCCGCGAACAGGTTGAACCCGCGCGGCGGCGGCGCTCCGGCGCTGTGAACCGGGGCGTCCTCGGCCTGCTTGATGCCGAGGCTGAGGCGCTGGCGGTCGGCATCGACCGAAAGCACGCGCACCCGTACGATCTGCCCTTCTTGCAGCGCATCCTTGGCGTGTTCCGTCCGCTCTTTGCGGATGTTGGAAACGTGAACCAGACCTTCGATGTCGCCAGGAATCTTCACGAAGGCGCCGAAATCGGCCAGCCGCGTCACCGTGCCCTCGTACACATCTCCTTCCTTCAGGGCGGCGAGGCGGAGCGCGCCGGCCTCCTTGGCCTGGCTCGCGAGCACCGCCTTATGTGAAATGAGCACGTCTCGACCGCGCAGATCGAGCACCTTGAACGACAACGCCCTGCCGACGTAGGGGCCGGTATCGTCGACCTGAACAAGGTCGAGCTGCCCGATGGGACAGAACGCCTTCACACCGTCGCCCAGTTCCACCTGTACGCCGTGTTCGTTCGCGCCCGTCACCTTGCCGCTTACGACGAGCCCGGCCTGCATGGCCTCACGCAGCATCTCCCGCGCACCCTCGCCCGAGGGGGTGCGGGTGAGCCGGATTTCGCCGCCTGTGAAGCCGAGGACGAACAGATCCACCATGTCGCCGACCGCCACGCCATCGCCCAGGTCCATGCGATCGATCACGGCGTCGGACTTGCTGCCGACGTCGGCGAACGCCGTAGACATGCCGATGCGGGTGATGCGCGCGCGCACGCGCTGGCCCTCGTGCAGCTTGGGTGCCCGCGCCGAGGTGGAAAACGCCTCCAACATCGCGTAGACGTCGGCCTTGTCCATGTCGGCGATTGCCCGGAGTCCGTCGAAGTCCGTGGGCGCCCGATCGACCGGCGGCGGAGGGGTCGGCCGCGCCTGACGCGGGGTTGCAACTGGCGTTGCGAGCACGATGGGGGCAACCTGGACGGCCGTCACATGGGGCGTCTCGGGCGCCGCGACCTGCCCATCGACCCCATCCTGCCCACTACCGCGACGCTTCCGCGCCACGCCACGCTCTTTTGGCTCCGACATCGCGTTCCTCGAAGAATGCGGCGGCTATCCCCGCATGCCGGCGCTCGCCACGCGATGGCGGGCTGCCGCTCGCGATATCGTCGCTTGGCGCGGACTGCGGAGCGGCGTATGCTAGCGGCGATTCACCCCGCACCTGGAGCGCACGGTGCTCGTCATTACGCAGCAGGAAGGCGAAATCTTGGAAATCGGGGATGATGTGCGCATCCTCATCCGTCGTGTTCGCGGCGGCTGGGTCCGCATGGCCATCGACGCACCGCGAGAAGTGAGCATCCGCCGCGTAAAAGTTTCGGTGGATCCAGGCGCATGTGCGGGAGCAGGGGAATCCTCCGTCGGGGAGCCGTCGGGGGGCGTCGACGGCGCGAACGCCACGACGCATCGGCGTCGCCGGAAGTGAGCGGCTTCCTTGCGTAAGGTGGCCGGTTGACGGCACAAGACGATCCGCTTTCGGCCTACGACTTTACGCTACCGGCTGACCGAATTGCGCGCCATCCGACACCGGAACGTGACGCGGCTCGGATGTTGGTGGTGGGCGTCCTGCGGACGCGCGTGTCGGGCGAAATTTCCGACGGTCCGCCGGTTACCGCCGAGGGGCCGGCGCTCACCGACGCGACCGTGCGCGATCTGCCGAGTCACTTGCGACCGGGCGACCTGCTTGTTGTAAACGACGTGCGCGTGCACGCTGCCCGCCTCCGTGCCCGTCGGGGAACGGGCGGCGAGGTTGAGGTGCTACTGGTCCGCCCGGCGGCGACTGGCGGCGCGACCGACGTCCCGGTGTGGGAGGCGCTCGTGCGCCCCTCGCGGCGCCTGCAGATTGGGGAACGCCTTTCCTGCGGCGTCGGTTCCATCGTGATCATGGGTAGGCTCCCGTCGGGAGCGATGCTCGTGAAATGCGCGCCTGACGTCGCCGCGCTGACCACCTCCGCGGGTGAAGTTCCGCTCCCGCCGTACATGGACCGACGGCCGACGGCGGAGGACGTTGCCCGGTACCAGACCGTCTACGCGCGCGGCGCCACGCTCGCGGCGGCAGCCCCGACCGCGGGTCTGCACCTGACTGAACGCTTGCTGGCCGAAGTTGACGCACGCGGTGTGGAGCGGGTTTCGGTCACGCTCGAAGTCGGACTCGGCACGTTTCAGCCGCTCCGGGCCGAACAGATCGAGCGGGGCCGGCTCCACGAAGAGCGTTACTTCGTGCCGACGGCGAGCTGGCATGCCGTGCAACGCGCGCGTCGTGACGGCCGACGTGTGATTGCCGTCGGGACAACCACCGTAAGGGTGTTGGAGTCGATGGTCGCCCCCGGTGCGGGGGAGACGACGATTTTCATCCGCGAGGGGCACGCATTCCGCCACGTGGATGCGCTGTTGACCAACTTCCATCTGCCGCGTTCATCTCTTTTGATGCTGGTTTCGGCGTTCGGTGGCCGGCAAAGGGTCCGGGCTGCGTACGAGCATGCACTTCAGACGCGCTACCGATTCTATTCGTACGGGGATTCGATGTTTTTGACGGCGGCGCATGCAGATGGTGCCGACCGGGCTCAGAGCTGAAAATCCAGAGCCTACCGACTCTCGCACTGCCCGCCATCAAACGGCCAATCCTCGTTGCACCCCCAGCACGTGACCGTGCCATCCACGCCGAACCCGCAGGAGTGGCCGGTGCCGGTGCCGACACTCAACCAGGCGCCGCCGGTGGGTTCATCGCACTGTCCCAGATCTGGCTCGCCGTCGATTGTGCCGTTTCCGCAGCCCCAACAGTTCAGCGTACCGTCGGGTCGGAGGCCGCAGGAGCTGATCATCCCTGCGGCTACGGATACAAACGTTTCCGCTGGGGGGCTGGACTCGCCGAATTGATCGCGGCCCCAGCAACTCACGGTGCCATCTCTTCGGAGGGCGCAGGTGTGCTGCGAACCGGTGGAGACGCTCGTGAAGTCGGCGTCCGCCGGCGCATCACAGTGACCCTGATCCCCGCCCATTCCGGAGGGCGCGCAGCCCCAGCACAGCACCGCGCCGTCGTCGCGGACCGCGCAGGTGTGCGTCTCGCTTGCGCTCACCTCGGCGAATGTTCCCGTTGGAGCTGTGCACTGGCCGTAGTCCTTTCCAGCGCAGCCCCAACAGGACAGCGAGCCATCGTCGAGTACGCCGCAGGAATGGTACACGCCAGCACTGACGGAGCGGAAGGCCCCGGCGGGCGCATCGCACTGACCTGCGTCCGTGCCGCCGTCACATCCGAAACACTTCACAGCGCCTGCGGTGTCGATGCCACACGTCTGCCAGAGACCGCCGTCGATCGCTGTGAATGCAACGCCTTCGGGAGCCACGCCCTGGCCCGTTTCCGCGTATCCCCAGCACGACACCGAGCCCGACGAAACGAGCAGGCAGTTGTGCGTGGGGCCCACCGAGAGGGCGGGCGTTGCGACGTCGGCATCGGTATCGGTATCCGCGTCGGCATCCGCGTCGGCATCCGCGTCGGCATCCGCGTCGGCATCGGCATCGGCGTCGGCATCCGCGTCGGCATCCGCATCGCCGTCGGAGTCGGCGGCGGTGTCTGCCACCTTCGGGTCCGGGCCGGTGGATTTCGCAGTGCAGCCGACGAGGATTGCAACGAGCAGGGGGAGGAGGAGGCGAGTCATCGCGCCAGAATAGCGCGAATCCCGGAACGCGTTTGCGTCGGCGCGCGCGACCGATCGGTTAGACCGGCGCCCCCCATGCCGGCGAACTACCAGCTCCTTGCGACGGATGGCCCCGCGCGTAGGGGTCGCCTCACGCTCACCCACGGCATCGTCCAGACGCCCGCGTTCATGCCTGTCGGCACGCAGGGAACGGTGAAGGCGCTGACGCCTGCCGATCTGCACGACGCCGGCGTGCAGATCGTGCTCGCCAACACCTACCACCTCTGGGTGCGCCCCGGTCACGAACGCATCCGAACGCTCGGTGGTCTCCATCGGTTCATGGACTGGCAGAAACCCATTCTGACCGACAGCGGAGGATTTCAGGTTTTCAGCTTGAAGGAGTTTCGAAAGGTAACGGAAGAAGGGGTGAAGTTCCGCTCTACCATCGACGGACAGTGGCGGATGCTCACGCCCGAAGTGGCGATCGAGGTGCAGGAGGCGTTCGGCGTGGACGTTGCCATGGCGTTCGACGAGTGCATCGAGTGGCCCGCCGAGCGAGATCGCGTGGCGCGCTCGACCGAGCGGACGACGCGTTGGCTGAAGCGGTGCCTTGCCGCACGTCAGCACCCCGACCGCACGGCCGTTTTCGGGATCGTGCAGGGCGGCGTATACGACGATCTGCGCGCCGCCCACGCGGATGAACTCGCGGCGATGGACCTCGACGGGTACGCCATTGGCGGGCTTAGCGTAGGCGAGCCGCGCGAGGACTTGTTCGCCATGGCGACGCTGGCTGCGTCGCATCTGCCAACGCACAAGGTGCGCTACCTGATGGGCGTCGGCTATCCCATCGATCTCATCGATGGCGTCTTGGCAGGCGTCGATATTTTCGATTGTGTCATCCCGACGCGATCTGCCCGTTTCGGAACCGCGTTCACGAGCACCGGCCGCGTCATCATCAAGCACGCGACCTACCGCGACGATCCTGCGCCCTTGGACCAGGAATGCTCGTGTTATACGTGCGCCCGCTTCAGCCGGGCCTACCTCCGGCACCTTTTCACCTGCAACGAGATCCTTGCGCCCCGGCTTCTGACCCTTCACAACGTGACCTTCTACCAACGGCTGATGGCGCGGATCCGCGAGGCAGTCGAGATCGGAGGTGGGGCGCTCGCTGCGCTCCGAAATGACGTCGCGCGGTCACAGTCGCCCGGGACTCCCGGTTCGGAGCTTTCCGATGACCCCAGTTGACCTGCTGCTGACCCACGACGCGCCATCCCCGAGCGGCATGGACCAGTTCATGCAGACCGCCCCGTTGATGCTCATTTTTGCGGGCATCTTTTACTTCCTCCTCATCCGTCCGCAGCAGAAGGAGGCGAAGGAACACGCTGCGTTGGTGGCCGGATTGGTCAAAGGTGACAAGGTGGTGACCCTCTCCGGCATCCACGGAAAAATTCACGAAGCCAAAGGAGACACGCTGGTCATCGAGACGTCGCCCAACGCGTTTCTCACCATCGACCGTGACGTGGTGAAAAGGAAGCTTGTTGAAGGAAAGGTGGCCTGATGGAAGGCGGATTGATCGGGCGCATCGCAACGACCCTGCTGGTGACCTCGCTCGCGGTTTGGGTGCTCATCCCGACGTTCGTGGGCAAAGAAATGCAGGATGTTCTGGAGAACCACGCGGCGCGGGCAAAGATGGAAGACCCGCCGGAGCTCACGACGCCCGAGCCGTGGTGGGTCGAGGTGTTGCCGAACCGGAAGGTGCAGCGCGGCCTTGATTTGCAGGGCGGACTGGACATCACCCTTGAAGTGCAGGTCGAAGAGGCCGTGCTTTCAACCGTTCAACGCGATGTTGGGCCGGTGAAATCGCTTGCCACGAAACAGGGGATCACCCTCGGCGATGTGCGTCGTGACCGCAGGAAAGGAGAGGCTGCGCTGCTCATTGCCACCGATGGCGGGGCGAACCTCGACAAGGTGTCGGAATTCATGCGGAAAAGCTTCCGCACCTACTCGTACTCCACCACCGAAACCATCGATGGGCGGGAGTGGTGGGTGTACAACATGAGCCCCACCGAGCAGACCGGCATCCAGAAGCGTGCGGTGGATCAGGCGCTTGAAACCATCCGAAATCGCATCGACGAGACGGGCGTGAAGGAGCCGTCGATCACGCGCAAGGGTGACACGGCCATCAGCGTCCAACTTCCCGGGGAAACGGACATCGAGAGCGCCGTCGCCGCCATCGGCACGACCGCTCGACTCGAATTCATCCTCGTGGACGAAAAGGCCGACGCGAGTCGCATGCAGGTCGGATTGACGGCTGCGAAGGCGGCGCTTTCTCCCGAGGACTACCTCGACGACCGCGTACTGTCGAATTGGCTGCAGGATCACGGTCATATCGACAACGGGCGGCAGCTGTTGTGGGAGTACCAGCGGGTCGACAACAAGGAAGAACGCACCATCGCCATGATCCTGTTCGACGAAATCATGCTCACGGGTGACGACGTCAATAATGCCCAGACGGCGCCGAACTCGCAGACTGGAGAATACTACGTGCAGCTTGATTTCAAGCCGCGCGGTAGCTCGATTTTCTCGCAGGTCACCGGTGAAAACATCGGCAATCGCTTCGCCATCGTTCTCGACGGCCAGATTCGCTCCGCGCCGGTGATTCGCTCGCAGATCAGCGGCACGGCCTCGATTGAAATGGGCAGTGAAAACATCGATCAGCAGATCAAGGAGGCGTCGACGCTCGCGTTGGTCCTGCGTTCGGGAGCCCTTCCGGCGCCTGTCGCCATCGGCGAGTTCCGAAAGGTCGGCGCGTCACTCGGTGACCGCGCGATTCGTGAGGGTGTATTTGCAGCCGCCGTCGGTGCCTGCCTCGTGTTTCTCTACGCCGGGATCTATTACAGGGTGAGCGGGATCCTGGCTGATCTGTCGCTTGCGCTCAACGGACTGCTCGTGGTCGCGTTGCTGGCCGCCGTCGGAGCGACACTGACGCTTCCGGGCATCTGCGGAATCGCGCTGACGATCGGCATGGCGGTCGACTGCAACATCATCATCTATGAGCGCATCCGTGAGGAACTCCGCGCCGGCAAGGGAGTACGGAACGCCATCGAAGCGGGGTTTGACCGCGCGTTCGTGGCCGTTTTCGACAGCAACATCGCCACCCTGCTCGCCGGGGTGGTGCTTTACAGCTACGGCACGGGACCGCTCAAAGGCTTCGGAGTGACGTTGATGATCGGCATATTTACGACCCTTTTCACCGGCGTGTTCGTCACGCGCACGCTGATGGACCTCGTCAACGGCGGCAAGCGCGCCACGATGAGCATCTGATGTTTGAACTTCTCCCCAAAGGCCTGTACATCGATTTCGTCGGCAAGCGCAAAGCGTTTGCCATTGCGTCCGCGCTTGTCACCGCGGTGAGCTTCGCGCTGTTCTTCGTCGTTGGCCCGAATTGGAGCATCGACTTCACGGGTGGCACGGAAGTGGAGATGCACTTTGCCCAACCGACGACAATCGCCGAAGTGCGCACCGTCCTCGGCACGCTGGAGATCTCCGAGGATTCCATCCAACAAGTCGGCGAGGCGGCGGAGAGCACCTACGTGGTCCGCCTGCAAGGGACGGCCAGCGCGAATCCGCAAGACGTTGCTGCGGTAAAAGCGGCGCTCGCCGTGGCGTTTGGATCGGACTGGATCGACGAGATCCGCGTGGACGACGAAGTCGGCTCACGGGCGAGCATCGTCTACAAGGGTGATCAGATTGACACCCAAAGGATTATCGCCGCGCTGGCGTCGATTCCCGGATGCGCGGTGCAAGGCTCACCGGAAGAGAACACGTTCTACGTACGTCTTCCCGGTGTGGCCGAGGGCATGCGCAAGTCCCTGGATGCGGGCCTGGCGGGTCGCGGCTTGGAGATCGATCGCGCCGATTCGGTCGGCCCGAAGGTCGGAGGGTCGCTGCGCGTCGCCGGCATCACGGCCGTGATCTGGTCGGTGATCCTGCACCTCATCTACGTCAGCGTGCGCTTCGAGCTTGCGTTCGCGCCCGGCGCGATTCTCTGCCTCGTGCATGACGTCGCGATCACGTGCGGATTGCTCGTGCTGCTACGGCTGGATTTCGGCCTTTCGACGGTGAGCGCGCTCCTCACCCTGACGGGGTACTCGCTGAACGACACCATCGTCACCTACGACCGCATCCGGGAGAACTCACACCGCTATCGGCGGAAGAACTTCGGCGAGCTCATCAACGACTCGATCAATCAGACGCTGGCTCGCACGCTCATGACGTCCGGAGCCACCGCCCTTGCGATGATTCCGTTCTTGTTCTGGGGCGGGCCGGTGCTTCAGGAATTCGCGGTCGTCATGTTGATGGGCATGGTCATCGGCGTGTACTCGTCGATCTACGTTGCTGCGCCGCTCACGATGATCCTGACTGAAAATCAGGACCGGATTCGCCTGTGGGTGGGGCTGCGCCCGCCCGCGGTGGCGTTGGACTCGGACGAGCCGCCGGCCGGGCGGCGGCCGCCGCGCAAGGTGGGGCCGGAAGCAAACACGCGTTCGGGCGGATAGTCCGCTCGAATCCCCTTGACCGCGTCGGCACGGGGCCATACGCGAGGCGCGTGACACGCAGCGAGCTCATCGATACCGTGGTCCGTCGGCTGCAGATTGAGCGGCCGCTGGCTGAACGCGTCGTAAACGTGCTGTTCGACGGAATTCGTGATGCGTTGCTGGAAAACGCGCGCGTTGAGATTCGCGGCTTCGGCACGTTTCGCGCGCGTCACTATGCGGCGTATGTCGGTCGGAATCCTCGCACCGGTGTGGAGATTCACGTCAAGGCAAAGGTCCTTCCTGTGTTCAAGGTCGGGAAGGAGCTGCGGGCCCGCGTCAACGGGGGTGTGGACGAGGGATGATGCTGGTCGCCGCCGCGCTTGCGTTCGCTGGAACCGTTTACATCAACGGCGTGCGCGCGGACGTGCCGCCGGTGACCACGATGGCCGGATGTGAAGTCCGCTTTGACGATCAGGGAAACGTCTGGATTACGGCGCCCGGATATCGGGTGGCCGTTCAGGAGCCCTCGGGGGCGTCCCCGGCCGTGCCGCCGAATCCGGCGTACCAGGCGGCTCCCGTGCCCGCTCCGCTGCCCGGGGCCATTGGAAGCGGATCGTGGTGGATGGTGACCGAGGACAACGATTCGGAAGGCCACACCGTCGAGGTGGTGGTCAACGGCACGCTCGTCCGCCGCGTTCGAAGCGGGGAGCAGCAGGTCATCCTCGACATTTCCCCGTGGCTCGTCAGCGGCACAAACGCGGTGACGATGACCGCGCTGACGGGCAGCCCCGGCGGGGGCGTGCTTCAGGTGTACCTCGGTCCGGGCTCCAATCAGTCGGGCACGGTCCGGCTCGACAATCCCGCCGTACGGTACTCCCGCCGCTCCACGGACTCGCCAGCGGGCGGGTCAAAGCAATACACTGTGACCGTTCCCTGAGGCCGCTCCACGCGCCTCGTCTCTCCCCGCCCTTCCCCCCGCGCCGGCAATCCCCCGCCGGCTTCCTCCCCGCCCCACGCCCCTCCCTTGGAGCATCCTCTGGCACCTTCATCCCTTCACGGTCCCGGAAAGCGGACCTATGTCCTTGATACGAACGTCCTTCTCTACGACCCTGGTTCGCTCCTGGTTTTTCACGAGCACGATCTGGTCCTGCCCATCACCGTCATCGAGGAGATGGACAAGTTCAAGAGGGAGTTGACCGAGCGCGGTCGCGCCGCACGAACGATTTCGCGGCAGCTCGATGACATGCGGGCCAAGGCCCGCCTCAGTGACGGCGTGCCCTTGCCCGGCGGTGGCCGCCTGCGCGTGGAACTGGGAAGTTCAGACGATACCAAGCCGATCTTCGGTGGCGCTTCCGACTGCAACGACAACATCATCCTGCGCGTCTGTTTACGCCTGCACAAGGCCAGCGACTCCGGTCAGGTCGTGTTTGTCAGTCGCGACACAAACATGCGCCTGAAGGCAGATGCGCTCGGGTTGTTGGCGGAAGACTACGAGCACGGTCACATCGAAATCGATGAAGCCTACACGGGTGTGGTCGAGCGAGAGGTCGACGGTGACGTCGTGAGCGAAATCTACGCGAAGGGGTACCTGCCCGAAGAAGGCGAGGTGGTGAGCCCCAACCAGTTCGTCATCCTGAAGAACGCCGCGAATCCCAGCAACACGGCGATGGCCCGGTTTGACCAGCGCCAGAAGCGGTTGGTGCTCGTGGGCCGGCACAAGGAAGGTGTCTGGGGAATCTTCGCGCGCAACCGGGAGCAGTTGTTCGCGCTCGATCTGCTGCTCGACGACTCCGTGGCACTCGTCACGCTCGACGGCATGGCGGGCACCGGCAAGACCTTGTTGGCGATTGCGGCGGGGTTACAGCGCGTAGCCGACGAAAAGCGGTACCGACGGTTGGTGGTGGCTCGGCCCGTGTTCCCGCTCGGCAAGGACATCGGCTTCCTGCCGGGTTCGCTGGAGGAGAAGCTGAACCCGTGGATGAAGCCCATCTTCGACAGTCTGGATCTGCTTTGCGGAGGAGAGGATACGGCGATTCCCGCCCAGAACGGAAGCCGTACCGGCAAGCCGCACGCACCCAATTACCAGACGCTGATCGACCAGAAGATCATCGAAATCGAGCCGCTGACCTACATTCGCGGGCGCTCATTGCCGCGCCAGTACCTGGTGATTGACGAATCGCAGAACCTGACGCCGCATGAGGTGAAGACGGTCATCACGCGTGCAGGAGAAGGTACGAAGGTGATCCTCACCGGGGACCGGTACCAGATCGATAATCCCTACGTCGATGCTACGTCGAACGGGCTGTCCTACGTCGTCGAACGTTTCCGCATGTCGCCGATGGCGGGACACGTCACCCTCCGAAAGGGGGAGCGCAGCCCGCTTGCGGAAGCGGCGGCCGCGCTCTTGTAGGTGATGGAGCGGTACGACACGGTAGGCAGTACGCAGGAGGTGGCGCGCGCGCGGGCGGAGGCTGGCGCACCCCACGGGTGCGTCGTCGTTGCAGACGAGCAGACCGGCGGGCGGGGTCGGCGGGGTCGGACGTGGGCGTCGCCGCCGGGTCAGAATCTCTACGTCACCGTGATCCTGCGTCCAACCTGCGCTCCACGGGAGGCGCCGCTCCTCACGCTTGGGGCGGCTGCGGCTTTGGCGGCGGCGCTGGACGTGCGCGTGAAGTGGCCCAACGATTTGGTAGACGACACCGGGCGCAAACTTGGGGGGATCCTCGCCGAGATGGAGACCCACGGAGATTTGATTCGCTACGTGCTGCTTGGGCTAGGGCTCAATGTGAACCAGTCAGAGTTTCCGGGGCTTCCGAACGCAGTGTCCCTTGCGATGACCAGGGGGGCGCCACAGGATCGGGAGGCGGTGTTGGGCGCCGTGATCGCCGTGTTGCGGGCCCCGCTGCCGGGGTTGGCACTGTGGCGGGCGCGGGCGCACACGTTGGGCAGGCACGTTCGCGTCGCTGGGCACGCCGTGGTGGAGGGGGTGGCGACGGAGATTCGTGACGACGGGGCGCTGATCGTGGGGGGGGTGGCGGTGACGACGGGGGAGGTGGAGTAGAGGCGAGGCGAACCATCGTCCTTACCCTGCAACGCTCTCCCCAAAACGTTCGATCACCACCCCGGCCTCGGCCATGAGCACGCTCGTGTGTGAAGCGTAGCCGGGGGCGAAGCGCAGACTCTGGTCGAGGCCGAGCCCCAGCCAATGACACAAAAGCGCTCGAATTACGCCGATGTGCGTCACGACCACCACACGCTCGCCAGCGAAGGACTGCGCCTCAAACCAAGCGATGGCCCGGGCGGCGGCCTCCCCGTAGGACTCGCCGTCGGTGGGCCGCGCGTGCACGTAGTCCGTCCAATAGGCGGTCACCGCCGCACCATCGTCCGCGGTGAGCGACTCCCAGGTTTGCCCCTCCCATGCGCCCATGTCCTGCTCTCGTAGATCGCGCACCAGGAGCGGGTTGGGGGTAATGGCGCGTGCGAAATCGGCACACCGCGACAAATCGGAGCTCACGACGCGGTCGGGGGTTCCATACGTCGCATGAAACCAAGCCGCGGTTCTTGAAGACTGTTCTCTTCCAACGTCGGACAACGGCACGTCCGAGTGCCCACGGCAGACGCGCTTGGCGCCGGTTTGCACCTCTCCATGGCGAAAGAGATGGACCCGCGTGACCACGGTCGAAGGGATGATCCCCATGGTGGGACGGTCGTACAAGCGGTCGGGATATAGCGCAAAACGATGCTCCTCGCGGTCGATATCGGCAACAGCAAGACGGCGTTGGCGTTGTTTCAGGAGGGCATTGTGGTAGCGCGCGTGCGCCGGCCGACGTCGGAGAATCCGGAGGAGCCGTGGCTGGAATTGATTCAAAGCGAGTTTGGGCATCGCGTCGATGCCATCGTGCTCGGCAGCGTTGTTCCAGCCGCGATCGGGGCGTTTCGCCGGGCAGCGTCGAGCATCGGCGTGCCGCTGACGGTGATCGACGCCAGCAACGTACCGGTTGCGATGCGCGGGCCCGTTCCGGGTGAGGTAGGACCGGACCGCTTGATCAACATCGTCGCGGCACGACAGAGACTCGTGGCGCCTTTTCTGGTGATCGACATCGGCACGGCGACCACGTTCGATGCTGTCGCGTCCGATGGTGTGTTTGTCGGCGGGGCGATAGCTCCGGGACCGGGCACCGCGGCGGAGGCGTTGCACGCGCGCACGGCTCGGCTGCCGCGGATTGAATTGGTCGCCCCGGCACGTGCGATCGGAATCACGACGCGCTCGGCCATGCAATCGGGTGCTGTGATCGGGTACGCTGGACTGGTGGACGGGCTCGCGCGGCGGATCAAGGCGGAGTTGGCGCCGGCAGGTCCGGGCGTGCCGTGCATTGCGACGGGTGGCTTGGCCGCCTTGTTCGGCCCGCTATGCCGGGAAATCGACTCCGTTGAACTTGATTTGACCTTGCACGGCCTGCGGCTATGTATGGAGCCCACATGAACATTCCGTACGACAAACTCGGTATTCCCGACGCGCTGATGCCGTTCGTGTCGCCGGACGCGCCCCGGGCGACACGACTCGCGGTTGCAAGGGGGCAGCTGCCAGCGGAAACGGAAGCCTTGCTCGGCGCGCTCTACGCGCTGTCCTGTGACGCGGATGAGGAAATCCGAGACGCCGCAGTTGCGACGATCAAGTGCGTGCCCAACGTACATCTGGCGATCAACCAGCGGAGCCACCCGAAAGTGCTCGAGCTGCTCGCGCAGGTCCGGCCAGACCCCACCTTGGACGAGGCCATCATTCACGTCCGCTGCGCAAATGATCGCACGGCGCTCCTCATCGCTGCCCGCGCGCCGCGTCCGCTGGCCGAGCAAATCGCGGAAAATCACGAGAGAATGTTAATTACGCCGGATGTCGTCGTCGCGTTGCACGGAAACCTGAACACGCCACCCGAAGCGTTGGAGCGCGCCATCTCGTTCCTTCGCATGCAGCGGTGCCTGCCCGAGCTGCCCGAAACCCGAGGCGGTGCCCTTCCGCCTCCGAAGTCTGCGCCAGCATTCGATTTGGATGCGGAGGTCGAGGCCGCATTGTCGGGCAGGGCTTCGCCGCTGCTGGAGAATCGAAAGCGCCTCGAAGTTTTCGACCTCGACAAACTCAAGACCGCCGCCGGTACGACGCGCGGATTTTCGTTCGATTTCAAGATCGACGACGATTTTTCGCTCGACATGATCGACGAGGGGGCCGGTGGAGATGCCGTGCCCGAGCACCGCCAATCGATCGCACGGCGCATCGCGAACATGTCGCCAGGACAGAAGATCAAGCTCGCTTATCTTGGCAACAAGGAGTCGCGCGGCATTCTCATTCGCGATCGGAACAAACAGGTTGCGGTCGCCGTTGTGAAAAGCGGCCGATTGACGGACGCCGAGGTCATTGCGCACGCGGGAAATCGAAATCTTCCGGACGACGTACTCCGCGAGATGGCGGCGAATCGGGAGTGGATGCGGAAGTATCCGATCAAGGTGGCGCTGGTCAACAACCCACGTTGTCCGCCGAGCGTTGCGGTCGGCATCGTGAACGTACTTCAGGTCAAGGATCTTGAAGCCCTCGGGCACAATCGCAACGTCTCCAGCGTCGTGTTCGGACTTGCCGGAAAAATGGCGGTACAGAAAAAGCAGGGCGGAGACAAAAAACACTGAGGCGCTGGGTACGCGGCCGCACTTTGACTATTTCGGCGCGGTCCGAAGCAGCGCGCGAAGGATCGGCAAGGCGGCTTGCGAGAGCGCAATAGACGCCGTCCGAGGAACGCCGCCGGGAAGGTTGGGAACGCCGACATGGACCACGCCATCGAGGAGACGCGACGGGGAGTCCAGCGACGTCACGGGCGTACTTTCGAAGGCACCGCCGTCCGTGATCGAAAGGTCGACGATGACGGCGCCGGGTTGCATGAGCGCCAGATGGGCGCGCGTGGCGACGCGCGGCGCCCGGGGTCCCATCGCGGAAAGGGCGTCGTGATCGGCGTCCGTGGCTCGCGTTGCTGCGATCACGACGTCAGCCGTCGCAAGGGCGCGTTCGACGTTGTGCGCCGTCGCGTAGAGCGTGCCGACGCGGACGTGTTCGCCGAGCGCACGCAGCCGCCCGATATCCGTGTCCAGGGCAACAACTTCCGCTCCCATGGCGGCCGCCATTCGGACCGCCGCGCGACCGGCATTTCCGGCGCCTATGACAACCACCCGCGCCGACTCGACGCCCGTGACCCCACCGAGAAACAACCCGCGTCCGCCGTGCTGGCGTTGTAGAACGTGGCTTGCAATGCCGACGGCAAGACGCCCCGCGATCTCGCTCATCGCCGCCAACACCGGCGGCGATTCCGTTCCGAGTTGTGCGCGTTCCGCGGCAATCGCGCGCACGCCTTCGGGGAGCGGCTCCCCCACGTGAAGGCAGGCGAACAGGGCCTGACCCGCGCGCAGCAACCGAGATTCGTGTGCGGTCGGCCGCAGGACCTTCCAGATCCACTCGCCCCGGTCGAACGTCTCCTCCGGCGTCGGCGCAATTTCGGCACCCGCGATGATGTAGGCGTCGTCAGCAAATCCACTGGCGGATCCGGCGTTCTGCTCTACGATCACGCTGTGTCCTTCCAAAATGAGCAGGTGCACCGCGCTCGGTGTCGCTGCGACTCGGGCTTCACACGGCCAGGTTTCACGTGGGATGCTGATGCGCATGGGCGCGGCATTATTGCGTTTGGTGCCGACGGGTTAGGGCCGGTTTTGGGGGAAACGCGCATCGACGACTCTCAACCCGATTGCTGGCTTGACTTCAACGACGCCGACCGCCTGCGGGAGGTTGCTGGAGAGCTGGGAAAGAACCTGCTGATCGTTGGGAAATGCACGGGTGCGCGCCTGAGCCAGCGCGGCGCACAATTGCGGGTCGTCGGCAGCGTGGACGACGTCGATCTGGCCGTGCGCGTGTTGAACCAACTCTATGAACTTGCCGCCACCGGGCTCCACATTACTCCGGCCGATGTGGATCAGGCGTGCCGGCTCTTGCGCGGTGAGCCGGAAGCGCGCCTGCTCGAGTACCACGCCGACATCGTACTGACGGGCGTGCGGAAAAAGGCTATTTACCCGCGGACTCCCCGCCAACGCGCGTATGTCCGCTCCTTCCGCGAGAACGACATTGTTTTTGGCGTCGGACCTGCGGGTACGGGAAAGACGTATTTGGCCATGGCCGTCGCCGTCTCCGCGCTGCTCAAGGAGGAGGTTCGGCGAATCGTATTGTGTCGCCCGGCGGTGGAGGCCGGTGAAAAGCTGGGCTTCCTCCCTGGAGACATCGCCGAAAAGGTGAACCCGTACCTGCGGCCGCTCTACGACGCGCTCTACGACATGGTGGACGAGGACCGGGCGGCCCGATTGATCGAGAAGCGCGTCATCGAGGTCGCGCCGCTCGCATTCATGCGTGGCCGGACACTGAACGACGCGTTCATCATTCTGGACGAGGCCCAGAATGCCACGGGCGAGCAGATGAAAATGTTCCTCACGCGCCTGGGAAATGAATCCCGCGCCGCTGTCACCGGTGACGTCACGCAGGTGGACTTGCCGCGGAATGTGCGCTCGGGCCTCACGGAGGCGATTCGCATTCTCGATGGCATCGACGGCATCGACATCGTGCGGTTTACGGATGCTGACATCGTGAGGCATCCCCTCGTCAGTGAGGTCGTGCGCGCGTACGAGCGCGAGTCGGTGCGCGTGGACGCGGCGCGCCGTGCGGCTCGCGCGATGGAACGTGGGGGAGATCGTGGGAGCGTTTGAGCGGTTGGCCGGCGTGTTCGCTGCGGATTTGCCCGCCCGACGGTGGGTGTCCGGAGTGCTCGTTGCCGTCACGTGCGCCTTGTTGCTTACGGACTTCCGGACGGTGCCGGCCGCGGCATTGTCGGAAGGAGAGGTCGCCCATCGCGATGTCATTGCGCCATTCGCGTTCACGTTTACGGACAGGCAGGCGACAGAGGAACGACAAGCCGCTGCGATTGCAGACGTGGCTCCGGTGTTCGACGCGGACCTGAACCTCGCAAAGAAACTGGAGACTCGGATTTCACAGGCGTTCGATATGGGGCGCCGCCGCGTCACCGCCGCCCATATGGAGGCGGCCGCGCAAACCCACGGCAAGGTCCCGCCAGAGGTGATCGGCGTCATCGGCAGCGACGTGATGAAGGCCCTCGAGTTCACGGTCGACGCCGAGGTCATCGACGTCGTTATGGAGAGTGCGTTCGATCCGGCCATCGAAGAGCTGACCATCGAGCTTCTCGGCGCGGGCCTGCGTCGCCACGTGATCGAGGATCGTACAGGGTTGCCGAGCCCCGCGCGGCCGATCACGGTGCTGACCTTCATCGGTGACGACAGAGATGAAACGGTGCTCGACGACTTTGCGCAAATCCGCACGCCGGACGAGGCCCGTCAAGCGATCTCGCTGTACGTGTTGGAGCGGTTCGGAAACGCGCGAAATTCGGAAGAGGTACGGGCGGCGGCGGCCCTTGCGCGCGCGGCGATTCGTCCCAACTTCACCGCGGACGCGCGCGTGACCGCGGATCGGCAGCGCGCAGCGAAAGAGGGTGTGCCGCCAGTGACCGTGCAGGTGCGCCGTGGATCCCGCGTTGTTCGGGCGGGCGATGTCGGGACACCGCGTCAGGTGGCGCTGGTGGCGGCCCTGCGCGAAGCCGGCGATTCCGTTGGACCGGGAATTCGTTTCCTGACCTGGTTGGGCTTCGTAGGGGTGCTCATCGGCGCCGCATTTGCGTTCGCTGGCACGACGGTTCGAAAGTTTTCGATGCGAACGCAGGACCTCGAAGCGATGGGCTTTGCGCTCACGTTGGTGCTGCTCCTCGGCAGGATCGTCGTAAGCTCGGGCTCGTTTCTCGATCTGCCGGACGCTGCGCTGGTCGGCGCTCTGGGGCTGCTCACGCCCGTCGCAGGCGGTGCGATGCTCATTCGCATCCTCATCAATTCCGAATCCGCCATGGTGTGGGTGGTCGTCGCGTCGCTGTTGGCGGCCGCCGGGATCGATCAGTCCAGCGCGCTGGCGTCGTACCTTTTGGTGACAGGCCTGGTTGCTGCCGCTGGGGTTGGCCAGGCCAGGGAGAGGCTCAGTGTGCTTCGCGCCGGCTTGTTGTCCGGAGCGGTGGGCGCGGTATTGATTTTGCTCACCGAGGTCTTGAAAGCGCAAGGTCCGGGCGCTGACGGGGGCATTGAGTTCGGGAGATTGACAGGGTTTGCGGCGGCGTCCATGGGCGCGGGCGTCCTCAACGCCATGTTCGCACTCGGATTGGTGCCGGCATTCGAATTGTTCGGGTTTGTCACAGACTACAAGCTCCTTGAACTCTCCAACTTGAACCATCCGCTACTGCGCCAACTGATGCTCCGGGCCCCGGGCACCTACCACCACAGCGTGATCGTGGGCTCGCTCTCGGAGGCTGCCTGTGAAACCATCGGTGCGAATGCGCTTCTTGCACGCGTGGCGTGCTATTTCCACGACATCGGAAAGGGTCTGAAACCTCAGTATTTCGTGGAAAATCAGGGTGGTGGCGCAAATCGACATGACCGCCTCACGCCGGAACAATCAGCTCAGCTGATCATCAATCATGTCCGGGAAGGTGCCATTTTGGCTCGGCAGTACAATCTGCCGAAGCCCATCTACGACAATATTTTTATGCATCACGGCACGGGCCTGATTCAATATTTCTACGCGCGCGCCAAGGAGGCGGCCGCGGACGCGCCGGTCGATGAGGCCACGTTCCGGTATCCAGGTCCGAAGCCGAATTCACGCGAAGCTGGCGTGATCATGCTCGCGGACAAGGTGGAGGCCGCGTGCCGAACGATTCGCGAGCCGAATGAAGAACGCATTCGCGCAATGATTCAGGCGATTATTAATTCGGTGATGATGGACGGCCAATTCGAGGACTGTCCGCTCACGCTTCGGGAACTCTACCAGATTGCCGACAGCTTCACGGCAGTTCTCCTTGGAATTTACCATCACCGCATCGAGTATCCGGCGACGAAAGCTATTTCTGAGGGTCAGGGGAGATTCATTCCGGTCCCAAAGCAGGGCGCAATTACGTTGGAGATCGTGAACCCGCTGAGGGCGCCGGCGAAGCCGACCGGGGACTACGAGGCGGTCGATGTGTTGCCGGGCGTTGCGGTGCCGCCGGAAACGGATGATTCGTAGATCGCCGGCGCGCTGACCATGCCTGTGTTCGCCTCCCGCATCGACACGAGCCATCCGGTCGCCGCTCTCGCCCGGGATGCGCGTCGTCTACTGAAAACGCTTGGCCGGCAGAAAGCCGAGCTTTCGCTAAGCCTGTGTGACGACGCGTTTATTCAGAGACAGAACCTCGTCTGGCGGAACGTGGACGCCGCGACCGACGTGCTGTCGTTTGGGCAGAACGACCCCGTCCTGCTCGGTGACGTGCTGATTTCGGTGGACCGCGCGGGGGAACAGGCCGCCGAGCAGGGCCACGACCTTGCCACGGAGTTGCGGATTCTGCTGGTGCACGGTCTGTGCCACCTGCTCGGGCATGACCACACGGAGGAGGGTGACACCTCGCTCATGCGAGCGCGGGAGGTCGCGTTGCTCGCGACGTTGGGTGTCGGCGCAGCCAGCCTGATCGCCCGTGTCCGGGCCGACGTGGACGTGCCCCCGGCACAACGATAGGGCGGGAGCATGGCAAGCGAATCGGTTGAGCTGGCGCAGGATCTTCGGGTGCGGGTGGACGCGCTCCGGGGGCACCTTTGACATCGTTCCTCGGTCGGAACGAATAGCGGATCTGGAGCGTCAAGCGGGATTTCCGGAGTTCTGGACGGATGCCGCGCGCGCTCGGAGCGTGCTTCGAGAGAAATCCACTCTCGAAAAGACGGTCAACCTGTTCAATGGCTCCGTCCGCCAGTTGGAAGATGCTGAAACACTCCTTTCGCTGGCGGAAGAATTGGGGGATGCCGCGTCTCTCGCCGAGGCGGAAACGCTGCTCGAAACGCTCGACACACTCGTCCGAAAACTGGAGGTCCAACGGATGTTGGGTGACGAGGGAGATGACGTGGGCGCGGTCCTGGAGATCAACGCCGGTGCGGGCGGTACCGACGCGGCGGATTGGGCCGACATGCTGAAGCGCATGTATTTGCGCTGGTGCGACCGGATGGGCTTCAAGTGTACCGTCGTGGATGAATCCCCAAATATCGAAGCGGGAATCAAGAGCTGTTCGATCGAAATCGAGGGCGAGTATGCCTACGGCTACCTCAAGGGTGAGGTGGGGGTGCACCGCCTCGTGCGCATTTCTCCGTTCGACGCGAATCAGCGGCGCCAAACGGCGTTTGCGTCGGTGCACGTTTACCCGGACGTCGACGACACCATTGAGATCGACATCAACGAGAAGGATCTGGAAATCCAGACGATGCGCTCCGGCGGCGCCGGCGGGCAGCACGTCAATATGACGGATTCGGCGGTTCGGATCACGCACTTGCCTTCGGGAATCGCCGTCAAGTGCCAGAACGAGCGCAGCCAGCACAAGAACAAGGCCACGGCCATGAAGATGCTGCGCGCCAAGCTCTACCAGCAAGAGTTGGAACGGCGGCAGGAGGTCCTTGACGCCGACCACGCCACCAAAAAGAAGATTGAGTGGGGGAGTCAGATTCGAAACTACGTGATTCATCCCTACCGCATGGTGAAGGACGTACGAACCGGCATGGAGACGGGAGACACGGACGCCTTCCTCGACGGGCGGATCCTGCCGTTCATGGAAGCATGGCTTGCGGGGCGGGCAAACGGCACCCTGAGAGATGGCAATGCGTCGGTAGACGTGTAGTCGCCGTCCGCCGCGCGTTTTCGGTTCGCGCGCAGTTTTTCGGGCATCGTGGGCGGCTCGCGGGTAAGGTGGCGCGCGATGCAGGGCTGGTACTGGGTAGTGTTGACGGCGGCCGCGGGCTGCACGAACCTGTCGAATGAGGGGCGCCATCCCATTCCCGTCAGTGAACGCCCCGATCTCGGTGAATCCGATGGTGATGCGGATACCGATGCAGATTCGGATAGTGACGCCGACGCGGACGCCGATTCGGATGCCGATGGTGACGCGGACGGTGACGCAGATGGGGATTCCGATACCGATTCGGACGGCGATTCGGACGGCGACTCGGACAGCGACGCTGACACCGAAGCGCCGGACGCCTCAGAAGACTGCCACAGAGACATCGACGATTGGCCGACCGCCTGGACGGCCTATGAGGCGGACGTGCTGAAACTCGTGAACAAGGAGCGTGCCCGGGGCGCGAACTGCCATTCGGAGGGCAGCTTCAAGGCAACCGGCACGTTGACCGCAAACGCCAACATTCAGTGTGCGGCGCGGTACCATTCGCTATGGATGGCCGACACGGACAGTTTTGAGCACGAGAGTCCTCGCGGCGACCTGGGGGACGATCCGTGGGAGCGTATGGAAAACGCCGGCTTTACGGGCGCCGGCGTTGGGGAGAACATCGCTGCGGGGTACTCGACGCCAGTGGAGGCCGTCGCCGGTTGGATGGCGTCGGACGGCCACTGCGCCAACATCATGAACCCCGCGGCGAAGCTCGCCGGTGCGGGCTTTTTCGAGGGCGGAAGCTGGGGATATTACTGGACGCAGGACTTCGGAAGCTGAGGCGCGCGGGGGTTCGGGACACGTTCTTACGCGCCGCCGGAGCCGACGCGCGTTAGCCAGCGGCCGCCATGTACGCCTTCGACCCCGATCGCCTCGCCAAGGTCGCCCAGATGGAGGCCGACGGCATTCGGACCTACCCGTCGGGTTTTTCGCCGACGATCTCCGCCGCGGGGGTCACGGCGCTCGCCGAGGGAACGGCCGACCTCGACGCCTGCGGAGGTCACGCATTTGCTGGCCGCCTCATGTTCAAAAACGAAATGGGGAAGGCGGGTTTCGGGCGCGTGCTCGACAAGACGGGTCGACTCCAGATTT
Organism: Klebsiella pneumoniae; assembly: GCA_945861635.1. Classification (GTDB taxonomy): domain Bacteria; phylum Myxococcota_A; class UBA796; order UBA796; family SXON01; genus CAMAWH01. Next base: position 23,306 of record CAMAWH010000003.1, on the reverse strand, counting down.
ATGTGAAGAAGGACGACGTTGGAGAAGCTGCTTTTGCCCTCTGGAAAAAGCTGGATTTGGGAGACATCGTCGGCGTTCGCGGAACGCTGATGCGCACCCGCACGGGAGAGTTGACGTTGAAGGCGAAGGAGATCGTCCTTCTCTCGAAGTGCATGAATTCGCTGCCCGACAAATTCCACGGAATTCATGATCCGGAGATCCGCCAGCGTCAACGGTACGTGGACCTGTTCGTCAACGACGAGACGAGAGAGGTATTTCAGCGCCGTTCGCGCATTGTTCGCTCCATTCGCAACTGGTTCGAAGGGGAAGGCTTCCTTGAAGTCGAAACGCCCATGATGCACGCCATCCCCGGCGGCGCCACGGCGCGTCCGTTCGTGACGCACCACAACGCTCTGGATATGGCGCTTTTCCTTCGTGTCGCGCCGGAACTCTACCTGAAGCGGCTCATCGTGGGCGGCTTGGAGCGCGTGTTCGAAATCAATCGCAACTTCCGAAACGAAGGCATCGACGCGACCCACAACCCCGAATTCACGATGCTTGAGTTCTACCAAGCCTATGCCACGTGGCGCGAACTCATCGGACTGACCGAGCGTTTGTTCAACGCGCTCGCACGTGAAATCGTTGGCGATGAAACCGTGCCGTTCGATGGAAAGGCCATTTCCTTCGCGCTACCGTTCGCGCAACGCCGGTACGACGATCTCGTCGCGGAGGCGCTTGGCATCGACGTTGCCGCGGCGCACAACTACGAACAGGTAAAATCTGCGTTTATTCGGAAGCACCCGGCGGCCGATCTCGCGGGGCTCCCCACATCGATAGGCCGGCTGTGGGAGCACGTGTTCGATATCGACGTTGAAAAAACGCTCGACCAGCCAACCTTCGTCACCCACTTCCCCGTCGAAATCTCCCCGCTCGCACGGCGGAATGACGACGATCCTACGATCGCGGACCGCTTCGAGTTGTTCATCGCGGGCCGTGAAATTGCGAACGGTTTCAACGAACTCAACGATCCGGTCGATCAGGCGGCGCGGTTTGAAGCCCAGGTCCACGCCAAGAACGCCGGGGATCACGAGGCGATGCACTTCGACGATGACTACATCACCGCCCTGACCTACGGCATGCCGCCGACAGCAGGTGAGGGGATTGGCATCGATCGACTTGTCATGCTCCTGACCAATTGCCACAGCATTCGCGACGTCATCCTGTTCCCAACGCTCCGGCCTCGGGCCTGATGCACTTCGAATGGCTGATCGCGGCGTCCCACCTCCGTTCTCGGAGGCAGGATGCAGGTATTTCCCTGATCGCGACGTTGTCGGTCGTTGGCGTCACGGTGGGTGTGGCGGTTTTGGTCATGGTGCTTTCCGTCATGGAAGGGTTCGAAGGAGACCTGCGCGACAAGATCCTTGGGTCGAACGCGCACCTCGTGGTGCTCGCCTACGGCGGACCGATTGACGAACCGGCGGACGCATTGGAAAAGTTGAAAGCCATCCCGGGAATCGAGGCGGCCGCACCGTTCGTGTACACAGAAGTGATGCTCAAGTCGGCGTTCGGGGTCAGTGGTGCCGTCGTGAAGGGCATCGACCCCGTGCTCACACCCTCCGTTACGGATGTCGCCAAGGACATCAAGGTCGGTGGAAATGGGCAGCCATCCTCACTGGAGGAGAAAAAACAAATCCTCGCCTCGTTGCACGCGCCCCCGCCGCTCGCGACGCAGGACATTGGTGATACCGAGGCTCTCCCCGGAATTCTTCTTGGTGAAGGGCTGGCGGAATCGCTGCGCGCTTACCCGGGAGATCGGGTTTGGCTCATCAATCCTATTGGTGGCGGATTCGGCCCGATGGGTGTCCCGGTTCCGACCACCCGCACGTTCAGGGTCACCGGGATTTTCTACACGGGCATGTACGAATACGACACCAAATGGAGCTACGTCACGATTCCCGACGCGCAGGAGTTTCTCCAGCTCGATGGCGCCGTAACGGGCATTGAAGCTCGTGTTCAGGTGGACCGACTTTACGATGTGGGGGCCATCGGCACGTCCATCACGGACGTCCTTCCCTACCCGTACTTCACGAAAGACTGGCTCACGATGAATTCGGCGCTGTTCTCAGCGCTGAAGTTAGAGAAATACGTGATGGGGCTGATTCTGGCACAGATTGTGTCCGTAGCGGCGCTCGGCATCGTGACCAACCTGATCGTGTTGGTCATCACGCGCGCAAGGGAAATCTCGATCCTGAAGGCGATGGGCGCCTCTCCGCGGTCGATCCGGCGCATCTTCGTCATCGAAGGCTTGCTCGTGGGCGTGGTCGGCACAAGCATCGGGACGGCGCTCGGGTTAGCGGGCTGCGCCATCCTTGACCGCTACAAGTTCCCGCTGGATACGAACGTGTACTACCTCGACTCGCTGCCGGTCGTCGTGGAACCCGCGATGGTCGTGACGGTTGCATGTTCGGCGATGGCGATTTGCCTTCTGGCAACGATTTATCCGGCCAGCCGCGCAGCGAATATGGATCCTGTCGAAGGGCTGCGGTACGAGTGATGGGCGTGGCTGTGGAAGTTCGCGGGTTGACGCGCCACTTCATGAAAGGAGGGCAGCGGATTGACGTGCTTCGCGGCGCCGATCTGGACCTTTCGGCGGGGGAATGCGTCGCGCTTGTAGGTCAAAGCGGTTCAGGAAAAAGCACATTTCTCCATATTCTTGGCGCGCTTGAACCGCCGAGTTCGGGAGAGGTGAAGGTGGACGGCGTGCCGTTGCACCGGCGGGCGCAGGCGGAGTTGGACGGCTTCCGCAACCGGCAGGTCGGCTTCATCTTCCAATTCCACCACTTGCTTCCTGATCATTCGGCGCTCGACAACGCCGCGATGCCCGCCATCATCAGCGGAATGCAGCCTGTCGTTGCGCGCGCGCGCGCCAGGACCCGTCTGGAGGCCGTGGGACTTTCCCATCGGATGACCCACAAACCAGGAGAATTGAGCGGAGGAGAGCAGCAGCGCGTCGCTATCGCACGTGCGCTCATGCTCGATCCCGGTATCGTGCTTGCGGATGAACCCACGGGGAACCTGGATCCCACGACGGCGGGAGAGGTGATGGCTCTGCTATTGGACCTGAACCGTCGTCACGGCGCTACGTTGATTGTCGTCACGCACTCCACCGAGTTGGCGTCGCGCTTTCCCCGCCAGCTACGCCTTATTGACGGCCGATTCGCGGAGGCAGCGTGATCGCCCTCCTCGTCGCCTGCTGGTCCGCATCGGCGTGGGCGGGGGAACCCTCGGCCGGCGTGCCGTCGGATCCCCCCGCTGGCGTGCCTGCCGCGCCGCCCGTGGGGACTCCGGACGCCCCGCCCGCTGGATCTCCCGAGGCTCCGCCCGTGGGATCTCCGGAGGCGCCCGCCGCTGGTGTTCCGGTGGGGCCGCCAGCGGGCGTTCCGGTCGCGCCTCCCGCGGGCGTTCCGATGGCGCCCGCACCCGGTGTCCCGTCGGCGGCAGCCGCTGCGACATCCGCTCCCATCGCTGCTTCCGGCACCGTGACGCGGATCGAGGTTGTTGGCCTCCAACGTGTGGAAGAGGCTGCCATTCTGGACGCCATCTCCCTCCGGCCGGGTGAGGAACTGGCGGACTGGAAGCTCCAACGTGACCTTCGCGCCATCTGGCGCACCGGGTTCGTGGCGGACGTTGTTTTTCGCCTCGTCGCCGAAGGAAGCGGTCAGCTCTTGCTCGTCAGCGTGAAGGAGAAGCCGGCGATTCGGAGCTGGTCCATCGAGGGCGAAAAGAAGATCAAGGAAGACGACCTGAAAGAGGTCATTGATATTGAGAACTTCACGGTCCCCAGTGATGCCCGGATCGCCCAGAACGTGAAGGCCATTCGCGACAAGTATCTGGAAAAAGGATTTTACCTGGCGGAGGTCGCGCCGGTCATCAAGCCGGTGGGTGACGACCTCGTAGACTTGACCTTCAGGATCGTCGAAAACCGAAAGGTGCTGGTCCAAAGCATCGACATCACCGGTAACGAGCACGTTGACGACGCCAAGATCAAGAAGTTCATGCAGACGAAAGAGGCGGGCATCGTGCCGTGGCTCACCTCGTCGGGAACCTACATCGAGGAAAACCTCGATAACGACACATACGTCGTAAGGTCCGTACTGTTGGAAGAGGGCTATGTTGATGCTCAGGTGGACCATCCCAGCGTCTTTCTCTCGCCGGACAAACGGTATATCTACATCAGCGTCCACGTTACGGAGGGTCCGCAGTACAAGATCGGAAAAATGGATGTCCGTGGGGACTTTGTTCCGGCAGAGGGGCTGACGGCCGCGGCGTCGCAAGCGCTGCTGGAGGGCGCCACGCTTCGAGATGTGCAGGAGGCGCTCGCGCGTGATGTGAAGGCCGGCGTGACGATCGACGAAGCATGGACGCCCAGGATTCGAAAAGGTATCTTCGACTTTGCCAGTAACAACCTTCCGATGAAGCCCGGAGACACGTTCAAGCTGACCACGATGCAGGCGGCTACGCAGCGCGTCAGTGACCTCTACGGCGACGAGGGGTATGCATTCGCGAATATCGTTCCGCTCCCGCAGCCAAATCCCGATACGAGGCTCGTAGACATCACGTTTGACGTTCAACGTGGTGAAAAGATGCGCATCGGCCGGATCAACATCACCGGAAACGACCCGACGATGGACAAGGTCGTGCGTCGTGAAATTCCGCAGAACGAAGGCGATATCTACAAGGGCTCCCGTCTCCGTGAGGCGCGGGAGCGCTTGATGCGTCTCGGCTTCTTCGAAGAGGTAAACATCTCCACGCCCAAGGGAGATGCCGACGACGAACTGGACATGAACGTGGACGTGACGGAGCGGCCGACCGGCAGTTTTACGGTTGGCGCCGGGTTTTCGTCGGTGGATAGCTTTCTGCTGACCGCCAACATCCAGAAAGCAAACTTTCTGGGCATGGGTTGGCTCGTTTCGATTGCCGGAAACATTTCCAAGCCGACAAAGCAGGGTTCGGTCGATTTCTACGACCCGTACTTCCTCGACTCGCGATGGACCGCCCGAATCAGCGGTTTCTACAACCAGCGTAGCTATCTGGAGGACGAGTACCAGCGCGGCGGCGTCCTGGAGATCGGGCGGTACGTCGACAGTCGCGACGACATTCGGGTTGCGTCGAACTACACGCTGGAGGACGTGGGACTCACCTCGATCGATGAGTACAAAGAGCGTCTTTTCGGCGGCGAACTTTATCGGAACGGCCTGACGTCTTCCGTCGGTTTGTCCTTCGAGGTCGACAAGCGGAACAACCGCATCAACGCGACCAGGGGGTTCAAATTCCGCCTCGATACCGCCCTTGCCGGCGGATTTCGCGTCAACGAGAAGGAAATCGTGTCGCTGTTCGGCGGAGACTTCAACTACTGGGAGACCAAGGCGAACTTCCGCTTTTACCAGCCGTTGGAGAAAAAGGAATTCCTGATCTTCAAGTACAACCTTTCGCTTGGCCGCATCCAGTCGACGGACGGCACGGTTGTTCCGTACATCCATCGGTACCGCGCCGGGGGCATTACTTCGTTGCGCGGGTTCGAGCCGCTCGCCCTCGGCCCCTCCATCCGGGCGATGGGCTACCGGGATTATTCCGTTCCTCGCTCGCAGTTCGTGGGCAGCGATGATCCGAGCAATGCTGACGATCGCCTCGTCATCGGCGGAACGGAAACCCTGATCAACAACTTCGAGCTGGAGTCGCCCATCGTGAAGAGCGCGGGGATCTCACTCGTTACGTTCTTCGATGCCGGCAACACCTTTGGGGATGAGCACGGAAACGGTCACATCGATCTTACCGATTTGCGTACGTCGGTCGGCTTCGGCGTGCGTTGGTTCAGCCCGATTGGCCCGCTTCGCTTTGAATGGGGTTTTCCGCTCGACCCCAAGGCGGACGAACGCGCGTCGGTCTTCGATTTCACCATCGGGAGCGCGTTTTGATACGCGCCCAACCAAACCCCCCGCGTTAGACGCCGCGCCTTCGGAGGCCTGATGTTCGCCCGACTACTCCTTGTTTTCACCGTTGTCCTCGGCCTCCTGTCCTCGGCACAGGCCGCTGAACTCAAGATTGCGACGGTGGACTTCCAACGTGCACTCAACGACGTTGGGGAGGCAGGTACGGTCCGGGGCAAGCTCGAGGGCATGTTTACAGAGCGCAAGGCGGCCATCGACAAGATGAAGGTGCAGCTGGACGCCCAGCAGGCGGATCTTCAGAAGCAGAGCGCGATTCTCTCGGACAGCGCGCGTAAAGCGAAGGAAGACACCTTCCAACGTCAGGCAATGGAGTTTCAATCTACCTATTCGCGGTACGAAGGCGAAATGCAGCAGGCGTACTACTCGGCCATGGAACAGTTCATCGAAAAGATGAAGAAGATCGCCGTCGTGATCGGGCAGGAGCGCGGGTACACGATGGTCGTCGAAGTGACGGAGGGCGGCGTGGTCTACTCGCTCCCGGCGATCGATATCACCGACGAACTGATCAAACGGTACAACGCGGCGAATCCGTCCGGTGCCTCGCCCCCCACGAAGAAGCCGTAGCGTGCATCTGACGGTCGCTTCGATAGCGGCGCGGGTCGGGGGGGTCGTCGAGGGCGACGGCGCCGTGGTGATCACGGCGGTGGCGGGTCTGGAGGAGGCCGGTCCGACAGAGGTGAGTTTCCTCGCGAATCGGCGCTATGCGAGATTGTTGGCCGTCACCAACGCGGGGGCGGTGCTTGTCGGCCGAGCAGACGCCAGTCGTGGCCGCACCGTCATTCGTTGTGAGGATCCCTATCTGGCGTTTGCACAAACGTTATCCATGTTTCACCCGGTCGAGCATCCCGCCGCGGGAGTTCATCCGCTTGCGGTGGTCGAGGGGGACGTTCAGGGCGCGTCGGTGGCGGCGTTCGCGTTCGTTGGGCGCGGCGCGGTGGTGGGGCGCGGAACGGTCCTCCAGCCGCACGTGTACGTCGGCCCGGGCGCCACGATCGGGCGGGATTGCCTACTCATGGCGGGAAGCGTCGTTATGGATGGATGCTCGGTGGGGGACCGGGTGGTGCTCAATCCGGGGTGCGTTGTCGGCGGCGAGGGATTCGGGTTTGTCCCGACGGGCGCAGGCCTCGTCAAGATTCCGCAGGCCGGTCGAGCGTCGATCGGTGACGACGTCGAGATTGGCGCGAATTCCACGATTGATCGCGCCGCCATGGGCGTGACACGAGTGGCGGAGGGCACGAAGATCGACAACCTGGTGCAGATCGGACACGGCGCAAGCGTCGGAAGGCACTGTGTGCTCGTGTCCTACGCGGGGGTAGCCGGCAGCACGGTCCTCGGGGATGGGGTGACCTTGGCTGCGCGCGCCGGTGTGCTTGGCCACCTCGTCGTGGGCGACGGTGTGACGCTCGGCGCCGACGCGTTGTTGATCGAAGACGCGTCGGCAGGGGAAAAGCGTTCGGGTGTGCCTGCGATCGAGCATCGGCGCTGGTTGCGGGTGGCCGCTGCCATGCCAGAGTTGCCTGAAATGATCAAAACCGTGCGGCGACTCGAAGCGGAGGTCGCTGAACTTCGACGTAAGATGGAGACATGATGCTCTTCCTGTTGGCGTGTGCGGGTGAACCGGAATCGAAGGCGCCCGCGGAAACGGGTGAGGTGGACTCTGCCTGCGCGGAGGACGCCGATAATGACGGCGCCTGCGCGGAGGTCGATGACTGCGATGACGCCGATCCGGCCCGGTACCCCCTCGCATCGGAAACGTGCGACGAGCTGGACAACAATTGTGACGGCAGCATCGACGAAGGCGTGACGACCGCATTTTACGCAGACGCAGACGCGGACGCCTACGGCGACCTGGCTGTGAGCGTGTTTGCGTGTGCCGCCCCTACAGGTTTCATTGCGGATACCACAGATTGTGACGACACGAACGCTGAAGTCAACCCGACGATGGAGGAAGTGTGCAACAACACCCTCGACGACAATTGTGATGGTGGGGACTACCCTTGCGGCTCGGGGCCCGTGGAGCTGACGACGCCGATGTATGAAGGCCTTGGTCAGACCGGGGCTGGCGTGGCCGCCTTGGGGGATGGGGACGGAAACGGCGCCGTGGACGTTGCCGTGGGGAGCCCTTTCGCAATGTCGGTCGATGTATACACAGACGGAGACTTCGCCCTCTCACCCGTTTCAACATTCACAGGTGACGACGCTTCGGACAAGACCGGTTCCGTTCTGGTCGGCCCCGGAGACGTAAACGGTGACGGTCACGCGGACCTCGTGATCGGCGCGCCGTATCAGGATGGCGCGAGCACGAACACGGGCGATGCATGGGTTGAATTCGGCCCCTTCACTGGCGGCCACACGATCGGCGCGGGTGGGGACCGGCTGATTACCTGGTCCGCCGGTGAAAACCTTTTGGGCAGCGCACTTTCAGGCGGTGAGTTCGATGGCGATGGTCGCAGTGACGTGCTTGTCGGGGCCCCCGGATACACGACGGGCGCGGGCGGAGCATTCCTCGTCCCCGGGCCGATCACCAGTGGAATCGGCGGGTTGAAAGTCAGTCTCACCGGAGATCAGGTCTCCGACGGGGTCGGAACCGCGGTCCTCGGACCGGTGGATACGAACGGAGACGGCCTCGGTGACGTCATCGCGGGCGCCCCCGGCTGGGATTCCGCGGGCGCGGCGCACGGTGGTGCGTGCATCGTCCGTGGGCCCGCCGCGTTCTCGGGCAAGCTCGCCGATGCCGACGCCTGCGTGACGGGCGACAACCAACATGGCAAGTCCCTCGCGGCCGCCGACCTCGATGGAGACGGCTACTTCGAATTGCTCGTGGGCGGACCGAACACCGTGCTCGTTTTTTCGGGTCCCTTTGTGGGCACGGTCGGTTCGAGCGTCGCAACGCGCGTGATCAGCAGCACGACCTTTGAGCTTGGTGGAAGCATGGTGATCGCGGGAGACGTGGATGCCGACGGGACAACGGACGTCGCGCTTTCCGGCATCAATGAGAATCCGGCGTGGGTTCTGCGTGGCCCGATTCCAACCGGCGCCATTGACCTGGACAGTGGGTCGCTCCCCGTAGACAGCCGCGCCTCCGTGTCGGCCTGGAACATCGGCGGCACACTCGCGGCTCCCGGAGATCTTGATCAAGACGGCTATGACGACCTCGTTCTCGGGCAGCAAACCTTTGAACATGGCGTCGGCGGGGTGTTTGTTGTGTACGGCACAGGGCTATAGGCGGACCCCATGAACGTGAACGAGATCATGGCGTTGTTGCCCCATCGTTACCCCTTCCTGATGCTTGATCGCATCGTGGAGGTCGATCCCGGCCAGCGCGTCGTGGCGCTCAAAAACGTCAGCATCAATGAGCCGCATTTCGTCGGGCATTTCCCCGGCGCGCCGATCATGCCGGGCGTGCTGCTCGTCGAGGCGATTGCGCAGGCCTGCGGCGTCGTCGCGATTACCGCCAACCTTGATCTCGCCGAGAATAAGCTGGTTTACCTGGCGGCGCTCGACAAGTTTCGCTTCCGACGGCCCGTGGTTCCGGGAGATCAGGTCCGCATCACCGTGACGAAAACGGGAGAGAAGCGGAGCATTTGGATGTTCGATTGTACGGCGGAGGTCGAGGGCAAGGTCGTGGCGGAAGGTTCCGTCATGGCGACGGTGGCCGACCGACCGGGAGCCTGACTCGCGCCATCCCACACGATGGACCACAGGAACGTTCCGGGGTCCGCTGCGGCTGTCTCCCGCTACCTCAACTTCCCCTCAACAAACGGAACCTCCATCACCTTCTCGTGATTGATCGGCCCATGCCCAAAATACCCTTTCTCCCCGAATAGCTCGCCGTGATCCGCCGTAATCGTGATCCAGGTGTTGTCGGGAACGAGGTCGAACAACTCCTCACAGGCGAGGTCCACCCACCGCACGGCGTCAACCTGCCGGGCGTGAAGCTGTTTCATCTTCTCCTCGTCAAAAAACTTTGGTGCATCCTGATGCTTGAGCATCCCGCCGCCGCGCGCGTGGTCGTCCAGGTGCTTGAACACCCCGTTCACGCCCGAAATACGCGGCCATTCGTTCTCCGGCTCGTCGGGCGTGGCGTAGGGGTAGTGCGTTTCTCCGGTATTGAGCACGAAGAAGCTGGGACGTTCTACATAGAAGCGCATTCTCCGGAACATCTTCTGTACGTCATTGTGGTGGTCCATCAGCGCATAGTCGTCAAATCCCATGTTCAGCGGCGTGGACGGGTTCAGCACCGGCATCGAAACGTACATGTTCGTGCGATAGCCGAGCGTGTTCCGCAGATACGACGGCAGCCAGAGGTTGGGTACCATCTTGCCGAAGCTCATGTCGGGCACGTTCAGGCGGTCCTTGAAACGCAGGAAATCGTCTTTGTAATACTCGGATGCGTAGACGTTCGGGGGAGACGTGTGCGGGAGGAGGCCCGTGAGCAGGTTGTAGTGCGAGGGGGAGGTCCATGTTGCGTAGGTCCACCGCTTCTCAATGCCGCCGAGCTTCGACATCACCTTCGGCTTTGCCTTCACAAAGCTGTCGAATCGACAACTATCGAGAATCAGGATGACGTAGTTGGACGCCCCGTCCGGCGGCGTCGGGCGGGTGTAGACCGGCGTCGGCACCGCCAGCGGGGAGGCTGCCGGGGCGAGGCGGGCACGCAGGCGATCAAAGAGGGCCATCGGTCGGGCCTAACCGCGCGGTCGTGGCCGGGCGCGGTTACGGTGGGCGGGCCGGAGCGTTGATGTCGATTCACCCGACCGCGATTGTGGACCCCCGCGCTGAACTAGGCGCCGACGTAGAGATCGAGGCCTACAGCGTGATTCGCGGCCCGGTGCGCCTGGGGGACAGGGTGCGGATTGGCCCACATGCGGTGGTTACGGGTCCCGCGTCCATCGGGGCCGACACGCGCATCTTTCCGATGGCAGCTATCGGGGATGATCCTCAGGATATGAAGTATCGCGGGGAGCGCACGGAGCTCATCGTGGGGGAGCGCAATACTTTTCGTGAAGGCGCCACCGCCAATCGTGGCACGGCCGGCGGCGGGGGCGTCACCCGCATCGGCGACGACAACCTCTTCATGGCCGGCGCACACGTCGCGCACGATTGCGTCGTCGGGAACAAGTGCGTGTTTGCCAACTACGTCGCGATTGCGGGGCATGTGATCATTCAGGATCGTGTGGTCCTCGGGGGCCTTGCCGGCGTGCACCAGCATTCACGGATCGGCCGCTGCGCCATGGTTGGGGGCGGCGCGATGGCGGCACAGGACGTACCACCCTTCTGCATCGCTCAGGGCGATCGCGCGCGGTTGCTTGGCCTGAACGTCGTTGGCTTGCGACGTGCCGGCTTCCCGCTCGACGTGCTGCAAGCACTCAAGGTGGTGTACCGCGAGTTGTTCCAGTCGGGCATGCCGCTGCGCATTGCCGCCGAACAAGTCAGGGAAGTATACGCAAATGTGCCGGAAGTGCTCGAACTTGTTGACTTTCTGGAGGCCAGCACACGAGGGATCTGTCGGTCGTCCGGGGGGGAGTCGCCCGCGGAATGAGCGGCCGGTTCTTCGAGGGCACCGTTGCACTCTACGGGTTCGGGCGTATGGGCCGGCACCACGCGCGACATTTGGAAGCGCTCGCGCGCCGCGTCGTCGTGATCGATCCAGCGTTGGGGATGATGCCGGAACATGGCACGATTGACGCCGTCGTGGTGGCAACGCCAACGCGAACGCACGCTGAAGTCGCTCGGCCGTGGCTGACCCGTGGGGTGCCGACGCTCGTAGAAAAGCCGCTCTCGACAATTCCCGCCGAGGCTGCGGCGTTGGCCGCGTTTCCATGCCTGTCGGTCGGCCACATCGAGCGGTACAACCCGGCGTTTCGGGTGGTGCAGGAGGGGGGAAGCATCAGGGGAAGCGGCGTTGTCGTTCCGGCAGCGGACACACGCTTTCTTCAGGCGGATCGTCTGGCGACATGGAGCAACAGAAGCTTTGACGCGGATGTTGTCTTCGACATGATGATCCACGACCTGGATCTTTTCGTCGTGCTGACCGGAGGTGAGGAGGTTGTGGACGTCCGTGCCAACGGCGTATCGGTGACGACGTCGGCGCTCGACATCGCCCATGCGCGCGTGGAAACGCGCTCGGGCAGAGTGGGCCTGTTCGCCGCCTCGCGGATCAGTCGGCGGCCCCTGCGCTCGCTGCGGGTCTTCGAGGCCGGCGCGTACTGGAGCGTAGACCTGGGAAAAAAAACGGCGCTGCGCGTCGCTTCTGACCTGGTGGATGCGGATGTCAACGTCGGGGCCGAGGACGCGCTGGAAAGTGAGCTGCGGGCGTTCCTCGGCGCGGTAATCTCCGGCGCCGCTGCACCGGTCCCCGGAAGCGAGGCGCTGGCGAGCATCACGCTCGCGGAGCGGATCCGTTGCGCCTGTTGATTTCGGCGGTAGAGCCGTCCGCTGACGTGCTTGGCGGCGAGTTGCTTGCGGGGTTGGGACAGATCGACGCCATGGGGCTCGGTGGGGAACACATGCGACTCGCTGGCTTGCGCGCGTTGGCGCCGCAGCGGCCGCACGCGATGGGGCTGGTCGAGGTCTTGCGCCACCTTCCGGCTATCCGTCGTGAGCGGAATGCGCTAATCGCTTGCCTCGAAATCGACACCTTCGTCGCGATTGACGCCCCGGATTTCCACTTGCCAATCGCCCGCCGGCTCCGCGGGCGCGGGGTGCGCACGATCGGATATGTCTCGCCGCAGCTCTGGGCGTGGCGCCCCGGACGCGCGCGCGCCGTCGCCGCCGCGTTTGACCAACTGCTGTGCCTATTTCCCTTCGAACCGGCGTTGTACGCTGGGGTCGGGCTGGACGCGCGATTCGTGGGGCACCCCGTCTGCGACCGGATGGCGAGGGTCCCCCGCGCACCCGAGCCCGGCTGCGTTGCGATCTTCCCAGGTTCGCGGCCGCAAGAGATCTCGCGGCACCTCGGAGTCTTTTTGTCCGCCGTGCACGGCGCCCGGCGTATCGTTGTCGGTCTGCCCGCGGGGATGGCTCCGCCTGTTCTGCCGGACGGCGTCGAGGCGCTTCCGGCGTCGCAAGCCATAGCGTGTGCGGAGCGGGCGATCTGCAAGTCGGGAACAATCACGTTGGAGCTCGCGCTGGCCGGGGTTCCCTACATCGTCGCTCACCGCGTGCATCCGATCACGTGGGCGGTCGGGCGGGCGCTGGTGCGGGGGGTGCGGCATCTGGCGTTGCCGAACATCCTCCTGCATCGCCAGGTTGTGCCCGAATTTCTGCAGTTCTTCGACGCGGCGGCGCTGCGCCGGGCCCTTCCGGCAGCGCCTGTGCCCCCGACGGCCGAGCTTCGAACGCTCCTGGGCGGGGGCGGTGCGTCGCAACGTGCATCCGAATGTGTGCGTGCCGCGGCACCGGCAAAGCACCTCCAGGAACCTACTGAATCGGAACCGACGTGATCCCGAGCTTGTCACACAAGTGGGCGTGGAAACGCTTGAGGTAAAGGCTCAAGTCTTCAAGATTCGTCTTGTCCGCGGTCTTGGTCAGCGCCATGCGTCCGCGCTTGAGCGCCTGCTCCGATTCCGAGACGTCGTTTTTGTGCATGATTCCCTTCTGCTCGCGCAAAAACGTCTCCAGAGCGACGATCTGCTTCTCGATCGCGAAGCGCAAATCCTTCAGCTCCGCCGCGGCGTTCGTGCTCTTCTCGAAGGCGGAGGCCTCGACCCGCAGCTGCTCCAACTCTATTTTCGACATGCCCGTCGGAGCCCGAATGGTAATCGTGTTTTCCTGCCCACTCCGGCCGTCCTTGGCGCTCACGTTGACGATGCCGTTGGCGTCGATGGCAAACTTCACTTCGATGCGGGGCAGTCCACGCGGCGACGCTTCGATACCTTGAAGCTCGAATTCACCGAGCGACGTGTTTTCTCCTGCGAGCTGGCTTTCCCCCTGCAGGACGTGGATCTTGACTGTTTTCTGGTTGTCGACGACCGTAGACACGAGCTGGATCTTCTGGGCAGGAATCGTCGTGTTCTTCGGGATCAACTTGGCGAAACGCCGGCCCTCGACCTCGATACCGAGAGAGAAATTCGTGACGTCCAGCAGCGTGACCGACTTGACGTCACCCTCAAGAATGCCCGCTTGGACGGCCGCTCCGATGGCCACGACTTCGTCCGGATTGAAAGCCTGATTCAGCGGCCGCCGAAAGAAGTCCTTGACCATTTCCTTGACGCGCGGAATGCGTGAAGATCCGCCGACCATGACGACTTCGTCGATGTCTTCGGTGTTGAGATTGGCCTCGGCGAGCACCTTCCGGCATTCCTCAATCGTGCGGTCGAACAGCGGCATCGCCATTGCTTCGAATTTGCCGCGGGACAGCGAACATTGGAGGTGCTTCGGCCCCGTGGCGTCAGCAGTGAGAAAGGGAAGATGGATTTCCGTTTCGAGAGCGGAGGACAATTCCACCTTGGCGCGTTCTGCCGCGTCACGCAGGCGCTGCCGAACGACCTTGTCGTGGCTGACGTCGAGGCCGTGCTCCAGGCGGAACTGTTCCAGAAGCCAGTCCACCACAATCCGGTCGATGTCACCGCCGCCGAGCGCGTTGTTGCCGCGCGTCGCACGAACCTCGCCAACGTCACGGTCGATGTTCACCAACGAGATGTCGAACGTGCCGCCGCCGAAGTCGTACACGGCGATCGTCGCGTTTTTTCGCCGGTCGTGCAGGTACGCCAGCGCCGCGGCCGTCGGCTCGTTGATGATGCGAAGGACGTTGAGTCCGGCGATCAAGCCGGCATCCTTCGTGGCCTGCCGCTGCCGGTCCGTGAAGTGCGCCGGCACCGTGATGATCGCTTCGGTGACCGCCTCTCCGAGGAAATCTTCGGCTGAGCGTTTCAGTTTTTGTAGAATCATCGCCGAGATTTCGGGCGGCGTGTAAATCCGGCCCGACACGTCAAAGCCGACGTCACCGGCCTTGGACTCCACCACCGTGTAGTTCACGAGCGGGATGTCCCGACCCGCCTCCCGGTAGCGCTTTCCCATGAAGCGTTTGACCGAGTGGATGGTTGCGTCGGGATTGATAAGCATTTGCCGCTTCGCGATGTCGCCGACAAAACGTTCACCATTCTTGGCGAATCCGACAACCGATGGAGTTACCCGCCCGCCTTCCTCGTTGATAATGACCCGGGGCTCGCGCCGGTCCATGTATGCACACACCGAATTGGTGGTGCCGAGGTCGATGCCGATAACTTTGCCCATCCTGGAACTTTCCGTCGGCTGCAGCCTTGCTCAATCCTACGCTGCCCACCTCGGGTGCGTCAACTCGCGCGTGCCTCGGGCGGGATTCGAACCCGCAAGCCCGGAGTGGGCGGGGGATTTTAAATCCCCTGTGGCTACCATTTCACCACCGAGGCGCGCGTACCCGGACCCCTAACGCAAGGCGGCGAGGAGTGACTCCGCCGCGACGGCACCGGAGAAGGCTTGGCGTACATTTCCACCTGGTTCAACAACGAGAGTTACGGGAATGATGTCCGGCCACCCTTGCACAACGCGTTGCAGCGACGACGGGGGGTCGGCAACCTCCAGGTGATAGAGCGGCAGACGAATGCCGTGCCGGAGTACGAACGGCGGCAGCGAATTTGCTTCACCTTCGTCCACATTCACCAGCGCGAATCGGACATCCGGCGAACGCAAGGCGGCACCGGCGAGGGTCGCCAACTCCGTTACGCACGGCCCACACCAGGTCGCCCAGAAGTTTACGACGAGCAAGCGCCCCGTGTGATTCTGAAGGAGAACCGCCAGATCTGCCTCGTCGATCGTCGCGATGGGCGGTGCGGCAGGCGATGGCGCGGCGGGTCCACCGGCGGCCATCGGCACCGGAGGAAGGGGCGCGCATGCGAGAAACACAAGGAGCACGCTCCTGACATACCGCGAGGCGACCGGACGGGCTAATCGGGCGACGGAGGCCGCATGGTCGCGTGGATGCTCGCCGTTTCGCTTGGATACGCCCAGTCGCTCGCACCGGAAGTCCAACAGGCGGAAAGCCTTGGCAACGGTGGAGATTTGGACGGTGTGATTCGCGTACTAGAGGCGTATACGAAAACCCACCCCGACGACCCTGAAGCGCTCTGGCGGCTGGCGCGCGCGTGGTACGAAAAGGGGGAGGTGCTGGCGCAGACGGTTTCCGACGCCCAAAGGCTGCCGGTCTACGAGAAGGTGCAGACACTTTCTCGCCGCTGCCAGAAGCTGGATCCGGAGAACGGTCAGGGCTACCTCTGGGAGGGCGTGGCGCTCGGGCGGATCGGCACCACCAAGGGCGTACTCGCCTCGTTGTCCCTGGCCGACGACGTGGAACGGCTCTGGGTCAAGGCGCTCACCAAAAAGACGCGCTATCGGATGGACAACGGGATTTCGTCGTTCCCGGGGGATGTCTACAACGGCCTCGGGCAGTTCTACCGCATCGTTCCAGACTGGAAGATCGTGGAATGGCTCACCGGCACGCGGGGGGACATCAACAAGTCGGTGCACTATTTCCGGCTCATGGTCAAAGACGACCCGAAACGGCTGGAAGGCGTGAAGGAGTTGGGCGTTGCCCTGCTCTGCAAGGGCTACAAGGAAGACGACGAAAAGATGAAGACAGAGGGTAGAAGCTGGTTGAATCAAGCCTACGCGTTGCCCTACAGCTACCCGACGGACGTGATCGACCACCACCAGATCCCGCTGATTCTCAAAAACGAAAAGGATGCGTGCGGCTATTCCCGGGATGGATGGGAAGATTTGAGCGAAGCGGCGTACAGCAAGCAGTGAGCGTGTCCGATCGTGGTTCGCGGTTCGGCATCCTGACCCTCGGCGCGGTGATTGCCGTCGGTACCGTCGTGACCGCTGGGTGCGCTGCGACGCTTGCTAAGGCTCGAAAGGACCCGTTGTCGGCGCGGATCGAGGCGGCGGATGTACTGTGGGCAGCGCGCTCGGGTCCGGGTGGTTTTGATCGAGCGATGAGCGCTGCGGTGGCGTTGCTGGCGGGTGCGCCGACGGACCCGCGGGTATTGTTTCGCCTTTCTCGCGCACAATGGGTCGCCGGCCGCATCGCACCGGAAGACCCCCTGCCGCACTACGAGGCCGGGCGCGCCTACGGCTTCCGCTGTTTGCTCGCGAACCCTGCGTTCGCGGAAGCGGCGCACCGCGCGGGGGACCGCGTGGATACGGCGTCGGCCGCCGCGCTTACGGCGGTCGACGCACCGTGTGTCGCGTGGACGGTTGCCAATTCGTTGGCCGTGGTGTCCGCTCGTGGACCCGGGGCATCCCTCCGCTTGGAGGACGCGGGCCACCTGCTCCACGCCGACGCGGTGCGCGGGACGCCCGGCACCGACGGAATGCTCGACTGGGACGCGGCGCAGCTTATCCTACTTGATCCGTCGGTTTTCGACCGGGAAGCCGCGCGCAGCGCATTGCGGGCAGCCATCGCGGCGGCACCAACGAACGGAGTATTCCGCGCGGAATTGAGCACAACTTTTCCCGACGCCGCCGACGCCGCGTGGGAAGGGTGGATCGAAGGGGAGTACCGCTTGGAGGAGCGAGGCAGCACCCCGCCCGCGGTCGTTCCCTAGCCCGGACCGCCGCCCGATCGCTCACCGCGCGGCCCATCACTACCGGGGCCGCCTTCGCGCGGCTTCGACGGCATCTTGCGCATGGCGCGTCGAGCTGCCTTCCGCCGCCGCTTCTCGGCGAGGCGCTGCTTCAAACGACGCTTCTCACCCGGCTTGAGATAAAAGCTGTTCTTCTTGATGTCCTTACGGATGCCTTCACGCTCGACCTTGCGGCGGAAACGGCGAAGGGCCTTCTCGAAGGGCTCATTGTCGCGGACAGTAACGAGAACCAAGTGCAATCTCCGAACAGCGCGGCTGCTATCCGAACGACCCGGCGCGCGCAAGCGGTCTAGAAAACGATCCCGACGGAACTGCCGACGTAGAACAGGTCGTGGATGCCGCCCTCCAGCCGAATTGCGGCATGGTCATTGATATTGAAGCGAACGCCGACGTTGACGTCGAGAAAGGGCAGGACCTGTGGAATCTGCCCCTGCGGGCCGTCGTCGGAGCAGTGATTCTTCCGTAGGTACGCCGGTTCATCCGGTCCACAGCTTGGGTCCGTGTTGTCCTGCTCCGTGCCTTCGGGCTCGCCGGCTTCCCACGTCGTGAGCTCGCCCAGAACGATGCCGCCACCGAGGCCCGCGCCGACGAGGAATGAAAACCAAGGCTTGATGACGAATTCACTCGCGTAGTCGGCGCCGATGACAACAAGCGCGAACTGGTCGGGTTTCAACCAGTTTCCGTCCTTGGAATTCGCCGGACTCTCGACGTCGTCCCAATACCCCGGTTCGATCAACGGGTTCATGTACTCGATATAGAAGATGCCGTTGTCACGCTTCGAGTCGCCCTTGCCTTTGACGACAAATTCCAACCCGAGCGAGTACGCGTTGACGTCGGGGCGCTCAATCGTCTCTCCCGTGTGCTTGAAATATCCGAGGTCGAGGAATGCGTCCGGAAGCGTCAGGTAGCG
Source organism: Klebsiella pneumoniae (assembly GCA_945861635.1). Lineage (GTDB taxonomy): Bacteria > Myxococcota_A > UBA796 > UBA796 > SXON01 > CAMAWH01. Next base: position 4,785 of record CAMAWH010000003.1, on the reverse strand, counting down.
CCCGCGGAAGTTGACCTCCATAAAGTAGTCACGCGGCTTCTTTTCGGGGACGGTCGTCTCGGATGACACCACCTCCGGATCCTGCGCTAGCGCGGGTCCAGCCAGTGCAACGATGAGGGCAAGCATTCCAACTCCGGTTGACACGGGGGGCTGTCGCTCGCATCCTCGCGAACCGTGCGCGCTCTGTCAACCCTCGTACTGCTGTCTGCCTGCTCCGTGCACGTCGGCACCGTGCCGATCACGGCGGGGTGGGCGTTACAAACCGTGCGCGCGCCGGTGGTTGAGCCAGGAGTAGAGGATGCGCTTCGGGCGGCGGTGAACGAGGCATTGTCGGCGCGGGGGGCGCAAGGTGAACGCCCGCTCGTTGTCACTGTGCTCCGTGCGGACTGGAATCCATCGCGTCGGTCTGGGAATATTCTCTTGTACGACGCCGTGCTCGTGGCACAGTTCGCGTCGGGGGATGTCGTGAGGGAGACGAACGCGGTGCGCACGGTAGTGGCCCCCGCCACGGCCGCGGAGGCTGCGCATGCCCGCGCGGCGGCGTTCGATCTGCTCGCTCACGACGTTGCCATCGCGGGCGTGGCCCTTCTTGCTGCCGCGCAGTAAGCGGCGTCATGGCCTCGCTTCCGGCGCTCGACGACGCTCTACGTTCGCCCCCCTCGGTGATGGTGCTCGTCGGGAGTGAGAGTCTGCTGGTGCGGGAGGCGGAGGCGGCGGTGCGGGCGGTGCTGGCGGCCGGGCCGATGGCGGCGTTCAATCACGCGGTTTTTACCGCGGGAGAGGAAGCGGCATTGGGATTCGCCGATGCCGCCCGGACCGTGCCGATGATGAGTGCGCGTCGGCTGGTCGAGGTGCGGCAGGTTCAGGACGCGAACGTAGCCCTCCTCGATGCACTCCTCGCCTACGTTGCAGCGCCGGTCGCGTCTACGACATTGCTCTTGACAGGGGAGAAATTTCCGGCCGCATCCGGCGGTGCGGACCGTGGCATTCGCATCGTGAACGCCGTCAAGAAGACCGGGCTCCACTTGAAGCTGGATGGCGAAGGCGTGCGCCCCGCAGAATTCGCGATGACACGCGCGCGTTCTCTGGGTGTCGTGCTCGACCGCGCCGCGGCCGACGAGTTGGTAGCGACGGGCGGCGGCGAACTTGCAATTCTTGTCGCGGACCTGGAGAAGTGTGCGGACTATGTCGGGCCCGGCGGAACGATTGATCGTGGCATCGTTCGTGAGGTTTGCGCCTCTACGGCCGATGCGGACGGCTGGGCCCTCACTGGCTCCATTATCGAACGAAACCGTAATCTTGCCCTTGAGACGATGCACCGGCTCCTTGAGGAAGGTGAGCCGTCGCACAAGTTGATGGCGTCGGTGGCGTGGCAGTTGCGTCAGGTCTTGCTGGTGCAGGACGCGATGAAGCGCGGGCTTTCGGATCGGGATTCCGGCGTGCGGATGCGGCCGGACACGGCGCGTGCCGTGCGGTCTTTACTGCAGGAGAAGCCAATTTCTCCGTCAGCGTTGCTCGAGGAGGTGGCGGTGGCCGCGCGGCGCATGAACTCCAGCCGCGCCGGTGACCGGCGGGTGTTTGAGGCGTTGATTCTGCGGCTCACGGAGCTGTAGCCGGCCCGTTTTTCCGGCGCGTCGGCGCGCGCGCCACGACGTCGTGACCGACGCGGCGGTTGCGGCGGAAATGTTTGGCGCCGGTAAAAAATATATTTCAGCGGTGCGTGGGATCAGGCCGGCGGACGGTCGTCGGTTTCGCACGACAAGCGGACGCGCGGAGCGCGGCCCAAAAGGAGCGCGCCGGCAGTTTCGAAGCGGTCGGGGCGACCCTACTTCTTCAGGGCGTTGACCGCCTTGGCCAGTCGGCTGATCTTGCGGGCAGCGTTGCGCCGATGAATAATGCCCTTTTGCGCCATCTTTTGGAGCAGCGATACGGTAGCGTTCAGGTCGGTCTGCGCGGCGGCTGCATCGCCGCCGTCGATCACATCACGCAACACCTTGACCTGACCGCGCATGCGAGTCCGGTCCGAGCGATTGCGTGCGCGGGCGGCTTGAGAGGTGCGAATGCGCTTGATCGCGTCTTTGTGATGGGCCACGGGAAGTCTCCGATTTCGGGTCCGGCGATTATCGCGAGCGGCTGGGTTGTCAAGGTAGGCGCGATCCGGTAGAACACACTCCTCCCCACGCCCCGTTTCCCGACGGTGCTCCTCGCCCGCGCTCCCCGCGCGTCTCCCGCCACCCTCCAGCCCCGCTCCCCCCATGCTTTCGCAGCGTGTCGTTCACGTGCAGCCCGCGGTTCGGCGCGCAGAGCCGCCGGTCCATATTGGCGTCTATGACGGGCCGCTGGACCTGCTTTTGTTCCTGGTCCGGAGAGAGGGCGTCAATCTCCGGGACATTCCGTGTGCGCGGATTTGCGATGCGTACCTTTCCTATCTCGACCGTGTCGAGGAAATCGACGTGGACCTCGCGGGGGACTACCTCGTGATGGCAGCCACTTTATGCCAGCTCAAAGCCAGGGAATTGTTGCCTCGCGCACCGGGCGTGGCGGTAGAGGAGGACGAGCAGGACCCGAAGAAGGCTCTAGAAATGCGGCTCGTCGAGTACGAGCGTTTTCGGGAGGCCGCCGCCGAGTTGGGAGAGCGTACGCGTCTCGACCGGGATGTGTTCGCGCGTCCCGCCATTCCACCGGCGGTAGACGAGCAGGTGCTCGATCCGACGACCGATGCGTGGGGGTTGGCGCGGATGTTCTTTGAACTATGTGCCAAGCGCGCCGAACCCGCACCCGTGCATCACGTCGAGCGGGAGCACTACACGTTAGCGGAGCGCGTGCGGTGGGTGCTCGGGCTGCTCGACGATGGCGAAGAGCATCTTTTGTCCGAGGTTTTCGGCGAGTTGCCGTCGCGGCGCGCCCGCGTGTTGACCTTCCTCGGCGTGTTGGAGATGGCGCGCCTGCAAATGGTCGATATTTGGCAACGAGTCCACCTCGGTGCAGTCGGGATCGTTAGCAAGGTACGTTTGGCGGAAGCCGATCTTTCGGCGCTTCCGGAAGACGATATGGACAAGGAGGTGTACGGTGAGTGACGACACGACGGACGACGTGGATTGCGACGACCTGCCGGGGGAAGCCGAGCACGATGAGAACATCATCGCCTTCCCGACGCCTGTTGAGGTGGCAGAAGCGGAGAGCGTCGGCGGAGCAGTGCCGCTTGCGCTGTTGCTTCCCGCGATCGAAGCCTGCTTGTTCGCCATGCCGGGTGTTGTGACCGTGTTGCAATTGGCGGAGGCGCTGCAAATCTCCGAGGCTGAGGTCGACGGCGGCCTTGGTGCGCTCCGAGAACGCATGTTTCGCACAGGCTCGGGGTTGCGTTTGGTTCCGGTTGGGGCCGGATGGCAGCTTCGCACGGACACGCGGTTGGCCGTGTGGGTGGCTGCGGTTCGCGGTGGGAAGCCGGTACGGTTGTCGCGGGCTGCGTTGGAGACGTTGTCGGTTGTGGCCTTTCGACAGCCCGTGTCGAAGGGGGCGATTGACGACCTTCGCGGCGTGGACTCGGGCGGGATTCTCCGGACGCTTTTGGACCGGGGGCTGATCCGGATGGCCGGTCGATCTGACGAGCCGGGCCGGCCGATGACGTATGGCACGACGTCCACGTTCATGGAGTTGTTCGGCCTCCGTACGCTTGCGGATCTGCCGACGCTGAAGGATTTGCATGGCTTGGCGGACGATGACCCTGGCGAGAGCGTGGTGCCGGTTGTTCCCTTCCCGGAGCCAAAGACGGGAGAGTAGAGTGGCCGCCGTGTCGCTGGCGCGCTAACCGCCGGCCGTCCCCGCCGTGAGGCGCGACATGGAGCAGTCATGAGTGACGACGGAAAGGAGCGGCTCGCCAAGGTGCTTGCCGCCCGCGGCATTGCGAGCCGGAGGGAAGCGGAGAAGATGATCGTGGACGGGGCAGTGACCGTCAACGGTCACGTTGCCACGCATCCAGGGCAACCCGTGGATCCGAAGTCGGACTCGATTTCTGTAGATGGAAAGCCGATTCCCGACGTGCCGCGCCTGTCATACTACCTGCTGTACAAGCCGAAGGGGTACATCACGACGCGGTCGGACCCGCAGGGGCGGCGGTCGATCCACGAGCTTCTGCCGGAGCTTCCGGCGCGTGTGGAGGCGGTCGGTCGCTTGGACATGAATACGGAAGGGGCGCTGTTGTTGACGAATGACGGTGATCTGGCCCATCGCCTTGCGCATCCGTCGTCCGGTGTGCCGAAGCGGTATATGGTCAAGGTCTATCGCACACCGACGGACAAGACACTGGAGCGCATTTCCAAGGGCGTCGAGTTGGAGGACGGGCGGACGCAGCCGTGCAAGGTGCGCGTCGTCAAGTCGACGGAAACGGAAAACGCGTGGCTGGAGATCACCGTCACGGAAGGGCGGAACCGTTTGGTCCGCCGAATCTTTGCGTTGGTCGGGCATCCGGTGTCGAAGCTGACGCGGGAGTCGTTTGCGACCGTTTCCATCCGGGGCATGGAGCGTGGTGACCTGCGTGCGTTGTCGGCGGATGAGGTTCGGCGGTTGCGAGATCTCGCGGATGGGACGCCTGCCGCGGCGGCAGGTCGAAAGTCGCGGCCGCGGAAGGCTGGTTTCGCCAAGCCCAACGAGGCGTGGTTGAAGAAGCGTGTTGACGCGAGCAAAAGGCGGGATAAGAAGAAAGCATCGTCGCGGGGTGGAGCAGCCAGGTAGCTCGTCGGGCTCATAACCCGAAGGTCGTCGGTTCAAATCCGGCCCCCGCAACCA
>CAMAWH010000002.1 GCA_945861635.1 Klebsiella pneumoniae | reverse complement strand
CGCCGAACCCAGCAGACAATTCCCGATCATGCCCGGCACGAACGATATTTTCCGTTCCTTCAGCCGTGCAGGCGTGGAGGGTAAACACCGGAAGAAGCAGGCATAGTAATCGCTTTCGCACGATCAGCATCCCGTGGAAACGAGGATATCGGCATCATCACAATCCGTGTTGTCGAGGCAATATCCCGCCGGCATTGTACACGACTCCATCGAGACATCGGGATTTCCGAAGCCGTCTCCGTCGAAATCTTCGTAGTAGGTCGTCGTCAATCCTTCATCTACCGCGCCATCGCAGTTGTTATCGATTTCGTCACAGGTTTCGGTCCCGGTGGGAGAGCTACGGTCGGTCGTATCGTCACAATCGGTATTGTCGGCAACGTAGCCCGCGGGGAGTTCGCAGCCGGCGACAGGCCACAGCGGGTCGCCGAATCCGTCCAAATCCCCGTCGGGATAAAACACGCCTTCCACGTCCTCGTCCGTTGCGCCGTCGCAGTTGTTGTCGATCCCGTCGCAAACTTCGGCATTGCCCGGGTATGACAATGCTTCCGCATCGTTGCAGTCCCCGCTGTTCTTGGAGTAGTGGTCCGGCGGGTCGCATGCGAGCGCCGGCACGTTGACATCGCCAAAACCGTCGGCATCCACGTCCCCGTAAAAAGTGTGCAGCACGCCTTCGTCGATCGCGCCATCGCAGTTATTGTCCGTCTCGTCACAGACTTCGACGGCGTCGGGATTGGTGTCTGCCGTTGAGTCGTCACAATCTTCGTCGTTGCTCACCAATCCGTCGGTACCGGGGCAGCCCGCGCCGGTGGAGTCAGGGTCGCCGAAGCCATCGCCATCGGCGTCCACGTTGAACACGTCGAGAACGCCTTCGTCGATTTGTGCGTCGCAGTTGTTGTCGATTCCGTCACAAACCTCTGTCGCATCGGGATTGACGTTCGGATCGGTGTCGTCGCAATCGTCGGTTTGGGGGGTGCCGTCGTCATCGGCGTCGATCGGGTCATCGCCGGAATCGCCGAGGAGGCTGCTATCCCCGGCGCTATCTTCACTTGCGGCACCGCCCGACTTCCCGTCGTCAACGTCGAATTGGAACACGCAGGCAGGCAGCAGCAGGGCGAGCGTGCAGAGGACGCGAGACATCGGGGCTCCTTGGCGGTCGAATCATGCCCGAACCTGGGGGTTCTCGCCACCTGTCGGTGTTGCGGTCGTCGGCCCGCGCATCCAAGCGCGCAGGCCGAGCACGACGACGCAACGTGCTGCACGTGTTTGTGCCGGGGCCGGAGCGTCCCGCTCCTTCGCCGGATCGTTTTTTGGATTGTTGTCCGAAATTCGGGCCGCAAACAATCAATACTGCTTGCCAGCCGTCGCGATGTCGACTACAAGCCTCCCCATGACAACCATCCCTTTTATCGCCTCCGAAAATGAACGTTATCCCATATCCGCGGCCGCCTCTGTGCATGTCGGCGGCTTGCTGGTATTCGGCTCGCTGCGTGCCGTTCAGGGGGAGCGCTTGCAGATTGAACTAGCGACGGAGTTGGCGGTCGGTACGGTGCTTGAACTGCGCATCGACCTGACGCCGGCGCCGGGTTCGGCTCACCTTACCGGCATCGTGACGCGGGCGTTGCTCGTCGCGGACGGCGAAACGGAGCGCTACCTGATCCGGGTCACCGACGTTGCCGTCGGTGATCAGGAGCGTTGTGCGGATTGGCTCACGGCCGTTCGCAACGGTGGAGGCACGCTTTCCACGTTCAGCGGCGTTTCGGACGTCCGAGCGGGCGGACGCTCGGGGTTGGCGGGCGCGCTGCGTCGTGGCATCGTCCCGGCCACGGTGCTCGAGTAGTCCCCCCGCGAAGAATCGCGGCGAGTTCTTCGGCAGGATTCCCAAAGCGGGCATCCGGGCCGCGCAGACCGGGTGGATAAAGGGGCAAAACGGCGCCGCGCACGAGCGGTGCCAAGCGATGCAGCGTGTCGCGGCCGGTTGGCAGCGGCAGGAGCGGCACAGGAGCGGCGTCTTCCGCAAGCCAGCGCATGGCGTGGTTCTCTGACGCATCGACCTGCTCCGGTGGCAGGTACATCCGGTGGCAGGTGTGGAACAGGCGAGGGAATTCCTCCACGACCTCGACGGGCAGGGCGTCGTTGGGCAGGCCGACCGGCCGCACGACCCCGAGGAGCGCAATGCCCGTATGACTGGCTCCCGGTTCATTTCGAAAATCGGGTTGCGAGTATCGAAATCGTTGGGGATCGAGGACCGAGAACCCTGAGCGTCCATAGGCGATGAGGCGCACGATGGTGTCCGGTTGTTCGGGGTCCACCGGCTCCATTTCCGCCGCGACCAGCGTGGGGAGTGCGTGACCGAAACGCTCCAGCAAGACCCGTCGGGCGAGCGTCACCGGCAAGGCGCGAAAAACAGCCGCGACCCCGGATCGTCGTGCCGCCGGCGCCACAAACGAGTGGGAGAGCGCAACGAGGCAAAGGCCGCGTTGGAGGTCAACGTCCACGTAACAATCCCGCGCGCCGAGCAGAACTCCGCCTTCCCGCGCCGTGATGAGGTGGTAGGTGCCCTCCATCCCTTCGCCGTAGCGGAGCACGCGGTCCCGCACGAACCCGGCCAGGGCGGACCGATCTTCCATCTCTCCGCGCTCTGCGAAGAAGGAGGCGAGCATGTCGTAGGCCTCACCAAACGCGGTACCGCTCGGGTCGCGGATCTCGTCGAGCTGAATGCGTGCGAGCGCGCTCGCCGCCTTTTCTCGGTCCATCGGGGAGACGTCGTCGAGGTCGAGGAGCGACGCGTTCACGGCGAGCTGGGCACGCCGATGGCCAGATAGTCGGCGAGCGCCGCGGCGCGACCTTTCGGCGTGAGCGGGGCGAGGCGGTCGGGGAACGCGGTCGTTGCAGCCGCGCGAACGATGCGATCCTGCACGAAGGGTCCGACCTTGGGGTTACCAATCGGATCGCCGATTTGGGCAGTTATGCCTTCCCACATCCATGCTTCTGTCGAGTACGCGTACAGGTAGTTCTGGCTGTACGCCGGGTCATTCCACAGGAGACTCGACCACAGGCTTGCGTCGTAGACGACGCCGTTTGCTGCGCGCGGGGCCTCCGGTCCGCCCTGAATTTCATGGCGCAAGGCCGCCGCGAACGTGCAGATGGCACCGAGGTCGGAAGGGTCCTGATAGAGCTTCTGCTCCGCCCGGGTTTCGACGATGGCGTCGGAAATGCTCTCCGCGGCATCTCGGGCACGCCAAGCGCGCAGCGATTCGCGGGATTCGGCGGGAAACTCCGGCAGGTATTTCTCCGCGAACGCCGTCTCGAAAACCATGCGCTCAAAGAATTGGGCGAACCCCTCGAACCACGGAGCCGGCGGATCCCACAGGGCCGGGCTCGCCGCCGATTCCGCGCTCAGCGAACGCCACCAGACGAGGTGTCCCGTTTCGTGGGCCAGCGCCTCATAGGGCCACGTCGAATATCGCTCGTCCACGCTCATGACGACCGCGAGATGTGCCGGGGGTACAATCGCAAAGCCGTAGACGCCCGGTCGAACGTATCGGGTAGGGCCGGTATAGACCTGCCACCCCTGCGTCGAAATCCCCATGGCCTGCAGCGACGTCATGATGCGATCTTCCGCTTGATCCCCGTCGAACCAGGCGTCCGCGTCGTCCCCGCCGACGTCCAATTTCGCCCGACGGCGGAGGAGCGCGTGATTGGCAAACGTGTCGGGCGTGCCCGCTGCGGCGCTGGTGATGCGGGCGTTGATGGTCGCGTGGATGGGCGTCACGACCGGGGTCAACTCCGCCACGATGCTGTCCACGTCGGCGGGGGTGAGGCCGTGGCCGGCGAGCGCCAATTCCCAGTACGTGGGGAATCCGGCGCGCTTTGCTACGGTGTTGCGGAGCGCCACCAGCGCCTGAAGATCCGCACCAAACGCGCCGGTGCGATGGTTGACCCACGTGTCGGCAAGCGACTGGCGGGCCGCGTCGTCCAGTGCGTCGGCCTGTTTGCTCACCTCGTTCCAGTTCCGCCCGAGCGGAATCGTGACGGCGCCGTCCTGTGATGTCCACGAGGCGGCGGCGGATGCGGCCTCATCGAGTACCCCGACCAATCGAATTTCCTCGGACTTCTCTTCCTCCGTCCACGCTGCGACGACGCGCTGCGCGCGCAAATACGACTCGCCCTTCACGTGGTCGAGCGACTCTGGCGGCGCCGCGACGGCTGCGGCGATGGACTGCTGAACTTCCGGGTCACGAAAGAACGCGATTCGCGCCCCTTCAGCTTTGGACTTTCGTCGTCTTGCCTCCTTGTTATGTACGTTGCGCGTCGTGTCACGATCGGCGGCGCCGACGTCGAACATGACCTGCGTGTACCGGGCGTCGAGCTTGTCTACGGGAGAACCGGTGGGTCCGCATCCGAGCAGTCCAATCCAGAGCATGTGCATGGGTGCCTCGCCGCGGGGGAATGTAGCAAGAACGCGGCGCGGTCGTATCGCTGCGCCGCCGCCGGAATAGGGGTGCGCGGTGAAAAAACTCCTCGACGGCATCGCTGATTTCCATGAGCGCCTGCGCCCGACCTATCTGGAGCGCTTCGCCCACCTCGCGCTCGGGCAGACGCCGGACTGCCTGTTCATCGCGTGTTCGGATAGTCGTGTGGTGCCCAATCTGTTTGCGTCCACGGATCCGGGGGATCTCTTCGTCCTCCGCAACGTCGGCAATATCGTGCCCCCGTGTGACGCCGACGCCATGTTCGATCGGTCCGCGGGCGCTGCCGTCGAGTTTGCCACCCTCACGCTCGGCGTCGGAGACGTTGTCGTTTGTGGACATTCAAGCTGCGGGGCGATGGCAGCCGCGCTGTCTGGTGAACGGCCGCACGAGGCGAGCTACCTCGACGGCTGGCTGGAAAACACGCGTCCGTCCATGGATCGACTGGCCAGGGAGAAGCGCCTCGCCCCCTCGATCGCGCAGGTTGATCGCCTCTCGCAGGCGCACGTGCTCCAGCAGATCGACCACCTGCGGTCGTACCCGGCGGTGGCGGAGCGGCTGGCAGATCGGCGCATCGCGCTGCACGGCTGGTGGTTTGACCTCGCGAATGCCGAGGTGCTCGCGTATGACGCCGACGCGGGCGCATTCATCCCGTTGGTGGAACTCCAGCTGCGCGTGGGCCCGTCGAGCTGAGTCTGTGCCTGGGCTACTGCGACGTACCCGCCCCATTCCACGCGGTGTACACAACCTCGATTCCCATTCCTGGACGGGGGATTGCGCGCCCGGAAAATACGATGGCATTATCCCCCACCGAGTACTGCCAGCCGTCGAGTTCGCGCTCGGGGATCAGCACGTCGTTGACGCGTACTTCGAGGGTATCGACGCTGGGCAGGCGCGATAGCGGAAACGTGTCCTCCCACCCGGAAACGTCCAAACCAACGCGCGTCAACAATCCGGAATAATTTTCCGCACAAATCGACTCGACGAAGCCTGCCGACCCTTCGGCGGCGTCCAGGTAGCGGGGCCCCGGACTGGCGGCGAGTGCGCCGGACGCGCAGCCCTGCGGCAGGTCCCCGACGAGCGCGTGCGCCGCAAAACCCGGTTCCCCCGCGGACTCCCCATACAGCGCGAGATAGTCCGCGACGTCCCCCGGGGATTGATCGTCCTCGTCGGAAATGAAAACCAGATTGAAGCGCGCGCCGGTCCGCAGAAACCCTGGATTTCGGGCAGGGTCCGCCGCCAAAACACCGGCCGCGAACCCCTGCTCATCCCGCGATCCGCTGGTGCCCGCAAGAACCGCGGCGCGAAACACGTCCGCCAGATTCGCCATGTCCGGCGTCATCACGCCGCCGCGAAGCACGCCAGCCGAACCGTCGGACACATCCGTCGTCACTACGCCGAGCTGGTAGTCCGCTACCGTTGACGCGAGCACATCGACGAACGCCAGAAAGTTCTCGGCAAGGCGCACCTGCTCCTCTCCCATCGAGGCCGAGTTGTCGACGACAAACAACACGTCGGCGGCGATGTGGTTGTCCGGCTGCACGAATGTGTCGGTGGACGCGCGTGTGCCAAAACCCTGGTCTGAACAGGCAAGTAGCATCCCCAAAGGCACGAGAGCAGGCGCAAACGGGGGCACGATGCGGAACATGAGGCGACGATACTATGCCACCGCGCCTCGATAGCCACTGCGCACCCGTGGCGACTGCGGTTAGGATTGCGACGTGCACCCCGCGCTTCTCGTTTTTCTCGCCGCCTGTGAGAAACCCGCCGGGAGCGCGGCACCGGACGTGCGGGTCACCGCGCTCTCCATCGATCCGCCGACGGCGATCGTGGAAACCGGACCGGACGGCGGCGAACCCTTGCAGTTCGAGGTCACCGCTACGTTCGAGGACGGCTCGAATTCGGTGCTGGAGCAAGCGGAGTGGACGCTCTCCAACCGCTCCTCGGGGTCGATCGACGACGCGGGAATGTTTTCCCCATCGACCGCAAATGGCGGCGTTTCCTACGTCCTCGCGCGGTTCGACGACGTCGAGGCCCAGGCGGACCTCACGGTGGTCTACACGGAGGAGGTGGTCGAGGCCGGCGCGGACCCGCGTGGCTTCGATCAGGGGGTCGTGCCGTGGGAGATGTGGGTGTACCCTGAAGATGGCGTGAACTTTCCCCGAAATACACCGAGTATTCAGTTTCAGTGGTCCGACATCGGCGCGGACACCTACCGGTTGCGCTTTCGCTCGGACACGACGGATCTTTCCGTCTACACGACAGGTACGTCGTGGACCGCGAACGTCGAACAATGGCCGTTGATCGTAAGCACGAACGCGGGCGGTAGCGTGCAGGTCGAGCTGTCGGGCACGGTGGGCATCGACGTCTACGAGGACGAGCCGCGAACGCTGAACGTGAACCGGCTCGACGCGGAAGGCTCCATTTATTACTGGAGCACCTCCGCGCAGGGAATCAAGCAGATTCCATATGGAGAATCCGCGTCCGATTTCATGACCGCCGCAACCTCCGGGCATTGCGTCGGCTGTCACGACATGAGCTCGACGGGGCTGATTTCCTTCACTTACGATGGGGGGAACGGCGCGCTCGGCATCAAGCGGGTGTCGGACCAATCCGACGTCGTTCCTTATGGCTCCGGGCTTTTTGGTAATTTCCAAACGTTTTCGCCGGACGGAAAATATCTCCTCGTCGCCTACCAGGCGGCGTTGCTGCTCGTGGACGCCGTCAACGGCGTGTCCCTGTGGCCGGTGGCATCCGACGGCCCGGCAACCCAGCCGGATTGGTCCCCGGATGGGCTGCAGGTTGTGTTCGTGAGCACGACGGGGTGGGCGTGTGACTGGTGTTTCACGGGCGGACGCATCGCCGTGATGGACCACCTCGGGGATGGCACGTTTGGCGCGCCGCGCGTGCTCTTTGAGCCCCCGGTCGGATATAATGCCTATTATCCCGTATTTTCGCCCGACGGAAATTGGATTGCGTTCGATATGTCCACCGGTGACGCCTACGACGACACGGACGCCATGATCTACGTCATGCCGTCGGCCGGGGGCACGCCGGTTGCGCTCCTGTCGGCGAATCAGGCCACGGGTTTGACCAACTCATGGCCGCGGTGGGCGCCTCTCCCCGACGATTCGGTCCTGTGGCTCGCATTTGCGTCCCGTCGAAACTACGGAAACGTCGTGAGCGGGATGCCGCAGATCTGGGTCGCGGGGTTCGATCCTGCACGCGCGGAAAAAGGCGAAGATCCTTCGTGGCCGGCGTTCTGGCTGCCGGGTCAGGACACGACGCAAGGAAATCACATTCCGTTCTGGAACGAATGATTTTCCTCCTTGCCGGATGTGCCGAACCTCCGGAGGCCAAGGGTGGCGGGCTGTCGTTTGAGCGGTACGCCGGAGCGCCGGGGTTTCACTACGAATTTCGGGAGGTGGATGTAGACGACGGCGCCACGCTGACCCTCGACAGTTCCGAGGAGTCGTGGAGCCTTTCCCGAGGTGACGCGGAGCCGATCGAGGTCGCCACGACGCGCAACGATGGATTTTTCATCGAGGACGCCAAGGTTTTGCCGGCGGTCGTTGAGGATGTCGATGCCCGCAAGGTGTACTACGGCACGTTTCCGACGGTTACGACGGTCATGATTGCGGACGGTGCGTGGGCGGGTGAGTCCGCGTGGGCAGTCGATGTCGGGCCGGTTGTACTTACGTTGCGCGAAACGACGTGGGAACTGGTGTACTACGAATAGCGCCTCCCCCTGCGGCAATCCAGCGCGGTCCTGCCACGCTCGCGCCGCCATGTTCCTCCTCTCCCTCATCGGGTGTGCCGATGCCGTCGCCGTCAAGGGTGCGGATGTCGGTGACGCGGCCGACGCCGGGAGCGAAAGCGCGGATTCCGTCGGTACTGTGGCGCCGTGCGCTACCGTTTCTGCGCCAGAGGGGGAGTATGTTCCCCAGGGGGCTGGTGCGCACATTGCTCTCGACGAATGCGTGGGTGTCACGCTGGTAACGGCGGGCGCCGCGAACCAGATCCTGGCGATCGAACTGTCGGATGCGTCGGGGCAGGCGCCCACCCTCACCAGTACGGATGTGGCCGGCCACGTCCTCGCGCCCACCATTTCGTTGGACGGGCAAGCGCCCGTGGAATTCCAACTCTGGCAATCCGGTGAGGTATTTCTGCGCGTGGATCCAGTGGACGACGCACCCTGGTCCGGCACGTTGCGCGTCTCTTGTGAATCGGCGTGTGAGCGGGAATATACGCGGTACCCCATCGTCCTGTTCCACGGGTTCGGCGCGGCCGGCATCTTTGCCGGTACGGACTATTTCTTCCAGATTCGTGACGTGTTGGAGGGTCAGGGGTACCTGGTGCGTAATCCGGACGCAGAACCATTTGCGTCCAGCGAGGATCGAGCGGAGGACTGGGCCGCGAACCTGCAGTCGCTGATCGAGAGTGGTGTCGGCCGCCGCTTCAACGTGATCGCGCATTCTCAGGGGGGGCTGGACGCGCGGTACCTCATTTCCGCGCTCGGCTGGGGAGATCGCATCGTCGCCCTGGACATGATCGGCACGCCCAATCGCGGAACGGTCGTGGCCGACGTGCTCTCCGGTACCATCACCGATGGCCCGGTCGATCAGGGGATCGTGGACGCCGCTTCTCAGGCGTTCGCCGACCTGTATGGCATTGGAAACGGAAGCCAGTCGCTCGCTACGGCCATGGCCGCGCTGACGACGGAAAAACTGACGGCGTTCAATGCGGAGGTAGAGGACGATTCACGCGTATATTACCGCTCGTGGGCGGGGGTCACCTGCGGAGCGCTGGAACCGGCGTGTCAGGATGCTCACGGAGGGGAGGTTGTCGAGCCGCTCCTGGGCTTGCTCTACCTGATCCCGTGGACCTACGGCCTGCCCAACGACGGCATGGTACCCACCGAATCCGCGCCCTGGGGAGATTTCCGGGGCGAAATAAACGCGGATCATGCCGACGAAATAGGGCAGTTCGAAGATGCGGCCAATCCGGCGTTCGATCACCGCGCCTTCTACCTTGACGAAGCTCGCCAACTCGCCGCGATGGGATTTTGAGTTTATTATTATTGAGTTGGGCGAGGGCCGACGAATTGCGGGATATTGCCGACCGTTGGGCGCCGACGATCTATCAGGATGTGGCGGATGGACCATGGAATGACGCGGATTTGCGGCGTCAGGACATGCTCACGACCGTAGACTACGATGAAAATTTCGATGCGTTCGACAATGTAGAAAATATCGACGACTTCGTGCTCCACCCGGCGGTGTATTATGACGTCGTCGAAACGGAGACGCATTATTTTATATTATATTCATTTTACCATCCCATCGATTGGAACGATGCCGGATTCGTGGATCACGAAAACGATATGGAGCATGCTTGGCTCGTTGTCGAGAAGCGCTTGGATGGTACGCAAACCCTGCTCGCCGCCCACACGCAGGCGCACGGCCAATTCTTCGGGTGGTCCGAAACCGAGCTGACGGGCAATTTTCTACTCTCGCCCGGTGGCTTGTCGATGGACGGGGATCACGTCCAACTCTTCATCGAGGCCCACGGGCACGGGCCCGCGTCCTGCACATTCGCGGGTGGACTGCCGTTCACGGCGGACATCGATTGTTCGCCCGACGCGAGTGAGGACATGCTCGTGTATCGCGTTGATCCGGGTGCAGAGGCGGATTCCCTGCCGGAGCCGGATGTGGAGGATGGCGTCGTCGTGGAGGTCGCGTATGCGTTGGTTGCGGCGCACGAGGCCCTTTGGCCGCTGCGCTCCAATATCGCAGAGGCCGATGCAGATCCGCCGCTGTGGGATTCGCCATTCGCATACGCTCCGGCCCGTAATGGCGATTTTGACGATGGGAATGATGTCTCGCTTGCGCGGGGACTCGACGAACTGGGCGGTGATTTTGCGGGGGACGAAGGACGTGGGGGCGGTGTGCCCCCGTGGGGCTACCAGGTCGATGACAGCTGGACGGGGGGTACGCTGTATGGAGCGCAGGGGGACTGGCTCCTGGACCCGGCCGGCCTCTTCGCCATCCTCTACCGGAACTACCCGTGCTCGGACCGGGAGGGATTTTTCAACTACCTGAACAACCCGTACCTGACCGATATGCTGGACACGGCCGTCTCCCCGCCGTGGAAGGGCCTCGATCTCGGGCGCCGATGTGACGGCACAATGGGCTCGGAGGTCGATTCCGGGGGGGGGGGAGGCGACACTGCGCACGCCGATAGTGGAGATTTCGGGGATTCGGGGGCCGCAGCGAGCGATGCGCCCGGCGTTTCTGATGCATCTGAAGCGCGCGGTGCGTGTGGCTGCGGTGGGTCCGGAAGCCCAGTATCCGGCAGTATTACAGGAATCGCCTTTGCCCTCACGGTTACGATGCTGCGCCGGACGAAACGCGAAAATCGGTAGAAAGGCTAACTTTTTCGCCCCCGGCCGGGATCGACTTGTAGTAGCCTCGCCGGGCGGACCAAGGATGGTCGGCAAACCGGAGCCACCCATGAGTGATGCTAGTCGCGCGAAACAACTGATGGCGGACATTTCCGCCGAGCGATCGAACGGCCAACGATTGCGAAGAATGATGGGCGGGGTCACCCTCGCCATGTTCGTTCTCGCCATCGGCAATGGCTATTATCGGGTGAAAACCTTCGATACCGAGGCGTTCGTCGCTGAGGTTGAAATCCAGGCGAGCAGTCGGGTCTGGCCAATGATTTCTCGCGAGTTGGATGCGATCGCGGCGGACGCGACGCCCGCTCTGTCGGCGGCCTTTGTCGCCGAAGCGGAAGCGCTGATGCCCAAGATCGAGGCGCAGTTGGCCGCGGAAAGTGTGTTGCTTCAGGACCACGCGCACGCGCGGATGAAAGACTCGCTGGATAAATCCATTTCGATTGCCGCCGGCAAGAACAAGGATGCGCTCAAGGAGCGTTTCCCACAGTTCTCTCAAAACGAGGACGCCTACAATATGCTGATGACGCGCTTGCAGGCGCGTGCGTCGGAATGGGCGCAAGTGCAACTTGACACCACGTTTTCGCAACACATCGTGGTCCTGCAATCCATCAACGAAACGGTCGAAGCGCTTCGCGTGCAGGCCGATCCCAAGAAAACCGGCGAAAAAAGTATGGAGGATGTGCTGATGCTTTTCCTCGAAATCATGAATTCTCGTCTCGAAGCGAAGGGGTGAACCATGTCTGACGAAGCCATCAAGGAAATCGAAGGTCTGCTCGAGGCCGAATTGGTTGCCGAGCGTGCTGTGACGGCGCGCTCCAAGAAAGTCGGCGGCGTAGCCGTGGGCATTGTAGCGGTCTACCTGACGTGGATCTCGTACGCAATCGGGACGTTGCTCGACCCGGTCGGGTTGGCGGAGGCCGCCTCGGGATTTGCGATCGGTGCCGTTCCTGGCGCATCGGCGCAGGTGCGGGAAATGGTGGTCACGGGTGCGCCAGAGCTGGTTCGCCTCGGGTCCGACAAAATCGTGGAAATGATTCCGAACTACCGGATCGAATTGCAATCCGAGATTGATCCGGTGATCGACGATGTCAGCGGCCTCCTTGCGGAAGCGGCCGTGGCGGAAATGCTGAAAAGCGGCGGTGATGCGAAGGCGGTCTACTCCGATGATGCGGCCCTCATTGCTGCGGCCGACGCCGCAGGAACGCGCATGGATGCCATCCTCGGCAATGCAATGGACAAGCCGGATGAGGAGGGCCTGACGCCTCGCTCGCGCATCGACGCTTCGCTCTCGCAGCTCAAGTCGGTTGACAAGGAACTCAAGCTCCTCGCCAGGAACGGTGGCGATCCGCAACAGCGCGAAATCCTGTTGGCGTTCCTCAATGTGATGCAGCAGTAGTCGGCGCCCACGCGGGGTCGGCTTCCATGCGGGCCCCGTTGAGGCGCAGCCCCATCCGTTGCAAGGTGCGCGCGAGGACGTCCGTCGCCGGCGTGAAGATGTCGTCGAGCGCCCAGACGCGCACAGCTCCGTCCTCATACCCGGCGACGATGCGCGTGCCGTCGGACGTGAACTGGAGTGCGGTGGCGCGTCCGTGATGACTGGGTATGCGAGCGAGAACCCGGTGATCGGCGAGGTCCCAGAGGGCGATAATACCGTGGAAATCGGTTTGCACGCCTTCCGCGGCGAGGAGACGGCCGTCCGGACTGAACGCGATGGGGAGGACGGAATGGGGCGCGCCGGTGAGCGAAAAGTCCGTCGCAAGGGTGTCGGCGTGGAGGATGTCGATGGCGCCGCCGCTGCGCGCCGCAGCGATGCGCGATCCTTCGGGCGACCACGCGAGCGCGCGCACGGGTTCGATTCCGTGCGTTGCGCGGGCGAGGAGCGCGCCGGAGGGAGCCGCATGGATTTCGAGGATGCCGGGCGTGTTCGAAAGCGCGACGCGGGTGCTGGTCGCGTCCCATGCGAGGGCGCCGAATCCGACGAGGTTTCCCGGCGTGGAGGCGGCGACGATGCCCCAGCCGAGCCTGTTGAATTCAGAGGGACCGGACCCCTCCAACGGGGTGTCCGTCGTGAGCACGGGGGTGCTCAGTCGTACGATTGCGAGTGCATGCGCTGAGTCGTGCAGGAGCGCCAGCGATTGACGATCCGGGGAACGCTGCCAGGCATCGACGCCGCCTATCGTCGTCGTTCCGGCCGCCTGAACGATTCCGGACTCGGTAAGCCAGGTCAACTCGCCGGCTGCGTCGTAGGCGAGCCCGCGGAGCTGGGTTTCACGTGGTCGCGTCGATGTCCGTACCGTGCCGCCGTCCAGCGGGAGGATCGCTGCGTTGCCATGGTGATCGCACACGGCAACGGCTTTGCCATCGGGCGAGAGGTCCAGCGCGGCGACGGGGTAGGGAACGGCCGAACCAGCGAAGAAGTCGGGCGCCGGAAGCCGCCACGTCCGCAGGTGGTGCGTCGTCAGGGTATGGAACGTGTCGACGAACGGGTCACTTCCGGTGGAAACACCGGCGACGGGCTCGTTTCCCGTTCGGGCGCGCCACTCCGGGTGCTTCTCGATCGACGATGAAAAGGCCACGGATCCGTCCGAACTCGCGGACACGAGACGGCCGGCACCGAATACGCCGGTGTCTGACCACACACCTCGGCATTCTGGCGAGTCGGAGCGCGTGCCGGGAAGGGCCTCGCGGATGAGCATGACGCCGTGCTTCAGCATCGTCAGGTGGCTGCACCCCTCCGGATCGAAATCCGCCACCAGCGTCGGCATCCACGCATTGCTTGTCGCCATCACGACCCCGCGGGCATCTGTGTCCTCGCCACTTTGCAACGCCAGCGCTCCGTACACCGCGGCATCGACGGCATTTCCGCCATCCAACGCGGACAACGCCAGCGCCAGCCGCGTTTTTTGCAGCGCAGCCGAAGCCGCACCCCGCTCGGTCACGCCCTCGCGCGCGCTCGAGACCGCCAGATCCCTCTCCCCTGCCATCCGGAAATAGCTTACGGCTCCTGCACTCATCAGGAGCGTCACCGTCAAAATCGTCGCACCGATTACAGGTCGGTGACGACGCACAAACCGCTGGAGCAGATCGGCTGCGCTGTAGGAGTGCGCCCCCACGCGCGTGCCTGCCTGCCAAGCCCGCACCTCGGCGGCCAACTCCCCCGCATCGGCATAGCGATCGACACGCTCCCGAGCCATCGCGCGTCGGGTGATCGCCGCCAATTCGGCGGGAATGCGCGCGGACGCGTAGATGGGCGGCGGACCGGCGGCGCCGACGGCCAGCCGCAACACAGCCTCCGATGTATCACCATCATACGGCGGCGATCCCGTCAACAGCTCGTACAGGACGCCACCGAGGCTCCATACATCCGAAACCTGATCGACCTCCTCCAGTCGGCCGGCGGCTTGTTCCGGGCTCATGTAGGCGGGTGTGCCGAGCGCGCGACCGCCGCCGGTCAGTCGGGGATCCCAGCCCGGCCCCGACTCGCCACCTGCGGCAGCAGATTCCGCCAACGGTTCGCCGATGCGGCGCGCAAGGCCCCAGTCGACCACCAGCACCTCACCATACTCCCCCACCATCACATTCTGCGGCTTCAAATCGCGATGGACGATGCCGTTGGCATGTGCGTAGGCAACCGTCTCACAGACGCGCCCAAACGCTTCGATCATGCGATCGAACGTCCAGCCCGAATCTGCGGCTTCCCACCCCTCGACGGATGACGCGGCGTGCACCTCTGCCGCCACGTCGGCGAGCGTTCGCCCGCGCACCTCTTTCATCGTGAACGCGGTTTCGCCATTTCCCGCATCGAAGAAGTCGTGGACGGGAATGACGCCGGGATGCTGCAACTGTGCGGTCAGCCGCGCCTCGCGGACAAATCGCTGCCGCGCCAGCGAGAGGTGCGCGATCTCCGAGCGCAACTGTTTGCGCGCCACGACGCGCCCCAGCACCTGATCGAAGACGCGGCGAACCTCTCCCATTCCACCCTGCCCGATCGGCCCTGCATCGAGATACCGCGTCGATCCTGCGAACGCCGTTGGCGGTGCGCCCACCGGCCCGTCTCGACCGACGGGTGCGCCACCGTCGATGCTCGCCGTCGCGCCCCCTGACCATGTGTCTGCGTCCGGCTTCCGGGGGGTCATGCCGCCAGTGAACCACACCGCGGGAAAGGTTGGAAGCGTTAGATCGCCGTTTCATCCGGACGAGTGGCGTTCACCAGGTCGTTGAGTGCATCGAGGCGTTGACACTGGGTGGGCGCGGGCACACCCTTCAGCTCACACTGCACCTCGTTGGGCAGCGGAAACCAACGCAAACGCTGAAAATCGTCCGACAGCGCGCACCCGCACTGCATCGGGGCCGTCTGCTGTTCGATCACCGTTTCCTCGAAGATCCGCCGGGCATCGTCGAGGTAGCCCGCCAACACATATTCGGGCTCGGTGGCATGGCGTGCCCGAGCCTCCAACTTGCCGCTTCGGTAGGTAATATCGTGCAGCCGCATGACCGGGTGAGCGCGCCCCTGTTTGTGTTTCCACTGCCCCGTGACCGGGTCAAAATCGTAGTGGGGCAACAGCTTCCAGCCGTGATCCGCCACAAGCTCCACCGCCTCTTGCAGAAAGGCGAATTGTGCCTCCGAAATGAAATAGTTGAAATTAACGCGGATCCAACCAGGCTTGACGCCCTCCGAACCCGCCATGATCTCGCGTTCGAAGTGCTTGGATGTGGTGAGATCGATCCCCAGCAGTCGGTGGCCATAGGGCCCCGCGCACGAACAACCCCCGCGCGCCTGAATACCGAACAAATCATTCAGCAGCGCGACAACGTAATTGTGGTGCAACCAACCTTGATCGTGCCTCACCACAAAACTAACGATGGATAAACGCCACGCGTCAAGGTTTCCAAGAATGCGCAGATTTGGATTTGCGCTCCAGCGATCCACAGCGCGCTTCACAAACGACATTTCCAGCGTCCGAATCATCTCATGACCCACCGCCTCCTTCAGTTGGAAGACGAGGCCGGCGCGGATGCTTTCGATAATAGCGGGTGTCCCGCCTTCTTCTCGGTGAACGGGATCATCCAGATAGCGGTGCCCTTCCGGGTTTACATACGCAACGGTGCCGCCCCCGGGCTGGGTCGGCACCCGGTTTCGAAACAGGTGGCGTTTGGCAACGAGGATGCCGGGTGTGCCCGGGCCGCCGATGAATTTGTGGGGGGAAAGGAAGATCGCGTCCTTGTAGCAAAGGGCGGCATCCGGGCCATCTCCCACATGGTTCATGTCGATTTCTACGTAGGGCGCCGCGGCGGCAAAGTCGAAAAACGACAGCGCTCCGTATTTGTGGAGGAGCGCGCTCACCGCCCAGGTTTGCGTGCCAATGCCGGTGACATTGCTCGCCGCCGAAAAACTACCGATTTTCAGCGGGCGGTCGCGAAACTCGATCAGGCGTGCTTCCAACTCGGCCAGATCGATGTGACCGTCGGAGTCCTCATCGATCGTGACGACATCTGCGATGGATTCCCGCCACGGCAGTTCGTTGGAATGGTGTTCATAGGGCCCGAGAAATACTACGGGGCGCTGTTCCTTCGGAATCTGCGCTTCGAACTTCCAGAGATCGGACAATTCCGCGGGGAGCCGCAGGTTCAGGATGCCCACCAACTTGTTGATCGCCCCGGTTGCACCGGACCCACAGAAGATCACGACATCGTCGTCACCGCCACCGACTGCGCTGTGAATGATCTCCCGCGCATCTTCCCGAAACCGATTCGTTTGGAGTCCAGTGCCGCTGGATTCGGTGTGCGTATTCGCGTATAGCGGCATCACTTCGGACCGGATGAAGTCCTCGATGAACGTCAGGGATCTCCCCGACGCCGTGTAGTCGGCGTAGGTGACGCGCCTTGCTCCGTAGGGCCCCGGAATCACCTCATCGTCCCCGATGATCCCGGACCGGATGGACTCGATCAGGCGCTCGCTCGGGGTCATGGGCTCTCCCGCCGCCATCGTAGCCGATCTACCCCCCTGCTGGCGCTGTCAGTACGACCAAAGCATCGTGCCGAGGCACATTTCGTCACCCGTGCCCTCTCCCCAGACGATGTCCGTATCGGTGGCGTTGTCCCACAGGCATTCGATGGACAGCGTGTCTCCATCGACCTGCACGGGTTGGTCGAGCACGTAGGTGCGCTGCCAATTGAAATCCCATTTTGGAATGTCGAGCAGGCACTCATCGCTGCCGTCGGGGCGGGTCAGCCACAGGCGCGCGGACACACCATGCGTGTGCATATGCAGGTTTGCCGTGTGGATCTGGAATGCGCGCCCAGCGGGCAGGGTGTAGCTGAATCGGTGGGATACGCCGGATTCACCGGCGGGAATCATCATGCCGTCGGTGCCGAGCCACGCTGGGTCCGTCCACGGTTGGATGATCGCGGGGCTCTCAACCGAGGAATCCACCATGAAGTCGATGGTTGACTGGTCAGGCGCTGCCACGGCGTGCTCCACGTTGTAGTGCACCTGCATCACGACGAGCGAACCAGGCTCCACGTACAGGCCGGTTCCGTTGGGAAAGTCACCGTTTACGGCGCCCGGCGCCCACCCGCCCAGCCAAACCGCGTCCTCTTG
The DNA here is from genome assembly GCA_945861635.1 of Klebsiella pneumoniae. Lineage (GTDB taxonomy): Bacteria > Myxococcota_A > UBA796 > UBA796 > SXON01 > CAMAWH01. The sequence goes on along the minus strand of CAMAWH010000002.1, from coordinate 197,485 downwards.
ACTCACGACGCCCGGCCCGCCGAAACACGTGAAACCCGCTCCGCTCTCTGCGGCATCCACCTCGCGGTAGGTCGCGACTTGATCGGGGGTCGCCAAATACATGACGACATGGTGGACGATGCCGACCTGATCGGGATTCACACGGTATCCGGTGACGAACGTCGATTCCGTTTCCGGCCAGTCGAGCAGAAAACAACGGTAATCGTCCGGGGCCTTGGCGGGCGTGTAGGCCTCGGGAATCCGGATGGAGAAGTCCGTCCGGGTCAGCGTGCCGGGCTCGGGAATCGTGCCTGCCGAAGCTCCGGCATCTCCCGCCAGCGCGCCGCCGTCCGACCACGCGACGATTTTGGCAATATCGTCGTCGGACAGGGACATATCTCCCCGGTACGTCGTGCACTCGGGGCTGGCCTGCCACGGCGGCATCGTCCGGTTCGCCACGGCGTCGGCCATCAGCGGCGCCATTGCCTTTGCCGCGCCGTAGGAGGTGAGGGGAAACGGGCCGAGCGCACCGTCGGAGTGGCACCCCGCGCAGTTCTCCATCACGATGGGTTCGACGTCACCGTACCAGGTCGGCGCGTCCTCGTCGGCCCCGTCCGCCGCGACACTGGAGGGGGCAGGCGCACAGGCAAGGAAAACAGCAAGCACAGGCGCTCCGCAGGGTGCGTGGCCTAACACGGACCCATCCTGTCGCGCCGGTAGGTAGGTGCTGTCGGAAAGGCTAGTGACCCGCGGGCGCAATCTCCACGTGGTCGGCCGCCACGGACTTCCCGTCGGTGCGAAGGTAGTGCACCTCCGCAACCTCGATCCGCTCCACGCTCACCCCACGATGGGCATGGTACGCCGGCCCCGAATGCACGATCAGCGAGTGTCCGCCGGCCAGCCAGGCCAGCGCGGTGTCCCGATCGATGACGCGTTCCGCCGTGCCCTTGAACCGCACATTCAGGGACGCCACCGCGCCGCCCGTCATGGTCACACTCCACACTTCGACATCGGCCATCGCGAACCTCTGGAGGCGCCTCTATGCAACCGTTGGTCGCGCCGCCAATGCCGGAGGCGTGCGCGCGATAGCGTGCGATACGATGCTGCTCCTCCTTCTCGCGTGCGCTCCGAAGCCCGTGCCCATCTCCCCCGACCTCCTTCCGCACATTCCGGCGCTCACCAGCGTCGTCTATCGGCGGCAGACAGGAATCCCCCGCGATCCAGTAGTGGCGGCTGTTGTGGGCGATCGCGCATGGGATGAGGCGTTGTCGGGGGCGGCGGGAGCGTTGGCGCTGGCAGACATCAATCACTCGCGGATCGATGCGCGTGCGTTACGATGGTTTGCCATTCGCGCGGGGTACGCGGCGACGCCGAGCGGACTCGCGATGGTCACCGTTTCGAACGGTGAGATTCCGCCGTCCATCGTACGCGCCATCGCGTCGTCGACGGGCGATCTCGGACTCGCGCGCGCCCGCGGCCGGGATGGGGATCACTGGGTGGTGATTTTCGGCGATCGCCCGGCGTCTGATCTGGCTTTCCCGCGTGAGGTCGCGCTGCACGATGTTCTCGACTTCGCACCCGCTGCGGCCGTGGCTACGGACCCCTATGGATCGGTGCGGCCCGCCGCGTCGAGCATCCTGTTTGACAGCGCAGGCGAATGGTTGGTGCAGATTACCGGCGCCGACGGCGTGCAGACGACGCTCCCCATGTACGCAGGCATCACGACGCCGGCAGGGCCGCCGCTTCCTGCGGACGATGCGGTGGGCGATGTCGTGACCGTGGCGCTCACCCAGATCGGGGCCGTTCGGGAGTGGTACGGGCAGGCTCCGCTTGAAAACGATGGGATGCTGGAAAGTGTCGCGCGTGCGCACTTACGACGTGTCCTGGATCACGCAGAGGGGGACGCGGACGCCGCCCTGCGTGCCGCCGGCTTCCTTGCGGAGCCCGCCGCGATGAGTACTTGCACCGCCGCAACCGTTGCAGACTGCCTCGACCGCCTCTGGTGGTCGCCAACGGGGAGGGGGCCGTTGGTCGGCGGTTTTCACGCGGTTTCTGTGGCAGGAGAACGTTCGACGACCGGTGTCACGTTGGTGGTCGCTGCGGCGGGAGAGTTTGGCGGGGTGACACTCCTCCTCGCGCTGGCTTGGGCTCGCATCAACGCGGGCGGGCCGTCCGACTCGGCGCCGCCCCTCGTTGCGCAGCGTCCGGGAGACGCTCTGCCGGCCCTCGGCCCCGATGCACGAATCGATCTCGGACTACGGGCGGCGGCGGAGGACCTCGCGTCGGTAGCCACGACCGCGGAGGCCCGCTTGACGCCTGCGGCGGTTCGCCTCGCGCTCGCGCGGAGCGGATACCCCGGTGACGCCCAGTTTGTGCGGTTCGTTGGCGGTGTATCCCTGCCGCCAGAGGTGCTGGCCGAGATTCCCCATGGCGAAGCGGTGGATGTGGGCTGGGCGTTCCGCGATTTCGCGGATGGCCGACGGTGGTGGGCGCTCGGCTGGGCGAGGCGGAAAGGCACGATGGATCCGATGGCGCGGGATCTTCCGCAGGGTCGCGGCGTGGGTGTACGCGTCGATGGCTTGCAGGAACCTTTGCTTTTCGTGGGCACACCGGACGGAAATGTGTCGGAGTTGACGATGACGTCGGGCACCACGCGGTGGCTGGGCTCCCTCGACGCAACGGGCGAGTATCGGGTGGAGGTCGTCGAACGTGACCGGGTCGTGTACCTGTTCTCGTTGTTTGTTGGCGCCTCGGCGCCCTCGCTCACGCCGCTGCCGACACCGGTTCCGGTCGAGAATCCCCAGGCGGCCGCCGAGGCGCTCTACGCAGAGGTCACGAGCCTTCGTGCCGGGCTGAATCTGCCAGCATTAGTGAGATTTCAAGCCTACGAGGCACCTTCTCGTGAGCACTCGGCGTGTATCGCACTCGCCGGCATCCTCTCCCACGCGACCACGAGTTGCCCCGGCGTTCCGGCCGTCGCCGGTCGGGATTTCTTTCCGCGCGCAAAGCACCACGAGGACCTGGCCGTTGCGTCGAGCGCGGCGGAAGCGTGGGATGTCATCCTCGCCAGCCCGGGACATCGTCGCAACCTGCTGTGTGACACGTGCACGCATCTCGCCATTGGGGCCGCGCTGGAGCCGGCGGTCTCCCCTCGGCTGTTTTTCGCTATCGAAACGCTCGAGTTCCCGGACGGCATTCCGCAAGCGATCCATAAATGGCGGTAGTTCGCCGCCCGAAGTAAGGTAGCGCTCGATGCGAGTCCTTCTGGTCCAGGCCTTCACCGCGCTCGATATGGAGCTCGTGTACCCGCTGGGATTGGCGTACCTCGCGGCCCACCTCGATCAGCACGTCGTCGAGATCTTCGACGTAAACCTGCACCGTGCCGACCCGTACGCGGCCCTTGAAGCTCGGGTGCGCGCGTTTGCACCGGAAGTCGTCGGCATCTCGCTGCGGAACATGAAGGTCGGCATGCCGCACCTGCATACCGATGATTTTGAGCCGCAGCAAAAGGCGGTGCAGTTGATCAAGCGCATCTGCCCCGGCGTGGTCATCGTCGCGGGCGGCACGGCGTTCTCGCTCTACAGTGATGCGATGATGAAGCGCCTTCCGGAGGTAGATATCGGCGTCTGGGGTGAGGCGGAGCTGCGATTCCGAGACCTGCTTGACGACGTTTCGCACCCCGAGCGGATTCGGGGCGTCTACTATCGCCGGGGCGGAAACGTCCATTACACCGGTGCTCCAGGTGGAGTGGAATGGAAGGACAACCGGCGTCCGCTGCGCCATCTCGTTCCACATGCGCCGTACATGGCGAGTTCATTTGTCTCCGTGGGCGTACAAGCGAAGCGTGGATGCTCGCTCCATTGCATCCACTGTTCGGACACGTTTTTGTTGGGTCATCGCGTCCGCCAGCGCGATCCTGTCGATGTTGTGGACGAGATGGAGGCCTTGGCGCGTGACCATGGCGTGCGTCAGATGTTCATGTGTGACCAGATCTTCAACATTCCGGTCGGTCATGCCATCGCGATTTGCGAGGAGATCACTCGCCGGAAGCTTGATATCCGGTGGTCGGCGTGGTTCAACGAGCATCGTAATACGCTCCCGAATGCGCTGATGGTTGCGCTCAAGCAGGCGGGCTGCGGGTTGTTGTCGTTCAGCCCGGACCACGTGGATGATCGGATGCTGAAGAACCTCGACAAGAATTTCCGATACGACGACATGCTGTACACGGTTGCCGTTGCCAAAAAACACAACATGGACGTGGAATACAGCTTCTTTTTGAACTCACCGGGCGAAGACATACGGTCACTCTGGGCCATTATGCGGTTTTTGGCGCATGCCCGCTGGGAACTCGGGCCGCGTCTGCGCCTTTTCACGCTTTTGATGATGCAACCCATCCGCGTCTATCCCCATACCCGCCTGCACGAGCTTGCCAAGGAAACCGGCCTGATCGACAAGGACCACGAGTTGGTCGAGGGGCAGTTCTGGAACCCCGGTTCCATGCAATACGCCGTGGCGGGGATTCAGGCCGCTGCACATACACTTTATGATGCGCGCCAGCGGGTACGGACGTGGCGCGGCGATACATTCGATTCTGTCACTCGTTCCTGAGGAACCCATGCGCACCTTTCTCCTGCTTCTGTCTCCACTGCTCGTTCTCAACGCCTGCTCCACCACGCCTGAGGATTCCGGAAAGGGTACGGGTGACGCCGTGGATGCCGACGGCGATGGCATGTCGGGAGACGATGACTGTGATGATGCCGATGCCACCGCGTATTCCGGAGCAGAGGAAGTCTGTGATGGCGTCGATAACGACTGTGACGGAACGGCCGACAACAACGCCACCGATGCGACGTTGTGGTATGCGGACGCCGATGGTGACGGCGTCGGTGCCGATGGTGAGGGCACTTCTGCCTGCGCAGCGCCCACCGAAACCGACGTTGGGGCGGCGGGAGATTGTGATGATGCAAATGCGGCAATTCACACCGGTGCCGACGAATCGGATTGCGCGGATCCGGTGGACTACAACTGTGACGGTTCGGTAGGCTACGTCGATGCGGATGGCGATCTCGTCGCCGCATGTGAGGATTGTGACGACTCCAATGTCGAGATCAATCCAAGCGCGCCGGAGATCTGCAATGGGCTCGACGATAATTGCGATTCCGTTACCGACACGGACGCCATCGATCCGACGACCTGGTACGCCGACGTGGATGTGGATGGATACGGCGATGACGCATCGACGATGTCTCAGTGTGACGCCCCGGTGGGCCATGTCGATGTCGGAGGAGATTGCCGGGATGACGATGGGAAATACAATCCCGCAGCAGAGGAGTCGGACTGCACGGACCCCGAAGATTACAATTGCGATGGATCGGTAGGGTATGCGGATGCCGACGGGGATGGGGTTGCGGCCTGCGTGGAGTGCAATGACGCGGACGCCACCGTGTTTCCCGGTGCTTCCGAACTCTGCAACGGGGTGGACGACAACTGCGACACGGCGATTGACGAGGACAGCGCCATCGACGCGACGAAGTGGTACGCCGACGCCGACGCGGACACGTACGGAGATGCGCTCGTGATGGTGGCGTCGTGCAGCCAGCCGGCGGACTACGTCGCATCGGACGACGATTGTGACGACACGGAGGCGTTGACCTACCCGGGCGCGGATGAGACGTGCAACGACGCCGATGACAACTGTGACGGGGTGGTGGACGAAGACGCTGCGGTCGATGCGCTGACCTGGTACGAAGACGCAGACAAAGACGGCTACGGGGATGCGTCGGTCATGATGATGGCTTGCGAAGAACCGACCGACTACACCGACGACGCCACGGACTGCGACCCGCTCGATGCCAACGTCTACCCGTCGGCACCGGAACATTGCGATGGTGTGGATGAGGACTGTGACGGTGAGATCGACGAGTCGGACGCTGTCGATGCGTTGACGTGGTACGCCGACGTGGACGAAGATGGCTACGGCGATCCGCTGGTGTCGCAACCGGCGTGCAGCCAGCCCGCTGGAACCATGGGGAACGACGCCGACTGTGACGATTTGTCCGCCGACGTGAACCCGGCTTCGGCCGAGTTCTGCGACCTTGTTGACAACAATTGCGATGGCGAAGTCGATGAGACGAGCGCCGTGGACACGACCACGTTCTACGCCGACTTCGATGGCGACTCCTACGGCGATGTCAGCGTGACGACCGACGCCTGCGCCCAGCCAGAGTCGTATGTGTACGACACGCAGGATTGTGACGACTCGGACGCCGACCGGTACCCTGGCGCCACCGAATACTGCGATGGCTACGACAACGATTGCGACGCGGTCACGGACGAGGGAGATGCCGTGGATGCGCTGGTTTACTACAAGGATCACGACGGCGATACCTACGGAGATGCGGCCACGACCATTGCCGCGTGCGATCTGCCGACTGACTACGTTTCGGACGCCACGGATTGTGACGACACGGATGTCGATGAGCACCCTGGCGCCGACGAAGTGTGCGATCTCGATGACGACGATTGTGACGGAGAGGAAGACGAGGACAGCGCCGTCGATGCGCCCACATGGTTCTACGACGACGATGCGGACAGCTATGGTGATGCAACGGTGACACATGTGTCATGTATTGCTCCGGCCGACTATGTCGCCACGGGGACAGACTGTGATGACACCTACGACTCCGTAAACCCCGGCGCGACGGAGGTGTGTGAGAACGATCGCGACGACGATTGTGATGGCGGGCCGAACGACTGCGAGTGGTCTGGATCCGCCGATCTCTCGTCGGCGGACAACGTGATCTACGGCGCGGCGACCAACGACTACATGGGCGGCACCTACGGGGACTCGATGACGAGCCTCGCCACCGCGGACATCGACGGAGATGGCAGCGCCGACCTGATCGCGGGCGCCTACGGGCACGACCTGAGCTCCGGAAACCAAAACTCGGGCCGCGCGTATGTCTTCTTCGGTCCGTTGACGGGCTCCGAAACGGCCGCGAGCGCGGGCACGACCATTTCTGGAGCAGCGGGAGGTGACCGCTTCGGGACCTCCATCGCGAGCGCGGGGGATTTCGATGGTGATGACACGGATGACCTGATCATCGGGTCGGAAGGGCACAATCTCAGCGCCAGCGTGACGGACACGGGCGGCGTCTACATCTATACGGGCGCACCTCTCGGCGCGAAGGTCCTGTCGAACGCAGCGTTGTCGATTGCTGGTGTGACCCAGGACGATTTCTTCGGGCAGGCCGTGGCCGGAATCGGGGATTACGACGGAGATGGGAACGATGACATTGCGGCTGGTGCGCACAAGGCGGACGCCGGCGCGACGGATGCGGGCGTGGTTGCCGTTTACCGGGGCGGTACGACCGGCTCGCTCTCGTTCCGCATCACCGATTCCGACGCGCATATTCTTGGAAATACGGCGTCGGAATATCTGGGGAAGGCGTTGGACGGCAGCGGCGATACCGACGGCGATGGCCTCAACGAACTGCTCATGGGCGCACCTGAGTGGCGGAACACATCGTCCACCGGGACCAAGTACGGATCCGCCTACATCATCGAGGGCGCCAACATCGCGGACATGTCCGTCAGCGCCGCGGACACGACGATTCGCGGCGTGTCGTCTGGTGATGAACTGGGCAACTCGGTCTCGATTCCCGGCGATTGGGATGGGGATGGCTACGACGACGTGCTGGTGGCTTCCCACAAGGCGGATGCGAGCGCCACGGACTCTGGCGCCGTCTACCTTTTCCTGGGGCCGATGAGCAGCTCCGTAGCAACCTCAGCCGCCTACGCCACCTTCAAGGGGGCCGCGGCGAGCGATTACGCGGGCCGCTCGATCGACGGCGCGGGGGATGTCAATGCGGACGGCAGCCTCGACCTCGTCATCGGGGCGACCGGCTACGATCAAAGCGCCACCACCACCGGGAACGGCGCGCTGTACCTGGTCTACGGCCCCACAAGCGGCTCGCTGACCTTGTCCAGCGCGGACCTCATCGCGCGTGGCGTCGCAAGCGCGGATGCGGTTGGCGCCTCCATTCACGGTGGCGACGATGTGGACGACGATGGCTACGACGACGTGATGACAGGTGGCGCGGGCGTGGATGCCAGCGGGAGCATTACGAACTCTGGCGGGGTGTACCTGCTGTTCGGTACGGGGATGTAGCGTCGTGGGGTCGGGTGGCGCCGCGTTCGTATCGGCGCCCCACACGACCCTACTCCGCCTTTACGATTTCCTTCTCGTACACCATGTTTCCATCTTCGTCCCAGAACTGGCCGCGGAAGGTATTTCCGTCGATTTCGACCCAAAGAAATCCGGGCACGTCGGATTCGAAGTGGGTCGGATTTTCGCCGTCCAGGTGCGTCGTCTTTGCCGCGGCGCCCGAAACGATGAATTCGGTTCCGCAGGTACTTTCCAGCCATTGCATCGAGTGGTCGTGTCCACAGAAATACACGTCGAGTTGGCCGCACACCGTGGAGTCCATGAATTCCTTGACCCCATCCCCGTTAGAAATGGGCATTTCGTCCCAACCGTCGTATTCTCCGGCGTTTCCGTGGGGACCATTGGAGATGTAGGGATGATGGCCGTACCCGAACTTCCAACGCGCCGAAGACGTGGCGAGATGTTCCTGAATCCATGAAAGTTGGTCCTGGTAGAAACCCCAGTACATCGCGGTCGTATCCAAGCCGAAGAACTGGGTCGGACCCGCATCGAATGCATAGTAGTTATCGGGCATCGTCCATTTTTCGGAGTGGAGCGTATACTCGATCTCGTATTGGTCCTTCCAGAATTCGTATCCGGCACCGTTTCCGCCGTAATCGTGGTTTCCGAGGATGACGTAGAACGGGAAGTTGACCTCGGCGTACGGGAGTTCGAATTTGTCCTCGAATTGGACGTCGTCAACGCTGTCCGGTCCGGTGTAATAGATGTTGTCACCGAGGTAGAGCGCAAAATCGCAGCCTTGAATATCGCATACTGCCTTGACGGCGTCCGCGACCTGATATTGGGTGCTGTTGCCCTCACCGCCATCTCCGAGCGCAATAAACCGCACAACCCGGTCCATATCGCGCGTTCCCGTGTCTTCCGCGCTATCCCCGTTGGGGCCGGCACCGCTGTCCGGGGCTCCGTTCTGTCCGCTGTCCTCCGGCTCATCGGCGTGGGAATCGGCGCCCCCGTCGGCGTCTGCATCGGTGGACGCGCGATTCGAGGTCGGTGAGGCGGCGGGTCCGCTCTGGCAGGCTAGGTAGATCCACAACATCGTTTCCATCGTGTCACAGATCCATGCCGTCCACACCTGCCGATCTCGCTGAATTCCGCCTTTTGCGTGCTTTGCGTGCGGGCCAGCCGGGTGCGTTCCCCTCCATTTGGAATGCGCAGGCTGGCGCGTCCTGGTCGGTGTTTCGCGCGTTGACGGATTCGGACGGAGAAGCGCTCGGGTGGATGGCGTCCTTTCGACTGGACCTTTCGGAGCGGGCCATGCTGTTCAACCCGGCGGAAGCGCTCGCACCGCAGCTGGGCCGCGCCTTGATCGAGCACGCGGCCGACGCGTTCACCGACGATCGACCCCTGCCCACCGCGAGTCTCACGCCGGACGAGGCCGGGCTGCGCGCGCTTCCGCTGGGTACGCGCCTGCTGTATCTGGTCGATCTTTTTTTCGACTGGTCGCCTGCCGATCCTCGGGTACGTGCGGCGTACCGTCTGCTTGAACCTGCACAGGATACGGATGCCCGCCTGCTCGTACACGCGGGGTTGATGCGGAACGCTCCGGCGGCTGCGTTGATCCTGCCGCCGGGTGCGGAGCCGGAGGCACCGTTGGTTTCCCCGGCAAGACGAGGAGTATTCGCGATTGCGGCGTTGGGCGCCCTCGCGCTGGCGCTTTTGCCGCTCGCGGTCGCGTTGGTGGCGTCACCGCCGGTGCGCGATGCTGCGCGTCTGCACGCGGAAGCACTCGGTGCGGGGGAGGGAATCGTGCTGGAAAGTGACACGGTCATGCTGCAGATCCGCCTGGCTCGGATGCACGTTTCCGGGCTTTTGACAGAGTGTCCTGACCTGACCCGTTTCGGACTTTCTGTACTCGGTGCACGGGTGATAGAGGACGGGGTGGTGCTACTGTATCGGGGCGGTGAGGTCGAGTGGACCCTCCAGCATCGGCAGGGGGATGCGCTCCCGACGGGGGCGCCGGTCGGGAGTGCGGGCGACCTCATCGCGCGCCGCGCTGGCGCAGGTGCGGCGGTCGGTTGGCGGGGCGGCGGCACGACGTGGGTTTTGGTTGCGAATGTAGATGCAGGGCGAGTGTTGACGGTAGCATCAGGGATTATCGCGTTGCGCACCCTTCCCGCGGCCCCGGCACGCTCACCGTTTGATCCCATCGGGCCGGGATGGTTGTAGACTCCCGCGTCTCGTGAGGTCTCGAATGGCGGACGATCGCAAGGGTAGCGGTGGCGGCGGCAGTGGTCGGCTCGGCGAACTGCTCGTCCGTGAAAAGCTCATTTCACCACTTCAACTTCAGAAAGCGATGGATGGGCAGCGGTCGAGCGGTGGCCGCCTGGGTCACCAGCTCACCAAGCTGGGGTACATCGAAGAAAACGAGCTTACATCGTTCCTTTCGAAGCAGTATGGCGTCCCGAGCATCAACCTGTCCGACTTCGAAATCGACGGGGAGGTGCTGAAGCTGATCCCGAAGGAAGTCGTCGTCCGACATCAGGTCATTCCCATCTCGCGGGCGGGCAACACGCTGATCGTCGCGATGGCCGACCCGTCGAACATCTACGCCATCGATGACATCAAGTTCATCACGAACTTCAACATCGACGTCGTCGTGGCGGCGGAAGGTCAGATTGCCGAGGCCATCGAGAAGTATTTCACCTCGAACGTGACGTTTGAAGACGTCATGATCGACTTCAATGCGGGGGGAGAGGAGGACCTCGAGATCGCGGGAGATGTGGACGAGGACATCAACGTCCTCGACCTTGAAAAGTCCGCCGGTGACGCCCCGGTTGTGAAGCTCGTGAACCTCGTGCTGCTCGACGCCATCCGCAAGGGCGCGTCGGATATCCATGTGGAACCATACGAAAAGCAACTTCGCATCCGGTATCGCATTGACGGCATGCTCTACGAGGTCATGAAGCCGCCGTTGCGGCTCAAGCACGCGATCACCTCGCGTATCAAGATCATGTCCAACCTCGATATTGCCGAGCGCCGGCTCCCTCAGGATGGTCGCATCAAACTCAAGCTCGGCAAGGGCAAGGAGATGGACTTCCGCGTGTCCATTTGCCCGACCCTGTGGGGTGAAAAGTGCGTGCTTCGGCTCCTCGACAAGTCGAATCTCCAACTCGACATGACGAAGCTCGGTTTTGAAGAGGCGATGCTTCGAAGTTTCAAGGATTGCATCAACAAGCCCTACGGCATGATCCTCATCACCGGGCCGACGGGTTCGGGGAAGACGACGACGCTGTACTCCACGCTGTCGGAGCTCAACAAGACGTCCCACAATATCTCTACGGCCGAAGACCCGATTGAGTACAACTTGTACGGGATCAATCAGGTGCAGATGCACGACGAAATCGGGTTGAATTTCGCGGCGGCGCTGCGTTCCTTCTTGCGCCAAGACCCCGACGTCATCATGGTCGGTGAAATTCGGGACTTTGAAACGGCGGAAATTGCGGTAAAGGCGGCGCTCACCGGTCACCTTGTGCTCTCGACGTTGCACACCAACGACGCACCCTCGACGGTGTCGCGTCTGCTGAACATGGGCATTGAACCGTTTCTTGTCGCCAGCTCCGTGAATCTCATCGGCGCGCAGCGGCTGGTGCGAAAGCTGTGCGGAGAATGCAAGGCGCCCGTGGAGATTCCCCGTCAGCAGTTGATCGACGTAGGGATTCCGCCGGAAGAGGCGGACGGCGTCAAGGCGTTGCGCGGCGCGGGCTGTCGGATGTGCAATAATACTGGGTACAAGGGCAGAATCGCCGTCTACGAAATCATGGTTGCGAACGAGGAAGTGAAGGAATTCATCCTCAACGGCGCATCCACGCTGGAGCTGAAGCGCGAGGCGATTCGTCAGGGCATGAAGTCGTTGCGGATGTCGGCAGTATCGAAGTTCCGGGAGGGCATGACGTCGTTGGAGGAGGTCGTGAGAGTCACCGCGCCGGACTAGGGGAGGGCGCTCGGATAGGCGGCTTCGGTCATTTCCGGTGGCTTTTTCTGCCCATCGCGTCGATGACGATGCGCACCAAGTCCACGAACGTGGGTTGTCCGCGGGCGATCCCTGATCAGAACGGGAGGGCGGTGCGCAACCCTCAACGGCCCTCGCTGCGCTTGACGTGTCGAGTGTGTTAGCGCCTACAGGTTGGACCCCGCTGCCATCAACGTTCGCAGGCGCCAGACTCCTGACGTGATCGCCGGCGACACGCGCCAGATCATCTCGCGAGTGTGAGCATTTCCCGGCTGCATGTGCCGGGCCTCATTAAAGGCATCGGCTGCACGCCCGGAAGCCCTGATGCCGCATGCTCCAGAAACCATACATGCCGCGACTATCCGCGGTGGAACGCTTCCGACGCGCGCTCGAGCGACCCCGCGGCCACGCCTTGCACCTCGGTTGGAAACGGAAGCACGAGCGAACACGGGTATCGGCGCATCCATACGTGATCAGGGGTCAGCGCGAGGGAGTGGTCCCCGCTGATCGTCGGCCGTGACCGCCCGAAGGGGAAGAGTGGCGGGTTACCTGCCACGACGGAGGCGATGTGACGCCCAGACCCGTGTACCTTTCGATCTTGGTCCTTCCTGTACTTGGCGTGGTGGTGTGGCTCGTCACGGGTCCGTCGGAGCCGCCGCCGGCCACGGCCAGCGTCGTCCCGCCGCGCGTCGCGGCTCCCCCGCCGCGGCAGATGACGCCGCGCGACCCGCCGGGGGCGTCCGACGCAGACGCCGTACCGCAGCCTCCGGGTGAACAGAACCCTGGTGTGATTCCTGGGTTTTCCGACCTGCCCGAGGCGCATCGGCCTGCGGCAATGCAAGCGCTCGCGTCCTAACTCAAGGAGCGCCTGGCCGAACAGGGTGGCGCCAGCGGGGCCAGATACGGCGCGCTCGATTGTGAAGCGCCGCCTTGCCTTTTGCATGTTAATTGGCCCAATGGAGCCGAAGGCGGGGCGGCTCGGGCCGAAATCCTCGCCGCGGCGGGGGCACTCGGTCCCGGCCAATTGTTGCCGCTGCCCGTCAGCCAGGACGACCCAGCGGACGAGCCCGAGATGCTCCTCGTGTGGGTTCCGACGGAGCGCCCGGACCTCGGGTCCGCCTTCCAGCTCGAGGCCGTGCGGCGGACGCAGGGACTACCCGAATAGTCAGGAGCCAAAACGAAGCGCGGGGACGATCCGAAGACCGCCCCCGCGCTACTTTGGGCGGGTGCCGGGCCCCACCGAAGGGCGGGGCCCGGCTACGACGCTACTCGCAGGTGTCGCCGCCGCCCGCTGGAAAGCCCGCGCGTGAAGGTCGTGCCCGACTCCCAGACGTAGTGGTTGGGCTTCAACGAACGGCTCGGAACCGGCACGGAGGAGTCCGGAGCGCTGGTCTGGCAGAGATCCCCGCCGTCGTCTACGCCGTCGTTGTCGTCGTCGGCGTCGCAAGCGTCACCGGCATCATCGCCGTCGAAGTCGAGCTGGTCCGAGTTGGCGTCCACCGGGCAGTTGTCCACGTCCGCGCAGAAGCTGTCCGCGTCCGCGTCGTCCAGACTATCGTTCGGGCAGACGTCGCAGGCGTTGCCGCTCGCGTCGCCGTCGTTGTTGGCCTGGTCCGCGTTGGCCACCGTCGGGCAGTTGTCCGCATCCGCGCAATGGCCGTCCGCTTCCGCGTCGTTCAACGCGTCGAGGGGGCACACGTCGCAAACGTCTCCGCCGAGGTCGCCGTCGCTGTCGGTCTGGTCGGCATTGACGTCGTCCGGGCAGTTGTCGACGTCGCCACACACGCCGTCAGCGTCGATGTCGTTGGTTGCTTCCGACTCAAGAAAGGCCCGGTAATATTGCATTCTCGACTTGTGGATGATCCGCGAAATCGAGAGGTACCGCATCCGCCGGTGCGCACGGCGGAGGAGAAACCAGGTTAGGAGTGCGCGCTGTCCCGACTCACCCCACCGCCTTCGCAAAGTGAAATGCCGAAACCACCATTCCTTCGCGAAAGTAGAACTTGTGCGCCTGCGCGCGCTGCACGCCGGAGTCGAGGTTGAACGCAACACACGCCTCCGCTTTCGCGATGCGCATCATGTGGTTCATCAATGCCTTGCCAATGCCCATCGACCGCGCGTCGATGTCCGACACCAGGTCGTCCACGTAGAGTTGCCGGCCTTCGAAGGTATTTTGATAGATCCGATAGACCGCCACGCCGACCACCGAGTCGTCATCGGTAGCCACGACCATCCGGCCGCCGTCGGCAAAGATGCACAGCATCTGGTTGACGTAGTCCACGTCCAATTGCGGGCGAAGCTGGCGATGGACGCGGTCGGAACGGAGCAGCCAGCGGTGTCCGACAAGTTCCCCCGCCGGGGTGGTGACGTCGACAATCTCGTAGGGCATCGCCTCGCCTATCACTCGTTCGACAACGCCCGCTACGAATCATATTTCCTGTCTCCAATCACTCCGCAACGCCACGCAGGGCGGCGGAGAAACACTCGATATCAAGCTGGAGGTGTTCGACGACGGCGCCGAGTTCGCGTGCCAACGTGAGCACGGGTTCCGCCTCGAGGTCGTAGAGGTAAAGGTTGCGAAACCGGTGTCGAAAGCTCCGATATGGGTCCAGCGCGTGCGCCGTGCTCGCCTGAATCACCGCCGGTCGCACGCCCTCCACGTGAAGGGTCGCCGCGTCGAGCAATTCCCGGTGCCACGACGTGCCGGTAGGTACGCCTTCGAAGGTGGACAAGGCGCGCGTGAGCAACTTTTCAACACCGCTGTAGGACGTGTCCAAAAGCGCGGCCAATCCGTATAGAAGCAATTCGTCACCGGGTGCCGCCTGTACGCGCACAAGTGCGCTGCTCACCTGCACACTAGAGCGTAGGACGGACTCGATTTCGCGTCGAATTGCGGCTTCGGCCGCAAGAAGGCGTTCACGAGCCATGGAGAACGGTTCCGGTGCGGCGGGCGGCGTCCACCACTTCGGGGCGGGCGCGCTCCACAGGAACGAGATCGACATCCCGCCCCGTGAGCTTCGAAAGCGCGGTCGTGGCTCGTAAAATTGCCATTCCATCGAGGTTTGCAACCAACAAGTCGACGTCGCTGTGCAGGCCGGGGGTACCGCCCGGCGCAAAAGAGCCAAACACAACGACCTCCGTTGCTCCGAACTCGGCGACGAGTACGCGAGCGGCCGCGGACAACGACGCACGCACGCAGGCATTCGCGGCGAGAAGTTCCCTGTCTCGTCGCGACTCTCCCGCCGCGATCCAAGCCCTTGGTTGCACTTCGTCAAGATAGCATGATGGAGGGCCCGAAGAATGCCCTGTCGGGTGAGCGCACTTTCCGAGGCCACCCCCTCGTCCGGCTGGCTGCCAAACCGCCTCCGGCCGCCGATTCGCCCATTCCCGCATGGACGCGCCCTCCAGCCCTGCGCGCGTCACACTCCCTGGTTTTGGCCCAGCTGAATCGAGATCCGGCGGGCCACGACCGGGAAGCGCACGCGGTGTCCGCGCCATCGATAACGCCACATCCCCGCACCCGGACTACACTCCCCCTGATCCCCCATGCCTCGCCTCCTCCTCCTTGCCCTCGCCTGGGCTGCCGCCTTCGCGTATTCTCGCCGTGACCTCGGCACGGGCCTGGTTCGCGATGTCTCGGACACGGATGCCCTCCGCCTCGATCACGAGGCTCTGCGTGACGAATTCCTCGCGCTGACCGAGCGGACGGGGTCGGGTCCGGATGTCGCCGTCATTGTGCTCGATACGACGCGCGCGGATCGACTGGGGGTGTACGGCTATGACAAGGGCACGACGCCCCACCTCGATGCGTGGTCCTCAGGCGCCCGGGTGTATACGAACATGGAGTCGGATGCGACGTGGACCGTGCCGGCGCATGCTTCGCTGTTCACCGGTCGGCCGCCGATTGCACACGGCGCCCACGGGGTTCCGTTGGGATCTCGCGCCCTCGCCAGTCCGCTGCCGCCCAACACCCCAACGGTGGCTCGGGCGCTCCAGAAGGTCGGCTATCGCACGATCGGCATCGCATCCAATCGCGCATTTCTCCAGCGTGCGTGGGGGCTTTCCGAAGGGTTCGACATCTGGATGTGCGATCAGCTCGGGCCGGGAACGCCGAGCTTGCCGTACCTGTCCGCCGAGCGTGTCACCGCCCTGGCGAAATCGGCGCTCACCCTACGGAATCCCGACGAACCGCTGTTCCTGTTCGTCAACTACATGGATGCACACGCGCCCTGGACGCCGAGAGAGGGCTTCGTTGCCGATCCATCGGCGATAGACCGGCATATACTCCCGTACGGAGGGGGATGGGAGGATGCCCGCATCCGGGTGATGGCGGACCAGGAGCTGCCGACCGCAACGGCCAAGGCGTGGTCCGAAGCGTACGATGCCGAGTTGCGATACATGGACCATCATCTTGGGGAATTGCTCGATGCTCTCTCTGGTTTTGGTACGGTCATCGTCCTCAGTGATCACGGCGAGTATCTGGGAGAGCACTTCCTCGTCGAGCATTCAAAAGACGTCTACGAAACCGTGTCGCATGTGCCGCTTCTCGTCCGTGGAACCATTCCAGGTCACGACGTGACGCCGGGCAGGGATGCGTCGCCGGTGCAAACGCACGACGTTGCGCGCTGGATCCTCGATGCGGCCGGCGCGCCTCCGCTCCCCGGCATGACGACGACCACGGATCTGCAGGTCACCGAGGAATACTGGGCGCGGAAGAGGGACCTCGAAACAAGCTGGGGCAAACGCTTCAATCGCATCCGCCGTGCGTACCGCATCGGTGATCACAAGCTGATCGTCGGTACGGATCACACCATCGAGGCCTACGACATCTCGATCGACCCGAGGGAGGAGAACAACCTTCGCGATGCTCCGTGGATCGCAGCTCTCCGCGAGCAAGGAGAGGCCTGGCTTGCAGCGCAGCCGATTGCGCCTGAGGCCGACATGAAGGAACGTGCGAACGTCGCGCCGCTGCGGGCACTCGGGTATATCGACCCGCAATGATTCCCCTTCCTTCGCTCACGCCCAATTTCGAATCTACTCTCGTCGACGCGGCCGCGCCCGAAGCGCAGCTTGCATGGATGCATTCGCTGGGGAAAAAGGAGATGGACGCCCTGTGGGAGAAGGGCGGGAAGCTGACGATTGACCACTTCGTCATTGGCCCGGACGTGATCGCGCAACACGAAGGCCAGAACTCGCTCCTGCCGGGATTCGACCGCTTTGAGAAGCACTTCACCGAGCGTGGCGGTGTCGTTCAGGGCATCAACGTCCAGTTTTTTTCGTTCGTCACCGGGCCGGGTCATTTCATCGCCCGAGAAGAGGGAGATGACGTGCTGTTCGACTACACGGTGACGCCCGCCGACATTCCCACCGGGTGGCCTGCCCTGGTCCCCAACGACAAAGGGCTGTCCAACCTTGTCTATGGCGGGATGATCGACGTCGTGCGCAAGGTGTCGACACGGATCTGCGTCGGCAAGGCGTTTCGCCGCGGAAAGGACGAAGGCGCCTTTTTCATGCTCTACCGCCGGTAGTCGCCTCCGCCGCGGTGTACACCGCCATGCGCAGCGCGAAAAGTGCGCTTCGAGGCGTGTCATGCATCGACCGGCCCCCCGGGCGCTCTCGCATCGGCACGCTGACCTCTCGCACGCGCCAGCCTGCGCGTACGACGCGAACCAGCACGTTGGCATCGGCAACGTCCACCGGATAATCAGCGGCAAACGCGCGGATGACGTCCGGACGCATCGCGCGGAGGCCGCTTGTCACATCGCGCAGACGCTGGCCCGCGCATACCGACGCCCAGGCGCCCAGGGCCCCGATGGCAAGGCGGCGCGCGGCGGGAACGGCGTACCCTGCCGCCCCGACAAAGCGCGACCCCACGACCAGGTCAGCGTCCTTCAGCGCTGCGACGAGCATCGGAATCGCCCGCGGCGGATGCTGCCCGTCCGCATCCATCGTGACCACCCACTCCGCCCCACGCTCGATGGCATGCAGGAAACCGATGCGGAGCGCCCGCGCGTATCCGCTGCCGGAGTAGAGCACGGTAGCGCCGGCTTCACGCGCGCGCGCCGCAGTGTCGTCTCCGCTGTCGTTGACCACGACGACGACCTCAACGTTCGGCAACACCGTGCGAATGCCACGCACGACCGACGCGACCCGCGGGCCTTCGTTGCGTGCGGGAAGGATCACCATGCGCTCATCCTATCGCCGCATGCTACGGTTCGCGCATGCTCTGGCTTGCGAGCGTCGCACTCGCCGACACCTACTACACCACCTGGGATGGGTCGACGACCGCTGTCGATACCACCATTTCCTCTGCAAACGGCACGGACGGCGGTTCCGCCGGAACGCTGATGGTGCTCGGTGCGGGGCCGGTGACCCAGCGCGCGCTTCTCGCGTTCCCCGATCTCATCGGGACGGCCTACCCACACATTCCACCGGGCGCCGAGATCCTGACGGCCGCGCTGACGATTTACACGCCGGCCGAGGTCGCACCGACGCATCTGGAGATTTGGCAGTTGACGCAAGCGTGGGACGAATCGACCGCCTCGTGGACGCACGCATCCACGGATGAGCCGTGGTCCACGGTGGGTGCAGGCTCCAGCACATGGGGTGTGCAGTGTGCCGCTCCCATCGGGTCGAAAACCGCACTCAGCGTCGATGTATCAGATTGTATCGCGGGATGGTTGACGGGAGAGAGTAACGATGGGTGGGTGATCCTTGCTGACACAAATGAAACTGCACTCACAACGCTTTACAGCAGTGAGAGCGTGAAACCGCCGACGCTCACGATTGGCTTCAACGCGCCAGATCGTGATGCGGACGGAGCGGACATCTGGCAAGACTGTGATGACGCGGAGGCCGCCGCGACCCCGGGCGCCACTGAAATCCCGTGCGACGGAATCGACAACGACTGTTCATCGTCCACGATCGATTGTGAAGGGGACACGGGAGATTCCGCTTCGCCGGATGCCGACGATGACCGTGACCGATACTCGGCGTCGGAAGGGGATTGTGACGACGCGGATGCCTTCGTCTACCCCGGACACGCCGAAACCTGTGACGACCTGGACAACGACTGTGACGGCGTTGTGGACGAAGACTGCGCGGGCGGCTCCGCGCTCGGGGCCGGCTGCTCATGCGGAGAAGGTTCCGGCGCTGCCCTGCTTTTCATCCCGCTTGCCGGCCTCGGAATCAGGCGCCGGCGAGCTTCTTCTGTAGATCGCCGCTCTCGAACATCGCCATCATGATGTCCGAGCCGCCAACGAATTCCCCGCGGATGTAGAGCTGCGGAATGGTCGGCCAATTGGAGTAGGCCTTCACGCTCTCCCGAATGTCGGCATCGGCCAGAACATCTACGGTTTCATACTTGCTGCCGAGGTGATTCAGAATACCGACGGCCTTGGACGAGAACCCGCACTGCGGGAACATTTTGGTGCCCTTCATGAACAGGACGACGTCGTGAGCCTTGACGAGGGTGTCGATGCGTTCGGTTCCCATCAGTTCTTCCTTCCAGATTGTGCCCATTGTTCGGGCGTGAATGTCTTGAGTGCCAAGGCATGAATCTCGCGGCCCATGCGCGGGCCGAGCGCCCGGTAGACTTCCTGATGCTGGGCGACCAGGGATCGACCGACGAAGCTCGGGCTCGCGACTTCCCCAGAAAAATGCTCACCATCTCCCGCGTCGTCCATGATGTTGGCAACGGCGCCGGGCAATGCGTCCTCAATCAGCCTTTTGATCTCGGCGGCGGCAAACATCCGTCCTCGTCTGGTTGCGCTGCCTCTAACCGGAATCGCGTGGTCGTGGTAGCTTCCGCGAGTGCGTCGCCTCTGGCAAGCCGCGTTTGCGACCCTCGGTTTGGTAGCCGTCATCGTGTTCGCCATTCTGGTGAGCCTCTACATTTGGCCGTTCATCCTGCTGCCCCGTGGCCGTCGAGAGCGGTACGCGATCTATGGCGGCGTCGCCTTCGGCTGGCTGTGCACCTACGCCCTGCTGTGGGCTCGGGTCACGCTCGTGGGAATGGAGAACCTCCCCAAGAAGCGGGGGTTTTTGATCATCTCCAACCACCGGTCGTGGGCCGACGTCGGCATTCTTCAGTGCCACACCCGGAGTCAGGGAATCTCCAAGCGTGAGGTCGCGTGGGTGCCGTTTTTTGGCCTGAGCGGAACACTGAGCGGGGTGATCTACTTCGACCGACGGAGCCGAATCGCGCGGGCAAAGGTGGTGAGTGACGCCATTTGGATCATGCAGCACGGGGTCAGCCTCCACGTCTTTCCGGAGGGTACCCGCACCCGAGACGGTCGCCTGAATCCGAAGGTATTCCTTCGTCTCGTGCAGGAGGCCTACAAGGCGGGGATCGAGGTTGTACCCGCGTGTGTCTGGGGGACGGAGAAGGCCGTGGGCGTTGGCGGCTACCGCGCGGCGCCGTTTCAGCACGTGGGATTAGAGGTCGATCCGCCCTTTCCGAGGGAGGGGTACGCGGACGATGACGCCTTCGCCAAGGCGGCGTGGGCGCGCGTGTGCGAGATGGCCAAAGCGCGGGGGTCGGACGAGCCGTTCCGTGGGTGAGCTTCGCGCTCAGAAGCTGACAATCAGCGCGCGGTAGCTCTCCGGCGCCGCGACCACGTACGATCCGGGCGGCACGGCACCCGCGGTAAAATACCGGGTTTGCCGAGCCGTAAATTCCTTCACACCGGTAGGCGTCACTCGCACGGCCTCGGCTTCTGTGTCCGAGACAAACCTCACCCCGACGTAGACCCACGGATCAACGGGGAGCGGGCGGTCTACGAAGGTTCGGCGCTCGCTGGGCAGGAGGGGGAGGATGTTCCAATCCGCGACGGCCGCACCGGCGAGTACAAGAATCCTGTCGGCCGTGATCGAGGGTGGCGCGCCGGGGATTTCCGTGGGGAACCGGACCTCGGCGCCATCGGCTCCGCGCGCGCGGTCCAGCGCCGTGTTCGTCGGCAAGCGGGTCAGGGTCTGCCCCTCCAGGATCCAGAGCCCTTCCGACGTCGGCACGCGCCACGCCTGGAGTGCAACGGTCTGTCCTTTCGATCCTCCGGAAATCGTCGTACCGTTTGGCATGACCCAGGTCGGATCGGCGGGACGGACGGCGTAGGACTCCCCCGCGCACAGGTGATCGACGCGAAACAGGCCGGCCGCATCCGTCGTCGCGATAAACCGCACGCAAGGCGCTGAAGCCTCACTGACGAACTCGATTTCTGCGCCCGATACGGCGGCCCCGGTGCGCGCGTCCACGAGCGATCCCGTCGCGTCGCCGGGCGCCGAGCACGCGATCGCCAGCAGGATCACGGCCGGAGCTCCGCAACCGTGGCCGCAACGCGCGTTCGAATCCATGCGGTGGGGTCGCGATCGTAGCGGGGGTCGACGCCCGCCGGAAAGGTTGCACCGCGCGCGCTCACGATCAGCGCGCCGAGCCCGTCGTCACGCAGCGCGCGACGCGCATCTCGTGCGCTCCCGCCTTGCGCGCCGAACCCCGGCACCAAGAGCCAGGAGCGCGGGCACCGGTCGCGTATCTCGGCGATCTCGGCGCCGTTCGTCGCGCCCACCACGACCCCGAGTGGCGAAAAACCGACGCCGTCCGCTACAGAATTCTCCGCAATCCACCGCGTCAGATCCTCGACGACGGGCGCCTGCCAGCGCCTCGATCCCGGGTTGGAGGTGCGGACCAGGACAAAGACTCCGCACGCGGCAGCGGTGGCAGCGTCCAGAAACGTCCGCACGGTCTCGGGTCCGAGAAATGGCGAAACGGTGAGCGCGTCACACGGAAAGGGAGCGTTCGCGCCCAATGTTGCGGTTGCGTAGGCCTCAGCCGTTGAGCCGATGTCACCGCGTTTCGCGTCGCCGATCACGACCAGGCCAGCCGCGCGCGCGTAGCCACAGACATCGGCCAGAACGGTCATTCCTGCGGGACCGAGGGCTTCGAAGAACGCGAACTGGGGCTTGACCGCCGGTACCAGCCCGGCACAGGCGTCGACGACGGCATGGCTGAAGCGACCCGCCAACCCAGCGAGTTCCTCTTTTTTGGGATCGGCGCCCAAGGCCTGCCGGCCAGGGAGTCGGTCCGGCCACGGGTCGATACCGACACACAGGCATGTGTTGGTTTGTTTCACGCCCTCCGACAGCCGCTCGGAGAACGTCATGGGGGCAACTCGGCGTCGTCCTGTCGAGCGCCACCCGCCGGGGGGGCCGGCGCGCCATACGCGTCATTCGTTACACGCGTAGACTGAAAGATGGCATAGAATATACGGTCTTCCAGCATTTTTCTCCAGCGCTGTGGAATTTTGTTCACGACGCCGCGCATACCGCCGACCACGATCCGCGAAACGATGCCTACGCGTTCCATGACGAAATGTAGTCCCGGATCTTCTGCATGGCGGTGGCCCCGATCTGCGAGACATTCGCAAGCTCATCCATCGATGTGATCGGTCGTGCGCTTACGATATTCGCAGCTTCATCGGCCGCCAATCCAGCGTCGTCACGGAGTTGCGCTTCAGTCGCGTTGTTCGCGATATCCAGCGCCGCCGTTTGCTCCGCGGCGCTGAACTCCACCCCCTCCCACTCTCCGGCGCCATCCCCCCCGCCTTCGATGTACGCAAGGATGTCGAGCATCGTTTGATCCCCGACCTGCGTGATGGCGTCTACGTCATCGAGGGTCTCGTACTTCCCATCGTCACGGGTTCCACAGGTTTTATCGGCGCCATCTCGAAACTCGATGAGGTTCGTCGTTGCATCCCGGTCGAGGCCCACGGCCGCGTCCAGGAGGTCAAACGTCGTGTCACAGTCGTGCAGGAACGCAAGGATTTGGCGCACCTGCGAGTCCGTGAGCCCCAGCCGCTCCTGGGCCGTTTCTTCGTCGGGGCGCGCGGCAACCTGCACGTCCGTCCCGCAGGCGAAGAGGAGAAAAAGCATCATTCTCGCTCCAATTCTGTGTCACAATCGCCCCAATCCCCAGCGATGGCATCCGAGCCGTCCCAACGCAAGCCGTCCGGGTCAATGCAATCTGCGGCACCGGTGGAGTCATCGGTTGTCACCACGCAATTCTCAAGGTGTGCAGCCAGATGTTGCGACCCGGACCAGTCACTCGGGACGACGAACAGGTCGAACGTCTCCGTACAGGCGCTGCCGTAGTATTCGACGCAATCAACCTCACCAGATCCCCTGTACCTATCCCCATCGGGGGCCAACGTGAGGGAAATGGACATTTCGTGGGAGAGGCAATCGATGGTTCCCGACCAATCCCCCGTAAGGGGAGCGCACGCGAAAATGTGGACGAGCAACATGCGCGTGCATTCTACCCCGGTTGACGCGATCAGTTGACGGCGAGTGCGCGATGTGCGAAAGGGCCTGCGATGCTTGCGCTCCTTTCCCTTGCCTTTGCTGCCGACGACGCCGCGAACGTTGCCGAGGCGCTGCTGGC
Organism: Klebsiella pneumoniae; assembly: GCA_945861635.1. GTDB lineage: Bacteria > Myxococcota_A > UBA796 > UBA796 > SXON01 > CAMAWH01. The sequence goes on along the minus strand of CAMAWH010000002.1, from coordinate 173,896 downwards.
TCGGGTGGACGCTGCGAACGCTCGCGGGTCGGATGCACACCTCGTGCTGCATGTCGCCGTTACCGACCGCACGGGCACTTCGTCCGATCGGACGCTCGAAATTTGGCAGAAAGGCACGCAGAAGCGCCTCGTTCGCTTCACGGCGCCTGCGCGCCTCGCCGGAACGGGTTTGCTGGTGCCGGATGCCGACACCCTGTATCTGTACCTACCTGCCTACGGGAAGCCCCGCCGGGTCATCGGGGAACAACGGGGGGATTCGTTCATGGGAACGGACTTTTCGATGGAAGATCTGTCCCGAATGAATTGGTCCGACGAGTATACGGCCACCCTCGGAGACGTGATTGGGGACGTCGCGGTGCTCGAACTCACGCCGAAAGACAAAGCTGCGCATCGTGATGCGTCCGTGCGCATCTGGGTGCGTCGCGTGGATGACCTCGTTTCGCAGGTCGAGCACTTGGACGCGTCGGGTGCCGTGACGCGCCGCTTGAAGCTTGCAGATTTCCGCGTCGAGGGCAATCGGCCGATCGCGCATTCGCTCGTCGTGGACGATCTTGTGAATGCCAAGCACACGGCCGCTACTGTCACGCTGGCAGAAATGGATCGTGGCATCCTCGACGATCGATTTTCCCTCACCGAACTTACCCGACCATAGTCCTCAGGAGTCCCCATGTTTCTCATCGCCCTGCTCGCCTGCACTCCCACCGAAACGGACAGCTCCAAGGCGTTCGAAGGAGGGAACTTCCAGTTCACCACCACCGCTGTCACCGACGACTGCAACGATGGCGCGTTCGAGACGATCTTCATGCCGACGGGCGATCCGACGGATTTCGAGTCTGAAATCGAACTTCCGGCCACCGAGGATCTGCCCGCCACCTACAGCATCGACCTCCAGGACCCGTTCACGGAAATGGAGGTCACGGTCGAGGAGGGAGATCGCAGCGGTCACATGCTGGTTGCAGGCGCCGAGCAGACCAATGTCGAGTGGGATGCGCAGAACAGCCCCGGCTGCATGGTGGATGCCAGCATCGACATTGACCTTGCCATCGTGAATCCGAACAAGGTGCAGGGGTTCGCGCTGCTTCACACGGGCAGCTTCGACGAGGATAACTGTCCGGTTGTAGCGGCTGATCCGTGTGACGTCCGCCTCGACGTTACCGCCGAACGAATCTAGCGGATGCTGCTCGCGGTTGCGGGCGCGGCCCTTGCGGTGGACGTAGACGGCTCAGGGCGCGTCGAGGCGCACGCGCGCGTCGCCGTCAACGGGTGTAGTCCGACGTGCGGGTACGTCGATTTTCATGACGCGGCCGTGTTGGGAGGCGCGGTGCGTGCGGACTTTGATCGTCGTGTGCGCGCTGTGCTTGCCGCGGACCTGCGGGCCCACGCCACGACCGATCTCGAGACCATCGAGGACAGCGGCAGCGTCACGCTGATCTCGCCCTTGTCCTTGAAGCTGAAGGAGGCGAGCATCGGTGCGTTTGGCGTGGGAGCGCCGTGGCTGGACCTTGGTACCGGCGTGCAGACGCTGCACTGGGGCGTGGCCGATGGTGTGACGCTCGTCAACAACCTGAATCCGTACGATCTGGAGGACCCGACGCGGTTTGACGGGCGCCTCGCGGTGCCGATGCTCGTGGTGAACGCCCATCCGGGGCCGGTCATCGCGGAGGTCGGATGGGCGCCCTTTTTCATCCCTGCCGTGCTACCTACCGATCAGGTTGATGTACTCGCCGGCGCTCGCGACGTTTTTGATGTCGGGGGAGCCAACGCCACGGATGTCCGCTCATTGGACAGCATTACGACGGTCCCACCAACATCACTCGCCAACAGCTCCCTGGCCGGGCGCGTCCGGGTGCAGGTGCCGCGCGCCGATTTGGCGTTGTCGTGGTTTCACGGCCGGGACTCGCTCCCTCAGGTCGATGGCACCGTGCTCCTCACCGGGTTTGCGACGAATTCCGATCGCGTTGACGTTGGCGTTCCGGTGACGTGGCCGCGCATCGATGTGGGCGGATTGGAGGCACGCGGGGAATTACCCTGGGACGTTGGCGGTTGGGTCGAGGCGGCCATCGTGTTGCCAGCGCGCACGCAGGCGTCGCTCTCCGAGGGCCAGCTCCAGGATCTCACGGACCTCGGGGCGCTCGACGAAGTCCCCGATCCCATCCCCACGACCATTACGCAGGACGGGAAACCCTATCTGCGCTGGATAGTCGGGCTTGATCGAAGCACTGGGCGATTGTATGTCAACGTCCAGTGGCTACATGGCTTTCCGACCGAGCGTCAGGGTGCGGATGTGCACGATTACGGCATGTTGGCGGTACGAATCACGCTTGCCGACCGGTGGGTGCTGGCGCTGCGGGGCGTGAGTGACGGCGCGGGCTACCTCGGTGCCGGCGAAATCGTCTATCTGCACGGGGATGCTGCAGAGATCTCGCTGGGCGGTGTTTGGATCGATGGGCCAGAGGGCAGTGCCCTCCGAGGTTTTCGGGCAGTATCGAATGTGGGGTTGGCGACGGTCGTGCGATTTTAGGGCCGATCGACCGTCCAGACCAGCAAATCTCCCTCGCGCTCCGGCCGCCCAAGCGCCCGCTCCAGCTGTTCGATGGGCACGCCGGGTGGGCTCAGGCCCCCGCGCCACGCCGTCACGTACCTGAACCCCGCCTCCGATGCGATCTGGTGCGCCGAAGCACGATCCTCGGCGGCGAGCACGCCAGTCAACACGGACTCCGCGCGAGAGAGTTGGGGGAGACTCTCGGGGTCGCCGTGGCGCGGGGTGGCGAGGATGGCACGCCGGTGAAATGCGGCGTTGAGCATGGCAAGCCCCGCCTGGTAGGGCGTGTGTGCGATGGGCAGGTCGAGAACGGCGCCGGGTGTTGGGTCCGACGACATGGCATCGAGGACGGTGCGGCCCTGAATCGGTACCAGCGTGCGCGGCCACAAATCGCGCGTAACCCTGATTCCATCGGCCGCCCAGAGCATACCAAGCATCCATGATAACACGACGCCACCGCGGCCGGGGGCCAGGCGCGCGCTGCCGGCCACCATGGCGCCGAAGCCGAGCGCGGCCACGAACATGCATCGGTAGTACATTCCACTGTCCGAAAGCGGGTAGTGCGCGAGAACGAGGAGCTGTGCGGGCAGCCAGACGGGGGCATCGCCGAGGAGGAGGTAGTTGTCCGCCTCCGCCAATCTCGGTCCAAATGACAGCAGGCTCCCGGCGACGACCAGCCCGAGCGCTACGGCGCGGCCCGGACGTCGGCGCACGCCAAGTGCAGCGACGGCGCACACGCCAAACACCCCCATGTACGGCACGTGTTTCGGAGAGGGCACCGTCGGTGCGTGGCTGGGTTCGCCCGCGAAATAGGCGGTCGGTTGCGCCACGTTCGAGGGCGGGCCGAACACTTGATTGGCCTGAACGTTCGCAGGGGAGAATGCTTTTTGGGAGGAAGCTTCTCGAATATCACCAAAGTAGGCGCGCGCGGGTGTCAGCGCGGCCCCGGCGATGAGCGCGGCGACACCGACGCCAAGGACCAGCCGGCCCGGAGTTCTTCCTGATCCCCCTCCGCGGACGTGCACAATCCCGATGATTCCGCCAATCACGGGGAGAAACATGGCGTGAACGGGGCTCGTGAATCCGACGATGGCCGTTACGGCCGCAAGTGTGGCAAGCTCGCCCCCGAGTCGGCGCGCCTCCAGCACCGCCATCAGCGCCCAACCCCACGCGGGAAGTGTCCAATGTTGGAGCTTCGACAACTGTCCGGAGGCGAGGCAGCCCAGCGCAACCGGACTGAGTGCGTAGGCAACCGCCCCGGCCGCGGCCTCCCAACCGCCCGATCGCGTGAGGCGTCGGTAAAACCCGAACGCGGCCAGCGCCGCCCAGCCCGGCGATAGCAACCACGCCACATTCGTCGCGCCAACTGGCCCCAAGCTACCTCGCAACGGTAGCACGACAAGCATATCTGCCCATGCGACGAATCGGACGTCCAGCGTGGCGGGGAAGCCCAGGAGCGATGTTGAAGTGGACCAGGGCAGCTCGCCGGTCACCATGCGCGCCATCGTGTCGAGGCACCACACGTAGCTGTCAAGAAACGCAGTTTGCGGTCGTGATGTCGTCAGGGAAAGCGGGAGCGGCCAGGCGAGCAAACAGGTAACCACGGTGACGACGCTCCACGCCGTGACGAGTGGAAACACGCTGCGCCACCGCGTCGTCATGGCGGCGCGACCGGTACAGCGCCGCTCGCCGGGACCTCTCCGGCTGCCTCCAACCTCTCCCTCTCCAGCTTCTTCCACAGGGATTCGTGACCGGGCTTCACGGCTTCCCCTTCGACGACCGGCTCGGGCGGGGGGTGCTCGATGGGGCAGCCCGCGATTTTTGGCACCTTGCCCTCGATGAACGGGGTCGGAATCCCGCGGCAACTCGCGTTCATGCCCTTGCCGGACACGGTGCACAGGCCCTTGCGGATGACTTTCGGCTCGCTCACCCAGTCCGGTAGCGGCTGTTCGTCATGCTTCGATACCCGATTCATCCACCAGCCCCAGAGCGGCGCGGCCAGATCGCTCGCAGCGGCGCCCAGCGGGGTGGGGACATCGTAGCCGATCCAAACCGCCATGGCGCGCTTGGGCGTTGCGCCCACGAACCAGAGGTCCTTTTCGCCGTCCGTCGTGCCGGTTTTTCCGATTGCGGGGCCTGGATAACCTCCTTCTCCCGCCGCCCCGCGTGAGGCGCCTCCCGTTCCGACTTCGATCACCAAGCGCATCAATTCTCGCGTCAGGGCCGCGGCCTCGGGCGACATGACGAACTCGCCCGCCACCGGTGCGGCCACCCGCTGTTGGCCGCTGGCGTCCACCGCAGAGAGCACGGGCGAGCCGGTAATCTTGTGACCGCCGCTGGACACCGTGGCGGCGAATTGGGCCATTTCCAGAGGCGTTACTTCCGCCTGGCCCAAAGCGAGCCCCATTTCCTCGGGAAACTTGCCCGTCTCGAACCCGACCTTCGTCGCGAATGCAATCAACGCTTTCGGTCCACCGTTGGCCTCCAGGAGCGAGGCAGTAGCGATGTTCTGTGACCACGCCAGTCCGTACGCGAGCGAGGCCGTCGTCGAATACTCGCCGCCCACATTCCGGGGGCGCCAGATCCCCTGCGACGTCTTGAAGTCCCGTGGCTCGTTCGGCATGGTGGACGCCGGGGTGTACGTCATCGAGCCGTCAGCATTCCGCGCGTCAAACGCCAGTGCGTAGACCAGAGGCTTGAACGACGATCCCGGCTGCCTTTGCGCTTGCGTCGCCCGGTTGAAGCTGATCGACGTCACGTCATCGCCCCCGTAGACGGCGCGAATCAACCCCGTGTCCACGTCGAGCAGGACCCCGGCCGACTGCAACGTCTCCGAGCGTTTGCGGCCCAGGATCGACTCAAAAAATCGCATCTTCGCCGGGAACAGCCGCTCCGCCTCCTCTTGCGAATAGATGTCGAGCCCGGTCGTGACGACCAGCCCCGCGCCGTACAGCACCGTCGGCGAGAGATTCGCATCCAGCCAGGCCCGCGTGGCGCTCAAATAGGCGGGGTAGCGTTCGGGAAAGGGCTCCGGCTCAACGGTTGCAATCGGCGCACCCAGCGCTGCCGTGACGTCGTATCCGAACTGTGTCCGCATCTGTTCCAGCACGCGATCCCGCCGCTCTTTCGCCTTCTCGGGAAAGCGATCCGGCGCAAATTTCCCCGGCGCCGGCAGAATCCCCGCGAGGGTTGCGGCTTCTTCCAGGGAAAGTCGCCGCGCGTCCTTCCCAAAATAGTGCTTGGCGGCAGATTGAAAGCCGCACACCGAGATGCTTCCCCGTTGCCCCAGGTAGGGCGCGTCAAGGTACATCTGCATCACGCCGTCTTTGCCGAGGTGATCGTCGATTGCCACGGCAATTACGATCTCGCGGAGCTTCCGAGCAACGGTCTTCTCACGACGCTGGTTCAGGTTCCGCACGACCTGCATCGTCAAGGTCGAACCCCCCTGCGCGTAGCCACCCTCCTGTGCGTTTGCCCAGACCGCGCGGATCAACCCCTTCACGTTCACGCCGTGGTGCGTTGCGTAGTCGTGATCCTCCGCAGCGACGATCGCATCCGTGAGGAGTTTTGGAGCCTCGCTCAGGGGAAGGTGCTCACGAAGCTCGCCATCCGGGCCGAGCAACCAGCCCAGGAGGACGGGCTCGAGGGCGTCTCCGGTGCGCGGAATCACGACCCCGGTTTTCCCGCAGAATTGGCCCGCTTCCGTGGTTTTACAGCTCTCATCGTACCCGCGCGCCTTCGCCTCCGCAACGAGCCGCTTCGGGGGCTCCGTCAGCCCAACTGCGGGAGCGTAGACCCGCGCGGGAAAACTCCACCCCGGATGCGCCACGTTATGGCGAGCATGCGCATCGGCCAACAAAATGCCTTCGTCCGCCCATTCCCGAGCAATGATTCCTGCTGGGATCGCCGCCGCTATTCCCAGCAGCATCGCCAGTACGAGGAGCACGCCCAACCAACGGAGTATGCGGCGGGGCTTGCGCGGACGGACGGCCATCGGGTACGCCGCCTAACATGCCGCGCTCCTCCTTCCTTGCCCGCTTCCTCGCCCACGCCGCCGACCAACCTGCGCTCCGGTTTGACCGCTGGTATTCCTACGGCGAACTGCGGGAGTTGGGGGAGAGGACTGCCGGTTGGCTTGCTGGCAACGGGGTTCGTCGGGGAGATGTCGTCGCGATTCAATTGGAGAACGGCCGGGATGTCGTCGCCGTTCACCTCGGTTGCATGGCGCTGGGAGCGGTGCGGCTGCCGATGAACGCGCATTACCGCAGCGCCGAAATCCGACCCATCATCGAGGACGCGGCGCCCACACTCGCGATCACGAGGGATGCCGCTGCCTTTTCCGGAGTGCGCGTCGTGACTGAGGTCGGGAGCGGCGAACGCATGGGAGAGTGGGAAGATGACGGCACGACGGCGCTGCTGTTCACTTCCGGCACCACCGGCCGGGCGAAAGGTGTGCCGCAAACATGGGAGATGTGGGAGTCAAACCTCGATGCCATCGCCGAGCGGTGGGAGCTCACGAAAGACGACTGCCTGTGGCTGACGCTGCCGCTCTTTCACACGCATGGACTCGTTCTCGGCTTGCATGGCACCCTTCTGCGCGGCGCGTCGGCCGTCCTCAGCGCCCGTTTCGACCCCGTGGCGCCACCCGAGGGTGTGACCCATTTTTACGGCGTGCCGACATTCTATCGGCGTTGGACCGAACGAATGGCGACACACCCCCAAGAGTTCACGGCGCTCACGCTGCTGGTAAGCGGCAGCGATGGCCTGCCGGCCGCGCTCAGCGATGAGGTTTTCGCACTGACCGGTCACCGTGTTTTGGAGCGGTACGGCATGACGGAAACCGTCATGATTGCCAGCAATCCGCGGTCGGGGGAGAGGCGGGCCGGCACGGTCGGCACGCCCGTCAGGGGCATGGAGGTGCGCATCCACGAGGGAGAAGTCCAGGTGCGCGGACCCTCGGTCTTTGCCGGATACGTTCCGCGTTCCGATCCGGACGCATTCACGGAGGACGGCTGGTTCCGCACGGGGGATGCCGGTCAATGGGACGACGCGGGCTACCTGAAAATCGTAGGCCGAATGAAGGAGTTGATCATCGTGGGCGGCGTGAATGTATCGCCCGCTGAAGTAGAGGAGCACTTACGCCACGTGCCGGGTGTCGCTGAAATCGGCTGCTGCGGAGTACCGGATCGCGATTTGAACGAGGTTGTTGTGGCCGCCGTGGTCGCCGATGGCACGGTTTCAAATGATACATTACTTGTATCACTTGAAACGGCTGCGAAGGAGATGTCGGGACTGAAGCGCCCGAAGCGGTGGGTGATAGTCGATGCACTGCCGCGCAACGCGATGGGAAAACTTCAGCGCGGCCGCATCGCGAAAGAGCTTTTTCAGCCGTAAAGAATACGAGCGGCGCGTGAGTGCTCCTCCCATGCTGCCCAGCCGGTGCCATTGACCTCCGGGGGGTCACTCGGGCTCGCGGGGGCCGCAGGGCAGATCCGGCGCCCTTCGACAATGACGTCCGGCCACCATTCGCCGGCATGGTCCGGAAAGGCGCGGAGCGTGCGCAAGCTCGACGTGCGGTCACTGCCCGGGAGCTCGCGGGTGTCGGTGACGCCTTCGACGAGCCGCAGGATCCGCTGGGGCATGTGAAGGTCGATGACGGAAATCCTCCGCTCGTTCCCAACCTTGTCTCCGGTGTATTGCTTCCGTAGCCACCGGCTCGGCTCGGCCGTGTCTCGTGCGGAGCGCACCTCCACTTCGCCGGGCACGAGCAGGAAAACTCCCCCGATCGGAACGGGATCGACGGGCCAGCGCCGGTCGGGTTCGCTGGGAAGGAGCCAGAGCGCGTCGGGCCAGATCAGCCAGCCGTCGGCCGTGTAGCCGACCACGGTCTCGGCGTGCGGCTGGGTCAGGAGGTCGGCGCGCGCAAGGGTGCGTGCCGCGATGCCGCGCTCGCGCGCGGCGGCGGCGCGCCGCTCCAGGTCGGACCGATCCGGGCCGCGCAACGCGATCCGGCCGTGGCGCGAGCCGCACAGCGCGCGCGCTGTCGCCAGGTCCGTTTCCAGCGCCTCGGCGAGCGCCGACTCGCGGTTGGCCTGCCCAGGCCCGATGACCAACGCGAACGGATGCCGGAACGGCGGCAGCGGAATGGCGGCAGGCGGCGCCGGCGGTGTCGCGTGGGTTTCGGGCAGCGGATTCACCAACAGGCGCGCGCGCACCTCACTTACGACGCTGAGGAGTTCGGTGAGGGCGGCCGAAGCCGCGTCGGCGTTCCCGGCGGTGTGCGCACGCTCTGCGGCGGCGGCCAGTCGGAGGACATCGCCAAACGTTGCTGGCACGGTTGACAGCGTCGGGGGCAGGCCCGCTGACATGGCGGCCGGGGCCGTCGGGCGCGAAATCTCGGCCCCCTCCGGCGGCGGGGGCGCAGCGCCCGCCGCGCTCTCCGCACGACCGACTTCCACCGGCGCCATCTGTTTACGCTCCGCGCCCAACAACGCCCGAACGCTGCGGGCACTCGCCTTCCCCGAGAGAGCGTCCCGAACGAGCTGATCGAGGTTGTCGGGTACGCTGGACTCCACGCGCGTTGGCGGAGCGGTCGGATTTGGCATCACGACGCCGCAGTACAGGCAAGTCAACCTGTGCGAGGCGTTGGGGCGGAAACAAGCGGGGCAGGGCAGGGGGGTCGGGGGCACGGTCGCCGGGGGATCGGACCGATCATATCGCCTGGCTCGCTCGTACTGCCGGGGAGGTCGCTCCGATGCTGCTTTCCGCGCTTTTTGCCTGTTCCGAACCCTGTGGGGCGGCGAATTCGGGATCCCCGGACTCTGCCACGGAAACGGGCAGTGATTCTGCGCCTTCCGATAGCGCAATCGGCGCTGCGGCAGGCCACTTTCGCCTGCACGGGGCAACGGTGGTGGGCCTGGGCCTGGCCGACGTGGAGATCGAGGGGGCGCGCATTGTCGCAGTGGGCGCCGCCGCCGTGGCCGGTGAGGTGATCGATCTGACAGGCCGCTGGCTTGTCCCTGCATTCATCGACAGCCACGTCCACCTTGCGTACGATCCGCGCGGAGAAGAACTCGCGACGGGCGGGGTGGCGGGAGCGGTGGATCTCGCCGCGCCGGTTGCGTTCCTCGCTGCGTCGCACGGTCCCATCCAACTAATCGCGTCGGGCCCCATGATCACCGCGCCGGCTGGCTATCCGACGCGGGGATGGGGACGGAACGGGTACGGAATGGAGTGTTCGAGCGGTGACGATGCGGTGGCGGCGGTGGACGTGTTGATTGACGCGGGGGCCGGGGTCATCAAACTGCCAATTACGACCGGGCCGCAGTTGGACGCCGCCGCGCAGACCGGCGTCGTCGCACGCGCGCATGCTCGGGGCGTAAAGGTCGCATCGCACGCGCTTTCGGACGTGGACGCGGCGGCTGCTGCGCTTGCGGGCGTGGACGTTTTGGCGCACACGCCGACGGAACCGCTATCGGCGACCACGCTGCGCTCATGGTCGAGTGGCGCCGTTGTATCGTCATTATTGGCGTTTGGAGGCGGTGCGGACACGGTAGCGAACCTCTCCGCCCTGCGCGGTGCAGGCGCCAGGGTGCTGTACGGAACAGACTTCGGTAATACGCGTACTGCCGGCATTGATCCAGGTGAGATTGCGCTCATGATGCAGGCTGGGTTGGACGGCGCGGCCATCCTCGCCGCGGGCACCAGCGCGCCAGCCGCCTACTGGGGGTTCGCGGATCTTGGCGAGATCACGGTTGGGAAGGCCGCGAGCCTCCTCGTGCTCGCCCAGGATCCGATGTCCGATCCTGCGACATTGGCCAGCGCAGAGCAGGTCTGGATTGACGGGGTTCGCCGCCGGTAGATTCTACGCGCGCCGAATGACGACGACCCGTCCCCACACGTCATCGGGGATGGTCAAATTGGTCGGCTTCGTAAGTTCCAGCCGCCGCCCGACGCCTTGCACAACCCGCGGGCCGTCGGTGGTCCGAACGAAGCCTTTCGTACGAAGTCCACGACGCTCGCCAATCCAGATCTCGGCGTCCAGCGCGCTGAGCCCATCGGGAACACGTAATTCCTCGCTCACGAATGCCTCATGGTGGTGCGCGGGATGCGCGTCGGTGCTGGCCGCGGCGAGCCTCGGCCTGGGCCCGGCGGGAAACAACACATCGAGTGATACATCCGCTTGTGTCGACGTCAGTATGGGCGTGTCAGGACTCATGTCTGCCAGCCGAGACAGGCACGCTGCGATGGTGTCCGGTATGACAAGATCGCACTTGTTCAGGATCAGAAGATCCGCACCGGATACCTGATCTTCCAGGGTTTCACCGCCATGATCCATCTGCTCGGCGTCTACGACGACGACCGTGGCTTCGTCTCCCACCCACGCATTCACGGGAGGCCGATACAAGTTCAGTTGCGTCTCGAAGGGGAGAGCGACGCCGCTGGTTTCGATGACGATGCGGTCGGGGTCGTTTCGCGCGCGCATCGCTTCCAACGTGTCGATCAGCTCGTCACTGAGCTTGCAGCAGACACATCCGCCGGCCAACTCGACGAAGCGCTCTTCTCCCTGACCGAACAGCACGGCGTCGATGCCAAGCGCGCCAAACTCATTGGAAATGACACCCATTCGGAGTCCTTGTGCCTGCGCATCCGCTAGGAGGCGACGAACAAGCGTAGTTTTTCCACTGCCGAGAAAGCCCGACACGATGAGCACCGAAACGCGCGCGTTCACGAACCGCTGAAGTAGTTGGCGACGGCGATGTCCCAATCGTTTGGCGTCGCGATGAGCGCGCGGCGTTCGAATCGGCAATGGTCCACGACTTGCTGGAGGAGGTCCCGCGGGTGGCAGAACCGCATCGGGCGCGTTCGGTAGTGCGTGTCCAGCAGGTAGGTCACTGAGCCGGGCACGAGCAATATCCCAAGGTCTGACGCAAGATTGCGGAGGATGGCGCTAAATTGATCCTGCGTCGGATCCTCTACGCGAATCTTGTACGGAATGCGACGGAGAAAGGCCTCGTCCACCAAACCCGAGGGCTCCAGGTTCGTGCTGAACACCAAAAGCGGATCGAACGGCGCCGCAATCTTACGCCCGTCGGGAAGCCGCAAATAGTCAATCCTGCGTTCCAGAGGGAAGATCCAGCGGTTGAGCAGCGTCTGCGGCTCGATGCGCTGGCGGCCGAAATCGTCGATGACCAACGTTCCGCCGTTTGCCTTCAGCTGCAACGGCGCCTCACAGATGCCGGTGTTTTCGCTTCGTTGTATCTCCAGCATGTCCAGAGTAAGCTCACCGCCCGCAATGACGGTCGGGCGGCGGATTCGCACCCAGCGCCGGTCCGTGCGTTCCGCGGATGATAGGGATTTTGCCGCCGGTGGTACGTGCTCGTGGGTGGCCGGGTCGTAGAACTTGACGATGTGCCCGTCGATCAAAAGCGTGATCGGGATCCAGATCGCATCGCCAAATGAGCGCGTGATCCGCTCGGCGATCGACGTCTTGCCGTTTCCCGGATCGCCGAAAAGGAACAGGGCGCGCCCACCCGCGATCGCAGGGCCGATGCGGTCCAACATCAGCCGCGTAAGCGTGATGTCCTCAAAGGCGCGATCGAGATTTTCCCGCGTTGGCCGGGCGTTCGCCATCGTCTGATCGCGAACGCCTGCGAGATATTGGTTGAACGGCACCGGCACGGGACCGACGTACGAGTTCAGCTTCCGATGCTCGACCGCCTTGGAACGCCCGAGGTCGGTCAGCTCGTAGACGAAATCACCCATCGTCGTGGCGCCGCGGTGCTGGACGACCTTTGCGTTCTTGAGCTGCTCAAGCAGGTCCTTGACCAGGGCCTGCGAAACGCACAGCTCCGCTGCGATTTGCCGCCCCGGTGCTGTCGTTTCCCGCGCCAGATAACGCAGGACGATGGCCTCCACGAGTCCGTCGTCCACGCCCGCTTCTTCCCATGTTCGAGGTTCCCGAGGCTGGAAACCGGCGGGCGGAAGCGTGTCCATGCGCGGGGAGGCGCCGATGCGGATGGTGACGTCATCACCGCTTCCCGGGGGATCCATGGGCATCCGGGGAGCGTAACGCCTTGTACCCGCGGCCACGTGCGCGCCCCGGTTGGCGCGATACGGGGGGGCGGGAGCGGCGACGCAATGGCCAGGGTGACGGATTGGTTCTCGCGATTGCGGAGCGGGCCGGTAGCGCCGTCAGCCGGAGGTTCCGTCGGCATCGGACTGCGGTTTCGACGCGAGTGGGAGCCCGAATGGCGCGAGTTGGAGGAGCAAGTGGACGGCAGCCTCAAGAACATCGGCAGCGCCGTCGTCAGTTCGTGGGAGGTGGGCGCCGCGGAGGTGGCTCGCTCGCTGGTTGGGCGGGAAGACGATCGCGCCTTGATCGAGCGCTACAGTGATGCGTTGGTCCCGACCCTCGACGCTTTTCAGGGGTTGCACAAGGGCTGTTCGACGGCATTCGCGGATGGGCTGCGCGCGGGACTCGCCGAAGGAACGCTGGCGGCGGCCACCCGCCCGTTGGTTCTGCTCTTCGTCGGTTTGGACGGGCGGGCTGCCGAGGCGTGGGAAAAGACGGTGTTGTACCTCGAACCGATGTTCGCGCTTTGTGCAGATGCCGAGGTGGTGCGCGGGGCCTTCGCCAGCGCTCCCATTGGATCGTCGGCCGGTCGGGCGGACCGATTGCTGCGTGACACCCTCTCCCGCCTTCCCGCCGCGGAGTCGCTGACGGAGGGGGTCATCGAAGCGTTCGAGACGACGCAACACGCGCTCACGCGGGAGCTTGAATTCGCGTTGCACGCGCCGACCCGAGCGTTGGCGGTGGCGTTGCGTCGGTAGGCCGACCCGGGCGCGGAATCACGCGAGGTGCAGGGTCACCGGCGCGTGATCCGAGGCGTTGGTGCGACCACGCTCTTCGGTATCGATGGAAACTTCCGTGGTTCGAGAAAGAATATCGGCGGTGACCAAATGGTGGTCGATGCGCATCCCGAGGTTGCGCTCAAAACCGTTTCCGCGGTAGTCCCACCACGAAAACCGGCCCCCTTCGGCGTGGCGGGCGCGGTAGGCGTCGGACAGGCCGAGGGCCAGAAGCGCGGTGTACGCGTTGCGTTCCGGCTCCGAGCACAAGATCCGCCCGTTCCAATAGGCGGGATCGTGCACATCGCGATCGTCAGGGGCGATGTTGTAATCCCCGCAGACCACCATCGGAAACCCCGAATATGCCGCGAGGCAGTCACGCACGCGTGCCAACCAGTCCAGCTTGTAGGCGTACTTATCGCTCCCCACCTCCTGCCCGTTCACCACGTAGAGGTTTACGATCCGGATGCCATCCACGACCGCAGAAATTCCGCGCGCCTGAGGGTCCTCGGCCCACGGAATCGCCTTGTGGATGTCTGACATGGGTGACTTCGATGCGATGAGCACGCCGTTGTAGGTCTTCTGACCGTACGCCGTCACGTGGTAGCCCCGGCGGGACAACTCGGCGTGCGGCACCTCGTCATCCACGCACTTCAGCTCTTGAAGGCAGAGCACGTCAGGATCGTGGGCGTCGAGCCAGAGGAGCAGGCGTTCGAGGCGAGCGCGAACGGAGTTCACATTCCACGTCGTAATGGTCATGCCGCCGATCTAACCTCGACGCGCGCACGTTAGGCTACAGGGCATACCCACCGAGGCGAATCGTGATTGCTGCCCTCCTCTTTATGCTCGCCGGCTGCGGGAATACCGGCTTCGCCGTCGTCTCGATCCGCCCCATCTATGGCTGGGATGTCGGCTGCGAAACCGTCAAGGTGTCCGGACATGGGTTCGCCGACGACGCAAGCGTGCGGATGGCGGACAACGATCTGGAGTCCATCGAGCGCCCAACCGACGCATTGAATACCGGTTTTTACCTCACCGGCGTCGTGCCGGAGGCGGCGAAAGCGGGTCCGGTGGACGTCGTCGTGTCGTCGGGAAGTCAGACGTCCATGTTGAGCGCGGATACCAGCGCGGGGTACTTTTACGTGGCTTGTCCTGGGGCAAGCATCGATGTCGTTGAGCCCCAGTGTGGCGTGTCCGCCGGTGCGCCCGTGACATTGCACGGGTGTGGCCTCGACGCCGCCGGCCTGCACGCCGTCCTCGTGGATGGGGCGGGGGTGCCGGTTTCCGGCAATCTCCCGCTGGTCAGTGATTGTCGTACGGGCATCGTCCACTTTGACGCGCCCGCCTTGCCGGACGGTGTGTACTGGGTGGAGTTGGTGGATGCCGCGGGTGTGGTGGTCCTGGGCGCGCCGTGCGATGGCGAAACGGCGATTTGCGACGCGGAACTTGACTCCGCAGCAGCCGACAGTTCGCCTTCGGACAGTGAGCCGCCCGCCGACAGTGAGCCGCCCGAGAGTTCGCCTCTCGACAGTTCGGCCACGACCGACACGGGCACCGTCTGCGTTGACTTCCCGATTTCCTTTGGAGGTACGCAGTGATTGGGTTCATCGCGCTGGCGGCGCTCTACGCCCCGATGGCCGAGGCCGCCGAATCGGGCGCGATTCGCGGACATGTGGTGGACGACGGTGGGCTGGATGTTCCAGGTGCCGTCATTACACTGAGTGGGCCGGGAATTGCCGGCGAACTGTCCGTAACGGCCGATGAAAACGGCGATTTCCGCTTCCTCAGCGTACCCGTGGGGACGCATGACTTCCGGGCCGCCATGGGCGGACTGACGCCCATTCGGCGGGTCGTGACCGTGCGTCTCGACGAGACGGCCACTGTTCCCGTCACGCTGAAGGTCGCCGGCATGGAGGAAGTGCTGGTCGAGGAGACGCTTCCCGTCATCGACACCACGCGATCCGCGGTGTCCACGGAGCTTTCGAACGAAACGCTGGCCCATCTTCCGGTTGGGCGTAGTTTTCAGGACGCCGTGAACATGCTGCCAGGCATTTCCGGCCGGGTGGATACGGAAACAGGTGGACCGGGCTCGGGAAACCCCTCCGTGCGCGGCGAGGGACAGAGCGGAAACAATTACCTCGTCGACGGAATTTCCACGCGGGATCCAGCCACCAAGACATTTGGCGCCAACGTCAACTTCGACGCCATCGAGGATATTCAGGTGTACACCGACGGCGCGCCCGCCGAATTTGGTCAGGCCACCGGAATGATGGTCAACGTCGTCACCAAGGACGGCGGAGATGAGCACCACGGCAGCGCCATCTACACGCTGACGACCGATTTCTCGCCCGGAAAATATGATATCGCCGACCTCGACAAGCACGAGGAGGTGGCGACCAAGAAGAGGGACATCATGGTGAATACGCTCTCGCTGACGGCGGGTGGGCCGGTCATCAAGGAAACCCTTTGGTATTTTGTGGCGGTCGATGCCGGTCGGGACACGACGGCCTACGAGGGAACGTCGGCGGCAGCGCCCTACCTCGGGCAGAGCATCGGTGGGTTTGCAAAGCTCACCTGGTTTGCCGCGCCGGGCGTCGTGCTGCGGTACCAATTCAACGGGGAGCTCTCGGGGAGTGAAAACGACGAAACGTCGCCGCAGGTGCTTCCGGAGGCGCAGTCCCGGTCGAATTCGGACGATCAGAGCCATCTGCTGCGCCTGAGTTGGGCGCCTGGCGAAACGACACTGGTGGATACCGAGTTCCTCGTGTCAAACGGCCACTCCAATTCCGTCCCGATGTCGGGAGAAACCGACACGCCGCCGATCCTGAACCTTGAAACCAGTGAGTACGGCAGCAATTACAACTCGGAAGACCTCAACGAGCGGCAGCGGCTCGGCGGAACGCTGAAGGTGACCCACCTTGTGGATAACGTCCTTGGCTCGCATAAGCTGAAGGTCGGAATGGAGGCGTGGCGCCTCTACGAATCGCGGAAACTGATCTACTCCGGGTGGACCAGTTACACGTCTGACGCTTCTCAGGGGCTGCCGTGCACGGCGCCGTTGTACGCCGATTGCGTGGATAAGGTGGAATATTCGGCGGCCGGAAAGTTGGGTCACGAGGGCCTGTTGTATGCGCAGTTCATTCAGGACGATTGGTCGCCGGTAGACCCGCTCACGCTGAATCTCGGTGTCCGACTAGACCACGAAACCTTGTACGAAAGCGGCGGAAGTGTTGTGCTGGACCAGTGGATGCCGGCGCCGCGTCTCGGCGCCGCATGGGACGCCACGGGAGACAGCAAGACGCTTGTGAGCGTGAACGCGGGTCGGTATTTCGACGTCGCCGGAAATACGTTTGCGAGTTGGGGAGACAGTAAATCGGCGAATGGATTCACTTATTACACGTTTGACGCAGACACCGGCGGGTATGTCAAAGAATATACGCAATCGCCCGAGCCGCTCATCTTCTGCAACGACTATAGCCTCGGCGCGCTGGACGAGGCAACGCGCAAGGGCGCGGGAAAGGCGTGTAATGGCTCGCTGCGCCCGTACCACATGGACAAGTTGGTGCTTGGCGTCGAGCGTGAGGTCATCCCGCTGCTGGCGGTTGGCGTCCGCGGCATTCTCTCGCAAACCGTTGACCTGCCGGAGGACATCAACTACGACGACGTGAATTGGGTCATCACCAATCCGCCGAATAAACGGCGCGATTATTGGGGCGTAGAACTGACGGTCGAACGGAAGTTTGACGACGCTTGGCAGGTCCTTGCCAGCTACACCTACTCCGAGTCCACCGGCACGCATCCTGGACAGGATGAAGTCGCCACGGGGAGTGATTTCGGCTCGGCCGGCAACGATGTCGGCGTCTGGGGAGATGACGTCAACGACCAGAAAACCCGCCGAGAGTATTTTGAGGGCGGCCAGGGCGCATATCTCGATGGACAGGCCGGCTTGGGCACCCAGTCCGACGACGCTGGATATTCTGGATATCTACCCTATCACTCGTTCCATTCTGCGAAGATCAATGGCAGCTACACGGCGCCTTGGGGCACGACGGTTGGCGTCGTCTACGAATTCGATTCGGGACACGCGTGGCAAAAGCGCGGGTATCTCGACAACTACCAGGATTACAGTGCCTTTCCCGAAGGCCGCGGGACCCGGTTCATGCCCGCCGCGCACTATATCGACATGCGCCTGGCGCAGGAGCTGAGTTTTGGGGACCGATATTCGGCTGAGTTGGCGATCAACGTCTACAACGTGGCTGATTTCTCGACGGCCATTACCTACGACGAAAATGACGACCAGAATTTCGGACTGACGTTGTACCGCCAGGCGCCCCGGTCGGTGGAAGCGCAGGTGAAGTTCACCTATTGAGCGCGGATCAGCGTGGCCGTCGGCTGACCGGGGCCCCACACGAGGATGTCCGCGTGGCCATCACCTGTGACGTCGTGGGTGAAGAGAATATCATCTCCCGGCGGCATTTTCAGGGGCACGTCGATGGCGGGGGTGTCCTCCATTCCGCCCGTCGTTCCGCGGTATACGCGAATCCGATCCTCCGCGTCGTTGGTGACGAGGTCGAGTTTTCCATCTCCATCGACGTCGGCCAGCTCCCCTTGCAGGCGGTCCGGCGGTTCGAGAGGAAACGTCATGCCGCGCAGCGGCACCGTTTTCGTAGCATATACGTTATTATTCATTACAAATGCTGATAGTTGGACGCGCACCGCTTTCGAGACGAGGGCCCGCGCTAGATTCCCCATGCCGACATCCACCTCCCGCATCACGAAATCCATATCGCCGTCCCCGTCGATGTCTTGAGGTTCGACGCCGAACGCTGCGGAAGTAGTGATGAGGGTAGTCGGAGAACCAAATCCCGAACCATTCCCCGGGGCGAAAATAATTTCGGCCGTAGCCCCAAAGAATCCCCCGTTCGTCACCCAGCGATCCACCGCGATGTCGGCTCTTTTGTCGCCATTTAGATCCTGGAACCAGATATCGGCGATCGTCCGCTTCACCTCCCCCGGGCGAGGCGGCAGATCCCGGGGCTCAAGATCCATCGGTAGGTTGACGGTTGCCGCGCGGGCGCCGAGGTTGGGAGCGGTGAAGTACACCGCCGCCGTGGCGTGGGAAGGAAGGAGGATGTCGTCGATACCATCGCCATCCACATCGCACACGGCCATTCCGGGTAGGCGCGAGGACGCGGAGAACACGGAGCCTCCAGCCGATTTCTCAATACTCATCATGCCTTCGGACGCGAACGGGATTCCGCCACGCCCGCCGCCATCCGGCGCAAACGCGAGCAGGCGCCCCTGAGAGGGGACGAGCAGTTCCGGTACGCCATCGTGATCCAGGTCGCGGGCAAATTCCCACCGTGTTGGCGTCGTCGGCCCGAGTCCGGCGAGCGGCGTGCCCACCGACACGACGCGCACCGGGGCGCCGCCGGCGGGGTCGAGCTTCACAACGCCCTCCCTGTCGATGGCCCAGAGCCCGTGGTTGACGTCCCAGAGCTGCGCGCGGTTGCCGAGATCGACGGTGGATGACGGCCCCACGCGCCCGTCCGTGCCGATGCTGACGATGAACAGGCGTGTTTTGTCCGGGGAGTTTCCCGCCGGTTCCCGCAACTCGACGATCAACTCGTCACGTCCATCTCCGCTCACATCCCCAGCGTGCACAGCGTACGCGTGCGGCGGAAGGGCGATGGCGACGGCCGTCGGAGTCAATGCACCCCCCGTAACGCGCAACTCGGGCTATTCTTCCGACGTGCTACCGCTCTTGCTTTCATGTGTTGTCATTGACAGCGTGCGACCGTTGCCGCACACCCGCGTCTCCGAGGTTGACCCGATGATCGGGACGGGCGGTCCGGGCTTCCGAGTGGGCAGCGCAACGCCCGCGGCAACGGTACCGTTCGGGATGGTCAAGCTCGGCCCCGATACCTCGTTGGTGACGGGCGCGCTGAATGCCTACCATTGCTCAGGATATTATTACGACGACGATTATATTCTTGGATTTTCTCACGTCCACATGCACGGCGTCGGCGTGGCCGATGAAGGCGATATTCTTTTCGCGCCCACGGACGGGTGGGATGACACGAAGACGGATCCGACCGGCTTCCGAAGCGGATTTTCCCACGACCAGGAGGAAGCTTCGCCCGGCTCGTACCGCGTCACGCTCGACAATGGCATTTCCGTTTCGCTGAGCGCCACGATGCACGCGGGGCAGCATGCCTATACCTTTCCTGAGAATATTGACCCGGTCGTCGTTATCGACCTCGAACACGTGCTCGGCGGGCGCAACGTCGATGCCACCATCAACGTCGATCAGGAGTTGGGTGTCGTTCACGGGTACATGACGAATAGTGGGAGTTTTTCAGGCGGGTCCAACGCCTTCCGTATCTACTTCTACGCGGTATTCGATACCGGATTTTCCGGCTTCGGTACCTGGGGAGACAACGACCCGAAGGAGGGGCGCGTAACGGCGGGCGGTGTGGACGTCGGCGCTTGGCTCCGCGTCACGCCGGACACCGATATTCGGGTAGGCCTTTCTCTGGTGAGCGAGGAGAATGCACTGGCGAATCTGAACGCGGAGTTGCCCGAACGCGATATCGCCGAGACGGTCCAACTCGCGGCGGCGGAGTGGGAATCCCAGTTGGCGGAGTTTTCGATCACCGGCGGAGAGACTACCGAACGCACGATTTTTTGGACCAGCGTGTACCACCTGCTGCAAATGCCCACGCAGTATTCCGACGTGGACGGCTCGTATATCGGGTTTGACAAACAACTCCATCACGCCGAGGGGTTCACCTACCACTCCGACATGTCGATGTGGGATACCTACCGGACCGCGCACCCGGCGTACACGCTTTTCTATCCGGAAAAGGCAAACGATTTCGCGCAATCCTTGGTGACCATGGCGGATCAAGGGGGCGCATTTCCGAAGTGGCCCGTGGCCCAAGGCGATGGCGGGTCGATGATCGGCTCGCCCGCCGATATCGTACTTGCAGACACCTACATCAAGGGCGTCCGTGACTGGGATGCGGTGCGGGCTTGGCCGCATATCCGCGCCCAGGCCATGGGTGAGGGGAGTATTCCCTACAACGCCCGTATGGATGTCGCGACAGAGGAAGCGTACGGATATTATCCCGCGGATATGTTCGGCGGCAGCGTGGCGTGGCTACAGGAAGTTGCGTGGGCCGACGCGGCCCTCGCACAAATGGCTGTCGCGTTGGGGGAAGGCGCGGATGCGGCGCATTTCAAGCACCGCTCGCTGTATTATCGGAACGTTTTCGATCCGGAGATCGGATTTTTCCACGGGCGCAATGCGGACGGCGCGTTCACCGAGTTGGAAAACGAGCTGTTCTGGACCGATGAATTTGTCGAGGGCAATGCCTGGCATTACCTCTGGCTTGCCCCGCACGACCCCGAAGGATTGGCCGAGTTGCTCGGCGGGCGCGTCGCGGCACGCGCGCGATTGGAAACATTCTTTCAGAACGCCGACGCGCAGGGCCAGATGATCTCCCCGCCGGATTGGTACTGGCACGGAAATGAACCGGATATTCACGCGGCGTATCTTTTCGCCCTGTGGGGGGATCCCTCGGCGACCCAGCGTTGGGTGCGGTGGATCGAGGATGAGCGGTATTTCGTTGATCCCGATGGGCTGGCCGGAAATGATGACGCAGGAACGCTTTCCGCCTGGTACATATTTTCGGCGTTGGGATTTTATCCCATCGCGGGCACGGTCGATTATGTCGTCGGCGTACCGCGGTTTTCCGAGGCTTCGTTCGCCGTCGGGGGCGGGCGATTTACGGTTACGCGCACCGGCAAGGGCGAGCAGGTCGCGTCGGTGGAATTAAACGGCATCCCGTGGACCGCACCGACGTTCCGGCACGATCGCCTTACCGCCGGCGGCACGCTGACGTTCCACATGAAACCGTGACGGCACTTTTGCGTTAGACTCCCCGCGATTTCGGAGCGCGCGTGGACGCAAGGCATCTCTGGGGTGGTGAGTGGCACGAGAGCGCGGATCGCGCCGATGTGCGCTGCCCAGCGGATATCGATGAGCGGGTGGGGAGCGCTCCCCGGGGCAGCGCGGCCGATGCCGAGGCGGCCATTGCCGCCGCCCACGCCGCTGCACCGTTCTGGGCCGATACGCCGGCGCCGCGCCGCGGCGAGTTCCTGTTCCGCCTGGTACGCCTCCTTGAGCGTGACATCGAGAAAATCGCCCGCATTCTCGCGTTGGAGGAAGGTAAAATTCTCGGTGAAGCACGCGGAGAGGTGCTCAAGGCGCTGCGCTACGTCGAATTCGCAGCAGGTGACGCGCGGCGTTTGGCAGGAATTACCGTGCCCAGTGAGTTGGCCGGCACCTTCGCGTTCACGTTCTGGCGCCCGCACGGCGTCGTGGGCTTGATCACTCCGTGGAATTTTCCGGTGTGCATCCCACTCTGGAAAATGGCGCCGGCGCTGGTCGCTGGAAATACCGTCGTCCTGAAGCCCGCGCCCGAAACCCCGCTCTCTGCGCAGCTCATCGCAGAGTTGTGTGTCGAGGCGGGCTTTCCCGCCGGTGTGGTCAACGTGGTGCACGGTGACGCCGAGCCCGCAAAAACCATCATCGATCATCCGCTCGTGCGCGCGATTTCATTTACGGGCAGCACCGACGTGGGGCGATTCATCGAGCGTCGATGCGGAGAGTTGCACAAGCCGGTGCAGTGCGAGTTGGGCGGAAAAAATCCGATTCTGGTATTCGACGACGGGGATGTCGAAAAGGCGGCGGCGGCCACGGCGCAGGGCGCGTTCGGCTCGACCGGCCAACGGTGCACGGCCACCAGCCGCGCCATTGTCATGCACAACGTTGCGGACGAATTCGTCGCGCGCGTATCGGCGCTGTGCGCGGCGATTCGCCCCGGTCATCCGCTTGCGGATGGCGTGACCATGGGGCCGTCCGTTTCTCAGCGGCAGATGGAGAAGGTCGTTTCGTACACCGAGGTTGGGCGGGCGGAAGCCACCCTGGCGTGTGGCGGCGGTCGGGTCGAAACGATTCCGCGCGGTTGGTTTCCTGCGCCGACGCTGTTCGATCACGTGCGCGCCGACGCGCGGATCGCCACCGAGGAGATTTTCGGGCCGGTGCTCTCGGTGATTCGCGTGGGTAGTGTGCAGGAGGCGATTGACGCGGCCAACGCCGTCGATTTCGGCCTCACCTCCTCGGTCTACACGCGCGATTTGACGCGCGCGTTCGCCGCCATCCAGCAACTCGACACCGGAATGTCGCAGGTCAACGCGCCAACCATGGGCGGCGAGGGGCACCTGCCGTTCGGCGGCATCAAGGCTACGGGCGTCGGGCCAAGGGAAATGGGCCCGGATGCGTGGAAGTTCTACGCCGAGTCGAAAACGGTCTACATCAACCACGGCGGGGCCTCCCGCACCAGCAACTTCTACTAAAAGGAACGCTATGCGCAACGTGAAAGTCGGATTGATTCAGGCAGCAAACCCCATCAATGACGAAACGCGGCCGGTCGCGGAAATCCAGGAAGCGATGTTCCAACATCACCTCCCCTTCATCGACAAGGCCGGGGAATCTGGCGTGCAGATTCTTGGCCTGCAGGAGATCTTCAACGGGCCGTATTTCTGCCCCGGTCAGGATCGCCGGTGGTACAAGGCCGCCGAGCGCATCGACGGGCCGACGGTCGAGCGGCTTCGCCCGTACTGCCGCAAGTACGACATGGCGATGGTCGTCCCCATCTACGAAGAGGCCATGGCCGGCGTCTACTACAACACGGCGGTGGTCCTCGACGCGGATGGATCAACGCTGGGCATTTATCGGAAGAACCATATTCCTCAGACGTCCGGTTTCTGGGAAAAGTATTTCTTCAAGCCGGGCAACCTTGGCTACCCGACGTTTCAGACCAAGTACGCCCGTATCGGCGTCTATATTTGCTATGATCGGCACTTTCCGGAAGGCGCACGACTTCTCGGCCTTCATGGCGCGGAAATTGTATTCAACCCCAGCGCGACGGTCGCCGGACTCTCGCAATATCTCTGGAAGCTGGAGCAGCCCGCCCATGCGGTAGCCAATGGGTATTTCATGGCCGCATCCAATCGCACGGGCACGGAAGCGCCGTGGGGAATCGGTCGCTTCTACGGCACCAGCTACATTTGCAATCCCCGTGGCGAGTTCATTGCGACGGCGAGTGAAACGGAAGACGAACTGGTCATCGCGGACTGTGACCTTGAGATGATCGAGACCGTCCGCCAGACGTGGCAGTTCTACCGCGATCGGCGGCCCGATACCTACGGGGACATGGTCAAGGACCTTCCGTAGCGCCGAATCAGGGCGTCGCCACGTCCCAGATGGCCGCTACGAGCACGCTCGTGGCGGGCCAATCCCAGCTTCCGGACAGCACCGCGACGTCGTCGATGGCCCCGTCTGCGTCGGCGTCGATCTTGGAGTGCGTTCCGTTGGCGATCGCCTCCAGTTGCCGCTGAAGCACCGGATCCTCGTCCTGGAATTCATAAGCGTTGACACCCAGGAATTCGGCGCCAATCGAGCCGAGTGCGGCGATCGTCGCGCTGCCGGTGTTGACGGCCGCGCACGAGCCCACGGGAAACGCATGCCCTTCGTCGCGATCACGGAAAGCGTTCTCTGCGAACGCAACCACGACGCGTGTCGAACCGTCTCTCCAGCCCGCGCCGGGAATCGTGCCGGTGCCTGGCGTCCCGCTGTTCGCCGTACCCTTCACGCCCCCGTTGAAGGCGTCTGAGCCGCGTTGGTTGAACGGTTTGATGTCATAGGCGGCGTCGTAATTGCCGTTGCAATCCTGATCATAGCCATCACCTTTGGTGGCCTGGGCGATGGCCTCAAAACCCGTTCCCGGCCCGTCTCCGCCCCAGACCAACTCCAAACCCGACACTGCTGAAAGCAACAATCCCGTGTCCGTGGTGAGCTGCTGCTTCATGATGTACGGCAGGCCACCGTAGGCCGTGTACCATTGTCCATCGACGTTGTAGTCGTCAAAGGTTGCGACGGAAATGGCGATATTCGCGCCGCTGCCCATCAGCGCGTTGATCAGCGCCGCGCCTTCCACCGCCAAATCGGCGTGGTAACAATCGTACCAATACGCGACGTCGATTAATAGGACCACGTCGATCTTTCCCTTCGGTGGTTCTTCCACCGTACCGCTATCCCCGCCGCTATCGGTGACCGTATCGCCGCCAGAGTCGGTGGTGTCCGTCGGTACGCTATCCTGTGATGCGCCGGTATCGACGGTGTGGGTATCGTCCTGATTTCTGCCCTTGGTCGGCTTGTTATCTCCGCTGACGTTGTAGTCAGAACACCCTGCAAGGAGAAACAGCGGTAGTGCGCGCATGAAATGCCCCGTCGAACGGGGAGAGGGTAAACGACCGGCCGCCCACCGTCCACAGCGGATAGTAGACCTCGTGGGCTTTCGATGGGCGATAGGTGTGACATGCGGGTGGGCGTTGGTGCTTGCGTGCGGATGTACGCCGGGCACACCTGGGGTCGAGAACCCGGCGCCGGCCCCACCGGCTACGCTGGAATCCCGCCGGCTTTCCATCCATGACCAAATTCGGTCCCTTGTTGGGGACCTCGAAAAAGCGGGAAAATACGATTGTTGTATCAAAATTGCCTGCGGGCACTGCGCCGAGCGAATGGGCGGCTGCAAATGCGGTGAAAGCCTGCGCCGTGGCGAACCCGTGTGTGAGGAATGCGCGCTGATGTGGGAGCAGGGCCAGGGCGCGGAAGACGGCGTGCAAGCCAATGCGGTGTGCAGCTATCTGGAGGCCGCCCACGTGCAGCAGGCCCGCGCGGCGGGGAAAGACTCCGTCCGTGCGTGCGGCGAGAAACGGTAGCGCCTCCGCCATTCCGCCGCACGAATTGCGGCGCCCGCCCCCGTCAACGCAGCAATTCGCCCACCCGGGCACGCTTCACGAAATTGCCGCCTCCCGACGTTTCTTGCGTACCATTATTGCAGATGACGCGGCCACGAGAAATCACAACCTCGGACCAACCCTGCACTTCGTGCCCTTCGTACGCGCTGTAGTCCGTACGCATGTGGTGGGTAATCGGATTGTGAAGCGAAATTGTTTCTTTACGATTGGGGTCAAAAATGACGATATCCGCGTCACTTCCGACGGCGATCGTTCCTTTCTTGGGAAACAAGCCAAACGTCTTGGCGGCCGACGTCGAGGTGAGCTCGACAAAGCGGTTCAGGGAGATGCGGCCGCCGACGACGCCGCCGTTGAACATCAGTGACATTCGATTTTCCACACCGGGTGCGCCGTTGGGAATCTTCGTGAATGACTCCCGGCCCAACTCCTTTTGCCCGCTGAAACAGAAGGGACAATGGTCGGTCGCGACGCTGGCGACGTGGCCGAATTTCAGGCCCTGCCAGAGCACTTCCTGATTCCATTTCTCGCGCAGGGCGGGCGTCATGACCCATTTGGCGCCCTCAAAGTTCGGACGGTCATACCACGTAGAATCGAGAAACAAATATTGCGGACACGTCTCCGCCTGAACATCCACGCCGCGCATGCGACCGAGCTTGACCTGCTCCAGCGCGTCGGCAGACGAAAGGTGCACGATATAGAGTGGCACGTTGGCAACTTCCGCAATCGCAATGGCGCGATGCACGCCTTCCGCCTCCATGCGCGTGGGGCGGGTGAGCGCATGGTACTTCGGTTCGATCTTCCCGTCCGCCACGGCCTCGCGGATGATTTCATCGATGACAATGCCATTTTCGGCGTGCATGCAAATGCGGGTTCCGTTGAGCCCCGCTTGCCGA
The DNA here is from genome assembly GCA_945861635.1 of Klebsiella pneumoniae. Lineage (GTDB taxonomy): Bacteria > Myxococcota_A > UBA796 > UBA796 > SXON01 > CAMAWH01. Next base: position 147,721 of record CAMAWH010000002.1, on the reverse strand, counting down.
AACGTGCGGTACAGCACGCCGTCATCGACGTAGAGCACGCCCGGATACGCCATGAACAACTTGTAGGACGTCACGCCTTCGTCGCACAAACGCTGCATTTCCGGCAGCCGTTCGTGGGGCATGTCCGTCACAATCATGTGGAAAGCGTAGTCGATATGGGCTTTTCCGCTGGCCTTCTGGTGCCACGCATCCAGACCCTTGATGGTGCTTTCGCCTTTCGACTGAATCGCAAAATCGATGATCGTCGTGGTGCCGCCAAACGCGGCGGCGCGCGTGCCGGTATCGAAATCGTCCGCGCTGGTTGTACCGCCAAACGGCATGTCCATGTGGGTGTGCGGGTCGATCCCGCCCGGAATGACCAATTTCCCCGTAGCGTCGAACGTTCGATCCGGGTGAACCGGTAGGTTCTTCCCGATCATTCGGACGCTTTCACCTTCGATGTATACGTCGGCAATGTAGTCGTCACTTGCCGTTACGACGCGGCCATTCTTGATGAGGATCGACATCCTGACTCCGGTGGTGGCGGATGCTACCGCTTGCGGGGCGGTGCGTAAACCTGTGGGGCCAGGCTTCGTTGGTTTTGGGCGTTTGGTGCCCAAACGCGCCGCTCTCGGCGGTCCGGCGCGCGATAGGAGAGGCTGTGCGCGTGGTCATCCTCGGCGGTGGAATCTTCGGTCTTGCGGCCGCGATCGAACTGCGGCGCAGGCGACACATCGTTTGTATCATAGATGTGTCAAACCTGCCTGCGGCCGACGCCGAGAGCACGGACATCTCGAAGATCGTTCGGCTGGATTACGGGGCGGACGAGGCCTACACCGCGTGGATGGAGGTCGCGTTGGCGAGGTGGCGCGGCTGGAATCGGGCGTGGGGCGAAGCGCTGTTCCATGAAACGGGTGTCGCGTTTACCTCTGTGGCCGGCATGTCACCTGGTAGTTTCGAATATGAGAGCATGCGTATCCTTACGATGCGCGGTCACCGGCTAGAGCCGCGCATCCCGGTTGCGCTGCGCGGCATGGCGGACGGCTACTGGAATCCGGAGGGCGGCTGGGTGGAGAGCGGACGAGTGATGGCGCGCCTGGTGGACGAGGCGGTGACGCTGGGGGTCGAGGTCCGCCGCGAAACGGTCGGTGTTGACGCGGCGCTGGCGCAAGGCTGGGAGCATGTTGTGGTTGCGGCAGGCGCATGGACGCAGACGCTCCTTCCGTCGCTGAGCGGCGTCCTCCGGGCGACCGCACAGCCGGTGTTTCACCTTCGTCCGCGTGAGCCTGCGTTGTTTCACGCGGACCGATTTCCCGTGTTTGGTGCGGATATCTCCAACACGGGGTGGTACGGCTTTCCGCTCCACCCCTCGGGTGTCGTCAAACTTGCGAACCACGGCATGGGGCGGACGGTGGACCCGTGTGCGCCGCGCGCCGTGACGCCCGCGGAGATTGATCGAATGTGGGCGTTTGTCGACCAGACGATTCCCGATCTCAGGGGGTCTGAACTCGTATATACACGCGCATGTGTGTATGGCGACACGCCGGACGGGCACCTGTGGATCGCGCGAGATCCTGCCGATCGGCGGGTAACGGTGGCGGCCGGCGGCAGTGGTCACGCGTTCAAGTTCGCGCCGGTCTTGGGTCACGTCATCGCCGATACGGTGGAGGGTGTCGAGCACCCGATGAGCACGCGGTTCCGTTGGCGGCCGGGCGATGCAGCGGCGCCCAGCGCCGAAGAAGCGCGCGCGGGTCGGTAGCGGCGGACTCGCCGCACCGGAAGCGATAGACTCCCCGCGCGGAGGCCTCATGACCAGCGACGAAATGCGTGCGAAGCACAAACAGTTCCTGATGCCGGCAGTAATGAACTACTACGCCGAGTCCCTTGCCGTGGACCACGCGAAGGGCGTGTGGGTGTATGACGCGGATGGAAAGGGATATCTCGACTTGTTCGGCGGCATCCTCACGGTGTCGCTCTCCCATGCAAATGAAGAGGTAAACACGGCGATCAAGGTGCAGATCGATCGCCTCTCGCATATTTCCACGCTGTATCCGACGGCGCCGGTCGTCCAACTCGCGGAGTCGCTCGCCGGGATCATGCCGGGAGGCATTTCGCAGAGCTTCCCCGTCGCGAGTGGCACGGAGGCGGATGAGATGGCGGTCATGCTCGCCATGACGCACACCGGCAAGAGCGAGATCATCGCGCTGCGAAACGGGTATAGCGGGCGTTCGATGCTGGCACAGTCCCTGATGGGGCACGCCAATTGGCGCGTCATCCCGCAGCAGATTGCGGGGATCAAACATGCCGTTCAGCCGGATTGCTACCGATGCCCGTTCAAGCTGAAATATCCGTCGTGCGACCTGGCGTGCGCGCAGGATATTGAAAGCCTCATCCAGTACACGACGACGGGGCAGATCGCGGGCTTTCTCGCTGAGCCCGTGCAGGGCGTGGGCGGATTTGTGGTGCCACCGAAGGAGTATTTTGAGGTCGCGGTGGGAATCGTCCGCAAGTACGGTGGCGTCTTCATCGCGGACGAGGTGCAGACGGGATTTGGCCGTTCCGGCACCCACTGGTGGGGCTTCGAGCATTTCGGCGTCACGCCGGACATTGTCACGATGGCAAAGGGGATTGCCAATGGCATGCCTGCAGCGAATTGCATGACCACGCCCGAGATCGCGAAGTCCATTCCCCGCCAAACCATCTCCACCTTCGGTGGAAATCCCGTGGCGATGGCCGCCGCGATTGCAACGCTCGACATCATGAAACGCGAGGACATTCCGGCGCGCTCGGCGCGTCTGGGGGCGCACCTGCGCGCGGGTCTCGAAGAATTGCAGAGGAAGTATCCGCGGAAGATCGGTCAGGTGCGGGGCCTCGGGCTGATGCAGGCCGTGGAAATGGTCGAGGACGAGGTCGCGGGGGATCGCACGCCGGATGCGGCGATCACCGGGCGCATCTTTGAAGCCAGCCGCAAAGAAGGGGTGCTCCTCGGCAAGGGCGGACGCTGGGGCAACATCTTCCGCATCGCGCCGCCGATGCTCATCGAAACGAGCGAGATCGATCACGGCCTCGCCGCCTTCGACAAGGCGCTTGCGGCGGTCGGCGCGACGTAGTTCCGGACAGGGCCGTGTCCGCCGTCGTTACGTGCGCCGTCGTGCGGACGGCGTGCGCACGGGTCGCGTTGAGGCCGGCGCGTCCGCTTCGATCCCGGTGACGGCCAGCGTTCGCTGCCAAAGGACGTCCGCCCCGCTCCACCAGTTGGACCACGCTGATCCCTCGACGACGACCACCTCGACCTCTCCAGCCGCGACCACGCGCCGGAAGGAATCCACGTCCGGTCCGCTGGGATGCGCGAGATCTCCGCCGTCCGCTGCCGCAAACCACACGGCAAGACGGAAGCATTCGGCCTCGTGTTTCTCCCAATGGAGGCGTTCGACGGCCTCCAGCACGTTGCGCACCTCGACAAAATCAGTGCGGTTGATGCGGACAATGCACCAACTGTCCGCACCGAGTCCATCGTGGGGGCGGGGTGCCCAGAACACCGTGTGGGGCGCCGTGAGGGGAGGGAAGGACGGGCCTGCGTCGCCTTCCTCGCCTTCGTCCTCGTACTCGCCCTCGCCATCGGTTCCTTCCCCGGAAGGATCGACAGACACCTCGAATTCTTCACCTCGCACGCCTGTGAACGGGAAGGAACCGCCATCCCCTTGGAGAACGTGCGGACCCAAGGCAGCCCAGAGCCCGAGAATTCCATTGCACGCGTCGAGGAGGAGTTCGGCCTCACGAGCGGTGGCGGAACGAACCGTACGGTTCCCGGTAGCGAAGACGCGCACGTACCGATTCCCACCGATCACGAGGTTCGCGCGCGTACATCCGTCGCGATCCGCGCGCGTCGTTTCCCGGCTGGGCTCCAGACGCAGCGACGTGCTCTGGGGAATCAGTGCGGCAAGGAGGTCGCCCGTTTCGGCGGCCTCGTCGAGCGCTTCGAATTCCTCAAGGTTGGGATAGAGAATCACGCCCAGAACGCCTTGCACGCCCCCAATGACGATGACGACGGCACCCTCAAGTTCACCGCCTTCAAAGTGGAACAGGACATCGGGCGGGACTTCCTTCCACAGGCGGAGGCTCCACAGGCCGAGCAGGGTGGCTCTCCACGCGTCCAACTGGTCGGAAATGCCCGGCGCCAGTGGCAGGACGGGCACGGCGTCTCCCCTCTGGAGGATCGCTGCGTCCGGCCCGCCCAGGATGGACGCCTGCGCGTCGAGATCATGCTCCTCCGGATTGAATTTTCCGCGCTGACCTGGGCGATTCTTCGGTTTCCACTTTCCCATGGCAGCTCCGACGCCGAGTCTATCCGAGGGGCGTTACCGCCGCCGGCGCGCCGCCGCGATCGCCAGCAAGAACCAACCGGCGCTCAGCGCGACGCCGCTCGGCGGGGTGGTCGCGCAGCCACAACCGCCGCCGCCGGCAACCTTGCCACCCGTGTCCGAGATGCCGACGATGTCGTCGGTGTCGGTGTCGGTGTCGTCGGGGTCGCCGGAGTCAACGTCCCCGGTGTCGGTGTCGGTGTCCGTGTCAGTGTCGGTGTCGTCCGTGTCGCCGCTGTCGTCGGTGTCGCCGGTATCCGTGTCGCCGGTATCGCAGCTCTGGATGGTCGGATCGGTGTCGTCGCAGTCGTCTTCGACGCCGGTGCCGTCTTTGTCCTGATCCTGATCGTTGCCATCACAGTCGTCGTCCACACCGTCGTACCAGACCTCTACTGCAATCGGGTTGACCGCCGACTTGGCGTCATCACAGTCGGTACCGCCGTAGCCATCGGAATCGTAGCCATCTCCGTCGGCGTCGTAGTCGCTGCCGCCGTCACAATCGGCGTCGATGCCGTCGTAATACGCCTCCGTTGCACCGGGGTTGACGGTGGCGTTGGCGTCATCGCAGTCATCCCCACCGACGACCGTGGAGGTGTAGCCATCCCCGTCGGCATCCCCCTCGCTCGCGTTGTTGCAGTCCGTGATCAGGCCGTCGTACGGGTCATCGTAAGCGCCGGGGTACACGCTCGCATTGGAATCATCACAGTCATCGCCGCCGTACGAGCCGGAGTCGAAGCCGTCGATGTCCGCATCGTAGTCACTGGCGCCATCGCAGTCCTGATCGACCCCGTCGTAGTAGGTCTCGACCGCCGCCGGGTTGATGGTCGCGTCGGCGTCATTGCAGTCGTCCCCGCCGTACGCGCTCGAATCGAAGCCATCCCCATCGGCATCGTAGTCACTGGCGCCGTCACAATCGCTGTCCACACCGTCGTAAAGCGTGTCCGTCGCACCGGGGTAAACGGTTGCATCCGTGTCGTCGCAATCGCTCCCTCCCACAACGGACGCGTCGTAGCCATCGCCATCGACGTCGGTGAGGTCGCTGCCATCACAGTCTTGATCGATGCCGTCGAACGCGATTTCTGTGGCGCCAGGGTAGGCGGTTGGGTCGCCATCGTCACAGTCGTGCGTGCCGTAGCTGCCATCTCCGTCGAGATCGTTCACGTCACTCCCGGGGCCGCCGTAGGCGCCGATGTCGGATCGCGAGCCGTCGGCGTCCGTAATCGCAGGATCGCCGGCGTCGATGAGCGTGCTCGCGGCCTGAAGTACGAGGTCGTCGTTGTCACAATCGCCATCGGCGGACCAGGTCGTGAACAGTGGGTCGTCGTAGATGGTGCCGGGCTCCGCGATATCGGAGGCGGTCAGCGAACCTCCCGCGTCGGAGGCCAGGTTTGCGTACCAGTCGTTGTACATCGAGGTGCCGTACGAAGCCTGATAGGTGTCGGCCGCGTACATTCCTGTGCCGTTCCCGGTGTGCGCGACGATATTGTTGGTGAAGTCCTGATAGGACGCCGCGAGGTAGACGCTCCCGCCCGTGGTTCCCGCCGTGTTTCCAAGGTAGGTGTTGTTCGTCACATCCGTGTAGTAGTCGTACACGTGTTCGACGGCACCACCGCTATAGGTGGCAGAGTTTTCCTGGAAGATATTGTTGGTCCAAACATCGCTCGTGCCGTAGTTGTAGTAGCTGTAGATCGCCCCGCCATAGGGGGCCGCGTTGGCACAGAACGAGTTGTTCGCAACCTCGCGCGTCGATGTGTAATAGGTGTAGACGGCACCGCCGTTGTTGTAGGTGGCAGAGTTTCGGTTGAAAACGCTGTCGGACAGCTGAAAATTGCGGTCCTGAAACGACGCGACGGCGCCCCCGCCGTAGTACGCTGTGTTGTCTTCGAAGCGGCTGTCGGAGATCGTGAGGTCGTCGTATCCGGTGTAGTATTGGTAGGACATGATCGCGCCGCCGTATCCGTAGACGGCGTTGTTCGACGTGAAGCTGGAACCGGAGATAACCGACGTTGAAAGGTAGTAGCTGTAGATTCCGCCACCGTAGTAGTAGGAAGAGTTGGCGTCGAAGGTGGAGTCGGAGATCACGAGGTCTGAGTAGGCCCCGGCGTAGACCGCGCCGCCGTACCCGTAGGTCGCCACGTTGCTGTCGAACGCGGCATCGGTGATATCGACGGTATCGACGGCGTAGTACGAATAGAGCGCGCCGCCGTTGTAGTAAGCGGTGTTGTCGAGGTACTGGCCGCCGTCGCCGGAGATCCGGTTGGCGAAACGGCCATCGCGTCTGGCGCCAAGCAGTTCATTCGCCCGGGCTGGTTGATTTCGCTCACGTCGGGCACCCCGTTGGCATTTGCGGTCGTGGGCGGCGAAGTGCAGTTCATCAGCACATAGGGGTGCCATCGTGAGATTCGCGTCCGCGCTTCTGCTCCTGCTTGTGGGAGTTGGCTGCGACCCGGACGCCACAGTGGCTTCGACTGTGGACGGACCGGACGCGGATAGCGACGTGGACACGACGAGATGCGTTGCCACCGCCGAGATTTGCGATGACCGCGTGGATCAGGATTGCGATGGCGCAGACCGTATGGCCGCCGCGGAGATTTGCGACGACGGCATCGATCAAGACTGCAATGGCGCGGATCGCACAGCGACCGCCGAGATCTGCAATGACGGATTGGATCAAGATTGTGATGGCGTCGATGGGCCGGTGGCGGAAATTTGCAGCGACGGCATGGATCAGGACTGCGATGGCGCCGATCTGACGCCGTGTCCGGCGATCGATGTCGAGGCGATGGCGGGCGTGCTGAGGGCGATGGATGGATTCGCGGTTTTCCAGCTTGACGCGCTCCCGGGGGGAGGCGTGGCATTCACGAGCCCGTACCACGTCTACGCGTGGTTCGGGGCCGTCGTGGGCCCGCGGTTTCTGGACGAAGCGCCGTGGGTGGTGACGCCGCGTGGCTACGCCCGCGCGGTGACGGCGGTCGGATCGGACGGAGACCTCGCCTTCGCGTATGAGGATGGCCGCGGCTACGTGGATACCTACAGGTTTGGTGCTGCAGATCCGTACCTCCACATCGAGTCGCATCCATCCTACGCCCATTTTCTGGACTCCGGGGATTTAACGGGAGATGGCGTGGCGGACATCGTGTACGAGGGTTGTGAGTGTGCGGGTACCTTTGCGATGGTGGTCGACGGCGCTCGCGCCGGACCCGTCGCCGCGGGTGAGGAAGACGCTCGGGTCGCGGGGGGGCCGGAGGATGCATGGTTAGCGTACAGCGTCCATGTTCTGGGCGACACCGATGGCGACGGGCTCGACGATCTTGCGGTGAACGCCTTGCCCGACGTGCGCATCTTTCGCGGGCCGTTGCGCGGTACCATCGATCTAGATGCTGCTGACGTCGTCGTGAACGGTGACAGCGGCGGTCACCGGGTTTCCGAGGCCGGTGACCTGAACGGAGACGGACTGGCCGACATCCTTCTCCACGGCTCACCCTTGGACAACGGCGTGGCGGCCATGGAGGTGGCTGCGGATGGTGAGTTGGGACTCGATGACGCCTTCGCGACGATGGTCTGTGAGCCTCCCATGCGGTTTCTGAGCATTTCCGAGGCCGACGTTGAAGTCAATGGGGACGCTTACGATGACTTCGCCCTGGAGATCGATGTGTTCGACGAGGTTGACGGGTACCTAGACCGCAACGTATGGCTCTACCGGGGTCCGGTGGCCGGTGTCCTGCCGGTCGCCGAGGCAGGACTGAAGCTTTCGATGTCGATTCTCCGCGCGGCCGATTTGGCCGTCACCGACCTCGACGGCGACGGCCTGAACGAAATTTTGACCCACGAGGAAACGCTCGGCTCGTCCGCGGGCGCGGAGGACGTATATGTCGTTCCCGGTGATCTACTCTGGCGCTGAGCCATGGAGCGTGGAATGAAGTCGTCGGCACTGGGCCCGATTGGGTTTTCCACATCCGCGATCTCGTTGGGTCCGCCCACGACCTACGCCTTCGGAAGCGGCAAGAATTGGTTGTTCCTGATCGAGGATGGCGAGGATTCCGATGCGTACGGGCTCGCGTATTCGTCGGAAAGCGGGAATGACGTCCACGTGGGGAGGTGCACGCCGACGGTCACGGGCGTGACGAGAGTAGAAGACCCAATCGACCTTGTGACGGCGGCTGATCTCAAGCAAGACTTCACGAACAGCGCGGGTACACCGGAGGAGTCCTACGACAGCCTGGCTGATCACTGGCACATCTACGCCCACGGCTACCATTGGATTGCGGTGTCGTTGGTATACGATGCAGCCGGGTGCGGTGTGCTCTTGATCAAGTTCAGCCTTGACAAGTCTGGTGAGTGGACGGATGAATGGCGCAAGGTCGTACAGGATCCAGAGTGGGATTCGCGCAGCCCACCGAATCTGTTGAATCCGACGAACGATCTGTGTATGGTCGAAGGACCCGATGGCGGCGTGTACGTTGTCGTTGACAGTGCGCCGGCTTTTCGCTCGGGCCCGCCGCCAGCGACGACCGATGACCCCTTCTACGATCAAGGCACGCTGTGGATCCCCGTCGATCGCGATGGCGCGGTCGGGACGAAGGTGGTGGTTAACGGAACGAGTTCGGCGCCTGAACTGGCGCACTATGGGGGTGCCTCGGTCACGCGGCGCGGGAAATACGGGGGCGCACCTGGGCCGAGCTACCGGTTTTCGTCCTACCGTTTGTTGGCTCCCGAGTTCACGGCGGTCAGCCAGGACAGCGATATCAAGCTGATCGTCCTCGACGCGGACCTCGATTCCACCGCCGCTTCTGTGGAGACATTGGTGAGCCGAACAGGACATGCCTATTCGATGGTGACGGAGGTATGGATCGACTCAGCCCGCGCGATGGTCATCAAGGGCGTCGAAACCGGGGCGAGCGGTGAATCAGGGCGCTTGTGGCTGTATACCTACGGTCGCCCGACGACGACGACGCCTGATGCGATGGAGCGCTTGTTGGACGACATCGGCGACCCAATCACGATGGGCCAGCGTCCGCACGTCGTCTACTGGGAGTCGAACAACCTCCTGATCGTCGCGTTCGACATCGAAGGCACGAATCTCACCTTTCTGAACGTGCGCAAGGTGAGGTAGGTCCGGTGCCGTTCGCCACGGAGCGGAAGCGAGGAACCGATGTGCTGTCCCCACGGCGCGGGGTATGGTCCCCACGTGCTCGTCCTCGCCCTGTTGAACGCCGGATGGGCGATGGAGCCGGACCCGGGCGTGCCCACCGAAGCCGGCGTCCCCGCGGAGGCCCCCGCGCAAACCGGCCAGCTCGTCGGCCGCGTGATCGCGCTGGAGTCGGCGCTCCCGGTCGAGGGTGCCCTGGTCCACGTCGAGGGCGGCGGCACGACGACCACCGACGCCAACGGGCGATTCACGCTCCCCCTCCCCCCCGGCGAGCACACGATCCGCATCGCCGACGCCGCGTACGACCTGCTCATTGTGGTTGAGGAGGTGCGTCCCGGCGGGCGCATGGACGTTGTCTACAAGCTCCGCCCGCCCCCCATGGGAGAGGAGGTGATCGTCGAAGGCGAGCGAGAGCGGCACGAGGTGTCCCGGCAGGTCTTCACGGCCGAAGAGCTGAAGGAGATCCCGGGAAGTTTCGGAGATCCCGTGCGCGCGTTGCACTCGCTTCCCGGCGTTGCCCGCCCCGCCGCGCTCGAAGGCAACATCGTGGTTCGCGGCGCGGAAGGACTGAACACCGGCTTCTACATCGACGAGATGCCGGTGCCATACCTGTTCCATCAGATCATCGGAAAAAGCGTCATCAATCCCGCATTCATTGACGATGTCGAGTTCTACGCCGGTGGAATGCCCTCTCGCTTTGGCGAGGTGACGCAAGCGGCCGTGAACGTTCGTACGAATCGTGAACACGTGCTGGGGCGGCGCGGCCTGGTGGACGTCAACCTCTTTGACGGCGGCGCAGCTCTCGAATTCTCAAGCGAGAGGTGGACCGTGCGGGCAGCTGCTCGCTACAGTTGGATCGGCGGCATCATCGCAACCGGGAGCGGCATCTATGGGATGACGCAGGGCGGCGATTTCAGCGAGGCGCCGTCGATCTACCCGGCCTACTGGGATGCGCTCGTGGTCGTGGAAAACCGGCCGGCGCCGGGCCGCACGCTGTCAGCGACGCTCCTCGGCAGCAATGACGCGATCGTCCTGGCGCCCGGCCGTTACGACGGGGACGATGACGGGGAGCCCGACCCCTACGAATGGGAGGCATGGGACCTTCCGTACGATCCGACCCACTACATCGACGCTGGTTTCGGGCGTCTGCGCCTGCGCTGGCAGGATGACGGGGGCGATCACGACGCCGATACCTGGGTGGCGACGGGCCCGCAGTCGCAACAGAACCTCCTCGGTGACCTGTTCACCACGCAAGAAGGTCCGTACAACGGGCGTGTTCGTGGGTGGAGCACGATTGCCCGACGGGAGGACACGTTGCAACTCTCGCCGGTGTCACGCGTCGTGTTGGGGGGGCAGGGTACGATCACGCCGGTCCAAGCAGAAGATTTCACCAACGCAGCGGCCTCCCATGGCGAGGACATTCCGACGACGGAGGACGTTCAAGCGTCGGTTGGATTGTTCGGCGAGTGGGAGCGCACGCTCGGCGGCACGCGCATCACGCCGGGTTTGCGCGGTCAATTCTACGCCTTCAACGGGGATGTCTATGTGGAGCCGGAGCCCCGCCTGACCGTGCGGCACGCGCTCCGGGAAGATTTTACATTGAAGGGTTTCGTTGGGCGCTTTACGCAAATGCCCCCCGCCGACCGGTATGCGCAGGGCATCGGCAATCCCGAGCTGCCCCTGATGTCGAGCTGGCAGGCAACGTTGGGCGCGGAATGGAGTTTCGGACCGATCGCGGTGGATACTTCCCTGTACGGTAGCCTGATGCAGGACCTCGTCGTGCGCGACATGGAGGTGCGCGTCGTGAACCGCGGAGGGTATGCGACGACGGAGACATACCCCGTATTTCATAAGGTAGAAGGTCGATCCTATGGTTGGGAAACGTTGATCCGCTACCGCCCACAAGGGCCGTTCTGGGGCTGGGTTGCGTTCACCCTCGGCCGGAGCGAACGAATCTACGGGACAGAGGTGTTTCCGGGCGACTACGATCAGCCGGTGTCGCTCACGCTCCTCGGCGCCTACCACGCACCCAAGCGCTGGGACGTATCCGCGCGATTTCGGGTCACGAGCGGCTCGCCGTACACACCGCTACTTCCCGCCTACGACGCTGGAAATGACTCGTGGCAGGCGTTTCCCGGTGATCCCAACTCGGCGCGGTTTCCGGTCTTCCACCAACTCGACGTGCGCGTGCAGAAAACGTGGCAGCGGCGTCGTGGCGATTGGGGACTGTATCTCGACCTCTACAATGCCTATTGGGCCAACAATCCATTTCTCGCCACGTACAATGCCAACTATTCCAAGATGATCAGCGTGATCAGCCTCCCTATCCTGCCCTCTTTGGGGGTCGAGGTGAAGTTCTGATGGCGCGCCGGATTCCGGTCGTGCGGCTGCACGGGGTGGGTGGCGCCGTTGCGCTCGCGACGCTTGGGTGCAGCCTGAACCTTGGCCCTTCGCAGGCGTACTTTCAGGCGATGGACTACACGTTGGATCGCACGCGCGTGATTGGCATCGCCTCGTCTCCGCTCACATTTGCGGCCGGCACCGACGTTGACCTCGAAGCCCTGGTCCTCTCCCCGGCGGGTGAGGTGACGACGGCGACGTGGAAGACCTGCGGACTATCGGCGAGTGTGCCAGTCAATATCTACGATCTCCAGTGTTTCACGGATGACGTGGATGTAAGCCTGATCGGAGAGGGCATTCCGACCGTGTGGCACGTGCCGGTTGCCGACTGGACGTGCGATACCGGCTGTGAGGGGGGGCGGTCCTCGGTGCCGGTGCTGCTTGAAGCCGGCGTGGACCCCGACGTTGGACGTGGCACGTTCGTCGCCGAACTGCAATCGGGAACGGTCGAGGACACGGGGGTGCGTAAGGACGCCGGGGCGTCGCTTCGCGAACGGACGCTGACCCTTACGGTGCCGGATGTGGTGGATGGAATCGTGACCGTGGAAGCGTCGATCGACGTCAGCGCGGAAGCAGGGAGCTGGTCCTGGTACGTCGATGATGGCGTGCTCCTCGACACGGGGCGCACGATTACGCATGGTGTGGAAGGCGGCGTGAGCACGACGACCAATCGCTGGCAGTTGCCCGAAGATGCGGGCCGCTACCGTGTGGTCGTGGCGGTGAGCGCGTCCGAACTAGGCTCCGACGACCTTGCCGATTCCCCGACGAACATGACGTGGGCGGTTAGCACAGTGGAGGTGAAATGATTTTGCCCCTCGTGCTCGCCGCGTGTACGAACACTGCGCCCGTTATCGCCAAGGTGAACGGGCAAAAAACGATCGAGTCGTTTGGCACCCGCTCGTTGCCGGAGGCCATTCCCATCACGCCGGGTGAGGACCTGGAGATTTCCATTGAGGTCACGGATCCGCAAGGCGGCGCGGTGCGCCTGTGGTGGCCGCGTGCGCCCGAGGGGTTTGACTTTCCGTCGGAGGGCACAGAAGGAGTGTGGCATGTGCCGGAGGACCACTCGGGGCACGGCTATGTGACGTTGATTGCGGAGGATGTGGCCGTTCCGCCGGAAGGCGCGACGCTCGACATCGCGTTCGGAGGAGGCTCCGGCGGTACCGGATTCTTCATGGACCTGGACGCGCAATGATCCTCTACCCAATCGCGTTGGGCGTCGGATGTGCATCGGGAGATGCGCCGAGAGACATCGTCTCGGACACCGGTCCCCTCGATCTCACGGAGGACTACCCGCTGCCGACGGGGGAGGGTGTGCAATTGGCGACCCCGGACCTTTTGGTCCCGGCGCATTCCGAACGCCTGTTCTGCTATTATGGCAGTTTCGGTGCGGAAGATGTCGCCGTAACCGGTCTCGTCGGGTATCAGGTCATGCCGTACAATCACCACAATCAGGTCAAGATGGCACCGGACGACGCGCCGCCCGACGGCACGGTGGCGGAGTGCCCGGGTGGTGAGGAAATGCTCTCCTACAAGCCGTTCGTCGATGGTGTCCCGCCCTTCGACATGCCGGGTGGCGCGCCATATGCAGGGAATGAGCAGGGGAATTTCATGGCGCTCCCACCCGGCTACGCCGTAAAGTTGCCCGCGAACCGGCGTTGGGTCATCGATACGCACTACGTGAATACGACCGATCGCGACATTCTCGTGAACAGCGCGATCAACCTTGGCTTTACGGACATCTCCACGGTGACCCGTTGGGTGTCCGCCGTGCAATTGGACACCGGTGAGTTTGGCATTCCGCCCGGCCGGTACTCGCTGCCATGGGATTGCGCGTGGCCGATGGATCTTGAGATTCTCGTCGTGAGCAGTCACATGCACGGGCGGGGCACCTCGTTCGCAGTTGACTACCTCCACGACGACACATCCGAGCGCATCCACGAGGTCACGGACTGGACGGACGATTACCGCGTCTACCCGCGCATGGATGTGTGGGATCCCGGTACCTTTCTCGTGAAGGCGGGAGAGGTCTTCCGCACGACGTGCGACTGGTATAACGAAACGGATGAAACGCTTGGCTTTCCAGATGAGATGGGTACGGCGCTGGTGATGGCCGCGCCGCTGGAAGAGCCGTTGGGCTGCTACGCGGGAGCATGGGGAGAGGCGCATTGATAGCGGTTTTTTGGGGATCGCTCGTCGCGTGTGCGCGGAGCGCGTACGACACCGGGTCGGACGACAGCGGGGTTGACATTGACCCGGCGCTGCTGTGTCCCTCCGGGATCGCTCGCAGTGAGGAACAACGAGAGATTCTGGGCTTGGTGTACGGCGGAGAGGGCGATGCGCCGCTGGAGGGTGTGGGCGTCACGTTGTGCGGGGCCTCCGCCCCGGTCGCGACCTCCGACGTCGCCGGAAACTGGCGTCTTTCCGTGGAAGATCGCGAGTGGGTCGCGATCGATCAGGCGCTCGACGGCTTTGTCCCCAACCGGTGTGTGTTCGACCCGGTGACGGAGGGAAGCGAAAATTTCCCGTACCGCATCGGAATGGGCGGATGGGACACGGAGAATTTTCCGATGGCGTTCCTCGGAGTCGAGCCCGTCCCCGGGCTCAGTTGGGTTGACGTGGACGCGCTGGACGACCTCACGGGGCACGACCTGGCGGGTGCCACGATCGACATCACGGCGCCGTATGAGGCAGCGATCACCCAGGATCTCGATGGTACGTTCGTGTTCGGCAACGTTACCAACGGCGTGTACGACATCCTGTTCGCCAATGTGGAACTCGAGCCGTTCGAGGTCATCGTTTCGCACCCGGAAAAGCCCACCTGCCGCATTCCGAGCGCCATTCTCGGCAGGGGGAACGATCAGCTGAATCTGAGCGTCTACTGTCGGTAGCCCGCTATGAAGATTTGCCGCGTCGCCTCTCCCACTGGGTCCCCGCCATGTAGTCGAGCCCGGCGAGGAAGAAGCCGACGAACCAGGCGTACACGTAGATTTCGTCGAAGAAGTCGGGCGCACCTTCGCGGATGCCGGCCGCCTTGAGGAAGCCAGGAACATTAGGGAGAATACCGATGACCAACGCCCGTACGGCAACCCAATTCGTGCCCGCGTACTTCCCGTTGGGTCGGTAGAGCTCCGCGACGTCCAACTCCTGTTTCCGGTGCATCCAGTAGTCCGCCACCATGATGCCGGCGATGGGGCCGAGGAGCGCAGAATACCCGATCAACCATGTGAAGATGTAGGCGCCGGCGCTGGAGAGAAGCAGCCACGGGCACATCAGGATGCCGACGATCCCGGTGATGAGGCCGCCGGTTTTGAACGAGATGTAGCGGGGCGCGAGGTTGGCGAAGTCGTTGGCCGGGCTGACGACGTTGGCGGCGATGTTCACCGACACGGTGGCAATTGCGACGCCAAGCAGCGCCACGATTGCGACGATGATTCGCATGCCGGACGAGGCAATCAGCGGCTCCGTGAGCCCCGCCGGTGCGGTGCTCGACGTGAGCTGGGAAAGGATAAAGACCGGGTCCCAGAGCTTGTCTACCGGAACGCCGTGCAAGATCGCCGAACTGGCCGAGGTGATCACGATCCCCATCGCGGAGAACACGATCATGGTGGTGGGCAAGCCCAGGGTTTGACCCAGCATCTGCTCGCGCTGCCCCTTTCCAAACCGCGTGAAATCGGGGATGTTCAGGGAGAGCGTAGCCCAGAAGCCGATCATTCCCGTCAGTGAAGGGATGAACACCTTCCAGAACGCGCCGAAGGTCGGGAAGCTGGATTCGCGGGTCAGGAGCGGTCCGACGCCGCCCGCGCGGTTGACTGCCCAGAACATCAGCGCGGCGGCCATGATCAGCACCAGCGGCGCTGCCCAATTCTCGAAGACGCGAACCGCGTTCATCCCACGGAAAATAATAAAGATATTGAGCGCCCAGAAAATGAAAAACGTGATGCCACTGGGCGTGGAAAGGCCGAGAAAGCGCCATCCTCCACCGATCGCCGCAAACCCCGGCCACATCGCTTCGATGAACGTGCGGACGGCTTCCCCCCCGATGTAGGTTTGGATGCCAAACCAGCCGCACGCCACGATGGCGCGCAGAATGGCGGGAATGTTTGCACCGGTCGTGCCGAACGATGCCCGTGCGAGCACGGGGAAGGGGATGCCGTACTTCGTGCCGGGGTGGGCATTGAGGAGGATCGGCGCAAGGACGATGATGTTTCCTAGGCCAATCGTGAGCAGCGCCTGCCACCAGTTCATGCCGCTGGCGATGAGGCCACCCGCCAGCATGTAGGTGGGGATGCAATGCGCCATCGAGATCCACAGCGCCGCGAAGTTGTACGTCGTCCAGTTGCGTCGGTGCGCGGGCACAGGTGCCAGGTCCGCGTTGAACAGCGGGCTGTCCGCGATGTCTGCGGGGAGATCGGCCAGAGCTTCGGTTGCGAGCGTGGGGTCGTGCATCGTTCCTCGGGGAGCGCGCGGAGTCTACGGGAATTTCACGGGAGAGGGTATGATCGGGGACATGTGGCTCCTGTTCGCCTGCACCGCGGTGGTTGTTGGCGATCGGGAGGTGGTCGCGCCCGCCGGCGAGGAGGCGTTGGAGGAGGTCCCCGGCGGCGGGGATAGCGGTAACGACACGGCGGTGGAAGCGGAGGAAGTCACTGACGAGTATGGTTGCTCCTCGATTTTTGACGCCGACACGTTCCCTTCCTACAACGTGGAGATTTCCGACGACGAGTGGAGCGATATTCGAGCGGAATATGCGGCGTACGACGGGTCGAAGCTCTACCATCCGACGTTGAGTTTTTCGGATGGAGTGCAGACCTTGACCGGCGCGTCACTGCGGCTCAAGGGGAACGAAGGGTATTCGTGGGGCGTGGGCAAGATGCAGATGGTGGTGTCGTTCGTCGAGGAAGACGAGGATCAACGCTTCCATGGTGTGAGACACATTGCCTTCGATGCGCCGTGGTACGACACGACCCTTCTCCACAATCGGCTTGCGACGACCGCCCTGCACGAGCTCGGCGTGCCCGCACCGTGCGCCAACAGCGCGCGCCTGTTCATCAACGGCGAGTTCTACGGTGTCTTCGCCGCGATGGAGCAGTTGGACCACGAGTACCTGGAGCGCAACTTCGGCGACGACGCCGCGGACGGTAATCTATATAAATACGGCTATGAACTCGCAAACAACGCGGGCGCCGACACGTCGGATATGGCTGCGTTCTGGGCAACGACCGACCCGGCGATCCTGGCGTCGCTGGGCGACACGGCGCAGTGGGTCGATGAATGGGCCGCGGAAGCGGTCATCAGTGATGTCGATGGCTACTGGTGCTGCGGCCACAACTATTACATCTACGCCCACCCGACGCAGGGCCTGATATTCATCCCTTGGGATCTTGACGCAACCTATAATTACGTCGGCACGCCGTACGTCGATCCGCTGGCATATCCGACCTACGACTACGTGCCCCAGGAACGAGCGATCCTGAACACTGCGGAAGGTCGCGAGCGCTTTCTGCGGAGGGTCGCGGAGTATCGCGCCATCCTCGATCCCGAGGTCTACGCAGCACGGACACGCAACTGGTCGGCGCAGATCGACGAGGCGATGCAGGAGGACACCCGGTCGTACTTCACGTACGCAACGTGGCGCGCGTCCGTCGCGAATCAGGAAGAGTTCTTTGAGGCGCGGGATCGCTACCTTGAAGCGTGGCTGGACGCGGTCGAGTAGGGCGGCGGCGCGGCGGCGTGGTACAACCCCACCGTCCCCCCGGAGACCCGATGTGGAAGCTCCCCGAAGCCCGTGCCGAGGCGGCGTTCGTTGACTACAAGTCGGCGTACACGTCCGCGCAGGCCATCGCCGAAGCGCAGCGTTGTTTGTATTGTTTCGACGCCCCGTGCGTCCGCGCCTGTCCGACCAGCATCAACATTCCCGAGTTCATCCGGAAGATCGCCACCGACAACGTGAAAGGGTCGGCTCGCACCATTTTCACCTCGAACATCCTTGGAATGTCGTGCGCGCGGGTATGTCCGGTAGAGGTGCTGTGCGTCGGGGATTGTGTGTACAACGCGCTCGACATCCCGCCGATCCAGATCGGTCGGTTGCAGAGGTATTCGACGGACCGCGCGCTGGAGGATGGGTGGCGCTTCTTTTCGGCGGGCGCGGATACCGGAAAATCAGTCGGCCTCGTGGGCGCCGGGCCCGCGTCGATCGCGGCGGCGCACGAGCTGCGCAGGTTCGGGCATGCGGTCACAATTTACGAGAAAGCGCAGATTCCCGGGGGGTTGAACGTCACGGGCGTCGCGCCGTACAAGCTCCGCGCGGATGACGCGCTGGCGGAATTGAATTGGGTGATGGGGATCGGCGGGATCGAGGTCAAAACGGGAGTGGAGATCGGCAAGGACCTCTCGTGGGATGACGTGGGGAAAGCGCATGACGCCGTATTCCTCGGGCTGGGGTTGGGGCCCGACCGCAAACTCCCGGGCAGCGAGAAGGGGGGAATATTCGGCGCGGTCGACTACATCGAACGGTTCAAACTGGGGACCGTCGACCTTTCGAGTGTTCGCAGCGCCGCGGTTCTCGGGGGTGGAAATACGGCCGTCGATTGCGTGCGCGAGTTGATCGGCCTCGGCGTCCCGAACGTGACGTTGGTCTACCGAGGCGCCGAAGCGAAGATGAGCGGCTACAAACATGAGTGGAAAGCGGCGAAGGTGCAGGGTGCCCGCGCCATTTGGGGCGCGACGCCGACGGGATTTGTGGGGGAGAAGGAAGTCGCGGGGGTGCGCGTGACGACGGCCGATGGTGAACGCATCGTGACCGCCGACCTGGTGCTGATCGCGATTGGTCAGGGGAAACTTGGGGAGAGTCTCGTGGCGAGCGGCGTTGCCGTGCGCGATGGAACGGTGGTCGTGGACCCGCACGGGGCGACAACGCGCGCGGGCTGGTTCGCGGGGGGAGACCTGTCGAATGGCGGAAAGGAAGTTGTCAACGCGGTCGCCGAAGGTCAGCGCGCCGCACGTTCGATTCACCAGCACCTCACCGGGGGCGCCCATGCCTGATTTGACGACGAACTGCGGGGGTATCACCTCGCCAAATCCGTTCTGGCTTGCCAGCGCTCCGCCCGCCAACTCGGGCGATCAGGTGATGCGCGCTTTTGACGCCGGATGGGGCGGCGCCGTGTGGAAAACACTGGGCACGCCGATCCAAAATGTGTCCAGTCGGTTCGGCGCGCACAAGAACGCCGGGTTGGAGCCCGTCGGTTTCAACAACATCGAGTTGATCACGGACCGATCGCTCGAGATCAACTTCCGCGAGATCGCGGAGGTGAAGAAGCGGTATCCGAAGCACGCCATCATCGCGTCCCTGATGGTGGAAACGAAGGAAGAGTGGAAAGACCTCATCAAGCGCTCCATCGACGCCGGCGCGGACGGTTTGGAGCTGAATTTCGGGTGTCCGCACGGCATGTGCGAGCGTGGCATGGGGAGCGCCGTCGGTCAGGAGCCGCTCGTCAATGAGCGGATCACGGGCTGGGCGGTCGAATATTCGACGATTCCGGTGCTGGTCAAGCTCACGCCGAACGTGTCGAACATTCTCCCGCACGGCTTGGCCGCGCAGAAGGGCGGCGCGCATGGCGTCTCGTTGATCAACACGATCAAGTCCATTATTTCGGTCGATATCGACCGAATGGTCCTCAATCCGCGCGTTGGCTCGCTCTCTACGAACGGCGGCTATTGCGGTCCTGCCGTCAAGCCCATCGCCATGTACATGACCGCCGAACTCGCGCGCTCGCCGGACTTCCGGCTCCCCATCTCCGGCATCGGCGGGATCTCCAACTGGCGAGACGCTGTCGAATTCATTCTGCTCGGATCGTCGTCGGTGCAGGTCTGCACGGCGGTCATGCTTCACGGCTACCGTATCGTCGAGGACATGATCGAGGGGCTGACCCAGTACATGGTGGACCACCAGTTCGAAAACCTCGATCAGATGGTTGGGAAGGCCATCCCCTCCTTTTCGGAGTGGGGAAATCTCGATCTGAACTACGAAACCATCGCGAAGATCGATGCGTCCACGTGCATCGGCTGCAATCGGTGTGCGGTCGCTTGCGAGGATGGTGCGCACCAGTGCATCAAACCGACGGAGGGGGGCGGCGTGCCGTTCATCATCGAATCGGAATGTGTCGGGTGCAACCTCTGTCAAATCGTGTGCCCGGTGCCGGGATGCATCACGATGGAAGAGGCGAACAACGGATTCGCACCCGCGACATGGAACGAGCATGTGGAGCAAGGGAAGCCGCTGCGGCCGAAGAAGGGCGTTCATTAGCCGCCGCCGGCCCGCGCCTGTCAACCCGTGGCGCACCGAAACCCGCTCGTTTTCCGCCGCAACTCCGCGATGAACGCGCTCCTCTCGCCGGCGGGGTTCGGACGGAAGTCGAAGAAGTAGGCGCCGCCGCGCACGCCCGCGTAGATGCCGAGGGGCGAGGTTTGCGGGTCTACAAGTTGTCCTGCCTCACGACGACCCGCGTAGGCGTTCCACTCGTTCACGCGCATGTCGGCCACCCATTCCCAGGCGTTTCCAAAGGCGTCTTCGAGTCCGACGCGTGAATTCCCCGATGGGAAGGAGCCAACGGGGGAGGTGGTCAAGAAACCATCGCTGTCGTCGAAATTATCTCCGTCGATCTTTCCGTGATTGAGCTTGCTCCCGTCGTAGTCGTTGCCCCACGGGAAGAGCCGTTCCAGATCGCGCGCGCCAAGCGCCGCCAACTGCCATTCTGCTTCGGTAGGAAGGCGTTTTTCCGCCCATGCACAGTATTCTCGGGCGTCGTACCAGCTCACGAGCACGACGGGATGGTCGGCCGTACCAGCAGGAAAAACTTGCCCCTTCCAATCCCACTCTTCACGGGCCCAGGCCTCGTCCACGTAGGGGGTTTTGTAGCCGGTGTCGGTGAGGAACTTCGCGTACGCGGCGCGCGTCACCTCCGTTCGATCGATTCGGAACGGCGAAACCAGCACGTCGCGCGCTTCGAGCGGTTCGGGGGAGGGGAAGGGCGCCACGTTTTTCAGCGCCCGATCCGGGTTGAACCCGAGGTCTGGGCGTGCTTCGGTACCGGAGTAGATGTGACTGCCGGGAACGTCGGTGGGCGCGCCGCGTGGACCTGCGCCCGGCGCCGGTCCGGCCGTTGCGGGTCCAGGCGGCACGGGTGGCGCAAACCCCGCTACCGGTGGCGTCTGTTTGCGCCCGAGCCGAACAACGCCGCCCGCAACCGACACCATTTCAGGAGGCGAGCCTTTCGGCGTTTCTGCGCCTGTGCACGCGAGCACGATGGCGAATATCATCGGGCACCGACGCGGTACTCGGCGGTCACGGCGCCCACGCGCACCGAAAACCGGCGCTGAGGCGCCCCTCGTCGGGCCGCGCCGGCTCGCGGTGGGTGCAGGTGCAATAGCTGGGAAGATTGACGAAGGAGCCGCCCCGCAGGACCTTCCAACGCGCGTCCACCCCGGCCTCGGGGTCCGTTGCGGCGCCGGCGGCGTACGCATCCCTGTCGTACCCGTCTGCAACCCACTCCCACACGTTGCCGGCGGCGTGAAGCAGTCCGAACGGTGAGCGCCTTACGACGAGATCGTCGTCCACGGCGCGCGTGTTGACGGCGGTCAGATGGTGTCCCTTCCCTTCTGCGAACCAGGCGGCGTCGAGGGAATCATCCTTCCCCCACGGATACGGCGCGTCATCCACGCCACACGACGCATGCTCCCACTGCGCTTCGGTGGGCAGCGTTCCCCCCGCCCAGCGGCAGTAGGCGTCGGCCTCGTACCAACTCACCGCGATGACCGGATGGTTGATGTCACGCCCCGAACGGCGTGTTTCCGCCCCCGCGCCGTCGGGATGCGCCGCCGCCCAATCCCACCCCGCCTTGCTCCACCATTCCGCGCGCGACCACGCCCCCGCCGCGACAAACGCCTCGAATTCCGCGACGCTCGTCTCCGTCGACGAGATGCGGTAGGCGGACAGCGTCACCGCGCGCTCGGGCAGGGTGTCCGGTTCCTCCCCGCCGCCCTGCGGGAACGTGGCAGCGCCAATCGCGACGGCGTGGAGCGGTGTCATCGTCTACGCAAAACGATCGAGGAACATGGGAAGCATCGTGCGCCAAGTCGGCCAGTCGTGGTCTACATCGTAGCCCCACAACTCGACGTGATGGGGAATCTGCTTGGCCTTCATGATATCGCCCATCAGGACGCTTTCTGCTGGCGCCTCCCACTTGCCCTGCCCGCTGGCCACAAGGAAGAAGCTTTTGCGCAACCACTCCATCTGCGACCCTTCCGCAATGTTGGGAAGGTACTGAAACGGCTGGTTGAAGTAGTAGTTATCGTCACGGTGGCCGCTCATCCAACGGTCGAAATCGTACGTACCCGACATGCCGATGGAGAGCCAGAAAAGGTCGGGGTGCTTCAGGCCAGCATTTACGGCGTTGTACCCGCCGAGTGACGCACCTGCGCCAATGAGCCGGAGGGACGCGTCTCCGAACTCATGGCGAATGAACGGCACGAGTTCCTTCGCGAGATAGTTGTCGAAGCGCGCTTGCAACCATGCTTTGTGGCCGGGCCGTGCGTCGTCGTCGAGCCACCCATCGCCGGACACGCTGCTACAGGCGTAGACCCGGATGCGCCCGGCGTCGATGAGCGGCGTGAGCATGCGGATCATCAGGAACCGCTCGCACTCCAGAAAATCTCCACCGGCCGTGGGGAACAGGAGCACGGGCTTCCCGCGATCTCCCCAGCGAGCAAGCTGCATTTCCCGGCCCAGCTCCGGACTGTGCCACGCGGTGACGACGCGTTCCATCAGACCGCTCCTTTCTGCGCCGAGGTGTCGGCAATCCACTGTTGAACCAAACCGTAGAAGCGCTCCGTAAACGGCTCAATTTCGTGTTTCGGGTAGAGCGCGGCGACTTTTTGGCGGAAGATGTCCTTCGCTTGGGTCGTCGCGAAGAACTCGGCGCACACCTCGTCAAGATGTCCCAGATGGGTCGCCTTGAATTCCTCGAAGCGGGCGGCGTCGAAATAGTCCAGGGCGAGCGCCTCGTACCGTTCCAACTTCTCCTCAAACGGCAGATCGAGGTTCGCAATGTCGAAATACGGCCGCCAATTGGGGTTGACCTGCGGTTTGCGCTTCGTGTAGGCGCAGAACAAGGTCCACCCCACGAGCGAGCGCACCATCCACGGAAAATGATAGTGCAAGCTGGTGATCTGTGAGTCAGGACACGCGTTGGCGAAGTCGATCGGGAAGAACGTGTCGCCTTTGCGCAGCGCCTCGCAGGAGTTGTAGTCCCAACAGAAGAACGCGTTGATGACGCGCGCATACCGCGTCATCGTCGTTCGGCCGGCGGCATCCATGAAGTCGTTTTCGACGACGTAGCGGCCATGGAGCGGGGCGTCGGGGTCGTATTTGATGCAGTTGACCTGCGGACCGATACCGATGGCGCGCACGAAAAGATCCCACGGGTCTACCCCGGCCTGGAGGTGCATCACCTGCTTGCCCGAAGCATCGTAACTGCGGTGGAGCGCGGCTTCGTCTTTAATCTGCGTCACACCTCGCCAGGCGCCGCCGTCGTAGGGCTTCATGAACATCGGGTAGCCAACGGCCTTGCCGGTTGCAGCGAGATCAAACAACTTGTTGTAGCGCCCCACCGTGACCAGTGTGTCGCCTTCGTCGGCGTACTCCTTCTGCGGAACGATCCATGTTTCGGGGATGGGAAATCCGAGGCGAATCATCGCGCAATACGTCGTGTGCTTTTCCGCGGACTGGATCATCCACGGGTTGTTGAGGACATACACGTCGTCCATCACCGCGATTTTCTTGACCCATTCGCGCGTTGTGTGGAACCAATGCGTGATTCGATCGATGACAACGTCGTATTTCGGGCGGTATCGAAGATCGAAGGGCTCCACCGTGACGCGCTCGACGGCGAAGCTGACGGTGTCCGAGCCGAGGGGGAGGTTGAGATCGAGCCTCCGTACGATTTCCTCGTAGCAGGCGGGCCAACACAGGTCGGCGCCAAGCGAGAGGCCGATTCGGCGGGTCTGAGGCATGCAGGGTCTCCGGTCGCTCGCGTATATCGCAGTGCCCCTGCTCCGGGATAGGGTCGCAGGTGGTCATCGCACCCCCCGACTGGTGGCATTCTGCGATTTGGCTGCTTGTCGTTCCGCTTCTGGTGCGCGGACGGCGGGCGTTTCCGATCAGCGGTGACCGGTGGGATCCGCGCGTCGACACGGTGCTTTTTTTCGCGGCGACGTTCCTCGGCGCTGCCTCGATCACTCTGGGGTTCGCCACGTTCTACATGCGGGAGTTCCCGATCACGGCGTCGGACTTTTCCGACTACTGCACCGCCGTTTCCAACGTCCGCAATCAGAAGTTCAACGGATTTCCGGCCCCCCGCTCCGTTTTCGCAGCCATGTTTCCCGGCATTCTGTCTCGGTATTTTGGAGTGCTCACCGCGCTTGAGATCACCGCGTGCGCGTCGATGGCCGTTCTGTGCGGCGCGATTTTCCTTCAGGCCCGGGCGATTCACAGCCGGACGGCAGGAATCGCGGCGGTGTTGATCGCGGCGTCGATACCGCCTTTGGTACTCGTGTCGCGCACGGTCACGTTCTACCCGGAGATCGTGGCATGCTCATCGCTCGCGGTCGCGACGGCCGCGTGTACGTTGCGCTTCCGGGGGTGGGCGTGGTGGTTCATCGCGGGGGTCGCCAGCGCGGCTTCGCTGGTCATGGATGTGCGCGGCTTGGTGTGGGCGGCTCCGGCGGTGGGAATATGCCTCGCGACCGCCTGTTTTCGTCCCGGGCCGGCGTGGATGCGCGCGCTGCGGGTCGTCCTTCTGCTCGCTCCGGTCGCCGTGGCGCATCGTTTCGCGCCGCTCGCCTGGTACCGGCCGGATTCCCTGCAAATGCAGAGTTTCCATTACGTGCAGGACGGCGCGCGTTTGATGGGGGAGCCGGCGATCCAGATTCGCGAGCCTGGCCCGACCGAGGTGTACACCTTCGGCATGGACCCGATTTCGCAACTACCCGCGGCAATCCAGTACCTTCGGTACACGCAGGCGTCGGTGCCCGAGGCGGTGAAGCGAAAGAATTCGTACGCCGAGTTTCCGCGGCAGGTGGCGATGTGGAAGACGCCTTTCGCCGTTGCAGCGGTCCTGGCCGCCCTGTCGTTGTGGCGGCGACCGTTTCTTCTCGTCCTTGGTGTCGCCACTTTGGCGCCGGCGCTGATGGCGTTGCGCACGGCGATGACGACGCTGCCTCAGCCTCGGCAGGTTTCGGCCGGCGCCGTGGCGCTTGCGATTATCGGTGGCATCGCGTACGCCGCCCTGCTTCGCGGCGCGCTGCCGCGTTCCGGAGACGACGGCGCTGTGGCGACGGCATCCCGCTGGCTCCCGGGGACACGGGCCTCGATCGCGCGGGCGGTAGCCGGTCTGGCGCTGCTTGCGGCGGCCACCCACGGGTACGTGCCCAGCTGGCTCTCTCCTTCGACCGCATGGCGAAAGTGCTCGATGGACGAGCAGGAACCCCGCACGTCGCTGCGCGACCTCGCGGCGCGGCGCACCCCTCACCTGCTTCCCGCGTGCAGTCTGGCGATGTTGCAGGACATCGAGGACGGCTACCCGCTTTGTCCGCCGTTTCTTCCCGACTGCCCCGATGACCTGGCGACGTTGGGAATGCCAACCTCGCCGTAGTCGCGCGTTCGCATGCCGCTCGGCGGCAGGGCAGCGCCTACTCGATCGCTGCCAATTCCTTGTCCCAATACGACGGAAGGGTGTCCCACGGATTGTCGAGGACGTCGTCTGTGACGTAGACGGTGGCAACGTTGTTGGCGACCGCACGCTCCAGCGTCGATGCCAGTTCGCTCTCGGCTGTGTCGAGAACGAGGTGCCAGAACCGAGCGGCGGGCTGCTGCCGCGTCCAATCCGGGGCCGCCCAGACGGCGTACGCGGCCGCGCTGTCCTCGAACGTCACGATGACGTCTGCAATATTCAGAAAATATTCACACGTGTCGGTACCAGGGTTGAACGCCACATAGGAGCCGGGAAGCGATGTCCCCGCGCGATTGGTCGCGCGGTCGTAATATTTCTTGTCGAAGGCACACTCGGCGGCGCCGGACACTTCATCGAAGAAGTATCCGCTTACACCATACCAGTTCGCGTAGTTGTCGATGTCGAGAAAGACCTCCGCCTCCGCTCGATCTCCATACGCGGTGGAGACATAGCCGAGGACCAGAATCCCGGCATTCTTCGCCCGGGTGATCGCTTCTGCGTACACCGGATCGGCGGCTGCTCCCGCCCCACTGTCCGGGTTTACAATCATCACGGCGGCCTTCGCTCCGGCGGCTACGACAGCATCCCACTGGGCATCGGGGTAGAAGTAGGCGGGAATGCCGATTTTGAGGGGGAAGGACGCGGGGGAGTCGGCCGTGTCGGCGGTGTCCGCTGCGCTATCCCCCGTGTCGTCGTGCCCCGCGCCTGCTTTCGGGGCGGAATCGGGCGCTGTGCACGCGATCAGGGAGAGGAGGTGACTGAGCATGCGGCACCGTAGCACTGCTACTCGTAGTACATCCAGAGCGGCCCCGGAAACAACCACGTCAGGCCCTCGCGCAGGCGATCACGCCAGTTGATCCAGTTGTGCCCGTCGGGTGCTTCCCGAAATCGGGCCCCGGCCGCGCAGGCCTGAAACACGGGAAACAGGGAGCGGTTGTAGTAAATGAGCGACTCGAACGTGCCGCACGACTGAAAGACCATCGCGTCGATCCGCGGGGGTTCGTCTCTGAATTGGTTCACGAATTTCACGATTGGGTCCCAGAGTTGGCCGCGCTCGTGATCCCCGATGTCCGTGAACGCGAAGCTGCCGCTTTGGAGCAAAAGGCGCCCAAATACTCCGGGGTGTCGCACCGCCGTGAACAGTGAGGAAACGCCGCCGAAGCTCGCCCCCATCAACCCGCGAAACTCTGCCTCGTCTAACACAGGATGATTCGCTTCCAACCATGGCAGAAGCTCGTTCCGCAGAAAATCCGCTTGCTTGGGATTCGCGGCATACTCCGAATTTCGGCGCACGCCGGACGTGAAGCAGACGACCAGCGGCGCGACTTCATGGCGATGAATGAGATTGTCGAGAATATCCTTCATTCCGCCATAGTTCAGGAAGTCGGATCCGTCGTGGACGATGAGCAGCGGATATTTCTTGCCGGGCCGGGCGCCATACGGAACGTAGACGTCCACCTCACGCGTGTCCGCGAAAACCTTGCTCGGAAGGGTGCCATGATGCATCGTTCCCTGGCGCGATGCCGGATCGGCCCGCGTCCACTCCGGGTCTTCGTAGGAAGAAGCCGGGCAGACCGAATTGGATCCAAACGGATCCCATGCGCGTCGCGGATTCCGCGGGTCATGCGCCCAGAATCCGGTTCCCTCGCGAACGACCTCCAGCTTGTACTCCATCCGCGCGCCTCGCGGCAGGTCCAGGGGCAGGTAGAAGGCATTCGTATGTCCAATCCTGCGAAACTCCACGCGTGACGGCAACCCGAAAACCCAATGCTGAAGAAACACCGATTGGGTGGGTTGGCTGTCCCAGAAGAAGAAGGTCGCGTTGTCGCCGTCCATCAACGGGAATGAATTCTCCGCCGCAAACGTAGTCAGAAGTGCATCCGATCGGCGTTTGTCGTGCTCGATGGCGCGGATCAGATCAAGGACTTTCTTCATGAAGCTCCCCGCCCAATCCAAGCTGGAATGCCGCGCCCACCTTTCCGACGTAGCGCCCGCCCTCGTAGCATGCGCCGTTCTCCAGCCCGATCGACCGGCGCGGCGCCAGGCGATGCGCCAGGATCGCGACGTTGTCGATATTATCGAGGTCGAGGCGCTCACGCGCGTGCGGTAGAAAGACGACGCCCTTGAGTAGGCTGAAGCCGTGGTCAAGCACCTCGGCGGTGCCGGGGCCATACGCCGTGTGGTCATGGTAGAGCATCACGCGGTCGCACATGAGCATCGCGCCGCCCGACCACGCGATGACATGGCGCTCGCGAAGCCATCGATCCAGGCCGAAGAACGCCATGCGGTTCCGGAGCACCCCCACGTGCCCGCCGGCCACACACAACCCTGCGCAGCCGGAAAGCGTCTCGGCGATGCGGGCCTGGATATTTCGCACCAACGGGTGGCGCTCCGGCCGCACTTCCGCCTCGAATTGCGCGTGAAGTCGGGTGGCCGTCACAAGGAAGAGCTCGTCGAAGGACCGTAGATGCGCGACGCTGCCGAGGAACCACGGGCAGGTTGGGTCGCGACGGTCCTGCCATAGCGCCTGGCACGCCGCCAACGCGGGCACGATGGCCCTGCGATACAGCTCCTTGGCGCGTTTCAGGGAATCCTGTTTCCGCGTCCATGCGGCCGCGAGATCCGGCGCGTCGCGCTCGAGATCGCGGAAGGCGTCGTACAGCCCCAGATTGTGAATCTCGTTGGGGATGGCGGCGCGCAACAGTTCGTCGCGCGCTTCGTCGTAGCGCCACCCCGCCGAGATCAGCGCAAGGGGACCGGTGAGTCCGGTGCGGAGGAGGGCGGCGGGCAGGACGCCTTCGGGGCGCTCGGGGCCGAGGATGGTCAAGGGCATGGGGCGCGGAAGGATACCGCGTCAGCCGTTGCTCGGCGCGCGGGGTAGGTTGCCGCGATGCCATCGGATGCCGTGCTGATCGAGGTGGAGCGCCTATCCAAGACGTACCGGGTACCGGTCAAGAAGCCGGGACTTTCAGGCTCGCTCCGCTCCTTGTTCAGCCGCGAATATCGGGATGTTCATGCGGTCGCTGACCTTTCCTTCCGCATCGCTGCCGGGGAACGCGTGGGATTTCTCGGCCCCAACGGTGCCGGAAAGACGACGACGCTGAAGATGTTGTCGGGCCTTTTACATCCCACGGCGGGTCGAATCTCGGTCGGGGGGGCGCGCCCGCAGGACCGTGACGTTGCCTTTCTTTCCAGCATCACGCTGGTGATGGGCCAGAAGCAGCAGTTGCTCTGGGATCTTCCGCCGGTCGAGAGCTTCGAGCTCAACCGCGCGATGTTCGACATCCCGCGCAAGGCGTTCGCTACGACGCTCGATGAGCTGGTCACGATGCTGCGGATTGAGTCCCTGCTCGACAAGCCGGTCCGGAATCTTTCCCTTGGCGAACGGATGAAATGCGAGCTGGTGGCCGCGCTCGTCCACCGACCCTCCATCCTTTTCCTGGATGAACCGACGATCGGCCTCGACGTGGAGATGCAGGTTCAAGTTCGGGCATTCATCGCGGACTGCAACAAACGTTTTGGCGCGACGGTCCTGCTGACTTCGCACTACATGGCCGACATTGCCGCGCTCACGCCGCGTTTGCTCATCATTGATGCAGGCAAGCTGCGCTACGACGGCGCCCTCGACGCACTGGCGGAGCGGGTAGCGCCGGAACGGCGCGTGATCGTACGGCAGCTGGAGCCGGAGTTGGCGGGCATGGGCTTCACGGCGGATGGCGATGGGCGGATGGTCGCCACCGTTCCCGCGGAGGCGGTGAATGCGCTCGTCAGCCGCGTCCTGGCGCGCTTCCCGTTGGTCGAGTTGGGTGTGGAGGTGCCGCCGCTCGAAGAGGTCATC
Organism: Klebsiella pneumoniae; assembly: GCA_945861635.1. Lineage (GTDB taxonomy): Bacteria > Myxococcota_A > UBA796 > UBA796 > SXON01 > CAMAWH01. The sequence continues at coordinate 118,207 of CAMAWH010000002.1, read as the reverse complement.
GGGCGTGTATTTCGAGGCGAAACATGATGGGCCGGTTGTGGCGCGCGTGGCCCGCGGTGTTCCGCATCGCGATGGCGGGAATGGTTGCGTACCGTGCGGAGATGGTGATCTGGGTGCTGTCCGCGACGTTGCCGATGGTCATGCTGGCGCTTTGGAACGCGGCGTCGGCGGCGGGACCGCTGGCTGGGTTATCGCAAGGCGATTTCTCTCGGTATTTCGCGGTCACGCTGATTGTGCGGCAACTCACTGGCAGTTGGATCGTGTGGGAGCTCAACTACACTATTCGGCAAGGCGAACTCTCGGCCAAGTTGCTGCGACCGCTCAACCCGTTGGTCTGGAACCTTGCGGAGACGGCCGCTGCCATGCCCTTTCGGATTGCGGTGTTGGCACCAATTCTGTTCGGGTTGTGGCGCTGGCGGCCGGAGGTGGCGTTTTGGCCCGGATTTGGGGTCGCGTGCTCGTTTGTGCTCTCGGTGATTCTGGCGTTCATCGCCAGTTGGACCATTCAAGCGCTGTTCGGGATGCTTGCGTTCTGGTTTGAGCAGTCGATGGGCTTCTTTCAGGCGTACTTCGTCGTCTGGTCGGTGCTGAGCGGGTACGTCGTTCCTTTACCGATGATGCCGGCGTGGCTGACCGACGTGGCGCGGCTGCTTCCCTTCTACGCAACGTTGGGTGCACCCATCGACATCGCGATGGGGATAGCGGAGCCGCTTCCGGCCATCGCGTCGCAAGCTGCATGGGTGCTCGCGCTGCTTGCGGTCGCGGTAGCCACGTGGCGAGCGGGCATCCGGCGGTACGGGGCAGTGGGTGCGTAGCTTCCTCCTTCCCGCATTGGCGAGGGTGGCCCTCCAGACGGCGTTCCAGTACCGGGCCTCGTTCTGGCTGGAGTTCTTGTTCGGCAGTGCGAACGCCATCGGGGTGTGTGCGCCGCTGTTTTTCGTCTATGCCCAGGTGCCGACGGTGGCGGGATGGTCTTTTCCGGAAGCGATGCTGGTCACCGCGTTCTTTCTTTGCTTTTCGGGGCTCGTAGCGGGCCTGATTGAGCCCAATTTGGGCGCGGTTGTGGACGGCGTCCGCACGGGCGCGCTTGACTATTTGTTGGTGAAGCCGCGGGATGCGCAGTTGGTCATGAGCTTCCGCAAGGTGGCGCCCGCCGCGATCTGGGAGGTACTTGCCGGAATTATCGTCGGCGGATGGGCATTATCGCAGGTACCGCCGCCGACGCCCAGCGCGATCGCGGCGGCCATCGTCATGCTGATCGCCGGACTCATGGCCGTGTACGGCCTGTGGCTGTTCGTTGTGTGCTTGTCGTTCTGGTTCGTCCGCGTCGACAATCTCCGGTACCTGCTCAGCGCGATCACGGACGCCGGGCGGTGGCCGGTAACGGTCTACACGGGTTGGGCGCGGGTTTTGTTGACGGCGGTGATCCCCGTTGCGCTCGTGACGAGCTTCCCGGCAATGGCTTTGCTCGGACGGCTGGATGTCGGGCTCGCATCCCAAGCCGTCGGGGTCGCCGTCGGCATGCTGACCGGGTCACGAATCGCGTGGCGCTATGCCATCCGGCATTACACGAGCGCTAGTTCGTAGTCTGAGTGGGCTCGCGGCCGGCCGGGAAGCCGTGAGGCTCACAAAATCGTTTTACCGAGGGCCGACAAGATCAACCAAACGGCCAGCTTTCCCGTGCGATTTTCACTATCGATGACGGGATTCAGTTCGACCATTTCCACGCCCAATATTTTCCCGGTGGCCGCCACTTTCTCACAGATGAGGTGCGACTCCCGCAGATTGAGTCCGCCCGGTACGGCCGTGCCGACGCCGGGCGCATGCTGGGGGTCGACACCGTCGAGGTCGAACGACAGGTGAATGCCCGCGGTGCCGTCTTTGGCGCGCTCGATGGCTTCCTTTACGCAAACGGCCGTTCCTCGCTCGTCCAATTCGCTCATGGTGTAGACCCGAACGCCGGTTTCCTTGACCATTTTTCGCTCCAGGCCGTCGACATCGCGCGCGCCGATCACGCAAACGTGGCGCGCGTCGAGCGCCGGGCCGGCGCCGGCGATATCGACCAATTCCTTCGGACCGTGCCCGAGAAGAACGGCAAGTGGCATGCCGTGGATGTTGCCGCTTGGCGACGACTCCGGCGTGTTCATGTCGGTATGGGCATCCACCCAAATCACGCCGATCCGCTTGCCGCGTTTTTTCCAGTATCGGGAAATGCCCGAAATCGTACCAATCGCCACCGAGTGGTCCCCGCCGAGCACAACGGGAAACTTCCCGGCTTCGAGGCCAGCCTCCACGCGGTCTGCCAGTTTTTTCGTGACCTCGACGATCTCCGGTAGGAACCGCATGCGCGGGTCGCCGGCGTCGAGCATCTCCTGCGTGCGCACGCCGAGCGCAAACGTTTCGGTCACGGTATGGCCGAGGGATTCGATGCCCGCTTTCAGGCCCGCGAGGTGGATGGCGCTCGGGCCCATGTCGACGCCGCGGCGGCCGGCACCGAGGTCCATGTGTACGTTCGCGACGATGATTTCGCTCATGCGCACGGCATAACCGGCGCGCCGACTACTCGACCGCCAACTCCATCACGGATTCCGGCTCCTCACTTGTCTCCTCGTCGTGCCAACTCACCCCGGGCACGAGTTGTGAAGAGTCAAAGGCGCGAGTTTCAACGAGGCTTGCGCGCGGGTAGGTCATCATGCGCATCAACTCCATGCCGCCGGCGAGTCCGTTGGCCGAACGGCCCTGCGCCACGCTGGGAAGGCGCATGGACGCGCCGACCGTGGCGCGGTTCACGTTGATGGCGCCGGTGCGGAGCGTGTCGCGGAGTTCAACCAGGGCGGGGCTCTCCAAACGCGTGAACACGCTGGTCACCGGACGGTACATGGCACGATTATGTACGTTGACCGCCTCTTCTACATCCTTCACGCGATAGACGAGCAGAATTGGACCGGGCGGCTCGTCGTTGAGAAAGGCCAGCCCGTTCTCCCAGTGCACGCGGTAAATGCCCGGTCGGACATAGTTTCCGCGGTAGTTTGGAACGTCCACCGCATCGCCTTCGAGGAGCGGAGAATGGCCTTTGCTTACCACAGCCCGGCAATATTTTCGGAAGCGCAGTCGTGCATTTTCCGAGATCAGCGGCCCCATGAAGGTGTCCGGCGTCAGGCCGTAGCCAACCGTGATGCGCTGGGCGCGGCGAACCAACTCCCCCGCGAATTTTTCGTAGATCTTGGCCGTTACGATGACGCGAGCCGTCGTGTTGGGACGTTGGCCGGTGGACAGGCACGCGCCGACGAGCACTTCGTACACGGCGCGGTCGATCTCCGCGTCGTCGAGCACAATGGCGATGCCCTTGCCGCCGCATTGCAGAAGGACCGGCGCCTCCGGGCGGTCGATGAGCGCGCGGCGGATGTCGCGGGCCGTGTCGTACCCGCCAGCAAACACGAGCGCGTCAAGACCGTGGTGGGCGACGAGCTTCTGCCCCACGACGCTCCCCGAGCCATGAACCATGTTCACTACGCCGCGCGGGAGCTTGCAGCGGTCCCACATTTCGGCGACGTGCTGGCCCACGGCCGGCGTGAATTTCGAGGGCTTCATGACGACGGCATTTCCGCCCATCACCGCCGCCACCGTCGTCTGGACGGCCTGCAATAGCGGCATCACATAGGGGTTCACCACCCCGACAACGCCGCGTGGAACGTAGTCGGCGCGGCCGCCGATCTCCTCGATCACGCGCGGGGCGATGAGGCCAAGGCCATCATCGAGAAAAAGGTCCACGGAGCGGATCGCGGCGGTGGCTTCCTGCCGGGCTTCCCACAACGGTTTGCCCGTCTCCCGGGTCAACAGGTGCGCAGCGTCGTCCTGATGGCGCCCGAACTGTTCACGGAAGCGGCGAACGGCGGCCGCCCGCTCCATCAATCCGACGCGGCGCCACGCGCGGGCCCCGATGGCAGCAGACTCCACGGCCTCATCGACGTTGCGCACGGAAAACGGGAAACGCCCGAGCACGTCCGAACGATCTCCGGGGTTCACGGCGTTGATATAGCCGTCCACCGACTCCGGCTTGACGAAGGAGCCATGGACGTAGTCGCCCTTGCGCAAAAGGCGTTCGCGGGTGGGCCGCACGACGTCAGTATACCCCGCGCGCGTGGCAGAGCGATTCGTGGAGTGGCGTAGCGTGCAGGCGACGGCGTGCTTCGGCGAGGAGCCAGCCGTTTCGGTATACGGGTTCCTTTATCGAGGCGCGATAGCTTGGGATGGTAGAACTATAGGCGACCAAGCGATGAAATAGCGTGGGGGAGGGGACGTCGAGAACACCGGCCAACTCGTCGCAAAGCCGGCGCACATCGCCGCGAGCGAGGGAGCGCCCCACCGATTCGTCGAACGTGTCGCCCAGCAGGCCGAAAACAGCGATCCAGGCCAATTTCACGGCCCACTCCATCTGGAACTGCACCCGGTCCACCGCCACGGCGGGCACGGAAATCGTCGCAAGGGCGGCGATGAGGGCCGGGGCGTGCCGCCCAGTAAAGATCGAGTCGACCCCGGCCTCCACCTTCCCGCCGACTTCCCGCACGGCAAAGTACAGGAGTCCGCGGGTCGGCGTGTCCATCGGAAGCGCGCCATTTTGAATCAACACGTGGTCCTGAGGGCGGGGGAGCGTGGGCAGCAGCGTCGCAAGGTCATCGTTGCGCGTACACACGACGATGGGCCCGGGGACGTCGGGAATCGCCGCCCCGCGGCGAACGCCGACCGCGCTCGGATCGGCACGAAGAAACGTCGAGCCGATTCTGCCGAGCCCGACGACGATCATGGAGGCGGTGCGACTTTTCCGCCGAGGTCCATCCACGCGGAGATGCCGCCGTCCATACTGGTGGCGTTGAACAATCCTTTTTCGCGCAGGAAACCGGCCGCAGCGTAGCTCCGGGCACCGATTGCGCAGTAGCACACGACCTCGTTGCAGTCCTTCAGCTCTTCCCAGCGCGCCTGCAACTGCCCGAGGGGGATGATCCTGGCCCCCGGGATGATGCCGCCGGCCGTTTCGTGGGGTTCCCGCACGTCGAGAAGGACGACGGGTTCGCCGGCGTCGATGCGCTCCTTGACTTCCTGCGCGCCCGCTTCCAGCGTCGCAAGGGCCTCTCCATCGGCAACCGGAGAATCCACTGTACCTGTCGTGGTGGTAGAGCGCGCGATTGTGGCGGATGCGGCCACGACCGCCTTCGGAATCGGCGCCATGCTGGCGGGAGGGCGCGGGGGGCCGGGCGGACGCGGTGCCGCCGCCCGCGCAGGCTCAACATCTTCCCGCCCGGAAACCTTGTTCACGACGCGTCGGGCCAGGGTACGTAGCAGTCCCATGGTCGGGCCTCCATGAAGGCGCGTAACTCGGAGCGGCGCCACCGCGTTGCGACCGTCGGTGCGGCGCCCGTCGTCGGTGACGGTAGACCGGCGTGTCCCGCGGACGCCCAACCCAACCCGGCTTCATGCTGCCGAAAGATGGTAGGTAGGCGCGACCGCGGGAATGGCGAATCGCTCGGTGATCCGCAGCATTCCGCGCAGCACGGCGTCGAGGAATCGTGGCAGCGTGAGGAGCTTGTTCGAGAGCAGGTGCCACGTCCAATCACGCGCCTGAGCGCCGTACACTGCGCGCTCGATCGTCCGCATGCGCGCGAGTTCGCCATCGAAGTCGGCGCTGTATTTTCGGGCGACGGCGTCGCAATAGCGGAGGTGGCGGGCCTCGTCGCGCCCGATCTGCTCGAACAGGAGTGCTGTTTCCTCGTCGCCCGCTGCGCGGAGGGAGTCGGCCGCGCGCCGGAACTCGTCCATGGCGCGTTCCTCGACGACGTACAGCAGCGTATACGCAGCCGCGACGTCGGCATCCGTCGTCATTTCTGCGCGGAGAATTCCGCCCGCTGCATCGGAGAGTCGGTCGATCATCTTCAGCTTTTCGGGAATGACGTGCTCGGTGAGCCCGAGCGCCTGCCGGCGAGACGTGAGCAGGAACGCGTGGCGGAGCTCGTCTACCTGGTGCTGATGGATGAGCCGGAGCAAGCGGGTGTCCTTGACGCGGCGGAGGGCCTGCGTGAACACCTGCCCCTCTCCCGAGCCCTCAGCGTCTGCGTAGGAGGAGAGAGCAAACGCTTTCGCATCCGTCTGCTCGAAGATCGCCTTGCGGACGGCGTGGTCGATGGCGTCGTGGAGCAGAATGAAAAGTGACGACATAGGATACCTCTTGACTTGGTTGGTGTTTTGGTCAGTTGGCGGAAAAAAAAGAGAACGTGGGCTCAGGCTTTGACGAGGAGGCCGTGGAGGAGGAGGTCGATGCAGACGGAGGTGTTCTGGAGCTGTTCAATGGGCGGAATGTTGGTGCGGTAGGCGTAGAGCAGGCCGGCGGAGAGCATGTCCTGAAGGACCCGGGCAACGCCGGGAACGTCGAGGTCGGCGCGAAAACGGCCCTGTCGGACCCCGATCTTCAACACTTCTTCGGAATTGCGCCGGCAGATCGCGCGCAGATCCGCGAGTTGCCCCGTCCACATCGGCAGCATCTGCTCATAGTTCGCGAGGAGCAGGTCTTTCACGAGCGGACGCGCTTCGAGGTAGCCGAACGCGGAGATCGTGAGGGACAGGAGCAGTTCGTCGGCGGGTTTACGTGGATCGATGTGGTTGGCACATTCCGCGACCCAGGCGCGAAGCTCTTTGTGGACGACCTGATAGAACAGGTCCTCCTTGCTTTCCGCCATCAGGTAGACGGTACCCTTTCCGACGCCAGCGTCGGCGGCGATCTCGTCGATCGACGTCTTTTTGAATCCGAAATGGGCGAATCGCTCCGTTGCCGCAGCAATGATTCGGTTCTGTTTTTCCTGCTCGAGTGCCATTGACCAGATTGTAGTTTCGGTCAGCGCCGTCGTCAAGGGGAAAGATCGCTGGAGTGACCCCATCGGCCTCGCTCAGCGGCACCCGGATGGCGCTGCTCCAAGCGGGTCGCCACGTCGGCGTGCGGTCGCGGGGCAGGTACTGCCCGACGCTGCCAGGGTGCTGAGCGCACCAAAACGGTGCTCCGAGGGGGACATGGTGCCCCATGTGGTCCTACCTGCACCGTTTCGGTGCCCCGACGGGACGTCTGCGCGCGCTTCGGGGCACTGGCCGTTGATCGACGCGGATCGGGCACCCGCCGCCCACTCCCTCGCCGCATCATGCAAACCCACGGCGAGTTCCCCCCGGACCTGATCGCGCGCCTCACCGCGCGCACGTCCTTGCACGCGACGATCGGTCGCGCGCTGAACGACGGCATTGACATTACCGATCTTGTCGTGCAGGACGAGTTCACGCACGACGTCATCGCCGCGGTCGACGGCGTCTGGCTGGTCTACGATTCCACGTGACTGGGGGCGGTTGCGGCGGTCGCCGCGTGGGATCACGTTCCGTCCGCCAGGGAATTGCTGATGGATCGCGTGGCGCGCGGCTGGCGGCCGCGGATGTCGCCCGTGGCACCGGAACCGCGGGTGATGGGGTACGCGGCGTGCTTGGAGGGCGGGGACTGCGGTTGAGGCCGACTCGACGCCTGCGCGCGGAAACCTAGAACAACGCCGCTTTCGGCGCCGTCCAGCCGTCCCCAGCGACATCGACGTATACGGCGCTGGTAGCCGCCCACGCGAGCTCGCCCGCGTGCGCCCACTGCATCGGCAGCGTGGTGCTCTCTGCGATGACCGTGTACGCCGCATCTTGCGACGGCGCCAACGTGAACGTCACCGCACAGGGCGTCGGTGCGACGCCTGTACACGGTTGGACATCCACAACGGCGTCGTTTTCGATGAGTGAAACGGTTTCCACGGGCATCCAGCTCGGCGCCCTCACGACGATATCGAGCGTGGTTGCGCCCATCACTTCCGTGCCCGGTGCCCAGGCGCCGTCGATGGTGACGTCGATGAACGGGCCATGGCTTACGACGACTTCGCGGGCGTGCATCGTGTCGATGAGCGCTTGCGAGCTGAACTCTGCGAGTGTGCCGTTCGTGTGGAGGAACGTCACGTTGAGCCCCACGCCGCCGCTGGTGTGGCTGTGGCTGTCACTCACGCCCACCGGGGTCACGCGTTTTCCCCGCGAGATGAGTCCGAGGTAGTAGGGGAGGTACTCTTCGTAATCCCCCGAGTTGAGCAGCTCCATCGCATCGAAGTCGGGGGAATAGTGATCCGGCTTCCCGATCTCTCCGGAAGAGAGGTTGATGTCGGCGCGTGAGAACATTCCGGAGTTTCCGACGGGGTGATTGGCTTGAATCACGCCGTCCCCCACCATGTCCCGCATCCAGCCGAAAATCTCAGCCGTGTCCTTGTAGCCCTGCCACCAACGGGGAGCGCCGTGGTTCGCACCGGTCGTCGCCATCGCCGGGTAGGCGTTGAAGTGGCCACGGAGAACCGGAGAAACCTCATCTGCGAGTACACTGTACAAGCGACCCTCCAGCCCAAGCGGCGCAAGCAGCGGCGAGTAGTCCGCAACGTGGTCGTGGTCGGTGCCGAAGTGGACGTCCACGCCGTTGCCCGCCATGACGAGCAGCCGCTCCTCCATCGACACGCCGCCATCTCCGCTCGGGGATGCGTGCGAGTGCGGATCGCCGGTAAGGACACCCTCCAGCGCGTAGGCGGGGACAATCTCCGCGGCGACCTCAACCGTTTCTCCGCTTACGACCGTGACGCGCGTGATGGACAGCTCGTCACGCACGCCGCGGTAGACGAGCACGTCGTAGGTGCCTGGCTCCGCAGGCAGGGCGAGTTCACCATCGCGGATGAAGCCGATGCCCATCGTGCCGTCTTTCCGGCCATGGACGACGCGCTCGTCGACTACGACGCTGTCCGCATCGACAAAAAAGAGCCTCGCCACCGCCGGTCCACCATCGGTCACCGTGACGTGAACGAAGCCGGGTGGCGTCAGGTCGACATCGCCGGAGGCCGCTGTCGCCACGCCGTACCCGTCGGCGAACGGAATCGCGATGGCGCCGTTCTGCAGCGTTCCCAGCACGCCATCCGTGCTCTGGTCGTACGGAGAAATCCAGCCGCTTCCCGCAGGAAGATCGCAGGTTAGACCGTTTCCTCTTCCCGAAACAACCAGCGAAGTGACGCCGGCGGGTACCATGGCCGTCCACGTGCCGTCAGCAAGCGTGATCGCCATCGTGAGCGGCGCGCCAGCGGCGTCCATCACGTTGACATGTGCCCCGGCCAACGCCGAGCCTCCCGCCGTTACTGTGCCCGTCAACGTCTGTGACGCGACCCCTTGTCGTACCAATTGCTCCCCGCTGGGTGTGGCCGGATCGGGGCCCATTCCGATCCAGTGCACGAACGACGCCTTCTCTCCCGCAGCGATGGTGCCGGCCGGTCCAAACCCCGACACCACCGGGGCGATGGAGCCCAGAATCGTCGCAAGCGTGCCCCCTTCGAGCTTCCCGGTATCGGCCAGGATCGCGAGCGTGCCTTCGTTCCGCATCCCGTGGATGGCGGCCCAGTCCACAGCGGAGCCATCGACGTCGTTCAGACCGGTGCGGGGTCCGTACCGATCCGCGGCTTCCTGCGAGTAGATGCCGACCAGTCCAACCTGGCCGATGAAGTCGGCGCTGTCATCATTCCAAACTGTCGTTTCCGCCTTCAACGACCATGAATGCGGCTCCAACGTGTAGTCCACACGGACGCGCATCGCGATGTCGGCGACGAGATCGGGATTCTCCAGGGCACCCGTCGCAAGGCGAAGGGGCGCCCCCTTGCCCTCCACCCGCACGATCGCTGCCTTTCCGTCGGCGCCATCGGCAAGAACCTTGACCGATGTTGCGTCCACGACGCGCGCGAGCCCTACCATGGGCCCCAGCTCGTCCAGCATGTCCCGCCCGGGTTGCCCGACGGGCCGCACGAGGTCGGCGTCCACGATCATGCCGCCGTAGTCAACGTAGTAGCCGCTGTCCCCGACCTGCTGGACGACAAAACGCACGCGATCGTTGTAGAGCTTCACATCGCCCGCGCGCCCCTCCGCGGAGATACCCCCAAAAAGTGCAGATGTGTCGGATACAACGCCGGCGCGGGACTCATCGGCGCCGAGCCGTTCGGTGAGGTCGGGCCCCCGATCGGGCGGACCTACGGGCGCAACACCATCACACGCGAGAACGAAGAGGATCATGGTGCGCGAGTGTAGCGGGTGCAGGCACGCTTCGGCGCGCAGGAGGCGTGAAAACGAGCGGATTCACGCTTCTCCGGTCGCTACTCCCGTGCCGCAGTGTCGCAACCAATTCGATCTCACCGATTTCCGGCGATAGTTCAGCACTGCAGCCCCACCTCCCCGCGCCCGGAAGCCACGATGTTCATCCTCTCCGTCCTCCTCGCCTGTGAAGAACCGACAATGAAGCCTGGTTTTGAGGAGATTGTGGGAGATGATGATGGGGACGGCTACACGATGGATGAGGGGGATTGCGACCCGAACGATGCACAGGTAAATCCGGGCGAGATCGAGGCCTGGTACGACGGTGTGGATCAGAACTGTGATGGGAACGATCTGGACCAGGACCTTGATGGTACCGAGGTGGGGGAAGATTGCGATGACGCCGATGCCACGGCCTTTCCCGGTGGAACGGAGATCTGTGATGGCATCGACAATGACTGCGACGATGCGGTTGACGAGGAGGTCGGCACTCAGACGGGCTACGCGGACGCGGACGCCGACGGATTCGGCACGGGCGAACTCGAAACCCTGTGCGGCGATGCGTTGCCGGAAGGCTACGCCGCGGTCGATGGGGATTGTGACGACGCTGTTGCGGCGATCAATCCGCTTGCGATTGAGGTATGCAACGACCTCGACGACGATTGCGACGACGCAGTGGACGACGGCGCTACCGATTTACGCATGTTCTACGCCGACGCGGACCTCGATGGGTACGGGTCAGGTGCGGCGAGTATCGCCTGTTCGGCCCCGGAAGGCGCTGTGGAGAACGCCGACGACTGCAATGACGGTTCAAACACCGTTCATCCGGGTGCCGATGAGCATTGCGACGGCGGGGATGAGAATTGTGACGGTGCGGTCGACGAGTCGCCCGTCGACGGGTTGACGTTCTACGCCGACGCCGACACCGACGGCTTTGGAGACGCCTCCGCGGCGGTGGTGGCGTGCGATCTCGCGGCCGGCATCGTGGCGAATGCCGATGACTGTGACGATGGTCTCGCCGCCGTGAACCCGGACGCGGACGAGGTGTGCAATGGTCAGGATGACAACTGCGATTCGGTGTTTGATACCGACGCCATCGACGTCGTCACGTGGTACGCGGACGCCGACGCAGACGGATATGGCGACGCCGACGTCGTCACCGCCACCGCGTGCGACGCGCCCGCCGACTCCATCGGTCTCACGGGGGATTGTGATGACGCCGACGGCCTCCGCAACCCAGGCGTGAGCGAAGCCGACAACGATATCGATGACGATTGCGACACGATGATCGACGAGGATTTCGTGGCCGAAGGTGACCTCGTGATCACGGAGGTTGCACGGCAGCCATGGGTCGGCGGAACGTCCACGGACAATTCGGCGATGTGGTTTGAAGTCTACAACGCCTCGGCGGGCGATATCGACCTCGCCGGTTTCACGATTCGACGGTCCAATACGATCGTCGGAAGCGACGCGTTTGCCGTTGACCCGGACGACGGCGTTTCGATTGGAGCGGGGGAGTACGCGGTGTTCTGCAAGACAGACGACTGGGTCGCGCCCTCGGATGCGAACAGCAGCCTCGAATGCGACTATATCTGGGGAGACGAGGCGGAGGCCGCGACATTCAGCGGCGCGTTCCACGACAACACCTTCAACCTCCAGCGTGACGAAGACACGCTGTCCATCGAGACGGGCGGCGCCGTGGACAGCGTGAATTGGCTGTACGGCCCCTCCGATTTCTGGCCGCGCGAAGCCATGCATTCGCTGTCGGTGAACGCTGGATTCGAGGACGCGGCGGACAACGACGACCTTCTCAACTGGTGTGCGGCGCCGACGTCGATCTGGTACGACGCCGCCGACGACGAGTACGGAACGCCGGGCGGCGTGAACGATCCGTGTCCGTAGGACGGATTGTGGCGCGTTCCCGCGCTACACTCTGCGTGGAGCCTCGTGCATGCGCTGGTCGGTCCTCACTCTTGCCGCCCTGACCAGCGGGAACATGTTGATGGGCTGCCCCGGGCCGGACACGGGGGTTGGTGGCGGCGTGGCGGAGATCCCCGACGATGCAGATGGTGACGGCGTCACGGCGGCGGACGGCGATTGCGATGACCGGAACGCGGCCATCTACCCGGGCGCGGCGGAGACCTGGTACGACGGCGTGGATCAGGACTGCGCAGGAGGAGACGATTACGATCGCGACGGAGATGGCGTGGAGGCGGGAGCGTTCGGCGCCGACTGCAACGATAGCGACGCTGCGATCTTCCCAGGTGCGCTGGAGGCCTGTAATGGCGCGGACGACGACTGCGACGACGTCATCGACGAGGATCCGGCGGACGCTCTCCCGTACTATGCCGACGCCGATGGAGATGGCGTCGGCAGTGGAAGCTCGCTTGGAACAGCGTGCGAGCCTGCTCCTGGCTACGCGTCGGTGGCCGGGGATTGTGACGATAACAACAGCGCGATTTCGCCTTCCTCGCCGGAAACGTGCAACGGCATCGATGACGACTGTTCTGGGTTTGCGGACGATGACGCGCTCGACGGCGTCGTCTGGTACGCGGACGTCGATGGGGATGGCTACGGAGAGGCGGCAGCGGCGACGCTGTGGTGCGAGCAACCCGATGGATACGTGGCCGACAGCACCGACTGTGACGACGCCGATCCACTCGCCTTTCCCGATGCCGCGGAGATGTGTGACGGTGCCGACAATGACTGTGACGGTGCGGTGGATGACGCGGCGATCGACCCGTCGATGTGGTACGCGGACGCAGATTCCGACACGTTCGGAGACGCCACCGTGTTCGAAGTGGCTTGCGACGTTCCGAGCGGCTACGTGGCGGACGCCACGGACTGCAATGACGCCGACGCGGCGCTTTCCCCGGGCGCCTACGAGGCGTGTGATGGCATCGACAACAACTGCAATGGAGAGGTCGATACCGACTCCCCGGCCGCCGCGCGCTGGTACCCGGACGGCGACCTCGATGGCTACGGAGACGCCGCGGCGGGTGTGACGGCGTGTACTCAGCCGGCTGGAACCATCGTCGATGGCGGTGATTGTGATGACGCGGATGCGGAAATTCTCCCCGGTGCGACTGAGTTTTGTGATGGTGTTGACAACAACTGCGATGGTACGACGGACGAGGCGACCGCCGTCGATGTCTCCACGTTCTACGTGGACGCCGATCTCGACGGGTATGGCGATCCTTCCGGCACGATCGCCGCGTGCAGTGCGCCCGCGGGCTACGCCGCTACCGACGACGATTGTGATGACGCGGAGGCCACCGCCAACCCCGGCAATCGCGAAAGCTGTGACGGACTCGACAACGACTGCGACGCGGAGGTCGATGAAGACGACGCAACGGACGCTGTCGTCTGGCACGCGGACGTCGATTCCGATGGCTACGGTGACGCGGCGAGTACGACGACCGCGTGCGCAGCGCCGTCCGGTTTCCTCGCCGATGACGCCGATTGTGACGATACGGAGCCGCTGGTGAACCCGCTAGGGACGGAGACGCAGGATCTGTCCGACGAAGACTGTGATGGCCTTGTCGATGAGGACTTTGTCTCCGCAGGAGACGTCATCGTGACGGAGGTTGCACGCCAACCCTACGCCGGCGGTTCGGGCACCGCGACCAACTCTGACGCCCAGTGGTTCGAGTTGTACAATACGACCTCGACCACGCTCGACATCTCCAATTGGTACTTTGAGGAGCAGGACGGGGATAGTTTTTACGCGTCTCCCGACGCTGCCCTCCAGATCCCACCGGGCGGCTATCTGGTGCTTTGTTACGATACAATCGGCTTCGGCACGGCCTCGACCTGTGACTACAATTGGGGGAACACCGACTGGGGGCCGCCGAACTACGACGTCACCTTCTACTTTGACCGGGATGAGGATTTGATCGCACTCTATGTCGCGGGCGCACTGATGGACGAGGTGCACTGGATCTACGACGCTACGTTGGCGACCTGGCCGCGGACGGCGCACTACTCGATGGAACTCGACAACAACGCACTCAACGATGCCGACAACGACGCTTATGCGAGCTGGTGCAAGGCCTCGATCGCCGACAAATACATCTCGTCCGGCGTGGGCGCGCCGGACTACGGGACGCCCGGTGCGGCGAACGGAAGTTGTGATTGACGCGCGGGCGGCTGTCTGGTGATCGCGAGGAATCCCGCCGCTACTTCGCCGCCTGACACGTGCGATGATCCGCGTTGGTGTCCACCGTATCCACGAGCCCGACCGTCGCCTCGGGCCAGTTGATATCGCCGACCGTCCACACGTCGTCCCGGTAGAGGATGTGGCTCCATTGGTCGAAGAGTACGCCGTCCAGGTAGACGCGCACCGTCGCAACCGTTGCGTCATCGCCATTGTCTTCGAAGTAGTGCACAAGCACCGGGTAGATGCCTTCCGCCGGGGCGAGGATGTTGATGTTTTCCGGACCGAGGCCGGAGCGGTCGTCGATATCGAGCGAGGGGTCGTCCCCCGAACCGACCTCTCCCCAGTCGGGCCCCTGATTGCACCAATTGCAGTCGTTCGGATTCTGGAAAAAGTTGCCAGCGCCGTTCAGAACGTGCAGATCGAGATCCGCGGCGACGGCGTCCCAGGACAATTCGACGTGAAGCGCCTCGGTTGGAATCGCGTGAATCGTGTGGCGTGCGGGCGCGCTGGAAACGCCGTCCGTGTTGGTGACGGAGAGTGACACGACGTAGTCCCCAGCGATGTCAAGGGGAAGGTACGTGAGGTCCGTGGAGTCGTTGACGAGGCCGGACGTGGCGGAGCCTTCCGGGATGGATTCCAGCGCCCAGTGGTAGACGAGCGGCGTGAGACCGTTGGGATCGGAGCTGCCCCGGCCGTCGAGGGTCACGGTAGTGCGCGGAGGCGCCGAGTCGGGCGCGTCGATGACGGCCGTCGGGTACTCGTAGTTTCCGCCGCCATTGCCGAGTAGCGTGACGGTGACGGACGATTCGTCCGGGTCATCGCTCGTGATGACGACCGTGCCGTTGTCTCCGTTGGTGTCGGTGGGGACATAGGCCAACAGGATGGAAGCGAACTGATCAGGAAGGACGGTGAATCCGGCGATGCTCGCGCTGGCGATGCCGAACGCGCCGGAGCCGAATTGCTCGACATCGACGATGTTCAACGGGCCGTCACCTACGTTGTTGACGGCGATCTCGAAATAATTCTGCGAGCCCGCCGCCAACTCCGCACCAAAATCCCACGACGTGGGGTCGACGTCGATGTCCGGACCGGGGAGGTCCACGCCAACTCCGGAAAGCGGAACTTCGAGGTAAGGAAATTCCTCATCATTCGACGAGATGGCGAGGCTTCCGGTGTACGTTACGTAGGTCTCTGGGAGGAAGCCGAGCCGTAGCGTGGTCGTCTCGTCCTTCTTCAGGATCAGCGGCAGGTTCTGCTCTACCGTTTCAATCGTGAATGCGTCCGGCGTACTGGACACGATGTCCAGGCTGTCGATCTGGAGCGTTGCGGGGCCTCCATTCACGACGGTGATGTTCATGGAACCGGAGTAATGAACGGCAACATCTCCGAACGACACGTCCTCCGGCGTGACGATCATGTTCGGGTACACGCGTTGAAGTGACGTATCCGGGCCCGTACAGGCCCCCAGCGCAAGCGCGAGCAGCATCTCTCCTCCGGTGCCACTGTAGCCGGATGACGCTATGGTGGGGGCCGATGCTGACGTTTCTGCTGCTGCTCGCGGGGTGCAACGGGTGCTACGAGATTCCTGTGGATGGGAATCCATCCGATCCCCGGCCGGACCCCGCGGGAGAAGGAGATAGCAGCACGGACAGCGGCGCGGACTCGGGTCCGCCGGCGATGTGCGAACTCGTGGAGGTCGAACCGAACCCGCTCGCGACCCCCCAGGACCTGCCGATGGAGACGCAAGCGTGCGGCCACTTTGCGGATGGGCGGGATCAGGATTGGTTTGCGTTCGATCTCGCGGAGGAAGGCTGGGTGCGGCTTTCGCTGGACGCGGAATCCCGTGGATCGAGCGCGGACGTACAGTTGCAGGTCGCGTTCACCGAAGCGGACGAGTCCGTCCTCCACTACGACTCGTACCTGACGGCCGATGCGGAGCTGATCTTCCCGGCGTCGCAGGTCGGCCATTTCCTGGCCGGCGCGTCGGAAACGACCCATCTCGGGGGGCCGGGGTACTCCTGGTACCTCATGGCCTCCGTCACGAAGCGCCCCGTCGACTGGCAGATGGAGGAAATCGAGGTGAACGACGACCTGACGGTTGCGACGATTTTGCCGATGGACACGACGGTCTTCGGCACGATCTCGAAGCCAGCGCAGGGCAATCCGGATGAGGATTGGTACCACATCAACACGCCGGACGGCGCGCAGTACATCGACTTCACGGTGGAGGCGTTCACCGCCGGGTCCGCCGCGGACATCACGCTGCAGCTGTGGAGTTCGGCAGGCAACCTACTATTCACGGACGCCTACGGCGAAATTGACTACGATCTGGACCCGTATCATGAGACAAAGGTCACGGTCGCGCATGACTGGTACCTTTCTGTGACGAATGAAAATGCTGCGCAGGGCAGCATCTTTCACTGGTATACGCTGACCGTTACGCCCATCTATGGCGTGGAGGAATGATGAATCGCATTGTGAGGTTGACCCGTGTTGCAGGTCTGGTTGGTTTGGTCGGGTGCCCCGCCGCGAACAACGGAAAGGGGAGCGTGGACTCCAACGGGTACGTCGACGATACGGACACCGGAAATTGCAGTGCGGTGGTGGCCGCGTTCGAGCCGGAATCCGGGACGCTCGATTTCTACTACCACGGTACCGTCGGCATCCTGTTCGACGCGGACTCCAACGACGACGCGGCCAGCGCGCTGATCGAGGTCTGGGATCCCACGGGCGCGGCGGTTGCAGCGACGGTGGAGTGGGATCAGGCGAAACTCCACGCGACCGTGTGGCCGACGTTGGCGCCAAACACCGCATACACCGTCCACGTCGAGGTTTGCGGCGTCACCAGTCAGAGTATGCTCACGACGTCCGCGCTCGGCACGCCGCTTGTCGACCCGGTATCGAGCCTGCTCGGGCGGACCTACGTCTTCACGCTCGCGGACGCCGACATCACGGAGCCTGCCATTCTGGAACAGTTCGATGACGCCTTGCTGACGGCGCCGCTGCTGTTCGGCGTCATGGCCGCCGACGAAACGTCCATCACCTTCGAAGGCGCGCTGGGCGACGTCGATGACCTCTCGCAAGTCGAGGATCAGCCCACGTGGCCGTTTCCGGCGGGCGACTTCACGGCGCAGCCGTATTTCGTCGCCTCGTCGGACCGCATCAACATCAAGTACGGGGACACGGACATCCCCATCAACGACTTTGTCCTGACCGGTACGTTTGCGGCGGACGGGCTGACGATCCAGCAGGGCCATGTCACGGGTTTGGCGGACACCCGCAACATGGGCCCCCTGATTGGCCAGTCCGACACGCCGACCGCGACGTGCAAGTTCGTGGAAGAACTCGGCGTCTACTGCCAGGACTGCCCCGATGGAGAGGAGGTTTGCCTCCACATCACCGGCGAGAACATCACGGCGAACTATGTCGAGGGTCTCGTCGTTACGCCGGTGGAATAGGCGCTGGCTGCATTGCGGAGAAGCGCGTGCGGAGTCGCGTAACGATGCGGCGCGCCTCGTCCGGCGCAAGCCACGCGAGATAGCAACACATCGTCGCGAGCAGAAAGGGGCCGACTTCCATGGTGGCCTCGATGCCGAGGTGCATGAGCACGCCGATCGTCAGGTACTTCGTGCGGAAGTCGATCCGATTGAACTGTGCGCGCATCCAGCCGGGGTGGGTGCGCGTGCGCCGATACCATGCGGCAAGGAGGAGCAACGGAGACGCGTGCTCGAAACACCAGATAGCTTGTGTGGAGATCGCGAGGATCGAGGAGAACGGCCACAGCCACGTCATCGACATGCGGTGCCACGTTGGCTGCTGCAGGATGAACCAGAGCGCGTCACCCGGGCCACCCAGGATCCATCCGGAGGACAGCTTTTGCCACGCCGTGCTGTCGTACATCACGACGAGCTGCAGCGCGATGAGCCAGCGCGGCCACGCCGGGACGCTTCCGGTTTTTCCGCGCCAACGCGCGTCCACGGACCACGCGCGGCCGCAGTCGGACAAGAGGAGCAGAAACAGCACGTTGGAGAACAACTCGTCGTACGATCCACCGGCGTTGGCGTTGAGATTCGCGAGGACCTGCCACGCGCCCCACGCGATGAACGTCGCGTATCGGGTGTATGCGCCGGCGATCATGGCCGCGCCAGCCAGGATGGCGATGGTCGTAAGGGAGTAAATGTTGGTCGGCGTTGCACCGCCGAGTCCATCGAGCCAGCGGAGGTTTTGGTTGCGGGTTCCGCCGTGGGCGATGTCAAGCCATGCCCAGTCCAGCGCGCCGGTCCACCAGTGGTGGAGCAGGTGCGTCGCCAGCGTCCATCCCGCCAGGATCCGCACGAGCGCGAGCGATTCGCCGCCCTCTCGAGTGTCGAGCAGGGCAACCCACCGCGGCCAGAGCGCGCCCGTCCCTTTCGCGGCATCCGTCGTCACCGCGGCACCACTCGCTCAAAGATCCACTTCCCCTCGGGAACGACGCTTTGCTGGGCCTCCTCCGCGGTCGGCGAGCGCGCTTTCCACATCCGGCAACGCACCTCCACGCGCTCATCATCCTCCAGAAAAAGCCGCCGACCAAAGGCATTGCACGCGGACTTCCAGCGGTTTGCGTAGGTAGACCACCCCCATACGAAGATGGACGCACGCATGCGCTCCGTCGCGAACGCCGCCCGGTTCCAGGTCGCGGTGTCGCTGCCCTCCTCGAACACGGTCTCCCACTCGCCGCCTTCTCGTCGTGATTGAATCTGCATGCGCGTCGGATATTTATGAGCCGCCACAAACATCTTCCAGCTCTGGTTTGTGCCCGACCAGTGCAGGTACGGCCGGAACGGAACCAGCGCCGCGTTTCTGGCATCAGCTGCGGCTTTCGCCACGACGTATGCCTTGTCTTGCAGTGCATCCACGTCAGTGTGGAGGTAGCCGGCCCAGCGCGCGAACTCATCGCGTACGGTCGGGTCCTGCCAGGCTTTCCGGTTCAGGCCTTCTCCCGCGTTCGGAAGCGCCGACAGGCCGATGGCCACGAGGTGGAACGTCACGAATGCCGCGCGCGCGTGCTTCCACCACGCGGTGTTCATTTTTCAGCGTCCTTCTTCGCTTTTCGGTATTCCGTCCATCCACCCGGGTAGACGTCCGCGCGGCCGTTTTCCAACGAAATGATCTTGTTCGCCACGTTTTCAACAAGGTCGCGGTCATGGCTGACGAAGATGCACGTTCCCGGAAATTGCGCGATGCCGTCCCGCAGGGAAGAAATGGCTTCGAGGTCCATGTGGTTTGTCGGCTCGTCGAGCACGAGGGTGTTGAATTTCAGCAGCATCAACCTTGCGAGTAGCGTCCGCACGCGCTCCCCGCCGGACAGCGTCCCCGTCGGTTTGTCGCCATCCTCGCCGGAAAACAGCATGCGACCCAGAACCTGCCGCACCCCCTCCTTGCCGACCTCAGGGCGATGCTCGAACATCCAGTTGAAGACGGTGTGGCCGGCAGGAATCTGGTTTTCGTGTTCCTGCGGAAAGTAGCCGACGTTCACCTCGTGGCCCCACTTTATATTACCTTGTAACGCGGGTAGTTCCGCAAGGAGCGTTTGAACGAGCGTCGTCTTTCCCGCACCGTTGCGGCCGATGACCGCGATTTTGTCGCCTCGCTCCACCGAGAGATGGAGTCGGTCGAAGATCCGCGTCTCACCGTACCCGCCGGCCAGCTTGTGGACGACGAGCACTTCCCGGCCGCCGGGCTTCTCAATCTCAAAACGGATGTACGGCCGCGCGATGTTGGACCGCTTGATTTCGTCGGGGCGAAGGCGCTCCAGCTCTTTCTTGCGGCTGGCCGCCTGAGTCGATCGCGTACCGGCCGCAAACCGCTGGATGAAGTCCTGCAGTTGTTTGACCTTGTCCATCTTCTTGGCGTTGGACGATTCGACCTGACTGCGCACCTGCGCCTTTGCGCGCACCATGTCGTCGTAATTGCCTGTGTACTGGATGATCGTTTCGTAGTCGATGTCCGCGATGTGGGTGCACACCGTGTTCAGGAAGTGGCGGTCGTGGGAGATCACGACCAGCACGCCGTGAAAGGACATCAGGAAGTCCTCGAGCCACTCGATGGACTCCAGGTCGAGGTGGTTGGTCGGTTCGTCCAGCAAAAGCGCATCGGGACGGCCGAACAGCGCTTGCGCCAGAAGCACTCGGAGTTTGAAGCCGCCCTTGAGGTTCGCGAGGGGCTGTTCGATCGATCCCTGATCGATGCCGAGGCCCTCCAACATGATGGCAGCATCGGACTCGGCGGTGTATCCGTCCTCCTCCGCAACCAGGCACTCGAGTTCCCCGAGCGAGACACCTTCGTCGTCTGTCAAATCCGATTTGGCGAGCAGGCGATCCTTTTCTTGCATCGCCTCCCAAAGGCGTTTGTTGCCGGCGATCACCACGTCAACAACGCGCATGTGGTCGTAGATCGAATGGTCCTGGCGCAAGACTCCGAGGCGCTTCGGCTTGGAGATGTAGCCGCTGTCGGGATCCATGTCGCCGTTCAGGATTTTCATGAAGGTGGACTTGCCGGCGCCGTTCGGACCCGTCAGGCCGAACCGTTTGCCCGGGCCGAACGAGGTGTTGACGTCCTCAAACAGGAGGCGACCGCCGAAACCTTTCGACACATTGCTTACGACGATCATGGCGGCCTCTACGCGCGGGGCCGCGTGACTATCCCGCCGCAGGGTAAATTGCGGTGCTGTGCCCGTGACCACGCTCGTTCAGGCTCTTGCGCTCGCTCTCGGGTTGGCCGCGGGCGCGCTGTGGCCGCGGCAGGCGGGTGGAGTTTTGGTGACCGATTCGGTGATCAGCGTCGTAACCGGAACGCTGCTTTTCTCCCTACGACTCGGGTTCACGTTTTGCCTCACGTGGTGGGGCGTGAAGGCAGTGGACATCGGCCTCATCGACCTCACACCCCTTCCCGATGCGCTGCAGTTCCTCGTCGCGTTTTTGGCGCTCGATTTCGTGCGCTACTGGGTGCACCTCGCGGACCATCGAGTGCCGATCCTGTGGCGGTTTCACCGGGTCCACCACTCGACGGAGCGCATCGACGCCACGTCGGGCTTGCGCATGCACGCCATCGACTTCCTTCAGCTCAGCGCGATTCCGCTTTTCCTGTTCGGTGTGCTGTTCCACGTAAACGACGGATGGCCGCTGATGGCCGCGCTCTCCGTTGGCATCGTTGCGGACAGCATCGAGCACGCCAACGTGCGTTTCCCGCTGGACACCCGGTGGCGTCGTGTGTGGTTCCGTGTTTTCAACACGCCGCTTTTCCACTCCTGGCACCACACACGTGACGGGAGTTTATGTGATGGAAACTATGCAAACGCCCTCCCGCTCTGGGATCGCCTGTTCGGCACGGAGGTGACGCGTCCAGATCCGCCCGAGTTGTATGGCGTGGGCGGAGATCAGGCGTTGGACAACTCGATACTCGGTTTGCAAGCGCTTCGCCCCCGGCGCGCGGAGTGAATCGAAAGCTCGCCGGCGTTTTCGTCGTGACTGCTGTCTGCCTCGGTTGGGTGCTCTCTCGCCTCGATCTCTCGGCCGCAGCCGAGTCTTTTGTGCAGTTCCGGTGGTCGTTGATGGCGCCGGTCTGGGCGATCTATGGTGCCTGTCACCTCCTGCGGTCATGGCGGTTGCGTTCGCTTTTGGGCCGTCCGATTCCGCTTTTGCGGCTGTTTTCCATCCTTTCGATTGGCTACCTCGCCATTCACGTCGTCCCGCTGCGCATGGGGGAATTCGTGCGGCCCTACCTGCTGCGAGAGAAGGAGGGCATCCCGTTCGGGGCGGCTTTGGCCGCCGTTTTTCTCGAACGACTGGTCGATGTTCTCATGCTGCTCGGCATGTTGTTCATCGTAGCGTTCGGCGTGGATCTTCCGGTCGGTGCGTTGGTCGTGAACGGCGTCGATCTGATCGTCGCGGGCCAGCGCGCGGCGGGGGCGGTCGTCGTACTCGGGGTCGGCGGCCTGGTCGGCATGGTGATGCTCGGCGAAACACTGCTTTCGCGCACGGACCGGACGCCGATTGGCGGGCTCGTGCGCCGATTTCGAGAAGGGCTGCTGGTGCTCGCGCGGACCCCGGGCACGGCCGCGCTCGTCCTGTTTCAAAGCGTCGTCATCTGGGTGCTGACGGTGTGGGCGGTGCAACTCACGATGGTGGGGTTCGTCGGCATGCCGGCAACGTTTGGGGATGCGCTGACGACCTGGACGGTGACGCTGACTGGCATGACGGCGTTGCCGACGCCGGGGTTCTTCGGGGGGTACGAGGCGGCCTGCACGGCGGTGGTGACCGTGCTCGGAGCGCGGTCGGAGTCAGCGGGAGCCTTTGCGCTCATCCTGCACCTCAGCCAGTTCATTTTTACCGTGCTTGTCGGCGTGATCTTTCTGGCAGTCGAGGGGCTGTCACTGCGGGATGTGGTGGGCCGTAGCCGTGAATTGGGGTGATTCGGGGCCGCGCTCCGCGCGTCCGTTTTTGGGGTCGGACCGACGCGCCGTGAATCCGTCAACCGGAGGGTAGCGGCACGATTCCTCGCGCCCGGCTAATCGCGCCCGATGGTATTCCTCCTGTTGGCGTGCGCGCATCGTCCTCCCACGTTCGCGGGGGCCGACTTGAAGATGGTGCGCGAAAGTGTTGCTTCATTGGGCGTTGTCGTTGCTCCCGTCGTTCGCGTCGGGGAACTCTCGCCGCCGGCGGTAAAGTCGTCGCCGTTTGGCGGGGCTATCGAGGCACAGCTGCGCGAGGGTCAGGAGCACCTGCCACCGCCGACCGTGCTCGCGGCGGAGAATGCGCGGGACGCGGCGTTTCTCGCCAATGAATACATCGGTGCGGTTCGCTTCGGCGGCGGCTTCATTCGGACAGGAGAAACCGCGCTGGAGGTGCGAGCCCGGCTGATTGAGTTTTCCGCGCAGGACGACATCTCGGTGCAAGGCGTGAACTGGCTCCGCGATACCGTCAGTACCGTGCTGACGGAAGCGAAGGTTCCGGCTCGCAGCTTGATTCTCGGTGGCGACGCGGGCCCATTTGTTGCGCCGACGCCGGAGCGCCGGCCCATCCGCGGCATGCATGAGGACGATGGCCACGACAACGTCAACCTGCCGCGAACGACGCTGGTGCCGGGGGCGTGGGCGGGCGGGGTGGAGAGCCGTTGGGTACTCGTGCCGTACCTGCGAAACTATTATATCCACAACGGCGGCTGGTTTCTCGGGCAAGAGTATGGCTGCACGGCCGGCGCGCGGGTGGAGGCGATGCTCGTGCTGTACGACACCCAGACCGGCGCACCCGCGTGGTGGCAAATCGCGACGGGGCGGCACATCCAGCCGATGATCGGCCAGCCTAGTGCCGCGGAGGAGGACCAGTACCTGTTGTGGGCGGAGGGCTGGGTAGAAGGTGAGTTCAGGAAGGGATTTTTGAGGTAGCGCTGCCGAATCCTGGTTTCGCGGCCGAGCGCGGAATCGGGAGTATGATCACGGAGTGCTCATCACCCTCGCCTGCATCGCGACCGTCCCCGGGGAGTACCGTGCGTCGAGTGACGCGGCGGACGCTTCGGACGACGCGGAAGCCGCCCCCGGCGGCGAGGCCGATTCCCGCCCCGATGTCCCCAGGGACCCATCCGCCATCGTTTTCGCTGACACCGGCATCCTGACCCTCGCCATCGAACTCGACGATGCCGCCATCACGACGCTGGCCGGGGACCCCAAATCCTACGTTTCGGGCGCGCTCACCTATGGCGACGATCGCTATGAGCCCGTGGGAATCTCGCTGAAAGGGAGCTCGACCTACCAGTGGATCACGGGAAAGCCCGCGTGGAAGATCCGCTTCGACGAATACGACGAAACCCTCCGGTTTCACGGCCTCAAACGCCTGACGCTGAACAGCAACTACTGGGATGGCGCGCAGATGGCGGAAACGCTCGCGTATCGCACCTTCCGCGAGGCCGACGTTCCGGCCCCGCGCACCGGCTACGCGGCCGTCAGCCTCAATGGCGACGCAACCGGCCTGTACACCATCGTCGAATCGATGGACGACGATTTCATGGACCGCGTTTGGCCTGGCAGCAACGGCGGCCTATACGAGATGCAGCGTACGTGTGACGTCAACCTCGATTGCTCCTGTTACGACCTGCAAGACAGCGGTCCGAGCTTCGACGCGGACGGGCTCATCCGCGCCTGCGCCGCCGCCGCGACCGGCGAGGAAGCGGCGATCCGCGAGCACTGGGATTGGGGCCACCTCACCCGCTTCATTGCTGTGGAGTACGTCGTCAACCACCCCGACTCGTACAGCTTCAACCTGAATAACTATTTCATCTACCACGATCCGCTGACCGACCGGGCTTCGTTTTCTCCGTGGGGTGCCGACTCCACGTTCAGCTACGCCTACCCGCCCGACGCCGAGCAGGCGTGTGAGCCCGGACTTTTCGACGACTTCGGGTCGTGGCCGCGTGGGTATCTGGCCACGTGGTGCCGGGCGAACGACGCGTGCTGGAACGACGTAAGGCGCGCGATGTTGGATGTGGCCGATCAGCTTGAGGAGAACGATCTCGCGGGGCGGGTGGCCGCAACGCACGATCGCATCGCAGCGGCAGTGGCCGCCGAGACACGATGGCCGTGGGGCGTGGATACGTTCGAGGGGCAGGTCGCGTGTTTCCAGACGTGGATCACCGACCGCCCCGAACGGGTGCGCGCTTTTGTGGACGCGTACTAGCTCGAACGCCTAATTCGCGTTCGGGACCGGGCCCTTTCCGAGCTTGACACCGTGCGCCACGACGCGCGTGCAGCGCTTGGCGAAGATAGGGTTGGCCTGCGGCGCGAAGCCGTCGACCGTCGTGTGCGTGCGCGCGGCGTACAGGTTGGTGGCCTCGGGCATCTTCTCGAGCGCTTCGTACATCGCGCGGCCGGTCTCGGCGTTGCCGGACGGCAGCAGTCCAGCGATCAAGCCCGCGAGATCGGTTGCGCCGCCGCCGCCCGTCGAGCCGGTCTTGTCGACGAAGAGGTGGGGAAAGTCGATGCCGAAGATGTAGGTTCCGCAGGCTTCGGCGCTTGTTTCACCGAGGATCGTGTAGTCCACGCTGGCGAACGGAAGCGGCGCGCCCGGGATGCTGTGGAATTTGAAGGAGCAGCCGGAAAGCGCGATGAGCGCAGCGATGGATAGAATCTTCTTCATGAGAACCTCGAGGGAAGGGAACCCGACGGGAGGCCGGGAACCGCGCCCTAACGTGGCGGCGCACCATCGCAAGTCCGAGGGCGAGCAATGCACGTCAAGCAATCGTCGAATAGAAAGCGGACGCAGGAGTTCCCATGCTGACGTTGCTCATCCTCGCCTCGACATTTGCCCACGCGACGGAAGTTGGAACGCTGAAGAAGTTCGGGGTGGGGGCGAACATTGGGTACCCGCTCGCCGTCACCGCCAAATATTTTCTCGCGGAGAAGTGGGCGGCCTCCGCCTACGTGGGCACAACCTACGGCGTGTATTGGGACATCCGGGCGCAGGCGGAGCGTGACCTCGTCACGTTTGCGGAGTGGGACTTCGGTTCGCTCGGCATGTACGCATGTGCGGGGTTGCAGGTTGATATCTACCCGCCAAGCTTTTACTACGGGGCCACCCTTTCTGCCGCCCCGGGCGTCTACGGCGGTGCGGCCGCCACCCTTCGCTTCAACGACCTGCCGGTTGAGGCCTTTGCAGGGTTCGACGCCGGTATCGGACTTGCAACCTGGGACCAATTCTACGCCAAGAACGATCCGCTGTACGGCACGCTAGGCCCGTATCCGATCGGCCACGCCAACGTCGGCGGCCGCTGGTTCTTCTAGCGCCCGTTGGTCAGCCGCAGATCCGCTCCAGAAGCACGGTCGCATAGGTGCCGGCGGGCAGATCGGTTGTCAGCAGGAAACCGTCGTCCGCGGCGGTAATCTCCGCCGCTATCGCCACGTGGAGGGCCCGCCGAGCGCCCCGCGCGATCGGTCCGAACCGTTCAAAAGCGAAGGGAGGCAGGTTTTCCGCGTTCAGCACGCCCTGCTCCAACGCCAGCGCTTCTCCCCGCGGCCAGCGCATCGTGCTGCCGTACAACGGCCCCGTCGCGACGCCGCCTTCCATCAGGTCGCCTCGCAATTTGCTGTCCCCGCGTTCTCGCAAGACGATGTTGAACAGGGAAGCCTGATACGCCGCGATGGCGAACCGCAACCGGGTGGGTTCGATGCGTCCGGCTCGTCCGAGCAGCAGGTTCCTTCCGACGTCCGGCGCATCCCCGCCGACGCGCTGTGGGCCGAAAAAGTTCGGCATGCTCGACGGCAGGCGCGCGCGTGCAAGGTCCGCATTTCCGCCGCGCACCAGAATGCGGAAACGATTGCCCGCCAACTCCCCGACCCGCAGTCGGTGGGTGGTGCGGTCGTGACGCAACAGCGTTACGCCTTCCCCGAGATCGCGCACCTGACGCCCTCCGTAGACGGTGAACGCCTGCTCCGTCCGCGCCTCACGATCCTTGAGCCCCGCCCAGGCCACGTCCGCGACGTCCACGCGAGCCGCCCTCGCGATCATGTTCGCAACTTCCGGCGTACTGCGACCGATCTTCTCCACCCAGAGCCATTGATACGGCCCGCGCCCGGTCGGCGGGTGCAGGGGAAGCTCGACAACCACGAAATCTTCATGCCGGACCTTCCAGCGCGGCGTGGACGGCGGCGGAGGACGCGTCTCGTTCGGCCTCGCGTGTACGGGCGCCGAGCGAATGGGTCGGGACGAACGCTCCGTTTCCGGTCGGTCGGGCCCGCGACCGCGCCTCATTCCCACGCGAGCACAACTTTGCCGAACGCGGCGCGGCGCTCCAGACGCTCGTGCCCCCGCCCGATCTCCATCATGGGAAGCACACAATCGACGACCGGCCGGATGGCGCCCGCCCGCACGGCATCCCAGGCCGCGGCCATGTCCGCGCGGGTGCCCATGGTGGAGCCCAACACGTCGATCTGCTTGAAAAACAGCACGCGCAAGTTGAGCTTCACGTCGGCGCCGCTCGTCGCGCCGCAGCAGACCAGCCGGCCACCCCACTTCAGCGCCCGAATCGAGGCGGCCCAGGTGGCCTCGCCGACGCTCTCGACGACCACGTCAACGTCGCGTACGCCACTCTCTTCGTACGACCACGCCGTCGCTCCGAGCGCCGTAAGTCGCTCCCGCCGCTCGGACGTCGACGCCGTGGCGTGGACGTCGCACCCGAGCATGCGCGCGATCTGAATGGCCATCACGCCAACGCCGCTGCCTCCGGCCTGGATGAGTACGCGCTCCCCCGGCTGCAATCGGGCCCGCACCCGCAACATGTGCCAGGCCGTCAGCAGGGCGAGGGGCAGCGAGGCGGCGTCCGCAGACGCCAGTCCGTCGGGAACATCAAGCGTTTGCCACGTCGGAACGATCACCTCCGTCGCGCAGCCACCATCGGTGTTCTCGCCACGGATGGAGAAGCGCCGACAGCGGTTTTCTCGCCCTTCGCGGCACGCCCCACACTCTCCGCATCCCCAACTCGGATGCAATACGACGCGACGACCATCGACGACGCCCGCAACGTCGCTCCCGGGAATGCGCGGCAGATGGAAATCGTGCCCGCGCACGCCCTTTCGCACCCACACGTCCAGGTGATTGAGGGCGACGTGCGAGACGGCCACGCGCACCTCTCCCACCCCTGGTTCCGCAGCCGGAACCTCCTCGATCTGCAAGACGTCCGGCCCGCCGTGGGCACGAATGAGCACCGCCCGCCGGGTCCGACCGGCTACCATGACGGCGTGGACGCCAGCCTCGGACCGCTGCGACTCTTCCGACGCATCATGGATGCGCGGCGCGGCAACGTTCGGGCCATGGAGGATCTCTATCACCTGCGCGGCGTGCTCACCTTCGTGACGGTGTTTGCGGCGACCATTGGACTTCCGGGCATCCTCCTCGCGTACTACGGCATCGAGGGCATTCGCGCGGAGCAACGCGCTGGCGCAAGTGAAGTCCAGCGCCAGGCGGAATTTGTCGCCGATGCGTTCAAGGTTGAAACGACGACGCTTTTTCGGTCGTTCGAGGACGCCACGCTGAACCGCCTCAAGACGGGGCAGTCACTGAATACGGCGCTGTCGGAAATGAGCGAGACGTTGCGCGTCGTTTTTCGGTTCGACGGCGATTCCAGGCTGCTCTCCCCGTTTCGCCGGTCAGAGGGAGAAGCATGGGAAAATGCGGGGTTTCATTTCTCACGGCGTTGGTCCGAAGCCCGGACGGCGGAACGAGATGGCGGGAGCCTGCGGGCCGCCGCGCTCTACCTCGACGTCGCAAGGCAGGCGCGCGGGCAGCGCGAGAAGAACGAGGCGATGTTTGCGCGGGGTCGCGCCCTCGCCGCCGGTGGCGAAACGCGCGCCGCGGAGGCTGTTTTCACCGAGGTTGTCGAGCGATCGGGCAGCCTCCGTGACGCGAGCGGCTTCCGCCTCGCGGATCTGGCGAGACTGAAGCGCGGGGAAACCGTATTCTCCCGTGATCCGGTTGCAGGAGAGGGGATTCTGCGTGAGCTCGTCGAGGCCATTCTCGCGGAGGATTGGACCATCGGCGAGGGGGGAGAAGCGGCGGTTGCCCGCCGTGCAATCGACTTGGCGTCGTCGCAGGCGAGTCGTGAGTGGGTCGCGAGCGCGCGGGGCCGGTTGAAGCAGCGGTCGACCCAATTGTATTGGGCAGAGAGATTGATTGTCGAGGAAGAAAGCCTCGGTGCGAAGGGGCGGTACCTTCGTCTCGACGAGCCGGGCGCGTTCTCCTACCACCCTCGCGACATGGCGCTTTGGGCCATGACATGGACCGACGACGATCAGTACGTTTTTGCGCTCGATGCGAACCTGCTTCTCCGCCGGCTCAACGCGATCGCGGAACAGACGGCCGGAGCCGATTCTGACGTGGCTCCTGCCGTGTTTTCAGACGATTCAAACGGTCCTGCGGAGGTGACGCTTCGGCGCACGCTTTCTCCGTGGCTGCCGTCGTGGAGTCTGGTTGTCTATCCGCGTGACCCCGCCGAGCTGAAACGCCGGCAGGCGGACGAGGTGCGGCGTGGAATCGGCATCATCCTCTTGTCCGTGTTGATGATCGGCGTTGGTGCCGTACTTTCCGTGCGCCTCGTGCAACGCGAACTCGATGCGGCGCGCACGAAGTCGGAATTCGCGGCGAACGTGAGTCACGAGCTTCGTTCGCCGATTACTGCCATCCGACTCAAAGGAGAAGCGTTGCAGCTCGGGCTCGCGGATACGGACGCCTTGCGGTCTCGCCATTACGACGTCATTGTCCGCGAGGCGGAGCGGCTCTCGCGCATGGTGGACAACATGCTTGACTTTGCCGCCATCGAGCGCGGTCAGAAGAAATATACGATTCGTCCGGGCGATCTCGGCGCCACGGTCTCGAATTTGATTGAGAGCGCCCGCATCACCATGGAATTGCGAGGAATCACGATTGATCTCGTTCTTCCAGAAGATTTGCCTGTGCTGTGGCACGACTCGGATGCCGTGGCGCAGGTCGTATCGAACTTGATCTCCAACGCTGCGAAATACGGAGGAGACGCGGGCTGGATCGGCGTGGAAGTACGAACGGAGCCGGGTGAGGTGGTGGTTGACGTGGCCGACCGCGGCATCGGCGTCGCGCCGGAGGAGCAGCGGCAGATTTTCGAGCAGTACTACCGTTCCAGCGATCCGCAGGCGCGCCGAAGGAAGGGGACGGGAATCGGTCTTACGATCGTCAAATACATCATGGAAGCTCACGGCGGCCGGGTCGCGGTACGCTCCGAGCCGGGTAAGGGCACTACGTTCACTTTACATTTCCCAATCCAGACTTCGGCGTCCGCGTCGGAGCGATCCGGAGCATGACCGATGGCTCGAATTCTCTTTGTAGAAGATGAAGAAGACCTTCTCTCCTCGCTGGTGGCGTACTTCACCCGAGAAGAGTTCGACGTTTACCATGCCCGCGGCGGAGAGGCGGCCATCGCGCTCGCCGCGCGCCACAAGCTCGACATCGCCGTGCTTGACGTCATGCTCCATGAAGGTCCCGAAGGCCCTGCGGGCAAGGATGGCTTCGAGATCCTCCGCGCACTCCGTGACGGCGGCTTCAACGGACCCGTGATCTTCCTGACGGCGCGTACGTTGGAGCACGACAAGCTCCTTGCGTTCGACCTCGGCGCCGACGACTACATGACCAAGCCATTCTCGTTGCTGGAACTGCGCGCCCGCGTGAAGGCCGCGTTGAAACGCGCCGGCGGTGCCCGATCCGTCTACAAGTTCGGAGAGATCGAGGTGGACCTCGACAATTATCTGATCAACCATCCAGACGGGGTCGAGCGGCTCTCCAACCGCGAGCAGGAATTGCTCCGGTACCTGATCGAGCACCGCGGCAAGGTGCTCCAGCGGGAAGAACTGTTGACGTCGATCTGGAAGTACAGCCCCGGCGTCACGACGCGCACGGTCGATACGCACATTCTGAACGTGCGAAAAAAGCTCAAAGATGATGCAGGAACACCCCGTTTCATCGAGACGCTCCATGGCATCGGGTACAAGTTCATCGGGGCGGAGGGGTGATTCTGGCGATGATGTTCGTCGGGAGCGTGCCTGCGCTCGCCGCGGACGATTCCGCCCGCCCTTGGGAGGCCTTGTACGATGCCCGCCTTGTCGATGCAGCGGACGGAACGCCGGATGTGGCAGCGAAGTTTTACGAGGAGCTTTTGGACGATCTCGGCCCGCGCGATGCGATGCGGGGCGTCACCTGCTACTGGCTCGGGCGCGCGCGTCTGGAGTCCGGCGATTTGGAGGGGGCGGTCGAGGCGCTACGGGCGGCGGTAGACGACCCGGCGATGGCGCGGGCCGCGGAAACCCTCCTGGCGCAGGTAGAACTGCGGCAGCGCGCGCTCCCGGCGCTGCCGGCGGTTTGGAATTTCGAAACCGGCGCGGCGGGGTTTGTTCGCGGTTCGTCGGGCGCAGGGAAGGGAGAGGTGACGATTCGCCGCGTCGAAGGCAACGCTCTCCTCGCGTGGGAGACGATCGTGCGGACGGGTGAAGACGATGCAGTCATGGTCGCCGTCGCGGAAGGCGTGGCCGTACACGAGCTGCGGTTTCGTGCCCGATCCACGAGCTTTCCCGCCGTTTTGCGGGTTTCCGCGGGGGACGGCGCGGGGTTGCGATACGCCGCCGATGCCGTGCAGGTGCCGGTTGAAACCTGGGTCGACATTGTTGTTCCCGTGGCGGGGATGAAGCCGGTCGAGCCAGGTTCGCCGCCGCTGAAACGGGCGATTACGCTGGCGATCGAAGACGTGACCGGGATCATCGGTTCGGATCGCGGGGTGAACACACTGCTCCTCGATGACGTCGATCTGCGCTGAGATGCTGATCGTCCAGAAGTATGGCGGTAGCTCGGTTGCGGACGTGGCGCGCATCCGTCAGGTTGCGATGCGGATTCGGGACACGCGTGCCGGCGGCGCCAGCGTCGTGGTCGTCGTGTCTGCCATGGGGAACACGACGAACGAGCTGCTTGCCCTCGCGCGGCAGGTTTCGGCGGCGCCGCGCCATCGTGAGCTGGACATGCTCATTTCGGTCGGGGAGCGTGTGAGTATGGCGCTCCTAGCGATGGCACTTGACGCGTTGGGCGTGCCGGCGCGCAGCTTCACGGGGAGCCAGAGCGGCATCATTACCGACGGGGCGCACGCCAACGCGCGTGTGGTCGAGGTCCGGCCCGACCGAGTGCGCGCCGCGCTCGACGCTGGGGAGGTCGCGATTGTTGCTGGGTTTCAGGGGGTGTCGCGTGACCGTGAAGTGACGACGCTGGGGCGCGGCGGCAGTGACACCACGGCCGTCGTGTTGGCAGCCGCGCTCGGCGCCGACGAATGCGAGATTTGCAGTGACGTAGACGGCATCTGGACGGCGGACCCGCGCACGGTCCCGGACGCAATCAAGCTCGACACCCTGACCCTCGACGAGGCGCTGGCCTTGGCCCGGAACGGCGCGAAGGTGCTGTACGAGGAGGCGGTGGCCTGGGCGCATCGCGAGGGGATCGCGCTTCGTGCGGTTGCGACGAGCGGCGGCGCAGGGACGACGATTTTGGCGCGTGTCGATGCCAACCGCGTCCGCGTCGCAAGCGTGGTCCGGGACGTGGAGCTGGGCGTGCTTCCGCTGTCCGAGCTATCCAGCGTCGCGGGAGGCGTGCGCCGCGCCTCCCCGCGGGAATTGCTCGTCGATCGCCGTAACCTCCACGCGGAGTGGCCGGGGATGGCGCCGGCCGCCACGGTGGCCGCAGTGGGGGACAACGTCGGTCGAGACGGGGCATCGCTTGCGCGGGTGTTGGCCGCGGCCGGCTGGAACGACGACGGCGGCGCGATCCTCGACTGGCACGCCGAACGCGATGCCGTCGTCTTCCGCGTCACTCCGTCGGAATCGGCGGCACTCGAGCGGCGTTTGCACTTGGCACTTTCGCTGCCTTCTGGTATTCACCCATAGACATGATTCGCCAGTTCCTCAATCCGCCCAACTGGTTCAGCGCCGCGAGTCTTTTTTGCGGCTTGTACGCCATCCTTCTTGCGGGCGGCGCGAATGGCGACCCGAACGCGTTCTATCAAGCGGGCTTGATGATCTTCTTTGCCGGCTTGTTTGACGGGCTCGACGGCCGCGTTGCCCGGCTGACGGGCACAGGAAGCGCGTTCGGCGTGCAATTGGACTCGCTGATCGACGTCGTGAGCTTTGGCGTTGCACCGGCCGCGCTGCTCTACTTCTGGGGTTTGCAACCGTACGGGATGAGTGGCGTCTTCGTCGCGTTCTTCTTCATGTTGTGCGGCGCCTTCCGGCTTGCGCGCTTCAACGTCATGACGGACAACAAGGTCCACACCTACAGCCCCGGCATCACCATCACGATGGGCGGCGGGACGCTCGCGGCCATGGTCATGTGGCAGGCGGCAAACGGCAACAGCGCCCCGGAGAATGCGGGCGCGGTTATCTTGTACACGCTTTCCATCGCGGTCCTGATGGTGTCCAACGTGCCCTACCGCACGCTCAAGACGATGCGTCGGAGTTGGAGGACGATGGTGGGCGTCGTCCTGTTTGCGGGCGCGTTTGTGGCGCTGGGCGCGGTGTACGACATTTCCACGGTGATCTTCACGATCGGTACCATCCACATTCTTTCGGGCCCCGTTGAAGCGCTGGTGATGTTTCCCCGCCGCCGGCGCGCACGTCGTGCGGAGCGAGCGGCGGCCAAGAAGGCGGAGTTGTCGGGACGCAAGCCGGATGCGGATCGTTCAGACGATGAGACGAAAACGGGGGTGTAAAGGGCGATACGGCGCGGGCGGATCGTGACGCTCTACAGCGCGACGAACGAAACCTCGACGTCAAACGAGAATTCCGCGTGGTAGCAATCGGACTGTTCGTCGTTGTCGCCGATGGTGATGAACGTGTAGTCGAGTCGTTCGGTCTGAATGGCGCGCAGTGCGAGCTTCTCGGTCAGCGACCCGTCGAAGTTCAACTCCATCACATCTTCCGTTTCGGAAGGCGGAATCGTGCAGGCGGAGAGCCCTTCGTCCTCCCCCAGGCACCACGTCTCTGCCGCGTCGAAGTCCATCGTCGTTCCTGCGATCTTGTCCCAGGAATAGAGGGGGAAGCCGTTTTCTTCGGTGTCGAACAACGCCACGGTGTCGCCGTACGACGTCGCAAGCAGCACGTCGTCGAACGCGAGATACAGGAAGTCGTCGTAGTACATCACGGGTTCGATGTCCGCGTCGGGCTGAAAGTTGTAGTTCGTCCCGCACAGCACGACGGCGCCGAGGTCGAGCGAGTCGGTCTGCTCCGTCCGCCCGCTGATCACGGCATCCACGGCGTCCAGGTTGCCATTCTCGCCGAAACCGCACCCCGGACCTGACTCGGGAAACTCGACGGAGAGCGTGACGGCTTCGGGCGTGCCTTCCGCACACGCGGCGGCGATGTCTTCCGTCGTTTCAATCGCGTTTTCTTTGTCGTCACGGTCGTTGTCGGAGCAGGCGAGCAGGAGCAGGAGCATGGAGACCTCCAGTTCAGTATGCCGGAACCGGCCGAAAACGATCACGGCCGCCCACCATGCACAAGGGCGCCCTGCATCGCGCGAAGGCCGAAAGTTACGCGATAGGTGTTGCCCAGCCGGCGCAATCGGGGACCGATTGCCCAGAAATGAATTCCGGACACTTGACACGGCAACACCACCCGTGCGATTCATGGGCGTACCCGGCGGTTTGATGGTGCTCGCCGTGATTCCCGCCCGACTCGGCTCCACGCGCCTTCCCGAAAAGGCGCTTTTGGACATCGGGGGCGCACCGATGATCGTGCGCACGTGGGAGCGGGCGCGGCGGGCGCGGGTGGACCGCGTCATCGTCGCGACCGATTCGGAGAGGATTGCGCAGGTGGTCCGTGCGGCGGGAGGGGAGGTGGTCATGACCGGCGACTGTGAGAATGGCACCATGCGGGTGATCGAGGCTGTCAAACAGTTGATGGTTACGATGAACGCTGGGACGAGCGCTTCGGATATTATCGTAAACGTGCAGGGAGACGAGCCGATGCTCGACCCCGAGGTCGTGAACCGGGTAGTAGCGGGCGTGCGCGACGACACCCCCATCGCGACCGCCGCGGCCCCGTTTTCGGGAGACGCAACCGACGCCGCTCGGGTCAAGGTTGTCATGGATGCAGACGGCCGGGCAATGGCCTTCTCGCGGCGGGCGATTCCGGTGGGCGGACCGTTCCATCTCCACGTTGGGGTCTATGCGTTCTCGTTGGGCGTGCTGATGCAACTGCCGACGTTGCCGTCGACGCCGGGAGAGCGCGCGGAGGCGCTGGAGCAACTGCGCTGGCTGGAAAATGGGCTTACAATTCGCGTCGTAACGGTGGATCATGCGGGTCACGGCGTCGATACGCCGCGCGACCTCGAACACGTGCGATTCCTTTATACTCGGGGTGTGTCGTGAAAAAGAAATTCATATTTGTCACGGGCGGCGTGCTGTCATCGCTTGGAAAAGGCTTGTCTTCCGCCGCGATTGGTGCCCTGATGGAGGCGCGCGGCTTGCGTGTCGCAAACATCAAAATGGACCCGTACATCAACGTCGACCCGGGCACGATGTCGCCCTACCAGCACGGGGAAGTGTTCGTGACCGACGACGGTGCGGAAACGGACCTCGACCTTGGCCACTACGAACGGTTCGTTTCGCGGCCTACGACGCGTCGCCAGTCATTTTCCACGGGGCGCATCTATCAGAACGTGATTGAGCGGGAACGTCGTGGGGAGTACCTCGGTCGAACCGTCCAGGTCATCCCCCACATCACGGACGAGATCAAGCGCCTCATCCACGAGGCGGCCGCGGACGTTGACATGGCGATTGTGGAGATCGGCGGAACCGTTGGTGATATCGAATCTCTGCCGTTCCTCGAAGCGATTCGTCAGATGCGCGCGGACGTCGGTCCGGAAAACGTGCTGTACATCCACGTGACGCTGGTTCCGTACATCAAGGCGGCTGGGGAACTGAAGACAAAGCCCACCCAGCACTCCGTCAAGGATCTGCTCGGCATCGGCATCCAACCCGATATTCTATTGTGTCGCAGTGAAAAGGCATTGTCGAAGGACGTTCGTGCAAAGATTGCCGGCTTCTGTAACGTAGGCGTGGACGATGTTGTAAGCGCACAAGACGTCGAAAACATCTACCAATTGCCGCTGGTATTTCATGCGCAGGAGTTGGACGACCGGATCTTGTCACGATTTTCGTTCTACGCGGTGCAGCCGCACCTGGAGAAGTGGGAAGACTACGTCGCAAAGGCGCGCAATCCACGCAATACGGTGCGCGTGGCTGTCGTCGGAAAGTATGTGCATTTGTCGGACACGTATAAATCGCTGAACGAGGCGCTTGCACACGGCGGAATCGCCAACGAGTCGCGCGTCGAGTTGCGCTACGTAGATAGTGAGGAAATCGATGGTGCGCGGATCGGCGGCCTGCTTGCCGGGTCCGATGCGGTGCTGATTCCAGGTGGGTTTGGGAGCCGAGGCACAGAAGGAAAAATCAAGGCGATCGAATGGGCGCGCGTGAATAGCGTGCCGTTCTTCGGGATTTGCCTCGGTATGCAGTTGGCGGTCGTCGAGTACCTCCGAAACATTGCCGGCGTGCACGATGCGCACTCGTCGGAATTCGACACCCATACGAAAAACGCGGTGATTCACCTGATGGATAGCCAGGTGGGTGTGGCGGACAAAGGGGGAACGATGCGGTTGGGCGCCTACCCCTGCGTGGTCAAAGAGGGCACGCGGGCGCGGGAGATTTACGGCGCGGAAACGATCTCCGAGCGCCATCGTCATCGGTATGAGGTCAACCCCGAGTACCACGCGTTGCTCCGGAAGAAGGGCATGACCATCTCGGGACTGTCTCCCGACGGTCGGTTGGTGGAGATGATCGAGTTGCCGTCGCATCCGTATTTCGTGGCGTGCCAATTCCACCCGGAATTCAAAAGCCGGCCACTGGCGCCGCATCCGCTGTTTTCGGCGTTCATCCGGGCAGCGTTGGAGCGGCAGGCCCGTTTGGTGCGTGAAGGTTCGCGTTCAGAGCCGGTAGCGGAGATCGAGGCGAAGTGAAGGGCCAGTTTGGAGGGGTGGCGAGGTTGCGCTGCGCGGGGATTGCCGTACTCGCCGGGTGCGGCAACGATCGCGTCGTTCGCCAGGAATTACCGCCTGAAACCGTCGCCAGCGCAGTGTCCGCAGGCGGGCAGACGGAGGGGACGGCCTGGGGAATTGCGACCGCGTCGGCCGTGCTCCGCGGTGGCGTTGCCCAGGCCGGAGAAACGGCGGTGGTTCGAGCGGAGACCGGCTCTCAGCCGCTGCAGATCCGGGCCTCGCACTCGACGTGGGATCTGGCGAAGCACACCGCACACTTCGAGGGAAACGTCACCGTCGTGCGTGGCGTCGTGACGATGACGTGTACGGCTCTCGATGTGAACTATGACGGTGCACGCGTCGATCGCATCGTTGCTACCGATCACGTGCGCGTCACGCGGGAGGGTCGCCTTGCGACGGCGGAAACGGCCGAGCTTGAGGGCGCGACGGGCAAAATTACGCTGACGGGCGCGCCCACGCTGGCCGAGGGGCCGAACCACCTCGCGGGCACGACCATCACGCTGTTTCTCGACGACGAAAAGGCCGAGTGCGTTGGCGCGGGCGACGCCCCCTGCACGCTTACCGTGGACGGTAGCGCGTTGGGAGCCGGCGAATAGTGCCGGGTGCGCACGGCGAACGGCTTGGGTTGTCCGCAGCCCGACTACGTAAATCCTACGGCGCGCGCCGCGTTGTCGACGGCGTGTCGATCCGCGTGGCCCCCGGCGAAGTGCTCGGCCTGCTTGGCCCGAATGGCGCAGGAAAGACGACGATCTTTCGCATCCTGGCCGGAGTCGAACGCGCCGAGGAGGGCGAGGTCTGGTTGGGGGCAACGCGGCTGGACGCGCTGCCGCTCCACCGGCGGGCCCGCCTCGGACTTGGCTACTTGCCCCAGGAGGACACGCTTTTTCGTGATTTAACGGTGCTTGGGAACGTCGCGCTCGCGGTGGAGGTTTCCGCGTCGCGCACGGATCCTGCCGATCTCCTCCGACAGGCGGGTATCTTCGACCTGGCGACCCGCCGCGTGGACGCGCTCTCTGGCGGGGAGCGCCGCCGACTACAGATCGCCCGCCTGCTCGCCATTCGTCCGTGCGTGCTTCTGCTCGACGAACCCTTTGCTGGCGTCGATCCCATCGCGGTTGCGGGGCTTCAGGATCTGGTTCGTTCGCTCGCGCGCGCCGGTGCCGCCGTGCTCGTCACCGATCATGCAGTCCGAGAGACGCTTGCGATGTGTGACCGCGCAATTGTGCTCGATTCGGGAACCATACAGGTAGAAGGTACGCCTTCGTTCGTTGCGGCGGACCCCCACGCGCGAGACCGGTACCTCGGGCACGATTTCGTCCTGCCGCCGCCTTTGCAAGACTCGCGCCGGGGCGGATACTAGCGGCACAATGGCCTTCGGACAGAAGCTCGGCCTCGTGATGCAGCAGCGGCAGGAGCTGCGCATTACTCAACAACTGCAGCAAGCCATCAAGCTGCTTCAGCTCAATCACATCGAGCTGATGGATCAGGTGCAGAACGAGATCCTCGAGAATCCGACGTTGGAAGAGGTGCCTGGCAGCACCACGGACAGCCTGATGGAGGCGGAGGCCAGCTTTCAGCAGCAGGCCCAATCCGCGCAGGCGGACGGAAGCCAGACGATGAACGACGCGAAAGAAGGAGAGGTAGATTGGGATAAAGTGATCGAGGGGTACAACAAGCCCGACGGCAGTCATTCGGGTGCCGCGTCCGGGATGGACGAACTGCCGCCCATCGAGACGAATCTCGTCGGCAGCGCCTCTCTCGCCGACCACCTTGAGTGGCAGCTCCAGATGCAGAGTTGCACAGACGGTGAGCGCGCGGCAGCGCAGATCATCATTCGCAACCTCGATGATCACGGCTGGCTCTGTCAGCCGCTTTCGGAGCTGATTGAGGAGCACGCGCTCGATCAGGACGATGCGGAGGGTGCGCTCGATCTTGTGCAGCACCTTGACCCGCTCGGGTGCGGTGCGGGCAACCTCGTCGAATGTCTGACGGTGCAGACGCGGGTGTTGTTTCCGGAGGATCCGTATCTTCCGAGGATCATCACGGGTCATCTCGGGGACATCGAGAAGCGAAACTACGGAGCTATTGCGCGCGCGCTGGAGATCGAGGTCGAGGACGTCCTCGAGTACCACAAGATGATGAAGCAGCTGGAGCCTTGGCCCGGTCGGAATTTCAGTGAGGCGGATCCGCAGTACATCTCGCCGGACGTGTACGTGTTCAAGGTAGGCGATGAGTGGCAGGTTGTGCAAAATGAGGACGGACTTCCAAAACTCCGCATCAGCAGCTACTACAAGCAGGTTTTGCAAGGAAAAGATTCCACGCGTGAAGAGCGTGAATACATCAAGGAGAGGCTGAATTCAGCGGACTTCTTGATCAAGTCGATCTTCAAACGGCAGGACACGATTGGCAAAGTGATGAACTCGATTCTGCGCCGTCAACATGATTTTTTTGAACGCGGGCCGGATTTCTTGCGGCCCATGGTCCTGCGGGATGTCGCAGATGAAATCGGCATGCATGAGTCGACAGTCTCCCGCGTAACGAGCAGCAAATACGTGCAGTGTCCGCAGGGAATATTCGAGTTGAAGTTCTTCTTCAACAATGGCGTGAACGCTGTCCATGGGGAAATGGTGGCGGCGGAGGCTGTGAAGCGCCGTATCAAAAAACTCATCGCGGCCGAGGACACCGAGAATCCCGTTTCCGATGACGCGGTCGTCGGACTGCTCAAGCGGGAAAACATCGATATCGCGCGGCGTACGGTCGCAAAATACCGCGAGGCGATGGGAATTCTCCCGTCGTCGAAGCG
Organism: Klebsiella pneumoniae; assembly: GCA_945861635.1. Taxonomy (GTDB): domain Bacteria; phylum Myxococcota_A; class UBA796; order UBA796; family SXON01; genus CAMAWH01. The sequence goes on along the minus strand of CAMAWH010000002.1, from coordinate 78,450 downwards.
GCGCACTGTGTCTTAGGCGGGTGTCCTAATCGGGTTTTTTACAATGGAGGTACCGTGGAATTGGAATTTACCTTCCGCAATGTTGAGCCCACCGCAGCCATCAAGGATTGGGCGAACAAAAGGTTTCAGAAGGTCGTCAAGCACTTGAAAGATCCGGCCAATGCGCACGTCACGATCACCGTGGACAAGCATCGGCATCGCGCCGATCTGACGGTGCACTCGCACGGCGAGACGTTCCGGGCGGAGGACGAAACCGACGACCTGTACGCGACACTCGACGGCGTGATGTCGAAGGTCGAGGTTTCGGTGCGCCGGCACAAGGAAAAGGAGCGCGAGCACTAGCACACCTCAAGCGGCGTGTTTCCAAAGGTTGTAATCGCCGTTTGGGGCGTTTGGTCTCGGATCGCGCGGGGTCGGCGTAGTGTACGACTTCACGCTGCGTACCCGTGCTCACCGAGCGAACGCTTGACGTCCGGCAGCGGAGGGGCCACATTGCGCCGCCCCATGCGCCGGCGCTTCTGCCTGTCGCCACCTCCGAGGAAGTCATGGCCCTGAAAAACTACCTGTTTACGTCCGAATCCGTTTCCGAAGGCCATCCCGACAAGATGTGCGACCAGATCTCGGATGGCATCCTTGATGCGTTCTTGGAGCAGGACCCGCGTTCACGCGTCGCGTGCGAAACCCTCGTGAAGACCGGGCTCGTGGTCGTCGCGGGAGAGATCACATCGCAGGGAAAGGTTGACTACCCGCCGATCATTCGGCGCGTCGTCAACGAGATCGGCTTCGACCACTCCGACAAGGGGTTCGATGGCAACACGTGTGCAATCATGGTGGCGATTGAGCAGCAATCCCCGGACATTTCGCAGGGCGTCAGTGAGGGTGAGGGGCTGCACAAAGAACAGGGCGCCGGTGACCAGGGGATGATGTTCGGCTACGCCATCGACGAAACGCCGGAGCTCATGCCGGCGACGCTCCAGTACAGCCACGTGCTCATGCACCAGCTTGCAAAGCGGAGGAAGAACGATTCGAACTGGGCCTGGGTACGCCCGGACAGCAAGTCGCAGGTCACGATCGAGTATCGGGATGGCAAGATCGCTCGCATCGACACCGTCGTCGTTTCGACGCAGCACGCGGAGCGCGATCACAAGTTGATTGAATCCCAGATCATCGACGAGTTGATCAAGCAGGTCCTCCCTGCACACCTCCTCGACGCGGAAACCCGCTATTTCGTCAATCCGACCGGCAAATTCGTTGTCGGCGGGCCAATGGGGGATTCTGGCCTGACCGGCCGCAAGATCATCGTGGACACGTACGGTGGACATGGTGCGCATGGTGGCGGCGCCTTCTCCGGCAAGGACCCGTCGAAGGTCGACCGTTCGGCCGCGTACATGGGGCGGTACATTGCGAAGAATCTTGTTGCGTCCGGCGCCTGTGACCGGGCACTTGTCCAGCTTGCCTACGCCATCGGCATCGCGGAGCCGGTCAGCGTGAATGTCAATTCGTACGACACGGGTAAGGTAAGCGACGAGAAGCTGGTGGCTTGCGTTCGCGAGTTGTTTCCCACAAAGCCAGCCGGCCTGATCAAGCACCTCGACCTGCTGCGCCCGATCTACCGACCCACAGCAGCGTACGGTCACTTCGGCCGTAGCGAATTCTCGTGGGAAAAGACGGATCTCGCGGGGAAGGTCGCGAGCTACCTCGGGATCTGATTCCGCGCTCACCCGGCCGCGCTTTCCACCCTTTCGTGCAGGGGCAACGCTGGGAGATGCTTCACGCGGACCTTGCGCTGCTGGCGGAGCTTGATCGGCAGCTTCTCCCGCGTCTGCATGCCCGGGCGTCACGTCTTGTCCGCGTCGGTGCAATCGGCTAGAAGGGAACCCCGCCGGGTGCTCGGCGGAACGCTCACGTGGAGTCACCGATGGCAGCAGATGGCGGTACCGGAGGACACCCCACCGGGATGTTCAAGACGCTGCGCAAGGATGCGTGGTGGTTCGAGCCGATGTGGACGGGGATTGGATTCCTGCTGTTCACGATCTATGCCAACTGGGAAGCGTTTCAGGGTACGAATTATTGGGTGGGTGGTCACGGGTTTGGCGGCTACCTTTCTCCGTTCTACTCCCCGCTGTTCTTCGCGGATACGCGCGTTTGGCCCGATGCGCCCATCGCGGATTCCTTCTTCGGAGAAGCGCCGGGGTGGTGGCCGACGTGGTTCCCGTCGATCTCGGCAGCGCTCATCCTTCCCCTCCCGCTTTCCTTCCGATTGACCTGTTACTACTACCGGAAGTTCTACTACCGCGCGTATCTGTTCACGCCGCCGGCGTGTGGCGTGAACCCCGCACCGCAGCCCGGCCGGTACGAGGGCGAGCGCATGCTTTTCCTCTTCCAGAACCTCCACCGGTACGCGCTCTACAGCGCCATCGTCGTGATCGCTTTCCTCTCGTGGGATGCATTCATGTCCTTCTTCCGTGACGGTGAGTTTGGAATCGGCGTCGGAAGCATCATCCTGACGCTCAATCCCATCCTCCTCGGCATGTACACCTTCGGGTGTCACGCGTGGCGGCATCTTGTCGGAGGTCGAAAGGACTGTTTCAGTTGCGACGCATTCAACCACGACAAGGGCATGAAGAAGTCGTACGGCATCTGGCGAGGCGTCACCTGGCTGAATGAGCGGCATATGTTGCTGGCGTGGGTCAGCATGATCTGGGTCGGCTGGGCGGGTTTGTACGTTCGGCTCGTGGCGTCGGGCACCATTCCCGACCTCAACACGTGGGGACACTGACATGCTCGAAGTAAAGGAACTACAACGCGTCGATCACGACGTGTTGATCATCGGTGCGGGCGGCGCGGGCCTTCGTGCGGCCATCGAATGTGGCAAGGCGGGGCTGTCCACGGGCGTCATCTGCAAGTCCCTCCTCGGAAAGGCCCACACGGTCATGGCGGAAGGCGGGATGGCGGCTGCGATGGGCAATGCCGACGCCCGCGACAACTGGAAGATTCACTTCCGCGATACGATGCGCGGCGGGAAGTTCCTCAACGATTGGCGAATGGCGGAACACCACGCCAAGGAAGCGCCCGCGCGCGTCCACGAATTGGAGGATTGGGGCGCCGTTTTCGACAGGACGAAAGACGGCCTGATCTCGCAGCGCAACTTTGGCGGGCACCGGTATCCGCGCCTCGCGCACGTCGGGGATCGCACCGGGCTGGAGTTGATCCGCACCCTTCAGGATCGGGCGGTGCATCAGGAGCATTTGAAAGTGCACATGGAGTGCACGGTGCTTGATTTGATCAAGGACGGAAACCGCATCGCGGGCGCGGTCTGTTACTGGCGGCAAACCGGTCGGTTCGTGCTTATCACCGCGAAGGCCGTCATCCTGGCGACGGGCGGCGGGGGCAAGTCGTGGAAGGTGACGTCGAATAGCTGGGAATGCACGGGAGATGGGTATGCGCTGGCCTACGAAGCCGGTGCCGAGCTGGTCGATATGGAGTTTACCCAGTTCCATCCTACGGGAATGGTGTGGCCGCCCTCCGTGCGCGGTACGCTCGTGACCGAAGGCGTTCGCGGAGAGGGGGGAATCCTGCTCAACAAGGACGGTGAGCGGTTCATGTTCAAGTATGTTCCTGAGAAGTTCGCCAAAGAAACGGCGGATACGGTCGAGGAGGGCCAGCGCTGGCTCGACGGAGATAAAAACGCCCGCCGGCCGCCGGAATTGCTGACAAGAGATGTCGTGGCGCGATCCATCAATGCGGAAGTGAAGGCGGGCCGCGGCTCTCCGCATGGCGGCGTGTTCCTCGACATCGCGTCACGTCGTCCCGCGGAGACGATCAAGAAGAAACTTCCTTCCATGTACCACCAGTTCAAGGAATTGGCGGAGTTGGACATCACCAAGGAGCCGATGGAAGTCGGGCCGACGTGCCACTACTTCATGGGCGGCGTGAAGGTCGATGCCGACACCCAGATGTCGTGTGTTCCGGGGCTGTTCGCCGCAGGTGAGGTGTCCGGGGGCATGCACGGGGCGAATCGGCTCGGGGGCAACTCGTTGTCGGACCTGATCGTCTTTGGGAAGCTCGCGGGTGACGGCGCGGTGGCCTACTGCAACTCGGTTACGACGCCCTCGGTAGACGAAGCCCAGGTATTGGTGTCCGTTCGCCGCGCGACGGCCATCCTCAACCGCGAAGCTGGAGAAAATCCGTACTTGATCCACGAGGATCTCCAGACGTCGATGCAGGACAATGTCGGCATCATTCGGACCAAGGTCGAACTGGAAAAGGCGCTGGCGGATCTGGCCGTCCTCGCCGAGCGTGCGTCGCGAGTGAAGGCGCATGGTACCTCCCAGTACAATGCGGGCTGGCACGAAGCCATCGACCTGCGCGCCATGCTCGTCGTGAGTGAGGCGGTGACGCGCGGTGCCCTTCTACGGGAAGAGAGTCGGGGTGGTCACACCCGGGAGGACTACGCCGGAGAACGGGAGGAGTGGGGGAATGTAAACGTCGTCTCCCGCAGAGGTGCAGACGGAAAGATGGAGGTTGAATCCGTCGTTCGTCCGCCGGGTCCGCCGGATCTCGTGGCCATCGCAAATGCGACGTTGGAAGAGTTGGAGGGTCCACAACATGGCTGATCGTACCTTCCGGGTCTGGCGCGGAGACGCTGCGGGCGGAGAATTCGTTGACTACAAGGTAGAGATTGAGCCTGGCATGGTGGTCCTCGACGCCATCCATCGAATCCAAACGCACCAGGCAAACGATCTCGCCGTGCGATGGAACTGTAAAGCAGGTAAGTGTGGAAGTTGTTCCTGTGAAGTCAACGGGAAGCCCAAGCTCAGCTGCATGACCCGGGTCAACGACTACGCACCCGACGAAGCCATCACGGTGCAACCGCTCAAGGCGTTTCCCATCGTGAAGGATCTTGTGACGGATGTGAGCTGGAACTACGAGCAGAAGGCGAAGATCAAGCCGTTGCAGCCGAAGCCGCGGGAAGCCGATGGCACCTACCGGATGCAGCAGGAAGACGTGGACCGCGTTCAGGAATTTCGCAAGTGCATTGAGTGTTTCCTCTGTCAGGACGTCTGTCACGTCCTCCGGAATCAGGATCGCAAGGACGCGTTCGTTGGCCCACGGTTCATGATTCACCTTGCGCAGTTGGAGATGCACCCGCTCGACACGGCGGATCGCGTTCCCGCCATCAAGAACGAGTATGGAAGCGGACTTTGCAACATCACGCGATGCTGCACCGACGTGTGCCCGGAGCACATCAACATTACGGACAACGCCATCATTCCGCTCAAAGAGCGCGTCGTGGATCGGTACTACGATCCGGTGATGATGATCTGGCGGGCCATCACGGGGAAGTGAGCGCGGTCAGTCGGGGCGCGTCCATGTCGCGGCGATCCGCGCGGGGAGGGGGCCGTCGAGGACGATCGGCTCGGACCACGGGGGCATCAGTGTGATCCGGTCGATCGTGTCTGCCGCGCCGAGTCCGAAATGAGCGCGCGGAACGGCCGCGGAGGCGTAGCTGCCCTCCGTCGTGACGCGCCCGATGCGCGCGACGCCGCCGGCTTCCACAGCGACAACCGTGCCCTCTGGAGCATCCACCGTGAGCCAGGCGTCCGCGGTGCACCCGTCCGACATGTACACCCACGGCGATCGATTGGCATCCCCGAGGATGATGTCGGGCACGCCATCACGGTTGATGTCCGTCGTGAGCACGGACCGAACGTCGGCGGCGGTTGGCAACCCGACCTCGGGTCCTCGGTCGGTCCACGTCGTCCCAACGCGGGACCACGCGTACACCGGCCATTGGTCGGTGCCGGCCACCCTGAACCAACTTGTAGGCACGATGATCTCGATGACCCCGTCGTTATCGAGATCATCGATCCGCGCTCCCCACGCCATTTGTTCGCGCGCCAACTCTCCCAACCCGAGGGTTGCCGTCGCGTCTACCCATATGCCCGCGGCCGTGCCTCGCAGCCACCAAAGCCGCTCCGAGTCGCCGATGAATTCGTCCATCCATCCATCTCCGTCCACGTCGGCCCACGCCGCCCCCATACAGCTTGTCGTGACGTCGAGGCCGTGAGCATCGGCCACGGGAGTGAGTAGCCCGCCTTCATTGTGCAAAACCCCGTTCGGTTGGATCTGCCAGCCCATGTCGTTGCAAAACGACACGTCGGGGGCGTTGTCCCCATTCAGGTCGATGATGGAGACGTCAAACGCCTTTCCCCAGAATTCCTCCGGTGCAGCGATCGGGTCCCCACCTGAAAACAAGCGTTTTCCTTCGTTGCGCAGGGTGCGCCCTTGGAAGTCGTGCCAGTCGTTCCCCGGCGCGGTGTAGCCACCGACCAGGTCCAGATCGGCGTCCCCATCGAAGTCGCCAACCGCGACATCGCGCAGCTTGCCGCTGAACGTGTCCGACAAGTGCGTGGCGGCGCCATCCGCTCCCGCCCAGTCCCAGAGGATGGTCGTCGGCTGGCCAATGACGATCAGGTCGGTGGCTCCGTTATCGTCGAAATCACCGGCCGCGAATGCGAACAGGAACCGGCCCGCCGTGATTTCGCTTCGAGCGCCCGTGTGGGGGTCCAGCGCGCCTGCGGTACCGTTGGGGCGCGCGTACGCGATGCTCGCGCTTCCGTTTGCCTCGACGAGAGCGATTCCGCCTCCCTCAATGCTGTCACCGGCCTGAATCGCGATGAATTCCTCCGGTGGAAACGCGTCGTCTTGCAGGGTCCAACTCGCATCGTGCGGGGTTGGACACGACTGCTCCGGACCGATCGCCCAGCCGCCCGAGGAATCGGCGTTCGCCGGAGTGGAATCCGCGGTCGGCGCAATCGTGTCGGTGCAGCCGAGGAGGAGAAGCACGGGCCGGAACTCCGAAGGCACGGCCAATGTAGCCGAGGGGCTGCCGAATTGCATCGCCTCGACCCGCAACGGGTCGCCCACGATACGCTGCCGTACATTCAGACGTGACATGCCCCACCCGGCCCCGGACAATCGCTGGCAAGTGCCCTTTGACGGCACGTTTCGCGTCAAGCGCGCGCTGACGGAACATCCGCTCGTGGACGGGGAAGCCGTGGAGCGCCTCCAGCGTGCATCCACGCGAATGGAGAAGCTTCAACGAAAGCTCTACGCCGATGATCGCTATTCCCTGCTGTTGATTTTTCAAGCGATGGACGCTGCGGGGAAGGATGGCACGATTCGCGCGGTGATGCGCGGGATTGACCCGCAGGGATGCCATGTCACGGCGTTCAAGCGCCCGTCTGCCGAGGAATTGGACCACGACTTCCTGTGGCGGGTGGCGCGTTCGCTGCCGGAGCGCGGTCGGATCGGAATTTTCAACCGCAGTCACTACGAGGAAGTGCTCGTTGTGAAGGTGCATCCGGAGTTGCTCGGCGCGCAGCATCTTCCCGGGAAGAAGAAGGATATTTTTGACGAACGTTTCGAGTCGATTCGCGACTTTGAGCGCCACCTCTATCGAAACGGCACGGTGATCCTGAAGTTCTGGTTGAACGTCAGCCACGCCACGCAGGGCAGACGGCTGATGGACCGCATCGATGATCCCAACGTGCACTGGAAGTTCGAGGCGGGAGACGTGGCGGAGCGTGGGCATTGGCCGGCGTACATGAGAGCGTATGAGACGGCGTTGAACGAGACCTCTCGTCCGTGGGCGCCGTGGTACGCCGTTCCAGCCGACGACAAACCGTCGATGCGGGCGTTCGTCGCAGAGACGATTGCGGATACGCTCGATGCACTGCCGCTAAAGTGGCCCCAACCGGGCGAGGCGGAGGTCGCAGAGATGTCGAGGTTGCGCACGGTGATCGAGAACGATTGAGCAGAGGGGAGTCCATTGACCGAGCGTCGCGAGTCACTGACGGCCGACGACCGCGCTCTGTTGCGGCGGCGGGCGTTGTTTGTCGTGCCCGTTGGTGTAGCCATCGGATCGGTGGCGGTGTGGATGATTGGCTGGGGCACCGGGGGCCTGCCCGTCGTGATTCGTGGCGTCTTTGGTGTCTTCTTCTTCGGCGCGCTCCTGTTTATTCTCAGCGTGCATGTCGGCGCTTCGTTCGAACGCGAGAAGGTCATCCGACGCGGCATCGTCACCGGCAAGCGCGTCGGAATTGTCGGTCCGTCGATGGACAGCAACGCGCGCAGCTCTCCCCGCTACTACCTGAGTTTGGACGGGGAAGAGTCGAGCGTGGAGCAATGGGTGTACCGGCGCGTCCACACCGGGCAGTCGGTCGATTTGATGTATACGGCGCGGTTGCAGAACCTTTTTGCCGTGTCGGTGATCGCGGATCCGGGCGGAGTGGACGGTGTCGTCGCGATGGGGAAACCATTCGACGTCGCGTCGATGGCGCATGACGAAGCACTGACGGACGAAGATCGCATGGTTCTACGTGGATATGTTGTGCAGGCCCTCGTCCGGCGCGTGCTCGGCGGGGCGGTGATAGGCTCCGTTCTGGCCGCGGTCCTCGTCTTGGCGTGGTTTGTGGTCCTGGCGCCCCTGACGCGAGACAGCGGGCTGGATCGCTGGGGTGTGTTGTGGCTTGCCCCTGGCACCGGGATCCTCCTCTTTGCGGCGCTGAACCACCGAAGCTACCTGCTCCTGCGGGACGTGTTCGGTGGTCGGAAGCACGTGGCCGATGAGATTGTGCGCGACGTCGTTCGCAGCAACACGCCCCTGTTGTCGCCGACGATCGTCGTGACCGGCACGGGGCTGGCCGGAGCATATTCGTGGGTGCAGACGGACTCGAGGTGGGCGCGAGTCGACGAGCGAATATCCGCGTCGCTGGGGCGTGGTGACACGATTCGCGTCGTTACCGCACCACGTTCAGGGGTCGTTCTCGGGCTGGCGGGACAGGGCGCGTTCCGCGTCGGGTTGGGCGCATTCGACTGGCTATTGATTTTTGGTACCATCGGCGTCACGGCGTGTCTGCTTTCGCCAAATTAGGAGTCGTCCAAAAGTCACCGGCGGCCGAATGCGTCAGTTATTTTTGGACGGCGACTTCGTTGGGTGTTTTGACGCGACGATCGCGCATCAACCCTTCCTGGGCGACACTGGCCACAAGCCGACCGTCGCGAGTGTAGAAGCGACCCGAAACCAACCCACGCGCTCCTGAAGCCGAGGCGCTATCAACGTCGTAGAGCAGCCATTCGTCGAAACGGAACGGGCGATGGAACCACATGGCGTGGTCCAGACTCGCGACTTGCATGCCCGGCGTCAGCCACGAAACGCCGTGAGGAAGCATTGCGGTGACGAGGAAGTTGAAATCGGACGCATAGGCGAGAAGGTAGCGATGAACGGCGGGATCGTCGGGGAGGCGGCCATTTGCCCGGTACCAGAGCTGGCGACGCGGGGGCAGCGGACGGGGGTTGAGCAGGTTGAACGGCTGAACGGGTCGGATCTCGATCGGCCGATCCGCCACGGCCATTGCGCGGAAAGGCTCAGGAATGCGATCGGCGAACTTCCGAGCGAGATCCAGCTCAGACGGCAGATCTTCGGGCCCTGGGATGCCAAGCGGCATATCCGCTGCGTGGTCGAATCCACCCTCGTCCACCTGAAAAGATGCAGACAAGCTGAAGATCGCATGCCCGTTCTGGATGGCGACGACTCGGCGGGTCGTGAAGCTGCCGCCGTCACGAATGGCGTCAACCTCGTACACGATTGGTCGCGACGCATCGCCTTGGCGAAGGAAGTAACCGTGGAGGGAGTGGACATGCCGGTCGCCCGGCAGGGTCTGGGCCGCGGCGGAGACGGCCTGTCCCAGCACTTGCCCGCCGAAGACGGACCCCCAGCCGAGATCCTGACTTTGCCCGCGAAACAACTTCTCCTCGATCCGCTCAAGTCGAAGGAGATCGAGGAGCTCGGATAGGACGTCGCGCATCCGGTGTGGGTAACTCACTGGCGCGAAAAGCGTAGGTTTCCTGCCTGAAACGGACGCGCTTCAGCGCGGCCCCGAACAAGAATTGGTAGTCGCTTCGGACTTTTTGCGAAGCCACGTGCCGAACGGTCGCGCCGGCGTGGGCCACCGGCTACTAGGCGCTCGGTTCTGACCACCATCGCTACTGTAGGAGTTCCCATGTCCGATCCGAAGAAGGTCCTGTTCGAGATCACGGAAGAACATCTTGATACCGGACTGCGCGGTTTCCCGGTTGGAACCTGCCGAACCTCGTCCGTCGATCCGATGGAAGGCGTACACTACGTCGGGTATCCGGTGGAAGACCTTGCGCACATCGATCCCGAAGCGGCGTGTTTCCTCGTTCTGAACAAGGAGCTCCCGAGTTTGGAGCAACTCGCGGCGTTCAAGGCTGATATGGCGCGTCGCGCAAAGCTTCCGGCTGGGCTGCATGCCTTCCTCGGCGCGTTGCCGAAGGAGGGGCACCCGATGGAGTGGCTGATGGCCGGCATCACCTGGCTCGGCATGACCGGGAAGACGACGCCGCAGGACGTGCGTGAGGATTCGCTGAACCTCATGGCGCGGATGCCGGAATTGGTGGCGAACGTGTTCCGCATTCGGGAAGGGTGGGGGCCGCCGATTGAATCGAAGCCCGAGCTCGGACTCTGCGAGAATTTCGTGCACTGCATGGGGATGCCGGGCGCAGATCCAGCCAAACTCGTAGAGATGATCCGAATCTTCTACGTACTCCACCTTGACCATGGCGGCGGCAACCTCTCCACGTTCGTCGGCAAGGCGGTCGCGTCGGGACTCGCGGATGTGTACGCGAGCAATGTCGCGGCGATGGGTGGGTTGTACGGCGCACGCCACGGACGTGCGAATCAGGATTGTCTCGAGTTCGTTCGGAAGGTCGGAACGCCCGACAAGGACCAGATCGAGGCTTTCGTCCGCAATGAATTGGCGAATGGCGGGCTGATTTTCGGCTTTGGACACGCCGTCCTGCGCGCCGAAGACCCGCGGGCGCGCGTCCAGTACGCCCTGGGTGAAAAGTTGTGTCCGAATGACGTGCTTTTCCAGACGGCCAAGAACATGCGCGAAGTCGCGGTTCGGGTGCTGAAGGAGAACCCGAAGGTCGCGAATCCCTACCCGAACGTCGACGCGATTTCCGGCACGCTGCTCAACGCGACAGGTTTCACGGATCCCGAGTACTACACCGTGCTTTTCGGGTTTTCGCGCGTGTCGGGCATCGCGGCACAGATCATCGACGAACGCCTTGTCACGCGCAACGGGAAGGGCGTCGCGATCTACCGGTGCAAGTACATCGCAGCAAATCAGCCGCGGCGTCGGCTGGTGAAGTAGCTACTTCCCGTCCGTCGTCACGCGTGGAGGCGCGTCGATGCTGATCGCATTGGCATCGTCGGGCTCGTAGGCGAACGAAGGCGCGACGGGTCCGAGGTCGGGCGCGCCTTCGCCGAGGATGCGCGGTGCGAGGCGTTGCATCTCGTTCAGCGCCTCCCCGACGGTGGAGTGGGAGCGCTGCGACGGCGCTCGATCGGCGGCTGAGCGTTTCTTCCTGAGGACGTATCGGATTCCGAGAATCACGATTACTCCGGCGACGACGAAACCGAGCAGGCCCATTTTGCCTCCGAGGTGAGGCTACCACGCGTTCCCGTCGGGACTTCGATGAAGTCCGCCGCAGGGGGGGCGGAACGCTGGCCCCGGGCTTCCTGATTGGCTACATCGCGCACCCTTCTGGAGCCCCCCATGTTTGAGAAACTTTCGCCCCCCACGGTCGGCCAGGCCATCACGACTGCGCCCGATGGCACACTCATTGTCCCCGACCAGCCGATCATCCCCTTCATCGAGGGAGATGGTACGGGTGCGGACATCTGGGCCTCCTCCGTGCGGGTGCTGGATGGCGCGGTTGCCAAGGCGTACGGCGGGAAACGAAAGATCAGCTGGTTCGAGGTCTTTGCGGGGGAGAAGTGTTTCAATCTGTACGGAGAATGGCTGATTCCGGACACGCTGGCGGCCGTGCGCAAGTACAAGATCGCCATAAAGGGCCCGCTGACGACGCCGGTTGGCGGCGGAATCCGGTCGCTCAACGTCGCATTGCGGCAAGAGTTGGACCTCTACGCCTGCGTGCGTCCCGTGCAGTATTTCACGGGCGTACCCTCGCCGGTGAAGGAGCCAGAAAAGGTGGAGATGATCATCTTCCGCGAGAACTCGGAGGACATCTACGCCGGTATCGAGTGGGAGGCGGAAAGCGCCGATGCAAAGAAGGTCATCGCGTTTCTCCAGAACGAGATGAAGGTCAAGAAAATCCGTTTCCCAGATACCAGCGGTATCGGCATCAAGCCCGTCAGTCGGGAAGGCACCGAGCGTTTGATGCGCTCCACGCTCGACTATGCGTTGGCCCAGAAGCGCCGGAACCTGACGATTGTCCACAAGGGCAACATCATGAAGTACACGGAAGGCGCCTTCAAGAACTGGGCGTACGATCTGGCGGAACGCGAATATGGCGAGCAGGTCTGGACCTGGGCGCAGTACGACCGGATCAAGGAGACGCAGGGTGATTCGGCCGCCCACGCCGCGCAGAAAGCCGCGCTGGCCAGCGGGAAGTTGCTGATCAAGGATTGCATCGCCGATGCGTTCCTCCAGCAAATCCTGCTCCGGCCCGACGAGTATGACGTCATCATCACGCTCAACTTGAACGGGGATTACTGCTCGGACGCGCTAGCCGCGCAGGTGGGCGGCATCGGCATCGCTCCGGGCGCGAACATCAACTACTTGACCGGGCTTTCGATCTTCGAGGCGACCCACGGCACCGCGCCGAAGTACGCAGGCTTGGACAAGGTGAATCCGGCGTCGGTCATTCTGTCCGGAGAGATGATGTTGCGCCGACTGGGATGGGGTGAGGCGGCCGACCTGATCATCGCTTCGATGAAAAAGACCATCGGCCAGAAGCGGGTCACGTACGACTTCGAGCGTCTGATGGAGGGCGCGACGTTGCTGAAATGTAGCGAATTCGGTACCGCCCTCATCGAGAATATGTAGATGAAAATCCACGAGTTTCAGGGAAAGGAGATTCTGCGTAAGCACGGGGTTCCGACGTTGAAGGGCGCGGTCGCGAACACGCCGAACGAGGCGGTGACGGCGGCAAAACACATGGGTGGCGGCGTTTGGGTCGTGAAGTCGCAGGTTCACGCGGGCGGACGCGGGAAGGGGCGCTTCGTCGGGGAGGTCGATGACGCCGCGCTGGCAGCGGTGCTGCGAGGAGAGGACGGTGTCCCGGGCAAGGGCGGCGTGCGCGTGTGCAAGGATCTCGATGCCGTGCGCGCTGCCGCGGGCGCGATGCTCGGCCACACGCTCGTCACCAAACAGACGGGAGAGTCGGGCGCGGTCGTGCATCGAGTCTTCGTCGAGGAAGGTTGCCAGATCGCGCAGGAATTCTACCTTGCCATCCTGCTGGATCGCGCGGTCGGAAAGGTGTTGGTGATGTGTTCGAAGGAAGGAGGCACGGAGATCGAGGAGGTCGCCGCCCACCGGCCCGAGGCGATCCTGAAGGAGTGGGCGGACCCCCTCACCAATCTCGGCATCTGGCAGGCACGCAACTTGGCGTTCGGACTGGGGCTCAGCGGCAAGGCGGTCGGTGGCTTCGTGAAGTTGGTGACGGGGCTGTTCCACACCTACATGGCGGCCGACTGTTCAATGCTTGAGATCAACCCGCTCATCGTGACCGTGGACAACGAGGTCCTACCGCTCGACGCGAAGATCACTTTCGACGACAACGCGCTGTTCCGCCATCCGGAGTACGCGGCGTTCGAGGACCCCGCCGAGGTCGATCCACAGGAGCAGGAGGCGCAAAAACACGAGCTGTCCTACGTCAAGCTCGATGGCAACATCGGTTGCCTCGTCAACGGTGCCGGCCTCGCGATGGCCACCATGGACATCATCAAGTTCTACGGCGAAGAACCGGCAAACTTCCTCGATGTCGGCGGCGGGGCGACGAAGGAGAAGGTCACTGCCGCGTTCGGCATCATTACGGCTGATCCGGCGGTGAAGGGCATTCTCGTCAACATTTTCGGAGGCATCATGAAGTGTGATGTCATCGCGGAGGGCGTGCTCGCGGCCGTGAAAGAAACGGGCTTGAAGGTGCCGCTTGTCGTGCGTCTCGAGGGCACGAACGTGGAGATGGGCAAGAAGATCATTGCGGAGAGCGGCTTGCGCGTGATCCCGGCCGATTCCATGTCTGACGCGGCCGAGAAGATCGTCGCCGCCGTGCGGGGGCTCTGATGTCGATTCTGGTCAACAAGGACACACGCCTGCTGGTGCAGGGAATCACCGGTTCGGCCGGTGGTTTTCACGCGTCGCAGTGCAAGGCCTACGGCACGAACGTGGTCGCCGGAGTGACGCCCGGCAAGGGCGGAACCTTCTTCGAAGGCACCGTTCCCATCTTCAACACCGTCGATGACGCCGTTCGCGCAACCGGCGCCAACGCATCGATGATCTTCGTGCCGCCGCCGTTTGCGGCGGACGCGATCCTGGAGGCAGCGGACGCGGGCGTGAAGCTCGTGGTGCCGATCACCGAGGGAATTCCCGTGCGGGACATGCTCCCCATCATGGCGTTCCTTACGACGCGCGGCGTGCGCATGATCGGCCCGAATTGCCCGGGAATCATTACCCCGGGGGAATGCAAGATCGGCATCATGCCAGGACACATCCACAAGCCAGGTCGCATCGGCGTTGTTTCGCGATCCGGAACGCTGACGTACGAGGCGGTCGGGCAGCTTTCGCGGGTGGGTCTTGGGCAGTCGACCGCGATCGGCATCGGTGGCGATCCAATCATTGGCACCCGCCACATCGACGTGCTCCAACTCTTCAGTGCGGACCCGGACACCGACGCCATCATCATGATCGGCGAGATCGGTGGTACGGCGGAGGAGGAGGCTGCGTCGTGGGCTGCGGTGCACTGCAGGAAGCCCATCGTCGGATTTATTGCCGGTGCAACGGCGCCTCCTGGCCGTCGGATGGGCCATGCGGGCGCGATCATCTCGGGGGGGCAGGGTACGGCGGAGGCGAAATACGCGGCGATGGCGGCGGCGGGCATGCACATCGTCCGGTCGCCGGCGGAGATGGGAAGGAAGATGTTGGAGATTCTCGGGTAGCGCCCCGACGTGCGGCGTCTACCAGCGAACACGTCTGCTGTCGCGACAGACGGTGGCGCTTGGTTGGCGCATCGCCGCTTCGTGGCGCTCACCGACGCCACGCGATAGACGCCGCGCCAATTCGGAGACCCCATGGAACGCACCCTCTCAATCATCAAGCCCGATGCCGTCAAGGGCCAGCACATTGGGGAGATCATCGCCCGCTTTGAGCGTGACGGTCTGCGCATCTGCGCGATGAAAAAGATTCATCAATCGCGCGGGATGGCGGAGGGTTTTTACGCCGAACACAAGGGGCGCGGCTTCTTCGACGAACTGGTCACGTTCATGTCGTCGGGGCCGGTCGTCGTGATCTGCCTCGAAGGCGAAGGCGCCATTCTCCGCAACCGCGAAATCATGGGCGCGACGAACCCGGCCAACGCCGCGGATGGCACCTTACGCAAACTGTACGCCGCCAGCGTCGGTGAGAATGCCGTGCACGGCTCGGATTCGCCGGCGTCGGCGGCGCGTGAAATCGCCTACTTCTTTGCTTCGACCGAACTTTTGTAGCGGCGGCCAAGGTCGCCGCGCGGGACCCGTCAGGATCTCGGGTTCGTCCAGCGCGGGGTGAGCGCTGGGCCTGTCGGACACCGAGACGCGGCCGAGCCCGCGCCCCGGCGTCCACCACCCGCGCGCGGCACCCGGATCACACCCGAGATCCCGCCACCCGCTCGCTCCCGCCGCCTTCGCCCGCGGGCGAGCCTACCAGCGGGCAACAGGGAAATGGCCGGCGCGGGTCCGCGTCGCTCGGGCCGCGGCGAGACGTCGTCGGTTTCACGATCGCGGCGCAATCGGGAACCGATTGCCCAGACAACGCCCGCCCGCATCCGCGCTACACTGGCACGCTTACGGAGCGTGCATGGCGGCCAAACAGATCAGCGACGGCTACCACCTCAAGTTCACCATTGGAAAGGCGCTTTGGAACGACCTCTTTGCGGTCGGGCTGCCTTTCAAGATCGGCGATGGCGCGTTCGACCTCGTGCAGAACGTTCGCGCCGGGGTGAAACGGTTGGAGGTTCGTGAAAAAGTGCGGGGACTGCTCGAAGATCGGCAGGTGCCGGAGGTGCTTGTGCGCGGGAAAAACATGGCCCGCGACCTGTGGGGGAATCGAAGGGAGCAGGTGTACCGGCTGGTCGAGGAGGTCGTCAAGGTGCAGGGGGACTGGCGGGTGGAAGTCGACCGCGAAGGCAGCGATTTCCATTACTCCGATCAGAAGTTCGGTGTGGAAGCGCACGTCAAAGTCGTCGCCACTGGCAAGGTGTACCTGCTGAGGGAGAACATTGAATTTCCTTTCGTTCTGGAGAAGCGCATCGGTGCGGAGGCCTCGTTGGGCGACATCCATTACGACAGGGAACGGCGCGCACTCATCGGCGAGTTGCAGGATGTGCAGGTCGATCTTGGGGAGAACTTCATTTTGCAGCTGCTTTCGCGGGGGGCGGAACACCTGCTCGCGCAACAGATTCCGAAGGTCAACCCCGTGCCCATCCTCAAAAAGGACCAGATTGAGGAGATGGTGTCTCCGGCCGGCGGGCCGTTGAAGCTCAAGATGGGCGTCGAAGACGTTGCGCTTGACATCACGGACGACGAAATCACGCTCAAGATCAAGTTCGGCTTCCAGCAGTTGCAACTGGAGGGGTAGGTGCTGTTTCGTACTGGCAAGACGACGCCGCGGATCCGTTCCAGCGAGCGTTTACCGCCCGGACAGAAGGTCGTGAAAGGCTGGCCGGTGTTGCATGAGGGGGCCATTCCGGCCTTCGATCCAGCGACGTGGCGCCTACGACTTTTCGGCGCGGTGGAACGCCCGTTGGAATGGACTTGGGACGGATTCCAGACGCTGCCGAGAGCGGAAGTGACCCGGGATTGGCACTGCGTCACGACGTGGTCGAAGTTCGACAACCGGTGGGGCGGCGTGTCCGTGGACGAGGCGCTGCGGGCGGTGTCGGTGAGGCCGACGTGCACGCACGTGCTGCTTCACAGTTACGACGAAATTGGGTACACGACCAATCTGGCATTCGAAGATTTTGCCAGACCCGAAAACCTTTTTTGTACGCACCACGACGGCGAACCGATCACGCCGGAGCATGGCGGGCCGATCCGTTTGATTGTCCACCACTTGTACGCCTGGAAAAGCGCGAAATGGATTTCGGGGGTGGAGTTTCTGGAGGCGAATCGCCGCGGGTTCTGGGAGGAGCGTGGCTACCACAACCGCGCAGATCCTTGGTTGGACGAGCGATATTCGTACCAGGAGTAAGTCCGTCAAGGCGCGGTGGTGACCCAACCCCGCCACGGATGCTGCGGCGCCGCGACGCGTAGGCGCACCAAGCCGCGCACGGCGTCCAGCGGAATGGCTCCCCACCAGCGCGAGTCCACCGCTTCGTCCCGCGCGTCGGCGCTCACGAACGCGGCGTCGTCGGCGACACCGACCTCATCCATTTCCCAGTGCACCGCCCGTGTCGACTGGCGGACCAGATGGCCCTCCTGAAACAGGACGTGGAAGTCACCTTCAATGCCCATTTCGACGACCGACTCGCGATCCCCGCCGGTGCGAAAAACGCCGTCATCGTAGCGAACGGCACCGCCGACGGTCTCCACGCGGCGAAACGTCCACCTGCTGTTGTCCAGCGGGTCAACCACGGCAACGACAACACCGGCGACCGGCGTACCGGGAAGGACCAACACCAGGTCACCGGCGAGGAGCGTCGGCGCCATCTCGTTGTCAGGAACGATGGCCAAGCAAGGCAGCGCACCGATGACGACGAGGACGGCGCTGAGCGCCAGACCGATGAGGAAACGGCGTCTCATCGTGCGGTCACTTGCAGAACGGGCCGTGCGCGATGGCGCCGTTGTTTTCCTCAACGCATTCGGCGAGGTGGCTGGTTCCCGTGCCGTCGTCATCCACGACCACCCAGAGCGCGTCGAGGGCCACGACTGCTTCGGAGTCCGGCGTGAAAGAGACGGCCTCGGTGGTCATTTCCGCGGGCGTTGGCAGGGTGGTGATGGCCGTGGCGAGAAGCGTATCTACGTCGTCCTTGCGCCCGTACAGCGCGAAGGAAATCCCAGCGGGCACCTCACCATTTCCGGTGTTTCGGCCGTGCGCGATGACGAGAATGCTTCCGTGGTCGCAATCGTCCTCACACACCGACAAAATCTCCGCGTCCAGCTCGTCTCCCAGGGATGCGCCGGAGGCAAGAGGAAGCGCCGAGTGAAAGCTGTTGTACTTCGTGAAGTTCTGGACGGCGGTGACCGGCACGCTCAAGTCGTCGTTGATGTTGGTGATGTTGTAGGGGTGCTGGTTCCAGACCTTTCGCGCGGGCGTCCACGAGTTCGTTTCATCACCGTACACGCTGAACCCAGCCGGGTAGAAGCCGTCGTGTGCGACGACGATCTCGGCGTGGCCGTCGTTATCGACGTCAGCGATGACCGGGTAGTCGTACATCGTGTCGCTACCATGTTTGTCGGTGCGAAATTTCACGACGCCGTCTGGACCATTGAATGCATAAATTTGGATTTCATCGACGTAAACTACCTCCAGAACGCCATCACCGTCGAAGTCAAAGAACGAGGCGCCGGTTGCTCCGCTTTGGTCCACCACCGACGCGCGCCACAACTCGGACCCGTCCTCCGCGTTCAGCACCCACAGTGTGTCTCCTCCGGCCGTGACGATTTCGGCCCGGCCGTCATTATCCACATCGGCGACGCCTGGAATCGCGAGAATGTTCACGGGTTCCGGGAAGTTGATCGGCCCCCACATCGAGCTCCCATCGGTGTCGTAGGCCTCAATCTGGTTGTAGGTGACGCGTACGAATTCCCCTTCGGGGTCGGCGTCAAAGTTACCGATGGCCACGGCCCCGTCCTTGCCGCCGCTGTGCACGGCCATGATTGTCTTGCCGTCGGGATCGTAGTACGCATTGCCGACGACGACTTCCTCCACGCCGTCGAGGTCCATGTCCGCAACCGCGGGATTGGACCCTTCTCCGTAAATGAATCCGAAACCGACGAGCGCATCACAACCTCGGCCATCCCGACCGACTCCGCGCGTTGTCAGGTCTTCGTTCAGGATGACTCGCCCAGCGACGATTTCAGGCGAGCCGTCATGGTCCATGTCGGAGATGGCGATTCCCGTTGCGTAGTCGAATTCCGCGTCGATGAAGTGTTCCGACTCCCCGACGACGTCACCCGCCCAGCTGACTCGAATGACGGAGTACTCACCGGCACCAAAGAGGGAGCTTTGATATTCCCGAACGATGAATATCTCGGGCACGCCGTCGTCATCGATGTCCGCGACGGCGGGGTGGGAACCAAACCCCGTTTTGGCGCCGCTCGTGGACCACAGCTTGCCCGAACCATCTCCATGGTACGCGGCGAGTTCCCCCGGATTCAGAGGCAGCGCTGACGGCATTTCGTTCACGATGATTTCCGGCATGCCGTCACCGTCGAGGTCCGCGACGGCCGGCAAGGACGCAACGTGGGTCCCCGCGACTTCCCATTCGACCACCGGCTCGAAACCGCCAATGTCGTAGTCACACGCGTCGGTCGGAGCGACGGCGGCCGGCGGGAAGTCTCCGGCGACGCAGGAATTATCGACCCCGGTGTCGTGGCCGAACGGACCTGTGTCGTCCGGATCGTGTCCAGGATCGGGCTTCTTGCCTTGGAGGTTGAAGTCCGAGCAAGCGGCGACCAGGAAGATGGACGGGAGCAGGCGCATGAGCAGCGCAGGGTAACGTCGGAACGCTGGATTCGCCGGGATCACTCCGGAACCCAGTACGTCGGGACGCGCGTTCTCGTCAGCTGCCCGCGTCATTGCAGCAGCAGCCGCACCGCCACGTCCGCGAGGTGCTCCGCGACGGCGGCGTGCGGATCCGGCGCGTCCGTCATCAGCGCGAGATCATTCGGTTCACTGATCGCGTAGCGAACCACGAGGTGCTGGAGTGACAGGAGCGGCATTCGGTAGTCCCGCGCCGGAAGGCCAAGTGCCTCCGTGAGCGCCTGCGCCTTCGTTACGAGCGGCCCCAACCAACGCTGACGCACCGCCGGTGGCAGGTGGTGCGTCGTCACGAGATGGTGGACGAGGATCCGGATTTCGCTGCGGTGAGCACGGGCAAAGGCGTATGCCCGGTGGGTGAGGGTGCGCACCTGCTGCTCACGGGTGCCGGGCGGCGGCGTCAGGTCCAACGTCGCAATGCGCATGTAGATTCGGTGGATCGTGGCGTCGTACAGCCCTTGCTTGTCTCGGAAGTGGTAGGCGAGCGTGGAGATGTTGACGCCTGCCGCGCTGGCCAGCGCCCGTGTGGACGCGCCGTCGAACCCGTGCGCGGCAAACGGCTCAACGACGGCGTCGAGAATCTGGCACCGAACGGCTTCGCTCACCGCTCTCCCCATCCAAGGGCGAACAAACCGAGGATCACCGCGATTTTTATTCCGCGCAGTGATGCACCCGCCATGGTTTCGCCGAATGAGAGTCCGAGGGCGCCTGCGCCAAGCGTGGCGACGCCGAACGGCAACGGCGTCACCGCCGCCAGTGCCACGGCACGCCAGCGGTGCCGCAAAATCATGGCTGCGATTCCATATTGCTCGAGCGGACCCAGCACGGATCTCGCGCTCACGCGACCGAGCAGCCACCCGAGCGCCGAGCCCGTGAGTGAACCCAGGAACACGACGATCGACACGACGGCGGCATCCAAGCCGCCCGTCCAGCCCACGAAAAGTGCAGGCTGAAATCCGACTCCCGGTAAGGGGTCGGTTACGACCACGAGTGCGAACAGTCCGGGGAGCCCCGTGCGCGTCAACACCGCGGTCGAGAACGTCGTGACCGGAACGCGGGCAACCCAGCCAACAATCGAGACGGCCGCGAGCAGACCGAGAATGGCTGCGATGAGCCGAGAAGTCGGTATCGGCGTCATCCGACCAACTTTTGCAGGTAGTGGTAGGCCGGGGTCGGACTCGCCTCCGTCTTGACGACGCGCGGTCCGGTGACGAAGGGGACGTACATCACGCGGCGCTGCGACGCGACGCCGCGGCAGTCGGCGCGGGCGGTTCGGTGCCAAAGACGGCCATCGTGCAGCGTCAGGTCTCCCGCGGACGCCTCCACGCAGATCTCCTCGGGATCCGCCCGATTATCCAGAAAGTGGAGTTTACGGGTCAGCATGCGCCACAGCCCTTGCGTATGCGTTCCGGGCAACAGGCGCAGCCCACCTTTTTGCCGCGGGGAATCATCGAGGTACAGGCCTACGTTCAGCATGCGCTTCGGCATGTGCCCGTAGAAAATGTCGCGCAGCCCATCCGTGTGCCAGCCGAGCCTGCTGTACGCGGAGCCAGGGTGGTTGATGAAGTTGTTCACGACGACGCCATCTTTTTCCACGTCACCCACCCGCGCGTTGGGTGAGATGAACCGCCGCACGCCTTCCAAACGGGCATCGTGCACGAGGCTGTGAAACGCCGTGTGATAGCGCGAGGCGAAGGCGAACCGGTTGATGAACGGCGTCCCGTCTTCATTTTTTCCAAACTTCAGCGGCACGCCGTGAACTTTCGTTCGGCCCTCTGCGAGGAAGCTGGTTTGGATTTCCTCCATCGCGACGCGCAGTCCATGTACCTCGGACTGACTGGCGACCCCCCGGAATCGGATGAAGCCGAACCGATCGATGAACTCGCGCTGTTCGGTCGTGATCTCGTCACCGAGCGTAAAGGCAGGGGCGTCCATGCGCCGCCCGTATCTCCGCGGTGGTCGAGTGTCAATCGAACGATTGATTGTGAGTGTAAATCAGCCGTTGATGGCGAGAAAGCCGAGCGTACTCATCCAGGCCAATTGGGTCCAATGCATGATCCAGAGCGGCCAGAACGACCGCGCGCGAATGGCGAACATCCCGGCCGCAACACCGCCCGCCCACGCCGCGATGAGCTCAGGCTCTGGCTTTCGATAGTGCAGGATAAAGAAGGGAAAGGACTGAATGAGCACCGCAGTCAGCCAGTCGCCGCGCTGCAGACAGGCAAACAGAAGTACGCCGCGGAACAGAAACTCCCACGACAACATGTCGAGCCCGACGGCGATCGTTTCGTGCGCCAACAATCGGGCGTCGTGATCTGCATGGTCCCAAACCGGATAATACTCAATCAACGAGGGAAATAGAAAACAAAATACCGTAACCGAAGGCACGACGATGACGACGAACGCGGCGGTTCGCGGCGCCCACCACCGCCAGTCCCCCATCGTGAGTCCAAACCGCTCGGGTTCGAGATACCGCATCGCGGCAGCCAGAAGCGTGACTCCCGCCAGCGTCGGGATGACCAACCATCGCCAATCCGCGATCAACGCCGGCATGCGACCAAACGTCCCAGCAGCGAGGGGTGCCAGGACCAGCGGACATGCAAGCACAACCGCGAGTCGTGACCGACGGAGCCGCACCGATTGCCAGGCGGCCAGCGCCAACAGGGGCAGTGCGCCGTGTGCGGCATACCGCCACCCTGCCATCCCCATGGGATCGTCCATCTTCAGCGCGTGTTTGAGTGCCAGCTCCATTCCGAGGGCCGCAGCCGAACAGACGAACAGTACAAAACCGGCGCTACCCGGCTCGGGCGGGCGCGCGGGCGGGGGTTCGCCCAGAGTAAAGTTGAGCAAGGAAGCGGCGCGCATGGCGGGCGAGAGTGTAAGCTGTCCGTAGATGGGCCTGCTGATGCCACTGTTGCGGCGCGTCGCCGATCGCATCGTCCCCCGCGATCGTTTGCGGCGTTGGGTGCAGTGCATCGCCAGCGTTGGGCACCGCACCAATGCAAGCGGCAACAACATGTCGCAACGGTAGACGGCGCCCGAACGCGAGGGCAGGCGATGGGATGTGGTGGGGGTTATTAGAACAGGTTCGAACTGTTTGCGTCGCACCCGGCCCGGACGTTCGTCTTCAGATGGATGAGTTCAAGCTGGCCTTCCGTTCACGGATCAGGTGAGCTGGTAGGGGACGAAGACACCCGGCGAGTCAGCTGGGAAGTCCCGGGTGTTTCGCGTCGCCAGCTCACGACCATGTACGCGAGCCGTCGCGAGTATGATCGCGTCGGGGAGCTTCAAGCGTTGGCTGCGACGGAGCCGGACGGCCTCCTCGGCGACCGCGTCATCGATGGAAAGTACGTCGTACGCGGACAGGAATGCCCTCAGCGCTTGCTGCTCCCGTTCGTTGCGAGCACCCACGAGCACCTCCATCCAGCTGATCGCGCTAATGCCCGCGGAGCGCAAACTACCGATAAACCGAGTTGCATGCTCAACGTTTCGCAGATGGTCGATGAGGATGCAGGTGTCCAGCACGTGGCTCATCGGCCCTCCCATTCCGAGCGCAGGCGCTCCTGGTACGCCAGGCCGTCCTCGTCGCGGTCGGCCCACAGGCCGCGGGCCGCATCGATCGCAGCGCGTCGGACCGGCTCGTCGTCGAGGAGCCTCGCCACTGCGCGGCGGACAGCTTCTGCACGGCTCACCCCGTGGGCGACACGCCAGGCGTCGAGGGCGGCGAGCTGATCGTCGGGGAGGTCGATGATCGTTCGCATGATGTTATCATATGACGTCATCATGCGTTCGACAAGCGGCGCCAGAAGGTCGGGCGCCATCTCCCGGGAGGTCCCCCTCGCCTACGGGGGGCGGCTCGGTGGCGAGGACGCGGATGGCGGGGGCGCTCTTCTGGATCGAGGTGCCGGGTTGAGCGCACTACACCGAGGGCGCAGGACGAGGACCTACGGCTCCGTTGCCGGCGAAGTGGTGACGCCAACGTTCGGGGCGGCGATGGGGCGCGGTTCCCGCAGCTCGACGATCAGGACCTCGGTATCCGTGGATCCGATGTTCTCTCCGATGTGCTTCTGCCCAGGGAGCAGGACGACGTCGCCTGCCTTGAACTCCAACTCCCTGGTCTTCCCATCCTCGAACGTCAGCCGGCGTCGAAACGGGGAGACCGCGTAGAGCACGAGGTCCGGGTGCGCGTGCATGGACGTCCTCTCGCCCGGCTTGTCGTGGTACCGCAGCACGCGAACACGATCATTCTCCTGTACCACCGTGTATTTGTCGGAGTCGCTCCGCACGGGATCCTGGGCCAGGGCGCACGCTGAGAGCATGACAGGCGGGACGATGGAGAGACTTCTCAAGGCGGCTCCGAAGGAGGGGAGGATGGAAGCATGATCCATGCACCTGGGGACACTAGCCCGCGTCAGCCGGGGTCGCCGGCGCGATGCCGGCGAGGGCGACCAGCCCGTACCTCGCGTTGGCGCGCCCGAGCCGGGGCAGGCCCTGCGAGGGTCCGGCGACCTTGACGCCTGGGGCGACGGCAGCGCCTACCGGCTACGTCGTGACGGCGAGCCCACGCTCGTCGTCGAGCATCGCGGGCATCGGTCACCGGCGCCCCTAGCCGTGCGCCTCGACGGCGGTCCACCCAGGCTGATGGTCGATCGGGTGGCCACGATCCCTACCATCGACCGCATCGTCGTTGCCCTGGCCGACCGCCCGCTGACCCCTACCGCGCTGCGCGAGCGGGTGGGCGTCCGCAACCAGACCCTCGGCGTCGCTTTCGACCGGCTCGTTACCGCAGGCCACGTCGTCCGGAACGAGGACGGGCTCGCCGTTCCCGTTCCCGCACCCAGTTGGGCCCTCACTCGAACCCGTGGTGCGGGCGCTAATCGACCGCCTTCGGCGCAGGCGCCACACGCTGTGGATCGACGGACCGTCGCCGGGGTTCGGGGATCGGTCGCTGCGGCACCACATCGGCTGATCGCGCGTTCGAACTCCGAAATGTCCTGCGAAGAACCTATGGAATCTGGCGTTCGGTACGCGCCGATCCCGGTATCCCCCTGCTGCGCTTGAAACCGATCTTCTGGGTTCGCCGCCGAGAAGTCCACGGACTGCAGATATGGTGGGCGCAGCAGGATTTGAACCTGCGACTCCTACCGTGTGAAGGTAGTACTCTTCCGCTGAGTTATGCGCCCGACGGCCGCCCTCTTACTCGCCGCCCGCGACGCGTCAAGCGCGCGATGCGTGCCGGCGGTTAGCCCCCTGCAATGATCGACGTTCAGGTCCATGGCGCGGGCTGGATTGGGCTCGCCATCGCGAAGGGGCTCCGCGAGGCAGGCGCGACCGTGCAGATCGTCGATCCGCGCGGCGCATTCGGCGGCGCTTCCGGGCGTTCCGTCGGCGTTGCGCTACCGATTCACGCCGAGCACCCTCATCGGTTCGAGGCGGCGCTCGGACTGACGATGGCGTTGGACGTCAGCGTGTTTCTGCGCCGGTCCGTCGCACTTCTCCCCGGACTCGCGCGCACGGGCATTCGCGTACGCGCAAAGGGAGAGGAACTCGCGGAAATTCCCGAGTCGCGGGCGGCCGCGCGGCGCCTGGGGTTGTCCACCGAGGACGCGGCGGGGGGCTACCAACTCGCGGAGGGTGGCCTCGCCGATCTCACGGTCCTTGCGGCGGCGCTAGCCCCTGGAAACATCCCCGTCGTTGCGACGCCAGGGGTGGCCGAGATCGACGTTCTGGCAACGGGGTGTGACACGAGCGATCCCTGGCTTGCCGACAAACTCATGCCCGTTCGCTTTCAGGCCGTTCGATTCGCCGGCCCCGCGCTCGCCTGTCCCGTCGTGAGCCAACACATGTCGGTGCGCTGGAGCGGAGGCTTGGTAGCCAGCGGTGCGCGGTGGGCGACCTCACACATGGAGGTTGGGGAAACATCGATGGCGCCGTCACCGACGGTAACGGCGATGCTGGCTCGGTTGACGGGGAAGCCGGCCAACGAGGTTGTCGATGCCTGGGCGGGGATTGTTGGCTGGAGTTGCGATGGCCTGCCGATCATCGGACCTATTCCTGGGCGGCCGCGCGTCGTTGCGTGCGTCGGGTTCGGCGTTTCGGGCTTGTCCTATGGCATGGCGGCCGCGGAGGCAGTCGTCGACGGCGTGCTTGGCCGGATCGCGCCTTCTCTGCCCGCAGCCCTCGCGTCCGCACGATTTGCGTAGGGCGAGCGCGTTATCCTCCCCGCGAATGGCCGCTCCCTCCTACCGCCTCGATACCATCGCCGCCCAGCTCATCGAGCGCTTGGAGGGCACGAGGCGAGCCTGGGTCGGCCGGCCGGATTCGGCCGCGGAGGCGGTACCTCGAATTTCAAAGGAGGCCACGTCAGCGTGGGCGCGCGAGTGTCGTTCCGTGATGGGGGACACCGCCCAAGCCGCGCGTTTGGAGCGTGAAATCACGGACTCGTTCGTGCCGCGATACACCCGCCTGGCGCTTGCCCAGAACGCTGCCGAAGCCAAGGGATACGGGATCGTCGGTTCGGGAATATTCGCGCGAATCGTCGCAACGGCGGCGTCGATCGTGGCGGCCGACGTGCTCATCCGCGTCGTGCGCGAGCCGTTCGGGCTGCCGTTCCTGCTTCTTCCGTTTGTGGTCCTGCTTTTTCCCGAGATTCGCGCCGCCTGGCTCCGACGGCAGTATGCCGCAGCCCTGCAGGAGGTGGTAGATGACCTTGGACGCGTGCAGGATGCCGTCGATCAATTACCCGAAACACCGATCATCGCCGAAGCGGAATCCAACGGGGACGCTCCGAAAAAACCCCGTCGAGCAGAGGATATTCATTAAATGGCTACCGCCGCTTCATCGTCTGGTCGTCCGAAAGTCAGCATTCCGCTCGTGAGTGGCGGCCTACTCAAATGGGGGCTGCTCGGTGTAGGTCTCCTGATCCTCACGACCATTCTCTATAACAGCACCTTCACCTATGTTGCACCGTATGAATTTGCGGTTCGACAGGTCTACTTTGGGCCCGGTCAGGGCGTCCAGAGGGAGATACTCGGGCCGGGACTGCGCTTCGTGATCCCTGGGTATGAACGCCTGCACGTCTTTCCGCGAAACATGCTGCTGCTTGAATTCAATGACGATCAGCTACAGTCCAGCACAGAGGCAGCCCAGGCGCCGAGCATCAATATCCAAACGTCGGAAGGCTACCGTGTTCGGGTGGATGTTTCGGTCATGTACCGAATCGTTGATCCATTCAAGCTCATTTCCGCCGTCGGGCCAGGTCCGGCCTACGAAACGGCGCTCATCCGCCCGCGCTCCGACACCGTGCTTCGCCAGACACTGGGCCAGTTGGACGCCGAGCAGTTCTATCAGGGCGCCTATCGTCGCGAAAAGGCGGAGGAAGCGCGCGATATCCTGAACGAGGGTTTGCAGTCCGAGGGCATTCAGGTGTGGGGAGTGATGGTGCGGCACTACGCGTACGACGAACGTTATCAAGAGGCGATTGAAGGCCGAAAGATTCAGGATCAGATGGTGTTCAAGAACCGCGCGGAGGCCATCGCAGCTACTGAGGAGGCAGAAAAGAATCGCGTCCTCGCCGCCGGTCAGGCCACGGTCGACGTCGAAAAGGAACGCGGCGACACCGAAGTGCGAAAAATCAAGGCTGACTACGAACTGTACAGTCGCCAGCGCATTGCGGAGGGTGGCCTGCTCGTTGCGCTCGCGGAGGCGGAAGCCAGTCGCCTCGAAAATGACGCATTGTCGGCGGCCGGCGCGTCGAACATCGTCGGTCTGAAGATGGCGGAGGCGGTGAGCAACACGCAGCTCATCATTATTCCGACGGACGGGGCCTCCGCTGTGAATCCGCTGGATCTCGACCGTTTGATTGGGGGTTGGTAATGCGCGCTTTCCTTGCAATGTTCGCCTTGGCAGTCCTCTCGGGTACTGGACTGACGGGTTGCGCACCGCACTCCACGAACTCGACGGAAGTGGGCGTTCGCTCGCTAAAGATCGCCGTCATCGGCCAGCCCGGGGTCGTGAAGGAGGTCTATCCGTCCGGGGGCACCTACTTCTTTCCCCCGGTTGTGAACGATTGGAACGTGTTTGACATCGGCGTGCAGAACCTTGCGATGACGCGTGCCACGACGACCGGCGCACGTGCCGGCGACGATTCGCTGGCGTTCAAGACTCACGATGGTAACGACATCTCCGTGGATCTCACGATCACGTGGCGCATCGACCCGGCCAAGGCGCCGTATGTGCTCCAGTTCGTCGGACCCGACACACGACATGTGGAGGAGCGCCTCGTTCGTCCGGTCACGCGGACGATCGTGCGAGACCTGTTGAACGAGCTTCGATCGGAACAGTTTTACGACGCTTCCATCCGTTTTGCCAAGGCGGAGGACGCGCGGA
This sequence comes from Klebsiella pneumoniae, assembly GCA_945861635.1. GTDB lineage: Bacteria > Myxococcota_A > UBA796 > UBA796 > SXON01 > CAMAWH01. Next base: position 50,212 of record CAMAWH010000002.1, on the reverse strand, counting down.
GCGCTTGCAACCACTATCTAAACCCCGAGGGCGTTTTGGTAGAGCAGGTGCAGCTCGGAGAACACAAGTTCAACCCGGCGTATGAGCAGGTCATAAAGGACAAGACGGTTGCCGAGCAAGAAGCTGCGCGCCTGCGCTCAGAGACAGAGGCCGCCAGAGAGCAGATGCGTCGTGAGTTGGAGGTGGCGAAGGGCACCGTCAACCAGTCGATCGAGCAGGCCAAAGGGGAGGCCTCGAAGGCTCAACTGGGTGCGGATGCCGCCTATTTCGAGCGCGATCGCCGGGCGCAGGCTCGTTTGGCCGAAGCGCGGGCTACGGCGGAGGGACTCAAGGCCAAAGCGAAGGCGTTGGCGGGGTCTGGCGGGCGCAACATGGTTAAACTCAAGGTCGCCGAATCGCTCGCTGGGAAGCCGATTCTGTTCATTCCTGCAGGCGGCACCGACTTGCGGACGACAAACATGAACGAGCTGCTCGACAAGTTTGGCCTGCTTGCGGCCAGCGGACAGGGCGCCCCGAGCCAGTGATCGACGATCATGCCGGATAACTACAAATTGACGCAGTACAGCCACGGCGGTGGCTGAGGCTGCAAGGTGGGTCCGGCGGACCTGCAACGCATCGTGGCGCGGCTTCCGAAGCCGGATCAGCCGGACCTCCTCGTCGGCATCGAGACGGGGGACGACGCAGCGGTTTACCGCCTGACCGGCGAACTCGCGGTCGTGCAGACGCTCGATTTTTTCATGCCCGTGGTGGACGACCCGTTTGACTACGGTCGAATCGCGGCGGCAAACTCCATTTCGGACGTCTACGCGATGGGCGGTCGGCCGGTGATGGCGCTGGCGATTGTCGGTATTCCACTTAAGAAACTACCCGCCGAGGTCATGGGGCTGATCATGGAAGGCGCGGCCGTCGCCTGCAAGGATGCTGGGATCTTCATCGTCGGCGGCCATTCGATTGACGACGAGGAGCTGAAGTTCGGCCTCGCGGTCACCGGCGTCGTTCACCCCGATCGGATCTTGCGAAACTCCACGGCCAACGAAGGCGATTTGCTGGTTTTGACGAAGCCGATCGGCAGCGGCACGTTGGCATCGGCCGTGAAAAAGGGCGTGATCGCCGCGGCCACCTACGCGGAACTCCTCCGTGTCACGACGTTCCTCAATCGCGTTCCGAGTGAGGCCGCGCTCGCAGTTGGCGTCTCCGCCGCAACGGATGTCACCGGCTTTTCGTTGCTTGGACATGCGCATGAGATGGCGGTTGGAGCAGGATTATCGGCAGAGCTGTGGATGGAAGCGATTCCGGAGCTGCTTGACGCGCGGGCCTGCATCGCGGCGGGCATCGTTCCCGGCGCAACGGCGCGAAACCTCGCGCATTACGGACCCAACGTCGCGTGGGCGGATTCGCTCGATCTCGTGGATCGGCAGCTACTGGCCGATCCTCAGACGTCCGGTGGGTTGTTGCTCGCCGTTGCTGAAGCCCGTCTACCCGCCCTGCTAGGCGAGCTTCGTTCGCGCGGGGCGCTGGCCGCGGCGGTGGTTGGCCGTATGACGTCGCGCGGGGGTGCGGCTTTGCGCGTTCTCTCGTCGCGGCCGTAAGGCCGGCTGCGTCACCCATGACGTTGTTCGGTGACGACGCCCGTAACGCCAAAATAGGCGTGGCGACGGCACTGATGCTCGCGGTGGGGGCGTACTATGCATGGATCGCGACCACGCAGGTCACCGGATACCGCGAGTCCGTAGCGCAGCATCTGGATGGGCAGGTGCTCGTGTTTCCACTCTGGGATGTCACGGCGATCGACGGCCCGGATCGCTACCGGATTTCCAAGGTCATTCGCGATGTACCCATGGTCGGCGATGCGACGGTGCTCCACGTCGGGGACACGATTTCGGTGATGGGAGCGTTTCGTGACGCGGACGCCGCGGTGGTCGAGACGGCTCGCGAGATTCACATCCTTCGACGTTGGAAAGAACGGCTTGGCGTGCTTGGCTTCCTGTTGGCCGCTGCCGCTGCGCCGGTGGCGTTCCGCGTCCGGAACCGCCGGATTGAGGAACGTGGCTGACCTGCTCACCCATGGTTGCACGGCGATTTTGGTGAAGGCCTGCACCCGCCGCGCCGATCGCGTCGCCGTTTTTGTCGCGGGAACGTGCCTGCCGGACGTGCTCGGGCGGGTTCCTCCCATGGCGCTCACCCGCCTGCGGTGGGACCAACCGGCGATTCCGGAGTGGCTGGTGTACGTTTGGGGGCCGCTGCACATGCCCATCGGCGTCGTGGCGACGGCATACGCCTTCAGTTTTTTGTTCGCGTCGCCAGGGCGGAAAGTGATTTTTCGCAATTTGCTGGGTGGGGGCCTACTCCACATCGCCGTCGATCTGTTGCAATTCCACTTCGGCGTAGGCTACCTGCTGCTGTTCCCGCTGTCGATGTGGGACTTTGAACTTGGGTGGATCGGCAGTGAGGCGACCGTTCGCGTGGTGCCGCTCCTCGTTCCAGTCACGGCCGTGATTGCGCGTTGGCGCTGGGGGAGGGGGCCCAACTCTGCGACCCCCTCCCAAACGGACGCCTAGAACGGAGGCTCCACCTCCGACGTGCCAACCTCGCCGCCCTCGGCTTCCGCTACGAGCCCGACGTCACCGGTCTCCTCGACGTGCTGCGGCGGTGCCTCGGTCACGACGCGCCCGCGGCTGTTGAGCCACAAAACCCGGTCGATGATCAGGTTGACCTCGTAGTGCACCTGGTTGTCCTTGCCCGTCCACTTGTTCGGGCGGACACTGCATTCCACTGCGATTCCATCGCCCTTCTTCCCGTGTCGCGCCAGAAAGTCGGCATCCCGATTGAATGCCGTGAGGCGGTGCCAATCGGGCGTGTCGGTCCACGTTTCACCTTCCTTGCGGAGGTGCGGCGTGGCCATGGAGAGCTTCAACACGTTGATGCCCGTGGGCGACGTGCGAAGTTCGGGGTCGCGGCCGATGTGGCCGATGAAGTACGCTTTATTCAGTCCTTTCATGAGTTTCTCCTGCCGCTTGATTGCGGCAGCGGCCCCCTCTGCACGCGCCGTGCCGCAGTAAATTCAGCCACTTAGGTGCGGCAGACTGACGGACGTCCGTCAGGATCGGCAGACGTCCGTCAGTGGAGGATCGTCAAGCGTCATGCCTACAACATTGTGGGGTGCTACGTTCGCCGCGTGTCGCGGCTTGTGGTCATCGAGGGCCTCATCGGGGTCGGAAAGACCACGTTGTGCCGCCTTTTGGAGCGGGAATGGTCCGCGCGTTTGGTGCTGGAGCCGGCCGACGACAATCCGTTCCTGGCGCGGTTCTACTCGGACCCGGAGCGCTTCGCGTTTCCCGCGCAGATGTTCTACCTGGCCAACCGCTACGCGCAGCAGTTGACCCTGCGGCAGGGGCACCTGTTTTCGCCCTTGACCGTGTGCGATTACTTGATGGCCAAGGACGCGCTGTTTGCAGAAATGACGTTGACAGGTAATGAGTTGGAGCTCTACCGTCGTTTCGCGGGTTTGCTCGATGAGGAGCCCGTGCGTCCTGATTTCGTCGTGTTTATCGACGCCGACACGGAGGTGATTCGCAGGCGAATCCTGCGTCGTGGCATCTCCGCGGAGCAGGTAATCCCCGCCGTGTATCTGGATGATCTGCGTGCGCGTTACTACCATCTGTGGGAAACGTATGCGCCGGCTCCGGTCTATGTCGTCCGGACGGATGAAATCGACTACGTCGGGAACGCGAGCCATCGCGAGTATATGTTCGCGCTGATCCGCGGCTGGCTCGATGGTGAGCCGATCGTGGGCGCTCCGGCACCGTTGGGGCGGAGCACGCAACCTTCTCTATTCCCGGAGCCTGCGCGTGGGCCGAATCTCCGCTCCTGACATTCTGAAAAGGAAGGCCAGCGGCGATAAAATCGCGATGGTCACCGCCTACGACGCCGCGTTGGCGCGCCTCGTCGACCAGGGCGGCGCCGATATGGTGCTCGTCGGCGACAGCCTGGGCATGGTGGTGCAGGGGCAATCCGACACGCTCGGTGTCACGCTCGCGCAGATGGCGTACCATGGACGTTGCGTAAGTGCGGGCCTTGAGCGTGCACATTTGACCGTGGACATGCCGTTCATGAGCTACCAGATCTCCGCCCGCCAGGCCGTTCGAAACGCGGGGCGGTTGGTGCAGAAAGGGTGCGCGCAAAGCGTGAAGTTGGAGGGTGGCGTGCGTTCTGCGGCGGCTATCCGCCTGATCGTCGACGCCGGCATACCGGTCGTCGGGCATGTCGGGCTGACTCCGCAGTCGGTGCATGCATTCGGAGGCTTCAAGGTTCAGGGTAGAGAGGAGGCGGCTGCGCGGCGTATTCGTGACGATGCACTGGCGGTTCAGGAGGCGGGCGCGTTCTGCATCGTGTTTGAGATGATCCCGGCGCAGCTTGCGGCAGAGCTCACCGCCGAGCTGTCGATCCCGACGATCGGGATTGGGGCCGGCGCGGGGTGTGACGGGCAAGTGCTTGTCTGCACCGACCTACTGGGAATGAATGCGTCGTTCAGGCCCCGCTTCGTGAAGCGCTACGCCGAACTCGACGGCGTTGTCACTTCGGCCGTCAACCTCTACGTCGAAGAGGTGAAGGCAGGGACTTTCCCGTCTTCGGAACACGCATTCGACGGTGCGAAACGCTGATGGACATCATCCGTTCCTTGGAGACCATGCACGCGTTGGCCCTCGGCTGGCGCGCCCGCGGGAAAAAGGTCGGGTTTGTGCCGACGATGGGATTTCTTCATCGGGGACACACGACGCTGATCGAAAACATGCGGGAGCGCTGCGAGATCCTCGTCGTCAGCATCTACGTGAATCCCTTGCAGTTCGCGCCGACCGAGGATCTGGGGCGGTATCCGCGCGACCCCGTGGGAGACGCCCAAAAGTGCGAGGCCGCCGGTTGTGACGTCCTGTTCATGCCCGACAACCTTTATCCGCCCGATTTTCGCACGGGGGTGCGGGTCGAGGGGCTGACCCAGAAGTATGAGGGCGCCGTTCGACCTACACATTTCGACGGCGTTGCCACGGTCGTTTGTCGATTGTTCGGGTTGGTACAGCCGACCATCGCGATGTTCGGCGAAAAGGACTACCAACAGTACACAGTGCTGCGGGCCATGGCGCGCGATCTCGCCATGGGCATCGAAATCGTGCCGGGTCCGCTCGTGCGTGATCATGACGGTCTTGCCTTGTCTTCTCGCAACATCTACCTTTCCGCGGATGAGCGCGACCGGGCGCTGACCCTTCACCGGGCGCTCTACGCGATTCGCGACGACGGGGACCGTGATGCGGTCGCTCGCGTCGTAAGGGGGCGTGCACTCATCGCCAGTGATGGCATTGATTACATCGAGATCGTAGACCCGCAGACCTTGGAGTCGGCCCCGGTCGTTGATCGTCCCTTGCGCGCGATTGTCGCCGCTCGATATGGACGGACGCGGCTCATCGACAACGTGGCGATTTGATCGCGCCGGACCTCGTCGTCGCGGCGTGCATCGTCCTTGTAAATCGGATGCTCGCTCCGCGCGTCCTTCGGTTTGCGATCGCTTTCTGGGCTATTCAAGCGCTGAATATCGCAGGCGCCGCGTGGTTCGCGATTCGGGGATTCGATGGACTTGCCCACTACCCCATCGCCGGCTGGGCGGTGGCCGTTCTGTACATGCTGCATTTCGGTCGCAACCTGATGGCCCGTCGCGCGATTGCTGGGCCGTGAACCCGCCGGTCCGTGCGATTTGCGGTATGAAGGGGAGGGAGGTCGGATGTTTCTGACGTTGCTTGCGTGTGTCCAGCCGTCGGCGTCTTCAGGGAGTGGGGTGGATTCGGGGGAGGACGTGGAACGGGGCCCCTCGCCCGAGTGGGATGCCAGCGCGGCCGCCATCGCGTGCGTGCCCGGGGCGGATGCGCCCTTGTTCGATGACGCCCTTGCAAACGCCTCGCTGGCCCGGGAGGATTTTTCGTATCCCGCGAATCTGTGGGCGACACTCGCCCAAAAAACGGGGGTAAACCTTGAGGATCCGTTCCTCCTGTCGTGGTTCGTCGATACCCACCACAACCCGGAGCACGCACCATGCTTTGCAGGGCAGATTCAGGCGGACGTGGACTTGGCTGGGGTTTCTGCGCACCCGGTGGCCTCGTTGATTTCGGCCTACGCGCCGCGCGTGGACTGGCCGCTCGTGCTCGCCCCTGTCGATGCGAGAGACACGTCATTCGTCGAGGCGCTCACGACGTTGGTCGAGGTCGCGGACGGGGGTGACGACCCGTCCGCGGTGGACGCTTCCGCCCTTCCGACGGGTCTTGATACGGCGTTGGTCGCGGTGATTATCGCCATGGCTGACGCCATTTCCACGCGCCATGCTGTCGATGACGCCATTGTGGACACCTACAAGGCGAGGAAAATCTTCCGCGGAGCGGCCGGGTTCCTCATGGGCGGATCTGCGGTTCCCGACATTACTTCGTCGGCGGAGCGTGAGGTGTTCGCGGATTGGTTCTTGGGAGATGCCGGTCCGCGATTGCTCGCGGATCAGGCGCGACGTATTGCTTTTGCAGTGGAGGACGCGCAGCTTTCGGCCTTCGCCGGCATGGAAGGGGAGTGGACCTTTGCAACGGATGCCGGCGCAATCGTCGTAAGCGGAAGTGCAAACGATGCCCACGATGAGGCCGAGGACATCTTGCTGCTCGTCGATCTGGGCGGTGATGATTCGTACACCGGATCGGCGGGGGCCACTGCGCAAGACGAAAACCCCGTTTCCGTTCTCGTGGACCTTGGCGGTGACGACACCTACGGGTACGTCGTCGTGCCCGACGCAAACGATGTCGATGGCGCTCTCCCCTCCGACGCGGATGGGCGGCAGGTCAATAGCGGACATTACACCTCGGCTTCGGACACAGGCAGGCAGGGCAGCGGGCGCTACGGCATCGGGTTGCTCTTCGACGCCGGCGTGGGTGCCGACACCTACGCATCCCTGCGCATGAGTCAGGGTTTTGGCGCCTTCGGCGTCGGCGTGCTCGCCGATGACGGCGGTGACGACGCGTACGCGGCGGAAGCGGCCGCTCAGGGCGCCGGCGTTTTCGGCATCGGAATCCTCTTTGACGCCGGTGGCTCGGATGCCTACCGATCCTGGGCATTTACGCAGGGGTTTGGCTACGTCGGCGGTGGAGGTCTGCTCCACGACGCCGGCGGCGATGACACGTATTGGGCGGACCCCGGGACCAATTTCGGCGGCACTACGCTCTATTACTCTCCCCAACTCCCGGGCGGCGAGGGGAACAGTTCGTTCGGCCAGGGCGCGGGTTTCGGGCTTCGCGGGGACTCGTACGGCGTCTGGTGGAGCGGCGGGCTCGGGATGCTGCGCGATGGCGGCGGTGCGGACACCTACGCCACGGGCGTATTCGGCCAGGGCACGGGGTACTGGCAGGGGACAGGAATCCTCGCTGATCTCGATGGAAATGATAGGTACAACGCCTTGTACTATGTACAGGGGGGGGCGGCTCACTACGCGATGGCCATGTTGCTCGATGGCGGCGGAAACGACGCTTACAATCAGGACTTCAACAGTTACTACATGCAGACCGGGGCCGGCCACGATTTCAGCGTCGGCGTGTTTATCGATGAGTCGGGAGACGACACCTACGGGTACGGAGGCCTTGCCGCGGGCGCGAGTAACTGTCAGGGAATCGGCGTTTTTATCGACAACGACGGCAGCGATACCTACAACGTTCGCAACGCCTATTCGACCGGTTTGGGCAATCACTCGGGCGAGTGCGTTTCGCGCACGGCGTGGGCATCGATCGGAATCTTTATGGACGCCGGCGGCGATAGCGATGTCTATGTTTGGCCGGACGACTCCCGTACCCCGGCGGACAACTCGGCGTTCGGCATCGCCTGGAACAGGACCGAGGACGACCCGGCGGACGATGAGCACGGCGGCGCGGTGGATGGCGGAACCGAAAGCGGCATGCACGCGAAATATTAGTTTACCATGTGGAAAGGATCGGCTATACCTCCGGCGTCGGAGCATCATGCTGTTTCCTCTGCTGGCCTGTGCGGACCTCGGTGAACTCGACGCTTCGGCATCAGCGGCGGCGGCCGTCGGTCGGGATTCCGGAACATTCATCGTGAGTGAGGGTGCACTCTCGTTGCGATTTGGCATCGACCCTGACTATGCAGCACAGATGTCAGAGATACCGACGGGTACCTTCTACGGCGGCATCTATCTGGAGGAGTATGTCACCCCAGTGGGGCTGACGGACGACGCTGTGGCGCTTGAGACGTTGGAGATTCCCCTCAGCTTGCCTGTCGACGGCAGCCTGCTTGGTCCGGTCTACGAATCCGCATCCTTGCCGTTCGGAAAGGTTTACATCCTCGGCTACGTCGATACCGACGCGAATTCTCCGCTCGCGGGTCCGGACTCCGGGGACCCTGTGACGCGGCCGGGCTTCGACGACCGGTGGTCCGTCCCGGCGGGCAGCGTCGCAGACGCGGACGTCATTTTCGACCTCTTGATGCCGTGATGGAGTCGTTCGTGCTCATCCTCTTCGCGGGCTGCTCTCTCAGCCCGGAAAATGCAACGAAATCATCGGAAATCCACGTCGAGGACGTTCGTTTCGACGTCCCTGCTGCGCCTGAGCGTGGGTTCCAGTGGGTCATGCCTGACATCGAGGTTCCCGCGTTCGCCGACCAACACACCTGCATCGCGGGCACCTACGACGGTCCTGACATCGGTGCGAACCAGATTGAAACCTACCAGGCCGATGGCTACGGGCATCACCTGCTCGTCTGGACGGGGGAGGTTGATCCCGATCTTTATCCGGATGGCGCCGCATTTGACTGCGCCGACCCAAGCACGATGAGCGGGTGGCTTCCGATCTTCATCGTACATCCTGATCGTTCGGAAAGTGGTGCGGTCATCGCGAGCGCAATGTTGCCGGAGGGGATGGGCATTTCGCTCGAAAGCGGCACGCGGACCATCACGCAGGTGCATTACCTGAACGCGAGCGATCATGCGATTCGCACGCGCGACGTGGTGAACGTGACATCTATCCCGGCCGAAGATGTGGCCACGTGGGCCGCGCCATGGGGAGACGGCCTGACCGACATGCCCTTGACACCAGGAGAGGCGACGACCCTGACGTTCGATTGCGCGTGGCCGAAGGCCGTAAGCCTGCTCACGCTGTTTGGGCATATGCACCAGCATGGAAGTTCGTTTTCGGTCGATCATCTGGCGGGTGATTCCTCGGTTCGCCTGATGGATATCCCCGAGTGGGATCCGACGTACCGCGATACACCGCCCCTGACCGAGTGGGAAATGCCGGGGCTCCCGGTTGCGGCGGGGGATGTGTTTCGGACCTCCTGCACGTTCTACAACGACGACGATCACGAGCTCAACTACCCGGACGAGATGTGTGCCTCGGCCGGCATCGCGTACCCCAGCAAGACGCCGATGTTTTGCAATCCCAGTGATTAGCGTGCGAGAAGCCCGGCTTTGATCATGCGCATGGCTTCGCGCAGGCGGCGCCGGCGCCATTCATCGGGATTCACGTCCGCTGGCCAGCCCGGCACACTCACGTGCATGAGCGCAATCGTCGACAGCAGGAGTACGCCAAGTTGTACGACGAACGCCTCGGGGTCCACGTCGGCGTAGAACGTGCCGTCTGCCTGTTTTCGCCGAATCGTCTCGGCGGCGACCTGCATCCACGGCCGAACCTCCGTCTCGATACCGACCGCGACGGGGCCGGTGTCGTTGATCAATTCGAGCATCACGACCCGGGCGATGTCGCGTCGTGATTCCAAAAACGTTGTAAGTTCGTCGACGATGGGGCCAACCCGGTCGTCTCCGCTGGTCATGGCGTCGAGCAGTCGCGGAAGCAAGAGCGTCCAGCTCTCTCCGATAATCGCGATCACAGCGCTTCGCAGCGACTCCTTCGAAGCATAGTGGTACAGCAACAATTGCTTCGAGATGCCGACGGCGTCGGCGACCTGCTGGACCGACGTCCCGTCGTATCCGCGCTGTGCGAACAGCCGCAGCGCCGCGTCCCGGATGTCCACGCGCAGGGCTTCGGTGTCGTGTCGCTTTGCGACGCTGGTCATGCCACTACTTGGCGACGGCTACGGCGTGGACGACGTCGAGCACTTCCTGCTCGTCGAGCATGCGGTTGGTAGACTTTGCCTTTTCCCGGATCGCCGCCACCAGCGGCTGCGTCGGCTCGTACCCACGCTGCTGCAGCCAAAATACGATGTTGGAATCCCCGGCCATGTGTCCAATTTCGATCTCCTGACGCCGGCCGAACCACGACGCGGGAACACCGCTGTAGACGCGATCGGCGAGCCAGTCCGCTCCTTTGTGGATGGCCTTGATAATGGCGGCCGCGTGCACCCCCGTTCCGGTGCGGAACGCGTCCTTTCCGAACACCGGGTAGCTCACGGGAATCGGCACCTTCGTGTGCTCGGAGGTGAGGTCGACGAGCTCCGCCAAACGCGAAAGATCCCCATCGAACCAGCCGGCAAGCTTGAGGTTGACGAGGAGGAGGTCCAGCGAGGTGTTCCCGACGCGCTCGCCGATGCCGAGCACACATCCGTGAACGCGATCGACGCCGGCCTCGACGGCGGTCATGGCGTTGGACAGGCCATAGCCGCGGTCGTTGTGGCCGTGCCAATCGAGGCGGACATCGCGACCACTTTCGCGTACGACAGCGCGCGCGAACGTCAAAAGATTCCGGACGCCCGCATCGGTCGAATGACCGACGGTATCGCACAGGCAGAGGCCGTCAGCGCCCTCCTCGATGGCCGCGAGAAACAGGCGTCGCAGCGTGTCGGGATGGCTGCGAGTGGTGTCCTCGGTCACGAACGTGCACGCCAGTCCGTTCTGCTTGGCGAGCCGGATCGATGCGCGCGTGCGCGTCTCCAGCAGGTCGACATCCCACCCTTCCGCGTACAAACGGATTGGCGAGGCGCCGAGAAACGCCATGACCTCGATGGGGATACCCACCGATTGGGAGATTTCGATGATGGGTCGAATGTCGGCATCCACGGTCCGCGCTGCACAATTGGCGGTGATGGGGAGCTTCTCGTCTCGGATCAGCGTCGCAAGGCGCGTGACGTCCGCGACCGCACGCGAGCCTGCTCCCGGCAGGCCGACGTCGACGACGTCCACGCCGAGCCCGGCCATCAGCCGTACCATCTGCTCCTTCGCTTCGATGGGGGGGTCGACCACGGACGGACACTGCACGCCGTCGCGCAGCGTCTCGTCGACAATCAAGGGGCGACGCCGAACGGCCGGCGCGCCGAACGCGTTCCAGTCGTGGATGACGTTGGCTTCGTCGATTGCAGTCAAGTCCCGCTCCGTGCGGCCGCCAGTCTACCCCGCGTCTCTACGCGCGGCGACGGCGCAGGATGGCTGCGATCCCAAAGCCGGCGAGCAAGTATCCCGACGACGGGGACGAACTGGCGCACCCACAGATGCCGCTGGATGTGTCGTCGTCTCCCGCATCGTCGTCCTCCACGGTGAACGCGGCGGCGAGGTAGGAGCTTGAACCGTCCGGGTTCACGACGTCCACGTCGTAGACGCCAGCCAACAACGACTGCGGCGAACGGCCGGTCATGTTGGCCTCGCTTTTCACCTCTGGGCCGGTAATTGCAACGCCGCCGATGTGCGCTTGCGCGCCCGTTTCGAAACCAACTCCCGCGAGCAGGAGGCTGACCGCCTCTCCCTCCGCCGCAGATGCCGGACTCACGGCGTACAATTCGAGAGCCACCGCGTCCGTGTCACTGTCGGCGTCGGCGTCGGCGTCGGCGTCGGCGTCGGCATCGGCGTCCGAGTCGGCGTCGGCGTCGGCGTCACTGTCCGCATCGGTGTCCGTGTCCGTGTCGGAGTCCGCCGCGTCCGTTTCAATCCCGAGGCGCATGATCCAGTCGCCGTTCACGCCGAGATCGCTGGCCTTGTACCAGCCCAAGCCACTTGCGTTGATCCAACTGCGATTCTTGTAGGTCGCGGAAATATCCCGCGCGATCGCCGGGTAATTGTTGAAGCCGTTGAGGCAGACCACCACGGCGATGTTACCGCTGGTAATCGTGTACCCGGAAAACCCAAGGTCGGACATATTGACTTTGGTGAGTGCACTGGTCGAACCGGTGATTTGCACCGTCTCCCCGCCGAGGGCGGCCGTCGGCTTGTTGGCGCTGTCAACCTCGTAGACGAAGACGTCGAAAAACTCCTGACCGCTGGGACCGACGAGCATGGTCACGTACTCGAGCGTATACGGATAGTCAGCCGCGTCGGCCTCGTATACCGACGCCCAGCACTCTCCGTCAATGAACCCGCCCTGCGCGTACGCCTCGTCCGTGCCGCTCTCGTCGCACACACAGCTGTCGTTGACCAACTCCTTGGATCCCGCGAGCGCGAGGGTTGCGGCAAGAAACATCATGGGGAGCGTCTCCGCCGTGACGATAGCATGGAGATCAGCACGGTGAGCGCTCCGACGGGGCCTGCGGCGTTGCACCCAGCCCCTCCGCCGGCGCAGCCACCGGTCTTGCCTTTGTCCGACTTGCTCGTCTCCGTGGGGCCGGAATCGCTTGCAACTCCGCTATCGTCAGGCTCACCGGAATCCTGCGCGCCACCGGTGTCCTCCGCGCGCTCGCACATCGGCTTGTCGTCGTCCGGGAGCACAACGGTCGGCGTTGCGCCGCACGTCCACCCGTCCGGACACGACGCTTCGTCGCAAGCCACCGTACAGTAGCCAGCGGTCGCGAACTTGTTCAGCACGCAGTAATCAACGCAGTTGAAGTCATCGAGGTTGCAGAAATCCCCCTGGGCCGCTCGCACCTCGTCGCACACCTTGACGGCGCCGATGTCGCGGCAAACACGTGGGGAGGCGTCGATTCCGGCGCAGTCATCGTCCGTGGCGCATTCGTCGTGACCCGACGGATAGTTTTCACACAGTCCCCGGCGATCATCGCCCGACAGTGTCCCGCTCCACATCCCGCCGACGTAGGCGTAGAACATGGTGGAGGTCACGTAGTGGTACTCGTGGTCCATGCCCGTGACATGGCCCAATTCGTGCACGAGGACGGATGGGGCGTGGAGGAGGTGCCCGGCAACGCTACCGAGTCCGGTCGTGAAATCCCAACCATCGGCGTTGAACACGATGTCTGCGCCGACCGGCACCACGTTTTCACTGTCGTCGAGGCCGAATCGCGTTTGCGTCAGCCCGGCGACGGCCGGATCCCACTCCCAACCCGTTTCGACCCATCCAAGGACGTTCTTTCCATCATCCTCGTCGGCTGGTAATGATGTTCGGCCACCGTAGACGAATTGAAACGACGCGCAGCCGACGTTGGTCCACTGGCCGAGAGCGTCGAGAACGATCCCTTCCGTGCCATCGATGCCGAGGTCGGCGCTTCCGGCTTCGTTCAAGAGGAACGTCATCGGGAGACTTGTTGCCGGGTACGCAAGTCCGTTGAGATTGTAGGGCGGATCTGGAGGGTAGACGCGCGTCATTCCCTCACCGAGTCCGGCAGGGGTGAGCCCGATCCGCGCCGTCACCAGGCGAATTTTCCAACGCTCGCCCGCCACGACGCGGGGCACCCCCCAGACCGCGGAGGGCGCGGCGGCGTTGCTCCCGGGTACGGTGAACGTGATGGGACGAACGCCGTCATTCAGCGTGATGCGCGTCTGCTTCGGCGCGACATCCACGGCGGTAACCAAGCCCTCGATCTCCTGGACGCCGGCTGCGTACGTGGGGGGCGCGATCGCTTGCCCAATCCGCAAAATCAGAGCGAGCACGGCACCGACGTGAACACGAACGCGATGGAGAGTGCGTCATTCGTGCCGTCCCCGTCGGCATCAAGGTCGGCAAGCGTGGAAACGATCGCCGGTTCGTAGCCGTTCGCGACGGCGATCTCCTCGATCAGCTCGACGGCGATGCCGAAGCCCATCGTTCCATCCAGCGCCATATCGCTGACGGTGCCCTCGACCAGGATCGGCGTCGCATTCGTCACGGTGTAGGGTCCAACCGCGAACGAGGCGGAAGCGACCTCTCCGGTGAACGCGCCACCCGAAATGGACGTGGTGCCCCGGTTCGTCGGATATCCATCGCTGGCCAGGCCGTCCGAACCGTCGAACACTTCGCTTCCCGAGTAATTATCGGCGGGGTTCCGGTCGGTGTCGAGCGCCGAGAGCAGTCCCGCGTCCACCGCAGTGTCGTTGCACCAGTCGTCCACGTTCCAGAATTCAAAAACTACGACATCGTGCCCGGTCGCCATGGACGACGCAATCGCGCTGTCGAGCTGGGTCTTCAGGATGGACATTACGTTGTCTCCCGTGCCGTCCTTGTCCAAATCGAGCCCCTCCGTGGACTTTCCGACGACGAGCGAATCGACGACCCACGTGCCACGGGTGGCGCCTGGGCAGGTCGCGTCGGTGTCCGTGTCGGTGTCCGTGTCGGTGTCGGCATCCGCGTCGGAGTCCGCGTCGGAGTCTGCGTCGGAGTCCGCGTCACTGTCCGCGTCACTGTCCGCGTCACTGTCCGCGTCCGTGTCAGCATCACTATCGGCATCCGTGTCGGTGTCCGCATCCGCGGCGGTATCTCCCGCAGTATCCGTGTCGGAGTTCGACAGTTCCTCGGTTTTCGCTGGGCCGTACGCCTGCGAGCAGGCGGCCAGCGTGAACATCGAAAGCACGGCGAATCGGCGCATGACGGCCTCTGGTGCGAGGCGTTTACAGGAGAAAGCCGTCGATTGTCAACTGCAATCGCCGCGACGTGCGCCTAAAACGCTTCGACGATGACCGCGATGCCCTGTCCGCCACCGATGCAGGCGCTCCCGAGGCCATACTGCTGCTTTCGACGGCGTAATTCGTGTAGCAGCGTTCCGGTGATGCGTGCGCCCGACGCCCCCAGCGGATGACCGAGAGCGATCGCGCCGCCGTTCACGTTGGTGATCGTGCGGTCCAGGCCAAGCTCACGTTCAACGGCGAGATATTGCGGCGCAAACGCCTCGTTGATCTCGACGAGCGCCATCTTGTCGAGGCCGAGGCCCGTCACCTCGAACGCACGGCGCGAGGCGGGCGCCGGGCCGATGCCCATGATGGTTGGATCGCAGCCAGAAACTCCCCATCCCACCAGGCGCCCGATCGGCGTGAGCCCCTTCTTCGACGCCCAAGCGCCGTCGGCGACCACGAGGGAAGCGGCACCATCGCAAATTCCCGAGGCATTGCCGGCGGAAATAAGCCCGTCCTTCTTGAAGTACGGTGGCAGCTTGCCCAGCGTTGCGATGTCCGTGCGGCGCGGGTGCTCGTCGGTCACGAACGAAATGTCGCCCTTGCGAGTCTTGATCGTGAACGGAACGATCTCGGCGGCGAATCGTCCGGCCTCGTTCGCTGCGAACCAACGCTCCTGCGATGCGACCGCCACCTCATCGACCTCCGCCCGCGTGAGGCCATACTGGTCCCCGAGCTTTTCTGCCGTTTGCGCCATGGGAAGGCCTGTAAACGTGTCGGTCAGGCACTCCCACAGCAGATCCTTGATTACGGGTGGCTTGCCGAATCGCGCCGGGTCGCGCATTCCGTGGATCACGTGCGGGGCCATGGACATTGCTTCCGTCCCTCCGCAAAGGACGACGTTCGCCCCTCCGGTGTAGATTTCCATCGCCGCGCTGACGATGGCCTGAAAACCGCTTCCGCACAGGCGCTGTACGGTAAGCGCTGGTACATACTGTGGAATTCCCGCCTTAAGCGCGATGTGCCGCGCGCCGTAAATGGCGTCGTTGCTGGTCTGGAGCACGTTTCCATAGATGACATGGTCGACGTCGTCTACGGACACACCGGCGCGTGCGAGCGCCGCCACTGCCGTCGGAACCGCAAGATCATTGGCAGTGATGTCTTTCAGGGATCCGCCCTGTGCGCCAAAGGCGGTTCGGCACGCGGAGAGGATGACGATGTCACGAGAACGGATGTCGAGGGGCATGAGGCTCCAAACGGGCCGCCGGCTTAACCTCGCTGCCCGGATCGACGCACCACGCGTCCGCGCGCACCCCCGTCCGTCCCTACTCCCGCAAGGCCAGCGTGGCCGCCGCCGCGACGGCCGTTCGTCACACCAGGCTGTCGAGAACGGCGCTTCCCGCTTCACGGGTGGAGAGGGTACCGCCCAGCTCGCGGGTAACGCTTCCCGCGAGCAAGCAGCGCTGGACCGCGTTCTGCACGCGTTTCTCGTCGGAGGCGCGCCCGAGGTACCCGAGCATCATTCCTGCCGTCAGAATGGCAGCGAGCGGGTTTGCGATTCCCTGCCCTGCGATGTCCGGCGCCGAGCCGTGCACGGGCTCGAACAGCGCGGCGACGCCCGGGTTCAGGTTCCCCGAAGCCGCCAGGCCGATTCCGCCTTGCAGCGCGGCGCCGAGGTCGGTCACAATGTCGCCGAACAGATTATTGGTCACGATGACGTCGAAGCTGTTTGGCGCCTGCACCATACGCATCGTGAGCACGTCCACATAAAGGTGAGATGCCTCAACCTCCGGGTACTCACTTGCGACGAGTTTGAACACCCGCTGCCACAAATCGTGGCCGTGCCGCATCGCGTTCGCCTTGTCGCTCATGCACACGCGCGGTTTCCCGTTCGCGCGCGCCCAAGTGAAGGCGGCCCGAATGATCCGCTCCACGCCCTTGCGCGTGTTGATCTCCTGCTCGATGGCTACTTCGTCCTCTGTACCACGCTTGAATTGTCCACCGATGCCCGTATACAGCCCTTCCGTGTTTTCTCGAAATACGACGAAATCGACGTCTTCGGGGCGGGTGTCCTTGAGGGGGCAGTACCGCGCGTCCAAAAGCCGTACCGGTCGAAAGTTTATGAATAAGTCAAGCTTGAACCTGCTTCCGAGCAGGATGTCCTTGGCGTGGACGTTCGACGGAACGCGGGGATCGCCCAGCGCCCCAAGGTAGACGCAGTCGAATTCATCGCGAAAGCGCGTCAGCACCTCGTCCGGCATCGTCGTGCCGTCTCGAAGAAACCGCTCCGCTCCGAGATCGAACTGCTCGTAGGTCAGGTCGGGAGCGATGGCTTCGAGCACGCGGCGGCCCTCGTGGAGCACCTCCGCGCCGATTCCATCACCCGGAAGGACGGCGATTTTCGGCATGAATCCCCTATTTTGCGGTGACGAGACCGCCGTCGTGCATCGGGCCGCCGTCGGCTTCCTCATAGCTGATCATCTTTCCTTGGGCAGGGTCCCACACCTTGAGCCGAAGCGCGGCCAAAACGTCCGCGGGCCGCCAGCTTGTACGACAAGGATCCTGAAGTTCTGGGATGCCCGCCATCGCCTCTGGGAGGCGATAGAACGGAATGCGGTGGTTCAGGTGATGCACGTGGTGATAGCCAATGTTGCCGGTGAACCAGTGCATGACCGGGCCCATGTCGAACATGGAACTCGACCGGAGCGCGGCAAAGGTGTATTCCCAATCCTGACGGCCGCGAATCTGCATCCCCGGGAAGTTGTGCTGGGCGTAGAACAGGTAACTTCCCAGCGCGCAAGCCATGAACTGCGGGAGGATGATTGAAAAAACAGCGGCCTGCCAGCCGACCGTCCATCCGACCAGAGCGATGGCGCCGAAGTGCACGCCGAGGGCAATGAGCCCATCGACATGCTGCCGCGGTGCCCTTTTGAACGCCGATATGCACATGCCGAGAATGAAAACCGTCAGGTAGCCGAAGACGATCGTGAGCGGGTGGCGCGCGGCTTTGTACATGCTTCGCTGCGCGGGCGTGATGTTTCGCCACATATCGACGGTGACGATCGGATAGCTTCCGATGGATGCCCCCACCATTTTTGCCGTGTTCTTATGATGATAGTCGTGCGTTTGCCGCCACACGGAAGCCCCCGCCATGATCCACCAACCGAATCCGCGCATGAGCATGCTGCCGACACGCGTCCCGTTGAGGAGCGCGCCGTGGAGGTGGTCGTGGTAGAAAATGAACAAGCGGATCATCAGCAGGCCGAGCAGGACCGAAACGGCGCCGCGAACCAGCAGGTTCGGCACCGCCAGCACGACTCCGAACGCCGTCAGGTAGAACGCGAGGGTCGTCAAAAGCAGCCGCCACGTCGTGGCCGGCACTTCCTTTGCGTACGGATTGCTGGCTCGAACCAGCTCCGGCCCGCTGCGCATGGTGCTCCACTCCTTTTGACCCCGCTTTACTGGATGAATCGGCCTTGGGCAAGGCCTTGACCTCGACAAAGTTGACGAAGTCGGCCCGGTGACGCAGGATGGTGGCATGGCCGGTTACCGCATCCGGCGCGGGGAGGTCGAGCTCTACGCGCCCGATCAGGACGCGCTCAAGCGCATGGTGGACGAGGGCCAGATCACGCCCACGGATGAGGCGTGGTGGGAAGGCGGCTGGATTCCCCTGGCCCAGCTTCCGGAGGATCCGCCGCGTCCAAAGGAAGACCCCTGGTCGGCCTGGGGGGATGTCGACGCTGTGGACGCCGAGGCCGTCGTCCGGAGCTATACCGCCCGCGATTCTGAGCCAGCGGAGCTTCCGGTCGACGCGCTGACGCCCATGGCGCGTCCGATTGTGGTTCATTCGCGCACACGGGCGCCGGCCGCAGATTTCGCTCGCGACCGTGACGCGCCGCCGGTGGTGGCGCCGCCGCACGGCGCGGATCGGGAGTTACGCTCGCCCGATTTCGAGGCCGGCGCCAACGTCATTTCCTTCCCCCGCATGCAGCGTCCGTCGCAAGCGCCGGAGCGGTCGGGCAGCGCGACGTTGCCGGGGCCGCCCGGCATTCCTCTCGTTCGACTCTCACGATTAATTCCGATGCTTGGAATCGGCGGAATCATCGTTTTTTTCGGCTGGATGTACGTGGAGATCATCGCAACGCCACCGCCCTTTGCGCGCGCGCCTGTCACGCGCTCCATGCCGAAAGTGGCGAGTGATCCGTTCACGGCGTTGGAGAGGCAACTCCGCAGTGTCACCCTTGGTGATCCGCGGACAATCCACACCGCCGACCAGTTTTCGGATGCCCTCACTCTCGAGTTGCAGCAGCTCGGCGTCACGGCAGAGCGCGTGGACGTCAACGTGACTCGTTGGCGCGGTCGGAGGCAGAACGAGCCGGCGGTGGCTGAAATTCACGTGCGCCTCGCGACGTCCGCCCACCTTGAGCTGGCGCTTGGCGCCATCGCCCTTGCGGTCGGGCGCTACAAACAAGCACTCGTCTGCGAAATTCCCGTGTTCGACGTTCGCGTGCCGGGCGGAGATTCCGCCCGTTTGAAGGCGCTCGACGCCGCGCGTGCAGAGGAATTCACGCGCGGCCGCATTACGCTGGCGCAGTATCTTGAGTCCCTGTCTACATCCCCCCCTTTGTCGCCCGCTGAAGGGCCTCCACCGACCGAATGATCGCCTCGACGCTCGGACTCCCGCGATTCGAGAGGCGAATCTTGCGTTCGGGATTGACTAGATAGACCGCGCGCAGCGACATCGGAAACATCGGAAGTTGCAGGCATGTTTTGAATTGACGTGCCACCGAACCGCCGCGGTCGGTCAGCAGCGGAAACGACAACCCGAGATCGGAAGCGAGCGACTTGTGACTGGGCGCTTCCGCAGGCTGAATACCAAACACCTTGACGTTCAGCCGGAGGAAGTCGGCGGCATGCGCCTGAAACGCGGAGAGTTGCGCCCGGTCCGGCTCCCCCGCGTCGTCAATGTAAAACACCATGACCGACCAGTGTTTTCCCTGCCGATGCCACGAGTCATCCCAGCTCTGCAAATGCCACTCCGGGGCGGTTTCGCCTTCCGCAAGGAGCGACGGGTAGAAACGCGACTGCAAGCCTTCGCGGACGGGCGTCGGCAAGGCGCGAAGGGCAGAACGCAGGGACATCGTGGACTCCGGCGCGCCTGCTATCCGGCGCTCGGCGTCACGGCCCGCCACGCCGCGAGCGCCGAGAGCGCCCATAGTCGCGCCGTGTAGTCGGCACCACGCTCCCGGTGATTGCGAACAAGCGACGCAACGTGGTCCTCGTCGATCCAACCGGCGAGCTTTCCGGCAAGGGAGTCGAGGGATGGAGAAGAGCGGCTCCAGGCGGCGAGGGCCGAGCCGGGCGGCTGATCGCGCAGCGTGGCGCGGCGCCGCGGCCCACCCTTCGACACCAATCCTGGAAGCAGCCCCGTGGGAATTTGCGTAGCGATGCGGTTCAGCGCAGCATCCGCGAAGGGCAGGCGCAACTCGACGGCGTGCGCGGCGGTGGCGAATTCCGCGGCCCGATAGCTGCGTTCCGGGAGCCACAGCCGACGAAGAAACCACGTCGCGACGGCGCTGTCATCCGCTTCCGGGCACGCGGCATTCAGGGCGTCGAATTCGCTCCAAACGGGGAGCAATTCCTCTGCGGGAAGGGCGAATCCCTGGGCGGCGGCGAGGTGACGATGGCCGAGCCCGTCAGCGGCGAAGCGCGCTCGCAATCGGGCCAGCGGCCGCACGCGTTCGGTACCGCCAAGCATCGTTTCTGCACCGAGCGGGAGGATCAGTGCAGTCTTTCCCGTGGCCCACGCCATCCGCGCGGCGCACCACATCGAAACGATTCTCGCGTCGGAAACGGGCTCCGGGAACGGCCATGCAGCGAGCAGCTCCTCGATGTCCGTCTGGGTTTCTGCTGTGCCGAGGCGCGCGACGTGCGGCGGGAGCGACGCGTCGAGGAGCACGCTGGCATCATCGTCCACGAGCAACGCGGCGCACTCGCCCTCCGACCCGCGGCGAATCGCAAGATCGATGGCGAATCCGAGCGATTTTGCCCACCGTTCGCGGTTGCCGCTGCGACCGGACGGGTTGATGCCCGCCTCATACCAGCGCAACTCGGTCGTGCCTGAGGTATCGATGCGGGTGAGCGTTCCCGCCGCGAGGGCACGAGCGTTCGGCATCCACGATTGCGGTGGGGGTAGCTGACCGAGCACGAGGTATGCCTGCACCTGTTGGCGTGCGACCGGAGCGGACGTGACGCGAGCGAGCGCGGCCAGGTCCGTCGAGAACGCGATCGACCCGCGGAAGGGCGCCGTGTAAACCGGGTGCACGCCGCTCGCGTCGCGTGAGAGCCACAGACGGCGGTGCTCTGCATCCCACGCCGCGAGTGCAAGTGCACCTTCGAAACGGCCTAACGCGCGCTCGAAGCCGACCTCGCCGATGACGTGCGCAACGATGGCTGCCTCCGTTTCGCAGGGGACATCGCGAGCGGAGAGTTCCGTTCGCAGCGCGCGCGCGTTCTGGAGCGCACCTGCAATGGCGACGGTCCATCCTTCCGACGCTGCGATACCGCCTTGTTCGTCACGGTCGATGAGCGCTGTCAGCGCGACGCCGTCCAGACATCGTGTGACGCGGCCTGCCGGGCCACGCGGGTCCATCGCCCGCGCCATCGACGCGAGCGCGTGATCAGCGCCGCCGTCCTGAGGCTGAGCGATGAGAAAGCCGCAAAGGCCGGCCATCGTTGTCGGTGCTACTTCGGGTCGGCGGCGGGGACGGCCGCGCCGCCGGGTGCAACCGCACCGCCGGGTGCTACGACCGCGCCGTCCGCAGGCGGAACCGCCGCCGCGTCGGGCGCTACGCCCGGCCCGGGTTGCGCGCCGGGCGTGGTCGCCGCGCCTTCTGCGTTGTTCGGCGGAGGATTGGCCGGAGGGGCGCCTGCGCCCGCGCCCGGCGCGAAATCCTCCAGGTTCGGCGTGTCGCTCAGATCGATGTCCAGGCCGCTGATGTCCGCCGTCGCGATGTTCACGAGACCCTGAACGCGCCCCGCCGGATCGGTCGGTGAAGGCCCGTCGCCGCCGGCGTCGAGGTACGCGACAATTCCGACCTCTCCCGTGGACTTCGGTGCGTCCAACGACCATTCTCCCAACTTGTCCACGGTCGCCGAGTTGAGCAATTCGGGAAACGCACCGTTTGCGCCGGTCTTGAGGAAGTCGATCCGCAGCGTCCCCTCTTTGCTGCCTGCGTAGGTGATTTTTCCGGCGAGCTTGACGCCTTCTCCGGCGGCGGGCTTCCATGCCACGATTTCTGGCCGGCCCGTGGGAACAGCGACGGCCGTTCCGTCCGCATTCACCGGCGCGCCCGGCGTTCCCGCTGCGTTCGGGTCGCCACCCTGGCCACCCGCAGGCGGGGCCCCGGCGTCGGTCGTCGTCGTGGTTGGGTCAGGGCACCCCGTGAGAAGCAGAAGGACCGCATGGGAGAGCAGGCGCATCACAAACCTCTGGCGCGGATGTCTATCGGAACCGGGGTGTCCCCGTCAATCGGCAGCGTCAATCCTATCGGCGTCCGTTGACACCATGAGGCCTCGCGCGGTATTGACGGCGGGCCGCACCCTGCGGCGTGGAGTTTGCTTGTCCGTCACGCTGCGCAGCTATGTGTTTCTTGACAGCTTGCAGCCGCAGCTCGCGGCGTTCACCGGCACAACAGCAAAGGGTTTCCTACCGCTGGCCGGTCAGGCGTCGCTCTGGGTCGAAACGGCGCCCGGCATGATCATCAACCGCGTCACCGATGTGGCGCTGAAGGCCACGGCCGCAGTCCCCGCCGTTCAGGTGGTAGAACGCGCGTTCGGCCTGTTGGAGCTGCACCACGACGACAAGGGTGAGGTTCGCTCGGCCGGGGATGCGATTCTTCGTTTCCTCAACTTGCGGGAGGATCAGTTCACCCCGCCGAAGGTCACGTCGAACCAGATCATTCGTGCGGTTGAACCTTACCAGGCCCAGCTCATCAATCGCAATCGCAGCGGCATGATGCTCATTCCAGGACAAAGCCTTTTCATCCTGGAAACCGAGCCGGCCGCGTGGATCGTTCTCGCGGCCAACGAAGCTGAAAAGGCCGCTCGTGTGTCGCTTATCAACCTTCAACCGTATGGCGCCTTCGGCCGGTTGTGGATGTCGGGCTCGGAGGCGGAGATCGATGCCGCCGCTGCGGCCGCCATCGCAGTCATCGAAGGCATCAAGTCCTCTCACTGATCTGACTTTTAGGAGTACACCACATGTCTGACGCGCTCGGGATGATCGAGACCAAGGGCTTCATTGCCATGGTCGAAGCTGCGGATGCGATGCTCAAGGCGGCCCGCGTCGAGCTGGTCGGCTACGAAAAGATCGGCGGCGGGTACGTGACCGCCATCGTTCGTGGAGATGTTGCCGCGGTCAAGGCCGCTACCGAAGCCGGCGCCCGTCAGGCGCAGCGCGTCGGTGAGCTGGTTGCCGTGCACGTCATCCCGCGGCCGCACGAAAACATCGACTCCGTCCTGCCCCTCGGTCGCCAGCCCGCTGCGAAGTAGGCTAAGGTGAAGCTCGGCAAGGTCGTCGGTACCGTCGTCGCCACCCGGAAAGACGAGAAGCTCGAAGGCCTGCGCCTTTACGTGGTGCAGGACGTCGATCTCGCAATGAAGGGCAAAGACGCGTTCGTCATCGCGGCGGATGCGATGGGAGCCGGCGTGGGGGAGGTTGTCCTGTATGCGTCGGGATCGAGCGCGCGCCAAACGAAGGCGACCGATGGCCGCCCCGTGGATGCCGTGATCATGGCGATCGTCGATACCGTGGCGGTCGGGGGCGAGGTCGCCTACGACAAATCGACGGCAGGATAGACGATGGAACGCGACCAGATCGAGTCCATCGTTGAGAAGGTCCTGTCGCGGATCAATAAGGGAGAAGGTCCGGTTGCCAAGACCGAGCCTCCCAAATCCGGCCACGGCGTACACAAGTCCGTTTCCGATGCGTACGGTGCCGCGCGCCAAGCGCAGCAGACGCTTTCGGCGCTGCCGCTGGAAAAGCGCCGTGAGATCATCGCCAACGTGCGGCGGCGCGCGGCCGAAGATGTGCACTCCCTCGCGAAATTTGCGGTCGAGGAAACCGGTCTGGGCCGAGTCGAAGACAAGATCAAGAAGAACCTGCTCGTCATCTACCGCACACCGGGTCCGGAGATCCTTGAAACCATTGCGTGGACGGGGGATGACGGGCTGACCCTGGTGGAGCGCGCCCCGTACGGCGTTATCGCGGCCATCACGCCGAGCACGAATCCGACTGAAACCATCCTGTGCAACGGCATCGGCATGGTGTCAGGCGGAAATACGGTGGTGTTCAATTCGCATCCCGGCGCAAAGGGTGTCAGCGCCTACGTGATCGACCTCGTCAACCGCGCGTCGATGGAGGTCGGCGGTCCCGACAACATCATGACTGTCATCGCGTCGCCGACGATTGAAACTGCCAATGAGCTGCTGCGCTTCCCTGGGATTCGCCTGAACGTGGTGACGGGCGGCCCGGCTGTCGTGAAGGCCGCGTTGGCGGCGCAGAAGAAGGCGATTTGCGGTGGTCCGGGAAATCCTCCGGTGGTCGTCGACGAAACGGCGGATCTGGATCAAGCGGCGCGCGGCATCATTGCGGGCGCGAGCTTCGACAACAACGTCATCTGCACCGACGAAAAGGAAGTACTCGTCGTCGATAAGGTGGCGGACAAGCTGATGGAAAACCTCGGTGGCCAGGGTGCGGTCATCCTGCGCAACCACCAGATCACGCGTCTCGAAAAGCTGATCCTTACGCCGGAGAAGGACCACACGCTGACCAAGTGGGTCGGGAAAAGCGCCAAGGAATATCTCAAGCAGATTGACGTCCCCTTTCAGGGCGATCCTCGGCTCATCGTGTGTGAAGTGCCGTTCGATCACCCGTTTGTACAACACGAATTGCTGATGCCGATCATGGGCGTCGTCCGCGTGAAAGACGTTCACGAGGGCATCGATCTCGCGGTTCGGGCGGAGCACGGCTACGGCCACACGGCGTCGATGTACTCGAAGAATCTCGACAATCTCCACCGCATGGCCCGGATGATGAATGTGAGCATCTTCGTGAAAAACGCACCGAACTACGCCGGTCTTGGCTTCGGCGGTGAGGGGTATACCTCGTTCACGATCGCCTCCCCCACGGGAGAAGGGCTGACGACGGCGCGCGACTTCACTCGTGTGCGCCGGTGCACGCTCGCCGGATATTTCCGGATTGTCTGACGGGGCTTCGTCGGATCGGGCGATGGATGCGCTCGCCCTCCTTGAACTCGACTCCATTGCGCGCGGCTACCGGGCGATGGATGGGCTGGCCAAGGAATCGCCGGTCACCATCGTCCACGCAAACCTTGTTGAACCCGGGAAGTTCCTGATCTTGTTCGGCGGCGGGGTCTCCGAAACCGAGAGCGCGTTTTCGGTCGGCAAGTCCATCGCGCAGGAGTGTTTGCTGGATGAGGTCTTGCTGCCGTTCGTCGACCCGCGGATTTGGGACGCGCTTCGAGGGGTGACGAGCGTCGGAGACGTAGATACCATCGGGGTCGTCGAGGGGCGCGCCATCGCCCCGACCATCGCAGCGTGCGATCACTCGCTGAAGGCGGCGGCGGTTGAATTGTGCGCGCTGCGCGTCGTCACCGGCCTGGGCGGAAAAGCATTCTTTGTGGTACGCGGCCTCCAACACGATGTTGAGGCCGCCATCGACGCGGCTGTCGGGGTACTAGGCAGCAAGCTCGTTCGCGCCGAGCGGATTGCTCGCCCGCATCGCGAATTCCTCGTTCACGTGCTGCGTCCTTCTCCCTTTGGAGCGTTCTGACATGCAACTCGCCAAGGTCATCGGCACCGTCGTTGCGACGGAGAAGCACGAGAGCCTCCTTGGCGTGCGGCTCCTACTGATCCAACCACAGGACGATCGGGGGGAGCCCGACGGAGATCCCATTGTCGCGGCGGACCCGCTGCAGGCCGGACTGGGGGAGATTGTGGAGTGGACCACCGGAAGAGAGGCCGCGCTGGCCTTGCCCGTCCATTTTTCGCCGGTGGACA
The DNA here is from genome assembly GCA_945861635.1 of Klebsiella pneumoniae. Lineage (GTDB taxonomy): Bacteria > Myxococcota_A > UBA796 > UBA796 > SXON01 > CAMAWH01. Next base: position 24,408 of record CAMAWH010000002.1, on the reverse strand, counting down.
CGTCGATCGTCCGCATCGTTGACCACGTCTGGGGCGATCGGAGGCACCTCGGATGATCCTCTGCCGCGTCATCGGAAACTCCGTCGCAACCGTGAAGCACGCGTGCTTCGACGGGAAGGCGGTCATGTTGGTCGTTCCGGTCAAGCCCGACGGCAAAACACCGGCCGGAAAGGCGTTCCTCTCCGTGGACAGCGTGCAGGCCGGCCAGGGCGATCTGGTCCTCGTCGCGCGAGAAGGAAACTGCGCCCGACAAATCCTCGGGAAGGACACGGACCCGCTCCACAGCGTGATCCTCGGCATCGTTGACGACATCAGCGTGCGCTGAACGTCAGCGCGAGCTCAGGCTGTCGATCCTGCGCAGTTCGTCTTTCGTGCGCTGCATCGCGTCGACCTCCGCCTCGACGGATCGCGCCTGCAGGTCGAGCGCCTTGAGCACCTCGTCGGTTTCTCCGCGCGTTGCGAGGCGCGCAACGTCCATCTCCAAGGATTTTACTGTTTGACGGAAGGCTTCGATGCGCGCGCTTGCCCGTTCGTATTCGCCGCGCAGGGACTCCAGCTTTTGTACCCGACGGGCCGCGGTTTCCGCGCCTTCGGCGTAGGTCAGGCGTGCTTCGTCGTCTCGAGCATCCACCGCAGCCTGCCGCAGCTTTTCACCTTCCGCTCGGGCTTCCTCCTGTTGGGTTTCGACATCACCCAACGCCGTGCGAAACGCTATCAACTCAACGGCCTGGCGCGCCCCTGCCAAAAGCCCGTCCGCCAACGCATCTCTTCCGTGGCTACGCAGCGCTCGGCAGATGGCATCGACGCTTTCCGTGCCTTCGGGGGCCTTGATTTCAACGGCAGCTGGATCGCGAACGCTGTCACGGGCGCGCCGCCATCGGCGCAGCAGCGCAAAGCCCCACCCCGCCATCGGAAAGATGGGCCAGAAGAAGTGGTCGGTGCCGCCGTGCCCCCACAGTCCGACAAAAACGATGCTGAGCATGACGTAGCTGACGAATTCGGCTTGAACCCGCGCCAGTGAGCGTCCGCCGCCCTCCAATTCCTCTGCCGCGCGATCCAGACCACGTGCCGTGCGCCGAAGTTGCCGTGCTTCGCGATCGCTCATTTCTTCCCCTATCGCAGAGCGTCCGGACGCGGTAGGAATGCCGAATGGAGGAAACGACTCGCCGCGAAATCGCCGATGTGTGCGCGCGTCTCCATGCGCGTGGCTGGGTGGCCAACCACGACGGAAATGTGTCGGTTCGCGTTGGAGAAGCCCGCTTCCTCGCCAGTCCGACGGCCGTTTCCAAGGCGGCTGTCCGACCGGAAGCGCTGATTCTGGTAGACGCCGACGGCAAGGTCGTTGCGGGGGAACGAAAGGTGTTCAGCGAGATTGCCCTGCATCTCGCGTGTTTCCGGGCCCGCCCGGACATCGCTTGGGTCGTGCACGCGCATCCGCCGACCGCATCCGGCTGGGCCGTCGCCGGGCAGAGCTTCTTCGACCCCCCGTTCATGGCGGAGCCCGTTGTCTCGCTGGGTGCGAGCATCCCGCTCGTGCCGTGGTCCTCGCCGGGTGGCAGCACGGATGACCTTGCGATGGCGGTGCGCGTCGCGGATGCCGTGTTGCTCCAGAATCATGGGGTCATCACGCTCGGAAAGGATGCGGAAACCGCGTTTCTCCGTATGGAGTTGGTGGAACATCTGGCGCGGATCGCCTTGGCCGCGCATGCGCTTGGCGGCGCGCGTCCAATCCCGCGTGAGGATGTCGAGCGCCTGCTCGCGGCTCGCGCCAAGGCCGGTTTGAATGCGGGGAGTGGTTCCGCATCCGCGCCCATCCTCGCCGACAAGCCGGATGTCGGCGAACTCGTTCGGGAAGCGCTGCGCCGGTTGGGATAGGCGCCGGTTGCCGCGAATCAGAAGGCCAGCACCGTGCCCGCACCTATCGTGGGCACAAACCCAAGGTTCGGCATGTCCTTCTGCACGGTCTCGAATTGGTCACCCGCCATGAAGCCGAGTCCAAGATCGACGTTGAACCCGAAGTTCGGCACGATCATGAAGTCGCTGCCACCGCGGGCCCGTGCGCCGAACGCAACCTGAAAATCCGAGGTGTACGGGGTGAGGGTGATGTCGGCGCCGCCGTACGGGCGCACGTGTCCGTCGACCAGCGTGGCCTTGTACTGAACGCCCGCATTGATCGGCAGGATGGTGTTCCAATCCTGAACTTCCTCTTCCGTAATTCCCTGCTCATCGGCCAGCTTCCGACGTACGTTGTCGGTGTAGTTTCGCTTTGTCCACGCCCCGCCGATGCCCGCGACGACGTGAATCGCAGGGGTCACCGGGATCGCAATTTCGGCGCCGCCCGTCACAAACCCCAGTTCCCCGTAGGACGAGTAGCCGGCGCGCACGGCGATGCTGACCGGCGACTTCTCGTCTCCGGAATCGTAGGACGCCGTGGAGCGCGACGGCCGGTCCAAATCGACGTCATTGTCTTTCCTTTGGACGCGACGTGGCTCCTCGTCCGGCTCGTCCAGATCGTCCCGCTTGGTGACGCGCTTCGCCGGCGCGTCGAAATCCTCTTCTTCTTCCTCGTCCACGCGGGCCACGGCCTTCTTTTTGGGGGCCGGTTCGTCGAGATCCTCCTCCTCTTCCTCTTCTACACGAGCAACCGCCTTTTTCTTCGGCGCAGGCTCGTCGAGATCTTCCGGCTCTTCTTCCGGGTAGTCGTCACTCGCCAGACTGTCCTCCTCCGGTTCGTCCTCATCCGGCTCGCTGATTCGCTTGGATGTGGTCGTGGTCTTGGATGCCGCCGGCTTTGCCTTCGTCGCGGATGACGTGGCCGAACCGTATTTCTCCGAAAAGCTTCGCGGCTTTTCCTCTTCGGGCGGTTCGTCTTCGTCGCCGGACTCAACCGCGATCTGGCTCCCGGAGCCGCCGAAGCTGAAGTTCGCCAGTTCCGCTTCCAGATCCTCGTCTTCCTGTGTTTGCGGCCTGGATTTCGCCTTTGCGTCCGCTTCTGCGCGCGCCTGCGCGCGTGCCTTGGCGTCGGCTGCCGCCCGCGCCTCCGCGTCGGCCTTGGCGCGCGCCGCGGCTTCGGAACGGGCTCGCGCGTCGGCTTCCGCTCGCGCCTGCGCTTCGGCCTGCGCTTTTGCCTTGGCGGCTGCGTCGGCGCGCGCCTGCGCTTCCGCCTGCGCCTTTGCCTTCGCCGCTGCATCGGCCTTGGCCTTGGAGGCGGCGGCCGCAGCCAGCGCCTCTTCCGGATCTTCCTCATCCTCAAGGTCGCGCGGCTGCGCCTTCACGTTGATCTTGGTGTTGGTGGACTTGTTGCTGTCCATCGCGAAATCATCGTCTTCTTCCGTGTCGAACGTGGGAGTCGGCGCCTTCTCTGCGGCGACAGCGCCCCCGCTCGACACCATTTCCTTGATGAATTTCGGCGCACCCGCGGCCACCGAGCCAACGTCGGAAGCCACGTCGAACGTCTTTTTCTTCACGATGGCATTTTTCTCGGCGTCGTACAGGACGAGGTAGATCTGCAGGCCCGCGGCGCCCGTGCCGATGGAGCCAGCAAGAACGGCGTCCGCTCCTTCCGATTTCGCGATCGCGCTCAGGCAGCTGGTGCTCGTCAAACACGTCGTGTTCAGCGATGCCGGCGCCGCCGCCATCTCGTTGACGGTGTCGTAGGCACCGGAAAAATCAAGCTCCGTACTGAGGAGTCCCGTTACGTTCATCGAGACTTTCGGGTCTACGCCCTTTGCGACGAGCGGCGGCACCGCGACGGTTCCGCCGGCCCGTGCCAGGGTTGGGATCAGGAGCGCCGCGACGAACGGCACGACACGAAACGAATGACCGAGCATGGAACGACTCATGTGCACCTCGAAGGAAACCGGTTTTTCCGGGTCCGGACGACCCGGCAGCATGCCACATTTCGCCACAATCCGCCAGCTTCCGCGGGCTCGGTTGCGGCTTTGTTGCGAGAAAGGCATAAGGGCCCCCGATGGAGACCGCCCCAAGCCGCCTCGACTGTGCCCTCGCCCGGTTGACGTACGCGGCGCTTGCGGGCGCGCAGGTGGGGGGTGCGGAGGCGATCCGCGTCGTAAGTGGTGGTCGGCTTTGGATGAGCGATGGTGAGGCGTTTGCCTTGATCATCGTTGGTGCGGCGTCTGCAATGCTGGTGGCGCTTCCGGCCGGAATCGCGGTGGCGTTGGCACCCGTGAAGCCGCTCGGGCGTTCGCGCTGGATGGGATTCTTGGCGGGCATGTTTTCGGTCGTCTTCGCGAGCGTCGCCGTCGCGTGGTTCACAGACCCTGCGCCGTTCACGGACCCGTTTCCAGGACAGGGAAGCGTTGTGGCCTTCGCGGGCATCGTCGGTGCGCTCTCGGCCGCGGCGATCGCGCTTTACCAAGGGCTGCGCGGGCTTCGTGCGGTGCAGACGGGAATTCTGTCCATTTCCGTGGTGCTGGCGGGGTGGATCCTCGCCGGGAATCGGGAGGCGCCCGGCGTACATTCGGCGCCGGCGGTACCGCGCGCCTCCGCTGCCGATGCGCCCCCGAACGTCCTCGTCGTGACCCTGGACACGACGCGCGCCGATCACCTCGGCGCGTATGGCAACGCAGACATCGACACGCGATTTTTCGATGGGCTGGCGGAGGCAGGCACACGATTCCAGAACGCCAGCGCCGTGGCTCCTGTGACGGGGCCCTCGCACGCCAGCATGTTCATGGGTGCGGGGCCGTGGGAGCATGGGGTGCTCCTGAACGGCGTTCCGCTGCCGACGGATCGGGCGCTTCTGGCGGAGGTATTGCAGGATCACGGGTACACAACGGGCGCCTTCGTCAGCGCTTACGTACTCGCTGGCAACCTCGGATTTTCTCGTGGATTCACGACGTACGACGATGATTTCAGTTGGTTGGTGGGGCTGGACCGCCTGCTCGCTCCCCGGATTGCGGCCATGGCGCGGCGGCGCATGGACCCTGACGAGGTGTTGGAGCGGCGCGGCGGCGATACCGTCGACGCGGCGTTGACTTGGCTTGCCGGCCGACCCGCGCCGTGGTTTCTCTGGGTCCATTTGTTCGACGCCCATGGCCCCTACGCGCCGCCGCCGCCATTCGACACCCGCTATTATTCGGGGGATCCCCGCGATCCCGGCAATAACTCCATGAAGGAATTAATGGGGATTGCGGCGTACCTTGTGCCATCCTTGCGCGGGATCACGGATGTGAATTGGGTGCTCGCTCAATATTCAGGGGAGGTTTCGTACGCCGACAGCCAACTCGGCCGTCTGTTGGGTGCGGTCGACGAAAAAACCACGCTCGTGGCCGTCATGGGTGACCACGGGGAGTCGCTCGGCGAGCACGGCGTGTGGTTCAACCACGGCGATGACGTGTACGAAACCAGCGTTCACGTTCCGTTTGCCGTCCGTTGGCCCAACCACGTTCCGATAGGGGTCGATGTCGCCCCGGTGGAGGGGAGCGATCTGGCTCCGACGATCCTCGATCTTCTGGATGTACCCGCACCGGCGCGCATGACAGGCCGTCCTGCTTTCCTCGACGTCGCACCGGAGCTTGCACCGTCCGAAACGCTGATCGTAGCTCGCTCGTTGTGCTACGACCGCGCCGCGAACCAGTCAGAGCGTGCGGCCGGCCGCATTACCAAACCGAGGTACCTGATGGCGGGGCTGGGCGGCGGCTCCTTCCGGTACACGCTCGACCAACTCAAGGACGAGGCCCACTATTTCGACCTGGCCGCGGATCCGGCGGGCGTCGAAGTTGGGGAGATAGATGCAGCCGTTTCTGGTGCGCTCCACCATGAGGCATCGGTCCTGTTCGGCGCGGATACCCGCCGAAGCTCGATGCAAGTGCCGGCGGAGGAGCGCGAACGGTTGCGACTCCTCGGCTACGAGGAGCCATAGTGGTCATCGGGGAGTCGCCGTGGAAGGACGTGTACCGGCGGGCGGTTTGGGGCCCGTGGCGGTGGATGCTTGAGCGGTCCCCACCCGCATGGGAATACCGCGCGAGTCGGGCCCTGGGCGCTGCCGTAGGTCATGCCGCTGCCGCAAAGCGTGCGCAGGTTCGGACCAATCTCGAACGCGCGTTTCCGGGTCGTGCGGATCTCGACGTCATCGCTCACCAAACATTTTCCGCGCATTTCGCCAACCAATATGCCTCATTTTCATTTGGGCGAATCACGGATGGAAACTGGGGGAAGTACCTGCGATTCGAGGGTCTGGACCGACTCTATCGCTCGCGCGGAACGGGGGGCGGCGTGGTGCTGCTCCACCCCCACATGGGCCCAGCGCAGTTGCCGCTGTGCGTGCTCGGGGCGATGGGCCTGCCGATGCATCAGATCGGAGGAGGCGCGGTGAATGTGGAGAAAAGCGTGGTCGGCGCGTGGGCGTCGTCCACGCGCACGCAGTTGGAGGGCCGGCTGCCAGCAACCGTACACGACGGGAAGGGATTTCTTCGCGGTGTTCTACGCGCGCTATCCGGGGGCGCCATCGTCCTGACGGCGTGCGATGGCACGGGAGGCGGACAGGAGTTGGGCCGCCGTCTTGAGCGCGTTGTGCTCGGCCAGCGAATGCGCGTGCCGGTGGGTGCGTTCTACCTTGCCTGGAGGTCCGGCGTTCCCGTGCACACGCTCTACACGGTCGCGGATCCGGAGTGTCCGGCGCGACACCTGTCCGTCATCGGGGGTGCGGTTCCCGTCGTAAGGGGGGGAACGCTCGACGAGGCGTTGGAGTCAGGTGCCGACTTCACGGCCGAGTGGCTCACGCTTGTCCTCGGCCGCTACCCCGGAGAGTGGCACTTCTGGGATCAATTCCAGCGTGGCGGGATCCTCGCGTGAAACGCTCCGTCTATTGGTTGTTCGCCCTGATCTGGGTGCCGGCGGCCGGCGTCGTTGCGCTGGTCGACCTTGTCAATCCGTTCTTCAATGACCTGAGATTTCTGGCCGTATTGGGCCTGTTTGGCGTTCCGGCGCTGAAGCCTGCCCGATTGCCGGCGTTATTCACGATGGCGGCTGGATTGTTGTGGCTTGGCACGTCGCGCAACCCGTCGGGTCCGGCCCCCGCGCGCGTGGTCATTTTTGGCGTCGACGGCGCGACGTTTGACGTGATCGACGCGAACGATCTTCCCGAGTTCGCGCGCCTCGGCGCGGATGGCACGCGTGCCGAGTTGACATCGATGGAACCCATGTTCTCGCCGGTGCTGTGGACGACCATGGCATCCGGCCGCACCGCCGACGAGCACGGCATCCGCGGTTTCCATGTCCACGCCGACGACTGCAAGGTCGCCCGCTGGTGGGACATTGCCGAGGACGCGCATCTCAAGGTCGGCCTATACAAGTGGCTCGTTGATTACCCGCCGCGAACATTCCGATACGGCGGTTTCTGGGTACCGAGCTGGCTGGCGCCGTCCACGGAGGCATGGCCGGCCTCGCTCTCCGTGGTCAAGGAGGTTGAACTCTCCCACCGATTGCGGCGAAAGCAGGTGGTGGCCGTGGACAGCGCGCCCGTCCAGGCGGCGCGGCTTGCGTTGGTGGGCGTTCGGCTTTCCACGCTCGTGCGGGCCGTCCGCTGGTCCATTGCCGAACGCTATGAGCACCCGGACGACGTGCGGCGAAACGCCGAGATGCAGGCACTCCGGGGGTGGATCGACCGCGATGTTTTCATCCAACAGCTGTACGACAAGGCGCCGGCGGTCGCGAGCCTGACCTACTACGCGACGGACGGTTTGGCCCACCTCTACTGGGACCGGTATGAAAACGGAGGGGAGGAATTGCGGGCGGCCTACCGCCAGGCCGATACGATCCTCGGGGACATCCGCGCGGCCATGGGGCCCGACGCCCGTCTCCTCGTCGTGAGTGATCACGGCTTCCGCGGGATGGATGGTACGGGCCAGGCAGGCCAGTTTGCTCCGCTGACTGCGCGTTTATCGGCGCGCCTTGCGGAGAGCGCCGGCCCGGTTGACGTGACGCGTCTCGGGCACAAACTCGTGGTCGCGGCGCCAACTGTCGAGGCGCGCGCGCAGTTGCTCCTCTCGCTCGACCAACTGCGCGACGGCCTCGGCGCGCCATTCTTCCTGGTCAGCGATATTCCAGATTCGGCGCTCTCTATAGGGCTGACGCTTGCCGACGAGAACATGTCGGGCGCGCGGCTGTCTACCGGCACGGTCGGCGGAGAGCCATTGACCGAGTACGTGGAGCTCACGACGACCTACACCGGAACCCACGATGCTCGGGGAATTTTCTACGCGCTCGGGCCGGGCGTCACGCACGGCGGCCGCCTCGACCCGGTGCCCCTGCTCGCCGTCGCCCCGACCATCCTCGCCGCGCTTGACCTGCCCGCGGCCGTAAACATGCCAGGGGAGGCGGTCATCTTCGCCGAAAAGCCACGCGTCGGAGGCTATGATGCGCTCCTCCACGATCTCCAGTGGATCCGCGGTCAGGAGGGCGCGAACGAGGAGATGCTGAAGGTGCTGGGGTACACGGAGTGAAGATCCTCCTCGTGGCGCGTCGTTTCCCGCCCGACGTCCGAAGTGGGTCAGAAACGGTCTTCGAAGCGCTGGTTCACGAAGCGCGTGAGCGCCACGACGTCCGGCTTGTGGTGGGGTACAAGGAAAGTTGCGCCCAATTCCCGGACGACGCCATCGCCGTCGACCTGCGCCGGAAGGGCGCGCGGGCCTGGGCATCCGTCGCGTTTGCCGCCGCGCGAGAAGCGCGTTCGTTCCGTCCCGACGTCGTCATGTCGAACTCCATCGAGGTCCGCGTGCCCGGCGTGCCAACGGTGACCATTGTTCACGACCTCAACTTCGGGAAGCCCGGCTCGGAGTCGCGCCGGGAAAGCGTCGGCATGCGCGCGCGCGAGGCCTTCTACCGGATGCAAGCCCACGGGCTCGCGGCGGTCATCGCCGTGAGCGCGCACACCCGCGATCGTCTCGTTTCGATCGGTATCCCCCGGCATCGCATCCACGTGATTCCGAACGGCGTAGATGTGGCCCGTTTCGCCGCCTCCCCTCGTGTACCGGACGGCACGGTACGCTTCGTCCACGTTTCGCGCATCCTCCCCGGAAAGGGCCAGCACGCCTCGATCGATGCGTTGGGACGCATGCGTCCGGACCAGCGAGCGAACATGCGCCTTACGATGGTGGGGACGATTGTGGATCGCACCTACGCGGACCAACTTCGCGTTCAGGCGTTCACGCTGCCCGTCGATTTCCATTTTGACGTTCCGGACGTCGCACCGTTCTACGCGGCGGCCGACATCGCCCTCTTCCCCACCTTGATGGAGGAAGGTTTTGGCTTTGCGGCGGTTGATGCCATGGCGGCTGGACTCCCGGTGATCTACTACGCCCAGCCCGCGGTGCACGAAGCGACGGGGGGGATCGGGGTTGAGGTTCCCCGAGACGACGCGGACGCCTTGCGTAACGCCATGCTGTGCCTCGCCGCGGATCCCGCGGAGCGCGCTCGCCTCGGGTCGCAAGGACGCGCATGGGTTCAGCGCTACCGATGGGAGGACGTCTGGCAGGCGTACGAACGCGTACTCCAGGACGCGAGTCGCCAGTAGTGCCGCCGTCCGGCTATCCTTGTGCCGTGCGTACTTTCAGGTGTTCCCGTGGGCGCGTCGACATCCATGAAGCGTGGCGCACGCCAGACGTGAAGGCCGCCCTTGAGTCGGCGTTTTCCGATTGGGAGCACAAACTGCCCGCCGATCGCGGTGCGCACATCGTGCTGAAGCCGAACCTCAACAACGATCTGGTCGCGCTGACGGGAAACTGTGTGGACCTGCGTGTGTTGGCGGGCATTATTGAGTGCTTACAACACCGTGGATTTCGACACATCACGCTTTGCGACGGATCGAACGTCGGTATCGCCCGACGAGGTATCTCTACCTTCCGGCGTCTGCGGATCGAGGCCCTTCGGGAAAAGTACGGCATCTCGCTCGTCGATCTCAATCACGATGAGGCGCAGGAGGTCGTGCTGCACCGCCACGCCCACCCGGCCATTGCGCGCACCGTTTTTGATGCCGACTTCCTGATTTCCATCCCGAAGATCAAGACCCACGCCGAGGCGGGCCTCTCGTGCGCGATGAAGAACTGGGTGGGCATTGCGCGCGGGCAAGACAAACGACACATGCATTACGATCTGGCCCGCAACATCTTCGCAATCAACGAGGTGATCGTTCCTGACCTCATCGTCGTAGATGGGCTCGTGGGGATGGAGGGTAACGGTCCAGGAGATGGAGACCCCTTTCGGTTCGGTCACCTTTTGATGAGTGAAAACGCCTTTCTAAACGATCTCGTCGTGTGTCACCTCGTCGATCTTCCCTGGCGAGAGGTGCCCTACCTCGTGCACGCCGCCGACGCGGGCCACATCGATGACACGCTGGCCGCGGAGGTTGCGGATGCGCTCCCTGTCCTCCACCACATCCGTCGGGCACCGCCGCGTTCGCGCCTTGCCGAATTGTCGGAAGCGCGCTCGCTGGAGTGGCTAAAGCGCGCGGTGCGGCCCATCGTTGCGCGCCCAGACGTAACAGAATGGGCGTACAAGGCAAAGATTATTCAGGATGTTTACTCCCTGGAAGATGATACATTTTCTCTAGTGTCAAGAGATGACGCGCACTGCGGAACGTGTCGGCGTTGCGAGGAAGTCTGCCCGACCGGGTTGACGGTCGAAGAGATCGGCGTCAAGATCGCGCTCCCCGACTGCGTCCAGTGTTTGTATTGCTGGTGGGTATGCCCGAAGCAGGCGTTGACCCTCTCGGGGGAGCCGGCATTCATGAGTCGGCAGATCGAACGGTACAAGGGTGTAATTGAAACCCTGTAGGTTCGCGAGCCGTGGTACAAAACGGCATGCGCTACCTCATCCCGGTCCTTGGCCTCGTCGCCTGCATCGCCGAGCCACCCTCGGCCGGGAAAGAGGAGACAGAGGAAACCGTCGGCAACGATGACGACGGGTACACCGAGGAGGAGGGGGACTGCAACGACGCAGACGCGAACGTTCATCCGGGTGCGACCGAACTATGCAATGGTATTGACGATAATTGTGATGGTGGGATCGATGAGGCCGTCACGATCCACGCGTACACCGACGCCGACGGAGATGGCTCCGGCGATCCGAATGCCATCGTCGAAACGTGCGAGATTCGCTCCGGCTACGTCGCGAATGGCAATGACTGTAACGATGCGGACGCAACCATTTTTCCCGGCGCGCAGGAGGTGTGCAATGAACAGGACGACAACTGTGACGGGCGGGTTGACGAAGACGTAACGAATGTCTGGTACGCCGATGCCGACGGAGACGGGTTTGGAGATCCATCGGCGGCTACTCCCGCGTGTGAGCTCACCGCGGGCCTCGTGGCAGACGCGACAGACTGTGATGATACATCGATAAGTATCAATCCGGCCGCCGATGAGGCGTGCAACGATCGGGACGACAATTGTGATGGGCGCGTGGATGAAGGCGTGACGCGGACGTTCTACGTAGATGTCGATGGGGATGCCTATGGAAATGACGGTCTGACACAGCAGGCATGTGTCGTTCCGACGGGATATTCATCGTCGAACGATGATTGTGATGATACAAATGATGCGATTCATCCAGCCGCCGTCGAGGCCTGTGACGCGCTGGATCAAGACTGTGACGGGGTGGCGGACAACGGGTTCGATGCCGATGGCGATGGTGTCGCGGACTGCTTTGACGCCGAGACGTGTGACGGGCTGGATAATGATGGCGATGGTGTGGTCGATGAGGCCGATGCGGTAGACGCGGCCACGTGGTACCTCGACTACGACGCGGACGGGTACGGGTCATCGCGAATCACCTCCGTCGCGTGTGATGCCCCTCCATTCTACGTCGCAACGGCAGACGATTGTGATGATACCGATGACAGCGTGAATCCCGGGGTTGCAGAGGTGTGCAACGCCATAGACGACGACTGTGACGGGGCCGTGGACGAAGGCGTTTCCGCCGGCACCTGGTACGCCGATGCGGACCTCGATGGGTTCGGCGACACGACGATGAGCGCCACGGGGTGTACGGCGCCGGCGGGCTACATCGTGGTCGACGGCGATTGCGACGACGTGGACGCGCTCGTGAATCCGGCGGCCGTGGAAGTCTGCAACGGCATCGACGATGACTGTGCGGCCGGGATTGACGATGGTCTGGCGACCTCCACGTGGTGGGAGGACGCGGATGCTGACGGCTACGGGGACGCCGCGATTTCCGACTGCGTCGCACCGGCCGACAGCGTGGACAACGACTGGGATTGTGACGATACGAACGCCGCCATCTTCCCGGGCGCGGATGCGTCCTGCCCGTGGCCGAGCTGTCTCGACCTCCTCGACGACGGCATCGCGTCCGCCAGCGGCGCCTACTGGATCGACTTTGACGGCGTCGCGACCTACGCAACCTGTGACATGACGACGGATGGCGGGGGTTGGACGCTGATCTTTGACGACGACTTCGAGGCTGCCCCGGATGCGGGATGGTCACTGTCGTCGCGTTATTCGTGCGGCAGTTCGAGCACCATCCTGGGTGGCTACGGTATCATTTCCGGGGGAGAGATCACCAACAGCATCGATGCCTACGCCATTTCGCATGCCGACGTTTGGGTCGATCTCACCTATGAGAAGCTGGATAGTTGGGACGGGGAGACGGGGTACGTTCGCATCGACGGCAGTACGATCTGGAGCGAGGCGATGAACGATCACGGGGGAACAGGCGCCGAAGTGTGCGGATGGAATCGCGGCGGTGCGAGTTCGTGGGACAGTGAGCACGAGGTGAACGTGGTGGTCGCGCAGTCCACCGATCCCATCGCGCTCGTCGCGGGATCCACGCTCGATCAGGACGCGGGCGACGAGAGCTGGGGCCTCGATGACGTCCTCATTTGGATTCGGTGAGCTTCGCCCGCGTAATCCGCGCGAGAAATAGGGCATTTCCGACGAGGTAACGCCCAGCAAGTCGGCGTGGGTCCACCAACAGGCGCGCTAGCCACTCCTGCCGCGAATGCAGGAACGCCGGACCTCGCGACACCTCACCGCTGACGAAATCCGCCGTCGCGCCGGTCACCCACACGATGGGAGCGTCGATTCGGGCGCGATGGGCGGCAACCCAACGCTCCTGAAGCGGCGTTCCCATGCCCACGAGGAGAATGTGCGGACGTGCCGCGTTGATGCGCGCGATGAGCGCGTCGTTATCGGTGTGAAAGCCGTGGTCGGCGTCGATGTGAAGATCGGGGTGGTCTCGTCGAAGAACGTGTGCCGCTCGCACCGTGACGCCAGGTTTCCCGCCCATCCAGTAGATGCGCCAGCGCCGGTCCTCGGCCACCGCCGCCAGATCCTTGATCCAATCGGCACCCGTCATGCGTTCGGGCAGGTGGCGGCCGAGCAGGCGCGCCCCGAGGACGACGCCCTGCCCATCGCAATAGACGACGTCGGCGCCGTGAAGGAACGCGCGTAGCTCCAGGTCTGAATAGGCGACATGCAGGACGTGTACGTTGGCGTATGCGATGGTGGAGCGCTCGCCGCGCTCAAGCAATCGGGCCACCGCCGCCATAAGTCCGGCGCGATCGACATCGTCCACGCCGACGCCGAGGACATCGATCTTCACCCGGAGAAACCCGCTCCTACGATCCAGGTGATGCCGACAACGGCGCTGCGGGCGTTGTTGTAGGGGATGGTGCCTGACCCGGTCACGACGCGCCCGACCGAGACGTTCACCTGCCTACCCGTGGGCCACGAGCTCCAGGACGCCGACGGAATCGCGAACGATCCGTCGTCTTTCACGGCGCAGAAGATCTCCTCATCCACGGAGCTACCGTCGGATGAGTAGCGGTACATCCAGATCAGCGCCCAGTCACCGCCGCTGCCGGTCCACTGGATGCTCTGCGCGCGTTGGATGGTGGGCGGGTTCGTGCCGGACACGTTCGGTGAGGTGACGTTGAAGGTCGAGCTTGCTTCCGCGATGTTCGTGATGCTGAATTCCGGCAGGCCATCGAGCTGAATGGGCTCCATGTCCCAACTCGTGCCCCACTGGTTCGCCGCAAGGTCGTCGTTGATCCAGAACCCGTAGGTGGAATCCCAATCGAGATCGACGGTTTTCCCCGTCGAGGCGGTGAGTCTCATCGTGTCCGCCGTGCCGGCTTCCGGGGCGATGTACACCTCGACGGTCGGCACCCAGTCCGCCGGTTTGCACTCATCCATCTTGCTGGCGTACCACTCCCAGTATTCAAAACTGGCGGGGGTGAACATCGTGATGGCCCCGCTGCCGAATTCCTGATTGTCCCAGTACCCACCCACGAGCTCGTACCAGCTCAACGAACCCGCGATTCCTGTGTTCCCCGTTTGATCGGCGAAGTACATGAACGAGTCGTTGAGCGCGTCCTGATTGCTGCCGCTCTCCACCGACACGCCGACGGCGCCTTCTGCCGCGGCGCTGGGGGCCGTGACCACCATTTCGGTATCGTCCACCCGAACGGTTGCGGCTTCATTTCCGCCGAATCGGACGGTCGTGCCCGTCGTGAATCCTGAGCCGGTGATGGTCACTTCCGTGCCGCCCGCTGTTGTTCCGTATTCGGGATCGATGGCGGTGATGCTCACGTCCGCGTCGGCATCACCGTCCGCATCAGAATCCCCATCCGCGTCGGAATCCCCGTCGGCGTCGGAATCCCCATCGGCGTCCGTGTCGGTGTCGGCATCTCCAAGCACATCTCCCGAGCCCCCGGCGCCTTCGTCGTAAACCGTGGTGGGAGCGAGCCCGAGCGTGCAACCGGCGAGCGAAAGGAGGAGCGTGTTCACGCGCGCACTTTAGGCCCGTGAGCCGGTTTTGCCAAGTCGCGCGAGGTCAGGCCGGCACGGTGACGCGGCCGGGCGGGATCGGATTGCTCCGCATCCGGTCGCGCTCGCCGAGGAAGGAAAACAGCTTCCGCGCGCTGGCCGCCTTGTGGCGGAGATCGGCGAACGACGTCACATTCTTTGCCTGCTCACGAATACCGCGGGGCGAGAGATACTGCGCGGCGTAGGCGAGCTTGAGCGCCATCCGCAGCTCCCACGCCGAAAGGTGCGGCAGGTTCACGATGACGTCACGCACGTTGTCGGCCGGCACGAAATCCCCGCCCAGGAGCCATCCGTGTTCACGCGCCTGATCATACAGCTCCGTCGATGGCGAAGGTAGCGCCACGCTGAAGTGCACAAATCGTGTACCGAGGCGTCGCGATGCAAGCCAGGAGTTGAACAGCGTTTTCCATGTCTCATTCGGGCTCGCGCCCATGAGCACGCTGACCTCAGGTTCGACACCATTTTCACGGCAGGTCTCGACCGCCTTCACGATGTCGCGGACCTTGATCTCCTTCACCATGTCGTCGAGCAGGCCGTCGTCGAAGCTCTCCGACCCCATGTAGACCATTTTGCATCCCGCATCCCGCATGGCAGCGATCGTTGGTCCGTCGTGAAGCATATTTGCGCGAGCGAGGCAGATCCAGTGCAGGTTGAGCGGCGCGATCCGGTTGCAGATTTCCTGGGTGCGCCCTTTGCCCCAGGTGAAGATGTTGTCCGCGACCTCGACACCGCGGATGCCGAGGCGTGCGATCTCCTCGAATTCCGCGACGATCTGGTCCACGGTACGCTTCCGCAGCGGGGGGCGGTCCTTGTAGACCGGCTGGAGTCGCTTGAATTCCAGCTCGATCATCTGATCGACAGCATTGGGCGTGCAGAACGTGCAGCGGAATCCGCACCCGCGTGACAGGACGATCGTCGTGATCGGGTGGACGTCGAGCCGGTTGGCGCGGTACCGCCCGAGGAGCAGGCGCCGATCTGGCATGGGCAGGGCAGAGACGTCGAGAAACGGGCGGAATCCACCGCGGCGTACCTGTCCGCGCTCACGCCACGCCAAACCGTCGATCCCCTCCGGCGTCCGCGCGCCCTTCCACACATCGTTCAACGCAAGGAAGGTTTCCTCGGGCTCCCCGAGGAGGCAGTAGGTAGCGTCGTCCTCGATGAATTCGTCCGGCTTCCACGTGGCCGCCGTGCCCATGAAAACCGACTTGCATCCCGGCGACTGGCGGCGGACGATGCGATTGGCTTTCAGGTCTTCTTCCGCAGAGAGGTACACCGCCCAGTTCACGACGACATCGAAGCGTTCACCCGCCGCAAACGCCTCAAAAGCGGCGGCGTTCAGGCCTTCTGCGGGACAGTCGAGAAAACGAACGTCCCAGCCTGCCCGTTCGCGCATGTACGTCGCGCATTGTAGAAAATGAATCGCCGGTTTGTAGTCGTACCCGTAATTACACCCGTACACCCGGTCGATCGGCGTGCCGCGGCGGTTGTATTCGGGCGGTGGGATCAGGAAGAGGGCGCGCATGCCGGTCAGGTATAGGCGATCTGGACAGCCGGCGGTAGCCTTTCGCGCGCCTGCGGTGCGCCTTTTGTCGCGATATGGTTGGCTGCGTCACCGTCGGAGTCCCCGTGCGCCTGCTCGTGCCCGTTATCGCCTCCCTGGCCGCGTTGGTTGCCGGTACCGGTTGCGCGCTCCCCGACGCTTCGCCCGATGGCAAAGCGGCAGAGGCGGACAGCGCGGCCGATGAAAACGCCGGGTTCGTTCGGGTTGCCGCCAGCACCTTCGAAATGGGCTGCACGCCGGGCCAATCCGACTGCAATGTGGACGAGACGGCGCACAGCGTCACGCTGACTCAGGACTACTGGGTTGCAACGACGGAGGTGACTCAGGGAGACTTCTCCGCCACGATGGGGTACAATCCATCGATCTTCCCGGACTGTGGGACGACGTGCCCGGTGGAAACGGTGACGTGGCATGAGGCGGCGGCCTACACGAACGCTGTGTCGCTCGAAGCGGGATTAACCGAGTGCTACGCGTGCTCGGGGAGTGAGAGCGTCGTCCGGTGTGAGGCGGCTCTAGACCCGTACACCTGCGATGGATACCGGCTCTTGACCGAAGCAGAGTGGGAGGGGGCGGCGCGTTGCGGCACCGACCTGTTGTATGCGGGGTCCGACGATATTCTGGCGGTCGGCTGGATCGGGAAGAACAGTGATGGCACGACGCATATCGGCGCGAGCCTTGCCGCAAATGCCTGCGGAATCTACGACATGAGCGGCAATGTCTGGGAGTGGGCGCATGATTGGTACGGGGAAAAGCTGGTCACCGCTTCGGATCCGTCGGGGAAGTCGTCCGGCGCGATTCGTTCCGTTCGCGGGGGGGGCGTGTACAACGTCGCCGCGAACGCCCGCGTTGCCGACCGCAGCGCGGACTATCCGGACACGGCGGGCACGAGCGGCGTTGGGGTACGACTTGGGCGGTCGCAGCTCTGACGATGGAGCCGTCCAAAATAACTGGTAGCACCGAGGGCGTCGGCGCGGCGAGAGGCCGCGTGCCGCGTCATTTCCGCACGCTCCCCGAACGACCCGACCAAGGCGGTTTTGGTGGCGATACTGGCCGGCGAGCACCCGATGGCGATGTGGCTGGATGGGGACGCACCGGTGGACGCACCGGTGGACGCGCTGCCCGCCGAGTTCCCCGATGGGACGCCGCCGAGGCAGCTGTTTTCCTCACACCCGTTCCCCGGACCGTCGTCGTGGTTGAGCCTGCCGACATCCATCGCGTCCTGAGCGACGCCGCGCACCTGGTTGCCGGCGGAGAAAACCCCTGCTTGGTCACCGTCAATCCTCCACGCCAGCCACTCCCGTCAATCTCCCAATCGCCGCCCGCAAACTCGCCGGAATCTCGACCGGCCGACGCGATTCCCGGTCCACAAAAACGTGGATGAAATGTCCGTGCGCGCAGAGCACCTCGCCGCGGAAGATCCCGATTTCATACCGGACACTCGACCGTCCGACGTGTGCCACACGAATTCCCGCATCCAGCGCGTCGGGAAAGGCCGCGGGTGCCAGATACGCGCAGTGCGACTCCACACACAGGCCGATCACCGGCCCGATCGCGATGTTGAGTCCGCCCTCGCGAATCAACCACTCGTTGATCACGGTGTCAAAGTACGCGTAATAGACGACGTTATTGACGTGTCCATAGACGTCGTTGTCCAGCCAACGTGTCTGGATGGGCAGGACGTGTGGGTACGCCTCGCGCGTGCTCATGCCACAGCCGCCGTGAAGATCCCGTGCAGATCCACGTCGTGAACGGGGCAGGGCGCGTTGTCGAGCAGTCGGCGTTGCATCGACGTTCCCGTCACCAACCCTGCGACGTCCGCCTCCGCATACCCAAGTGCGCGGAGACCCAAGGGGACGCTCGTGTCGAGCATCAACCGCTCCAGCACGCCGGCCAACTGCGCTCCGGCGTCAGCCAGCGAGCCACCGCAAACGTCCGCGCCGAGCAACCCGGCCGCCTCCAAGTGGCGCTCGGGAGCGGCGGAGGCCGTGAACCGGAAGGCGTGAGGGGCTGCCGCGGCGACGGAAATCCCATGTGGGATGAGCGGATCTTCGGGCGCATACCCAGCCATCCGAAAGTCACGCACCCCCCCGGCAACCGCGTACGCCATCGCGTGCGGAACGTGCACGCCGGCGTTTCCGAACGCCAGCCCGGCCAGCGTGGATGCCCACATGAGTTGCTCTCGTGCCTCCACGTCCGCGGCATCCGCTACCGCGCGCCGGAAGTACCTGGCGGCGAGGCGGATCGCTTCCCGACTGCCGAGGTCGCTCCACCGGTTCGCGCCCTGACTCATCGGCCGGTAGGCGGGGGATAGTGCAGGGGGGCGACTGGAGAATGGCCGAGCCGTAAACGCTTCGAGTGCGTGGCAGAGGACATCGAAGCCGCCCGCCGCCGCGACGCAAGACGGGAGCGTGTCCGTTGCGTCGGGGTCGATGACAGCAAACGTGGGGCGCAAATGGCGCGATGCGATGCCGGTTTTGGCGTGCAGCGCGCGGACGTCGCACACGGCGATGCCGGTGAGTTCGCTGCCCGTGCCCGAGGTCGGCGGGCACGCGACATGCGGCGGGAGCGGGCCGGGGACAGGCTGGCCGGCGCCAACCGGCCGGTTGAGGTAGGTGGTCAGGTCCGCCGGATAGGTTGCGAGCAGCTGCGCCGCTTTGCACGTGTCCATCACCGAGCCACCGCCGAGCGAAACGTAGCCGTCGAATCTTCCGGCACGGGCAAACGCGGCGGCATGCTCAAACGAGCCGTCGGTCGGCTCCACCCGCGTTTCCGCATACACCGCGACGTCGATCCCCCGTAGGCCCGCGCGCAACCGCTCGAAGATTTCCAGCCTTTGCACTCGCACATCGGTAAACAGCGCCACCCGCCGGCATCCCAGTCCCGCCACGAGCGCGCCAACTTCTCGCACCGCCCCGCGGCCGAAGGTCAACGCAGACGCGTCCACCGAGAAGATGCCTTCCGTCGGCCCGTCCGGCATGTGGGCGCAGGCACAGCTCATCGTCGGGCCTTCACGCGGCGCTACTCACAAGGAAACACGTACAGCGACCCGGACGCCGCCCCGTTGTTTGCGGCGAATCCGGCACCCAGGACGAGATCCGGACACCCCTCTCCCGTCATGTCGGGCACGATGAGCGCGTTTTCGCCGAGGTAGTAGCCGGCGCCGGTGCCAAACACACTTGCGTGGGCGTTACCGTCAAGGAGGGTCCCGGAGACGGGCCCGGCGTAGAGGTAGGCGGCACCGCCGTCGGCGGCACCGCTGTCGTCGAGTTGGGCGCCAGACAGCACCTCAGAGAGGCCGTCTGCATCGATGTCCATGCCGCTGATGGCCCAGCCACCCTCGTACATTCCACCCCCCTCGATGGTCGCGAGCGCGTCCGTGGTGGTGGATACGATGCCCGACACGTCTCCGCTCATGATCCACACGGTGCCCTGGTCGCCGGCACCAGCGCCGATGTCCTCGAATCCGTCACCGTCGGCATCGCCAACGTTGGCAACGTCCATGTACCCGCCGAGCCCGCTCCCTACCGCGATGCGGTCGGGGCAGGGTCCGGTCGGCGACACCCACGACCCCGTGGACGCGCCGCGCAGGATGTAGGCATAAAGCCCGTTGTAATCCCCCATGACGAGGTCCGGGTAGCCGTCGCGGTCAAAGTCGCCGTGCGTCATGCGATTGCCGAGGTAGCTCTCCAGCGTGATGCTGAACGTGAGCGCACTCGCGACGTTCACGGTCCCGGAGCCGAGCGGCCCCAGGTAGATGCGGACGCCGAAATCCGTCGATACGGCAAAGTCGTCCTGACCGTCACCGTCCCAGTCCCCAATGCCCTCGATGTCCTTGAACGTCTGGGAGCTCCACGTAGTGTCGGTGGCCTTGATCGCGTCGGTGAACGTGCTGACCGCGCCCGATCCGGTGTACGGCGCGGGCAGGAACAACAGTGCATGGACACCGCGCCAACTTGCCGCGACGTCCTCATTCCCATCCCCATCGATGTCACCGACGAGCGCGACTTGCTCGCCGATGCGATCCGCCTCGGCGATTCCGTATACCTCACCACTCGCAACGCTATCGATGGTCCCGGAGGTGAGCGGGCCCGGCAGATAGTACAGCGATCCGCCATAAGCGACGCCGTGGGTGTGGACCTGCGCCACGCCGACGAGGAGATCGCCGATGCCGTCGCCATCAAGGTCACCGGCGGCAAGTCCGTTCGGATCGTACCCCAGATAGGCGCCGGCAGCGTGGCCGTCGATGCGCACCGACGCATCGCTATCGTCGTAGTCTCCTTCGGGCATGCAGTTGTCGTCGATGAGCCCGTTGCAGTCGTGATCGTCAGCATCTCCGCACGTTTCGTCGGCGCCCGGGTAGGCGGTGGCGTCGGTTGGCTCGCAGTCCGAGGCGTCGGCAAAACTACCGGACGGCATCACGCACGATGGCGCGCCGCCGCCTTCATCCCCGTAGCCATCACTGTCGGCATCGGCGTACCAGGTCGGTGCGCCCGCGGCGCTGTCCTCGTCGATGCTACCGTCGCAATTCTCGTCGGCGCCCCCGCACACTTCCGTTCCTGCGGGGGAAATCGCTCCGTCGGCATCATCGCAGTCCGCGGCGCTCACGACGTACCCAGCCGGCGCAGTGCAAGCGGCACTCATGGACGCAGCATCGCCGTACCCGTCGAGGTCCGAGTCGCCGTAAAACGTCGTGACATCGACGGCGTACGATTCGTCCGCAACGTCGTTACAATCGTCGTCGACACCGTTGCAGTACTCGTCCGCGCCGGGGTAGACTTCGTCGTTGAGGTCGTCACAGTCCGTGTTGTCGGCAACGTACTGGTCGGGCGCCTCACACGCGGTGAAACTCAGACTCTCCCCACCATAGGTGTCACCGTCGAGATCGGCGTACCATGTGGGAAGTTCGACGGCGTTCTCGTCTACCGCGCCATCACAGTCCTCGTCGACCCGATCACAATGTTCGTCCGCGCCGGGGTGAATTCCCGCATCGTTATCGTCACAATCCGCGTCGCCAGTCGCCCGGTCATCGGGAAGTTCACAAGCAAATGCCTCCGTGTCCGGCGCCCCCTGCCCATCGCCGTCCACGTCCGCGTACGACGCCGTGCCGTCGCTCGGGTCGTTGTCGATCACCTCGTCGCAATCCGCATCCACGCCGTCGCAAAGCTCGACAGCTTCTGGGTGGATATCCGCCTCGTCGTCATTGCAATCATCGGCATTGTCGACAAATGCCGCGGGTGCCGTGCAGGCGCGCGTGGCCGTGCGAGCGTCGCCATACTGGTCTCCATCGCCATCGGCATAAAAGTCGGCTCCGTCGAGGACGGCGGGGTCCGCGTCGTCGCAATCGCCCGTGGTAGCGACGTAGCCGGCGGGCGCGTCGCATTCCAGGGTGGTGTAGGTATCGTTTCCGAGTCCGTCGCCATCGGCATCGGCGTACCAGACGGTCGGCGCCGTACAGGCTGAACTTCCGCCGTCCGGTCCGGTGGCTTTGATCGTGCAGGCGGTGAGCAGGAGCGAGAGCAGCATCCGCCCATCATATGACGATTCCGTGGGGCTGGTTTTGGGCGTTTGGTTCCCAAACGCGCTGCCCATGCGAAACCGACGACGGTTCGCCGCGTGATCGTGGGGCGTCGGTTGCGCCCATGCCGCAGGGGCCGGACCGGGCTATTCTCCCTTCATGCCCGAAGTGCTCCCCGTCTCGATGGATGAGGTGTTTCGCCGGGCCGGGGAGTTCTTCATGAAACGGTCTCCGGTCCATGAGGCCGCCCGGCGTATCGTCGATGCGCTCACGGCGTTGAACATTCCGTTCGCGGTGGTCGGCGCGATGGCTGCCAACGCCCACGGCCACACGCGTACGACGGAAGATGTGGACCTGCTCCTCACCCGTGAAGGGCTCGCGCAGTTCAAGGCGGTTTGGCTTGGGCGCGGTTGGGTAGAGCGCTTTCCGGGCTCCAAGGGCCTGCGAGACGCCGTGTGCAATGTCAAGATCGACGTGCTGCTCACGGGTGAATTCCCCGGGGATGGCAAGCCGAAACCCATTGTCTTCCCGGACCCATCGGCGGTGAGCGTGGACACGCGTGACGGCCTCCCGGTGATTCCGCTGCGCCTGCTGATCGAACTGAAGTGCGCCAGCGGGATGACCGCCCCGCACCGCGCGCAGGACATCGCCGACGTCATCCAGCTCATCCGCCGCAACGCACTTCCGCGGGAATACGCCGTCGATCCTTGGGTAGCGGCAAAATTCAGTGAGCTGTGGGAATTGGCACAGATTGAGGATGATGCGTGAGCGGAGTGGCGTTCGCGGGCTGCTGTCGCTACGCCATCGATTCGTGCGCGTGCTCCATCAAGGACTCCAGCGGGATGACGGCCAGAACCGACTGGTGCGTGCTATCCAGCAGGACGGGGCACGCCTTTCCTGCCCGGTAGGCGGACAGCCAACTCCGGGCCACGACACACCACTGGTCGCCGGCCTTGAGGCCGGGAAAGCCGTGATCGGGCACCGGCGTGATCAAATCGTTGCCCTCGTTCCGAAGTTGTTCGAGGAAGTCGTCGGTCAGGTGGGCGCAGACGGTGTGCGAGCCGCGGTCCTGCGCGTCCGTGTTGCAACAGCCATCTCGAAACCAGCCGGTTCGCGGTTCGTGGGAGCAGGGGGCCAGCGGTTGACCGAGGACGTTGAGCGAGCGCAGCATGGCGGCAGTCTACCTCAGTCGCCCGCTTGCGCGTCCGCCGCCAGCGCGAACTGCGACGTCTGCTCACGCCCAACGGGGATCGGCGCGGTGGGATCGCTCACGTCGAAAACCGCGAGTCCCTCGTGGTCTACTGCGTCGAGGAGGCCGTCGGAAACGGCGGTCATCACCACGGAGCCGCCGGTGCTTACCGTTCGCCGGAAGCGAGTGCCAGGCAGCCTCGGCAGTGTCCGTCTCGGCGTCGTCGCGGGCCTCGGCTTGGACACAGACGTCCTGGCCGGCCGACACGAACCCTTCGGCCACGGGGCGCTTCGGTCCGCGCATGCGACAAGGAAGAGGAGGGACATGAGGGTAGGATGCCGGGCGGGGCGGTGCTTGTCCAAGGCGCCGTTCTCCGCATTCGCCGTTCTCCGCACTAGCCGCGCGAATCGTCGTCATTGGCGACTGCTTTAGCGGGTCCCGTCGTGTCGAGTGCGAAAGTGGCGCAACGCTGAGCCGCGACCGTTGACTTAACCATGGTCCGCGACTATGGTCTAATAATGGAACAAATCTCGATCTCCAAGTTCAAAGCGACCTGTCTTTCTGTACTTGACCGTGTTCAACATACAGGAATTTCCATTCAGGTGACCCGTCGGGGCCGGCCGATCGCGGAGGTGAGGCCGACGGTCGCAGCGCCCAGCGCGGACTGGCTGGGCTGCATGGCGAGCAGCGGAACGATTACCGGCGATCTCGTGCCGCCGGTTGCCGGTGCAGACGAATGGGAGGCGCTCCGGCCGTGAACATCATGCTCGACACGCACGTGTGGTTATGGTCGCTCCTCGATCGGGCGCGCATCGGACCGGAAATGGCCCAGGTCCTGGTTGATCCAGACGTCCAACTGTGGCTCTCGCCGGTGAGCATCTGGGAGGCGCATCTACTGGCCGAGCGCGGCCGAATCAAGCTGGACGCGCACCCCGCGCGGTGGATCACGGCCGCACTTCGGCGCGTTCCGATGCGAGAAGCCACGCTTACGTTTGAGGTTGCCCTGCGCAGTCGCGCCATCGCGCTTCCCCACGCCGACCCCGCCGACCGTTTCATCGCCGCAAGCGCCGAATTGCTGGACCTCACGCTCGCCACTGCCGATGAGGCGCTTCTGGCCTCGCCGGTCCGCACCATCGACTGCCGGGTGTGAGCCTGGGTTGCGCCGAAGCCCACCGCCCATCACCCCCATCGGCGCCAACATACTTGACACGTCAGTGCGCCAGGCCAAGCCTGGACGAGGAGGATGAGATGTAGAAGATACAACCTTGAAACCTCGTATTGGAGCCCAGCGGGTAACCACTCCCGCCCGGCAGCGCTGGCCAGCAGCCGGAAGCGAGTC
>CAMAWH010000001.1 GCA_945861635.1 Klebsiella pneumoniae | reverse complement strand
CGTCGAGCGCGGGCAGCGGATCAAGCGGTTCATCGGCAATCGCGCGCTTGACAGCCGCGCACGGAGGGCCGGATTCGGGCGCCGGCGGTCCGTCGTCGACCGGCGCGGCGATCCACGCAAGTGCGGCCGTTCGCCGCTGCCCGAGGGATGCGCCGGTGGGGTCGGCACCCGTGGCCTCGCCGGTGGGTTCGCCGGTGGCCGTGGCCTCTGCCGGGAGGTCGAAAAGGCCGCCGGCGTCGGCATCCGGACCGACCGACACACCGATTTCATCCGTTGCGGGCGCGATATGTGCTGGTGCGTCGGTTTTTTCCGAGGCCAGACTGGGACGGTTTGTGAGGCCGCTCATCGCATCGGCTCCCCCCGTTCGGGCGGGTAGAGCGGCGCGTCGTCCGGAATCCGATCCCCGGGAAGGCGAAAGCTGGCAAGCACAGCCGACCAGGCCGGTACCGCCTGCGCGAACGACGAAGGCGGCGCCATTAATGTCAGCATCACGGCGTGCCGCGGCGTTCGTGTGGTGACACTGGAAAACGCCATGGTGGAGTCGTACCAGGTGCGCCGACCGGTCACCGCCCACGCCTCGTGCCCGTCGAGTTCGATGTGGTCCGCGCGCGCCGCCGTGTTGGTGACGCCGAGGCCGCGCCCCCACGTCAGCGCTCGCGTTTCTGCGATCAGGTCCAACGGCGCCCGCCGCGTTCCCGCCGTCTCGCGAATGACCTCAATTCCGATGGCCGCGTCGTCGTGCGCCAGCGTGAGGAAGGCGTTGCCAAACCAGCGGTAATTGCGCGTAACGGTCCATCCGGGAGGCACATCGACGTCGAACGCTGCGCTTCCCCGATGCGGCGGCGCGTGCGCGCATCCGGTGAGCAGCGCGCTACCGACCACGACGAATGCCGTCCACCTGTGCATCACGGGTCCTGCCGCAAGCCGTCGGATCGCGCCCATGCGGTGACGTATCTCCGCGCGCAGTCAACGGTGACTTGCTACGCTGCGGGAATGGTCCTGCTCGAGTTCTTCCGCGGCTCGCCTGAGGCCGACGAGAAGCCGATTTTTCGCTATCGGCTCCGCGACACCCGCACCCGAATCGGGCGCACGGACGACTGTGATGTCGTGTTGCCTGACGACGAGGTCAGTCGGAGTCATGCGGTTATCGATCAGTCAGCAGGCACGTATTTCGTCATCGATCGCTCGTCGAATGGCACTTTCGTCAACGGCGAGCGCGCCGATCGGACGCCCCTTTCGCACGGCGATCTCATCAAGATCGGCCCGTTCGTCGTTCGGGTGGACATGGCCAGGGGGCTCGACGCGAAGTCGACGGAAAACGCGCAGCCGGAGGCGCGCGACGAAGAAATCGTGGATGTCGGCTTCGTGGCCGGTGCGACGCTCGTGGTTGTGGCCGGCCCGGCCGAAGGGAAGAAAGTGCGGCTTCGAGGCGGGACGATTTCGGTCGGAGGCGCGGGCAGTCGCGTCGCTTTGAGCGATCCATCGTTGGTGCGGGATCACGTGCGCGTGCGGTTGATGTACGGGCGGGCGATGGTGGAACCCGGCCATGGAGGCGCGTTTGTCGGCGGCATGCGCGTGCGCGATACGATGCCGTTGTATCCGGAAGACGAGGTTCGCGTCGGCGCGACGATTTTTCGGGTGGAATGGACGGTTTCCGAGGATCGGCCCACTTCGGACCGGTTTGGAGAGATGGTGGCCGTCTCCAAACCCATGCAGGAGGCGTTCGGGCTGTTGCGTAGGATGGCGGCCCATCCCGCTCCGATTCTTTTGCTTGGAGAGTCCGGCACAGGGAAGGAACTTGCCGCCCGTGCGATTCACGACGCCTCCCCCCGCGTGGGCGGTAAGTTTGTCGCGGTGAATTGCGGCGCGATCTCGCCGCTCCTGTTCGAGAGCGAGCTGTTCGGTCACGAGAAGGGCAGTTTCACTGGGGCGGATGCTCGTCGGGACGGCGCTTTCCAGCGCGCCGATGGCGGCACCTTGTTCCTCGACGAAATCGGGGAACTGCCCGAGGACGCGCAGGTTAAGCTCCTTCGGGCGCTGGAAACCGGCGAGATTCGTCGCGTGGGCGGCGCCGAGCCGACGTTTCCTGACGTGCGGGTCGTCGCGGCGACGAACCGGGTTCTGTCCGAGGAGGTGAAAGACCGCCGGTTTCGACCGGATCTTTACTTCCGACTGGCCGTTCTCGCCGTTCGGTTGCCTGCGCTGCGTGAGCGCCCGGAGGACATTCCGATCATCGCCCGGGCGATTGCACTTCGCCTTGGGGAGGGTGTCGTCGTGAGCGATGGCGCGTTGGAGGCGCTCGCCGAGTACACGTGGCCAGGCAATGCGCGCGAGTTGCGAAATGTCCTCACACGCGCGTTCGTTCTGGGCGGACCCCGTATCGAGGCGAATCACATCGCATTCAACGCGTTCGAACTCGCGGAACCGAGGGCACCCTCGCGCCCCAACATGGTCGGCGCGGTGGTGACGGCCGAGCGTGACGCGGTGAACGACGCGATGCGGAAGACGTCGGGAAACCGGTCAGAAGCGGCGCGTTTGCTTGGCATTCCACGCAGTTCGCTGCTGTACAAGCTGCGGCGGCTTGGGCTTGAACACAAGTGGCCAGCGCGATAGCGTGGGGTTGAGCTTTTCTGGCGCCGCGCGGCCCCAACCGAATCGGCCGACGCTACTGCACGCGCCGCCACATGCCACCGACGCTACTCCACGCGCCGCCACATGCCACCGGCGATGACGAGATGGTCGATCAGGGGGATGCCGACGGTATCGCCGGCGTCGCGCAGGCGTCGCGTGGCGCGGATGTCGTCGATCGAGGGTTCCGGGTCGCCACTCGGGTGATTGTGGGCGAGCACGAACGCACTTGCCCGAGCGGCCAGGCCGACGCGCAGGATCTGACGAGGATCCACGATCGTCATGGCGTCACTGCCGGAGGTCAGGCGTCGGTACGCAATGGGTCGGTGGCGTCGATCGAGGTATAAGGCGTGGAGTTCTTCGTGGTCGAGTGCGGCGAGCGGTCCGACAAACCAACGGGCCGCCTCATCGGAGCTGCGGACGGGGCTGCCGCCGGCATCGGCGGTTCGCGTCGATCGTCGCCCCAGCGCCAGCGCGGCGTGCAGGCGTAGGGCCCGCGCTTTTCCGACGCCGCCGACGGCCGCGATCTCCTCCATCGGCGCGGCCACAACCCCGGAAAGGCTGCCGAACCGCGCCAGCACCGCCGCTCCGGTTTTCCCCGCGCCGATGACCAGGCCGATCAGCTCGGCATCTGCGATGTCCTCGGCACCGACAAACTCAAATTGACTTCCGATCGTCACGTGCGTGCTCCCGCTGGATTGGCCGCCTTTCAAGTCCCGTGCCAACGGTTAGACGCCGATTTTTCGGCGGGTGGGTGACGGACGTCGGCGACGGACGTCGGTCAGTCCGTCGTCAAGCCCCCCCCTCACATTTCGTCCGCGCCGTGGGTTGCTCGGATAGACACGTTTCCGCATGTGGCCGACGCTCTACACCCAGCACACCAACTTCGCGGATGTCCCGTTCAATTCGTGGGGACTGATGATCACCGTGGCGTTTTCCATGGCGGTGCTCGTGTCTCATCGACGGGCGGCACGCGTGGGCATCGACCCGGACAAACTTGTCGGATTCTACGCGCTGAGCATTGTTCTCGGCCTGGTGGGCGCGCGCCTCATGCACTTCCTCATGGCGACGCCGAAAGAATTTTTCGCGCACCCGGAATGGTTCTTCCAGCTTTCACACGGGGGGTTTGCGTTCTACGGCGGGTTCATCCTCGCCGGAATCGGCGGCGTGATGTACGGCCGCTCGCGGGGCATCGACGGCTGGAAACTTTCGGACGTGGTGGCGCCGACCGTCATGCTGGGGCTGGCGTTTGGACGAATCGGCTGCTTCCTCGCCGGCTGTTGCCATGGCAAGGCCTTCGATCTTCCCGCTGCGGCCACGCCGCTGTTGCCCACGACGTTCAAGGGCGGCCAGATCTGGTTGATCCACGGGTTTCCGTACCTCGCCGAAATGACGCATCGGGGCGTCGGCCACAACGACATCGTGGTGTACCCGACGCAGATCTGGGAGATGCTGGCGTGCTTCGCCATCTTCGGCATCACGTCGGTGATCTGGCACCGTTTTCGCAAGTTTGACGGAATCGTGATCGCTGCCGTGCTCCTGCTGTACGCCGTTTGGCGCCCGATCAACGAGTCGATGCGCGGAGACACCATCCGGGGCACGGATTGGTATGGACTCACGTCGTCGCAGTTCGTTTCGGTGCTCGTGGCGCCGGTCGGCATCCTCGTTTTTCTCATCGGGATGCTGCGCGGGCGGAAGCCGGAAACCCCGTTCGTTCCGCAGTCGGATGACGATCTGATCGAGGGCAGCGCTCCGAAGTTGTAGGCCCGGGCGCGGCTACTGCGGCGACGGCTTTCGCATCGCTATTCGCTCAGCCAAGCCGCGATCCTGGGGAAGATCTCCATGTCCGCGTTTTCGCCGAGCCCCATGTCGAGATGGCCGTAGTCCGGCGCCACATAGAATTCCTTCCGTCCGCCCATCGCCTCGTAGTAGTCCTCGACGTGGGCGCGCGTCGCGACTTGGTCCGCGCCGCCCGCGATGACGAGCGCCGGGACATCCTGCGCGCGGAGGCACTCGCGGTAATCGACGCTGCGATCCCAACTTTGGAATCGTTCGTCACGAATCATGCGCCCGAATTGCTGCATCTCCTCCCGAGACATCGGCGACACCACGCTTTGGAGCATGGCGCGGGTCGTGTCGGGCGTCATATGGGCAGGTGTGTAGAGCTTTTCCTGCAGGCGACCGGGCGTCCACGGTCCGAGAACGGCGGCGGCGTCGGCGAACATCGGCGTCTCAAACCACCACAGCGCGCCCCCGCCCGCAGCGAATCCAGCCTGTGCGAGCGGAACCAGCGGTTCGTCCATGGAAAACGTTACCGGGCTGCCGATCACCACGAGCCGCGAGAGCGCTGCGTCTCCGAATTCCGACATGTAGATGGCCGCCACCATACCGCCCATGGAGTGTCCGACGTAGGCCACCTGCGGCGCCCCCGTGACCTGACGAATCCATCCGATTGCAGCGGGAACATCGTGTTTCCCGTAGTCGTCTACCCGCCATCCGCTGATCTGGCGGTTTCCGTCGATGTCGACCTCCGCATCGCCGTGCCCGCGCAAATCCAGCATCCAAACGTCAAATCCCTGCGCGACCAACCAGGGGCCGAGCCCGTGATCCTCGTCGAGATCGAAAAAGCGGTGGTTCGAGGAAATCCCGTGGACAAGCAGGACCGGCGCGCCGTTGCCCGGATGCCCCTTGCCCGGATGCCCCTTGCCCGGATGCCCCTTGCCCGGATGGTGGTGCAGCGCGATCGTAGCGCCATCGTCGGTGCGCACGCGCGTCGTAGTTGCGAGTACGCACGCGTCGGATGCGAGGGCGGTTGCCATTGGCAGAAGCGTGAGCATCCTTCCAAGCCGTCTAACCGGAGCCCCGGATGCTGCTCGTTTCTTCCCTTGCGCTCGCTGTCACGCTGGAGGAGGCGTGGTCCTCCGCCGAGTCGAACAGCGTGGACCTTGCGATGGTCCGCGAGAACACCCGGCAGGGAGAGACGTTGACCGGTAAGGCATGGGCGTTGGTGCAGCCGAAACTTGTGCTTGGTGGCCACTACACCATCAACGACAAGGAAATTTCCTGGGATCCGGACGCGCTCATCACGATTCCGGACGAGCTCCGCGACACGTTGAACATTCCGGATGCCGAGGCGATTGTTTTCCAGAAAAAGCAGTATTTTGATGGAAATATTTCGGTCATACAACCCATTTTCAGCGGCGCCGCCTTTCCTTTACTCAAGGGTGCGCAGGCAGCGGTCAAGGCCAGTCGGGAGGATGAGGCGTCCGCCCGCACCCAGATTCGCGCCGGCATCGCCCGCGCTTTCTACAGCGTGGCGGTGACGCGCGACATGGAGTTGGTTGCGCGTGAGGCCGCGGAGAACGCAGGGAAACACGCGGCGCTCGTACAGAAGCAAACGGAGATCGGACTCGCGCCGCCCACAGCGCACCTTCAGGCCGAAATTGCCCAGTCCAAGGCGAAACGTCAGGTTGCGGCTGCCCACGAGGGCGTCGTCATCGCGGAGTCGGCGTTTGCGAAAGTGACAGGCCTCTCTGCGGATTCCGCCATCGAACTCCCGGCAGAGCGGGCGTTGCCGTACGACAGCGTGGACGCCGCGTCAGAACGTGCCGCCGCCCAGCGCCCGGAGATTGCGGCCGCGCAACATCGCGCCAAGGCCGCACGGATGCAGAAGCTGGCCACCGACCTCGGTTGGTTGCCTTCTCTCGACAGCCGTTTCACGTACAACTACACCGAGAACAGCGGGGGTTTCAACGATTCCCCCGACATGTGGCAGGTCGTCTTCACGGCGAATTGGACGCTTTGGGACGGTGGTTTCCGCCTCGCGGAAGAGCGGGGAGCGGCCAGCGTCGCGAGGCAGGCGCGCTATGCGGTGGAAAAAGCAACGGATGATGCAACGGAGTCGATCCGCAGGCTTTGGGAGGCGCGTGCGCGTTCCGCGGAAGCGTTCGATCTCGTGCGGCGGGAGCACGCGCTAGCGGTTGAGAACCAGCGCATCGCGGAGGCGGCCTACACGGCCGGCGTCATCACTTTTCTGGAGCTCGAAGACGCGCGCCTCGGCGTGCGGGCCGCCGCCGCCGCCGAAGTCTCGGAGCGTATGAATCGTGACCTCGCTGCGATTGATCTGCTCGCTGCGACCGGCGACCTGTAGACTCCGGGCGATGCTGCTCTGGGTCGTGCTCGGAAAGGAATTGCGGGAGACGCTCCGCGACATCAACACGGTGCTGTTCAGCCTGCTTTTCCCGCTGTTTTTCTACCCGTTCCTGTTGTGGTTCTACAGTCAGGCCAGCGCGTACTTGGTCGGCGCGGAGGAAGGCGTGCGCCCGACGGTTTCTGCGCCGGCGGACCTTCGCGCGCGGCTGCCCGATACCGTTGCCATCGTTGAGGCGGGCGCAGACGTCACCCTGACACAATCGGGTCGTGACGTGACGCTGGCGTACCGTTCGACCTCCCCGATGTCCGAGCGGGGGCGTGCGCTGGTGGGTCCGGCACTGGAAAAAACACCG
This sequence comes from Klebsiella pneumoniae, assembly GCA_945861635.1. GTDB lineage: Bacteria > Myxococcota_A > UBA796 > UBA796 > SXON01 > CAMAWH01. The sequence goes on along the minus strand of CAMAWH010000001.1, from coordinate 221,914 downwards.
AAAATTGAGTCGCACGACATCGCGCCCAAGCAGGAGCAACTTTTTGCCATCATCGCCGGGGTACTCCCTGGGTTGATCGTGACGATGAGCTTGCTGGGCAGCCTTTACCCGGCGGTGGAAGCCGTCATTGCGGAGCGGGAGCGCGGGACGCTTGAAACCTCGATGCTGACGGCGGCGCCGCGTTGGGTATTCTTCGCTGGAAAGGTTGGCAGCGTCGTGGTGATCACGCTCGCGTCGTTGGCCGCCAACATTCTGTCCCTTGCGCTGACGATCACGCACACGCTGGTCCTGTTGAAAGTTCCGCTCACACTGCCGCCCGCGCGCCTGCTGACGATCGTTCCGATGGCGGCCGTGGCGTCGTTCGCGGGCGCCGCGTTGTGTCTGTTGGCGGCGGTGCCAACGCGCGATTTCAAACAGGCGCAGAACACGACGAGCGCCGTCGCAACCGTCGGCATGTCGCTGGCGGCCCTGGCGATGCTCCCCCGGATGGAGTTGACCGGCGCCATGCAGTGGGTGCCGCTGGCAAATGCCGTTTTGGTGATGCGCGAGATGCTGCTTGGCCACGAGGTCGGCGGGCCCGCCATCATCGTAACCGCGGAGCTGCTTGGAATCGCCGTACTCGCCGTCGTGGTCGGCGCGCGCCTCGCCGGCCGGGAAGGCTATCGATGATTCACGTAGACGCTCTGCGCAAGACGTTTGCCGATCCTCAGGCCGGCCGAATCACGGCCGTCGACGGCGTCACCTTTGACGCTGCAAATGGGGAGATCGTGGGCTTGCTCGGTGCTAACGGCGCGGGCAAAACAACCACGATGCGTATGCTCGCGACGCTGATTTCCCCGGATTCCGGCCGCGCGACCGTTGCGGGCTACGACATCGCGGCGGACGCGACGAACGTGCGTCGATCCATCGGCTATCTTTCGGCCTCCACCGGTCTATATGGCCGGCTGACGCCTCGTGAAGTACTGATCTACATCGCGCGGTTGCAGGGCGTCGCGGATGCGCCGTCGCGCGCCGATGTGCTGATCGAGCGGTTTGACATCACGCGGTTCGCGCACGTTCCGTGTGATCGGCTTTCGACGGGAATGAAACAAAAAGTCAGCATCGCAAGGGCGGTTGTGCACGATCCGCCGGTCCTGATCTTTGATGAGCCGACCAGTGGCCTGGACGTCTTGGTGGCCGAAGAAGTGTTTTCTTTCCTCGAAACCGCCAAATCGCAGGGAAAATGCGTGCTTTATTCCACGCACATCATGGGGGAGGCAGAACGCCTGTGTGACCGCCTCGTCGTGATTCATCGCGGCGCGGTCGTCGCGACCGGGACGTTGGCGGAGCTGCGCGCGCGCACAGGCGCTACCTGGCTGAGCGATGTTTTCCTCGCGCTGGTGCGGGGTTGATTCGGACGCTCGTTGCCACGGAGGCCAAGCAACACCTTCGCGACCCGATGACCCTCGCCTTGATGGTGGGCGTGCCCGTGCTTCTGTACCCCCTCCTCGGCGCTGCCGGCGTCAGCCTGTCCGCACGGCAGGAGGATGCGGCCGAGGCGCGGCGGGTTGTCGTTGGTGTGGCCGGCGAAATCGACCTTCCGGCCGGCGTCACGGCCATCCCGTTGGGCGTGGAGGCGGGCGGCGAGATCGCCGTGCGGGAAGGGCGGGTGAACGCCGCGGTGGTGGTGGGCGAGCCCACGGAGATCTGGTTCGACAGTCGTGAGGCGCCGTCGCGCGATGCGCGCGCGAAGATCGTGGATGCCGTGCGCGCGGCGGCGCATGAAAAAGCCGAGATTCGGGTAACGGAGGTCGATGAGGTGACGCCGGCTGCGCGCCACCGTGAGGGTGCGGCGCGCGCGGCGCCCGGCATTCTGGTCTTCACCATGCTGCTCGGCGGCGTGTACACGGCACTCGATCTCGTCACCGGCGAGCGCGAGCGGGGCACGCTGGAAACGCTCCTCGTCACCGCCGTCGATCGTCGTAAGGTGTTGTTCGCAAAATTTCTACTTGTGCTGCTCCTCACCTGGACGACAGCGGCGCTGTCGCTGGTTTCGGGGTGGGTCGGCGCGCGCCTGCTGACCGACATCGACATCTCGTTCCCGACGGTGATCTTCGCCCTCGTCCTGTTCCTCCCGCTGGCGGTCGTTTTGGCCGCCGTCCTGCTCCTCGTCGCCGCGTGGGTGCCGGATTTCAAAACGGGCCAAGTGGCGACGATGCCGTTGCTCGCCTTTCCCGCGCTCGCCGCCGGGGCGTCGATGGCGCCGTCGGTGTCGTTCACGCCGTTCATCGCGGCGCTCCCAATCACCAACCTCTCCGTGGCGTTGCGTGAGGTGCTTTTGGGTCGGGTCGACATCCTTCCACTCGCCATTTGTGGACTTTCATCTACGGTTTACGCCGGTGGCGCGCTCTGGGCCGCTGCGGCAATGTTGGGAAGGGAGGATGTTGTCCTTGGCGCGCGCGGTCCGGCCCAGCGTCGCCTGCGAAACGATTACCGGATCGACGCCGCCATCGTGTATGTGATCGGCTTGGCGTTGCTCTGGTTTGTGGGGCAGGCCGCGCAGACCTGGGATCCGTTCTGGGGCATGGGCATCACGCAGCTCGGGCTGTTGGCTCCACTGGCGTTGGCGGCGCCGGCGTACTTCGGGCTGCCGATGCGAGAGACGCTGGGGTTGCGGCGAATGCGCCTCCGTGACCTCGGTCTTGCCGCTGCCGTAGGGCTTTGCGCCCCCGGAATCGGTTTGACTGCGCAGTGGTTGCAGGGTTTCTTGCTGACGACGCCGTCCGAGCTGTTTGACGGAATGATCGATGTGGACCGGCCGCTGGCGCAGATTCTGTTGATGTACGCGGTGTTGCCGGGATTGTGCGAGGAATTACTGTTTCGCGGCGCATTTTTGGGGCTGGTCCGCAAGAACACCGGCGCGGTGGCCTCGGTCCTTTTGACCGCACTCGCGTTTGGCTTCTTTCACCTTTCACTTTTTCGCGTGATCCCGACGGCCGTACTCGGCATCCTGCTGGGAGCGCTGGCGTTGCGGACCCGCTCGATCGGGGCGTCGATGCTGACACACGTGCTGAACAATGCCGTGGCCCTGACGCTTGCGGTGCTTTGCCCTACCCTCGAGTACGGCTGGTGGGCGCCGGCACTGGGCGTTGTTGGGATTGCCGGGGTATTTTTCGCCGGACAACGCGAATCGGTGCCTACAGCAACAGTGACCTGAGGCTGTCCGGAACGTCGGTGAGCGCGCTCGTGAGTAACGGCCCCATCGGATGTCCGTTGGCGGTGTGGACGTACAGCCCCCCTGCCTCCGCAAGCGCGACCGACAGCGCTTTTGCGGTGTAGGTCGGCTCCATCGGAAGGCCGAGAGCGGTGCCCGCGTGCATGGCCTCGTCAATCTCGCTGGTCGCAACACCGTATCCGGGCCTTCGGACGATCCGCAGCGGCCCCGGCGTTGCCCGGCCGATGCCCCACGACGCCAGCCTCCGTGCGACACGCGCGGCGAGCAGGCGCACCATGGCTTCGGCTGCAAACGTCACCTCGCGCGCGCCAATCCTGGCCCCCCCGACATCGACGCCGACCAATTCCGTCCGCAGGCCACCCAGCGCGAGGCCAATCCATAGCCCCGCTGCGGTGCCGCCCGTGCCCACCGGAACGTAGACTCTGGCGGGCGCGGGCATCGCGCCTGCATCGACCTGTGCGGCGATCTCCATGCCACCGGCGACCCAGCCGAGGCACCCGTCCGGGTCACTTCCGCCCGCCGGTAGTGTGGCAGGGGGGAAACCCCCGAAAATGCGCATGGCGGCATATTGTCGGCTCCAAACAGGAAGAACACCGACGATGCTGGCGGCGACGCGTACGTCGTCGGCTGCGGCGTGGATGGCGCGGAGCGTCTCGCGAACGCGCGGGCTATCGCGCTCCGGCCAGAGTACCACACGCACGCGCATGCCGACGCTTCGGGCATAGACCGAGGTCGCGAGGACGTGGTGACTTCCGGCGGGACCGGTCGTGAGAATGTCGCCGCCTGCAGCCTGCACTCGCCCGAGGAGCCATTCGAGTTTCCGGATTTTGTTGCCGCCGTACGGCCCGGTGCCCGCGCAATCTTCCCGTTTTACCCATAGGTTTTCCCGGAGGCAGTGGACCGGCGTCGGCCCCGCGAGGAGCCGCACGCGGGGCAGGGGCAGCCCGTCCAGCATGCCTCACCGCGCGCGGGCGGTCAGCGCACGCCACGCCACACCCGCCAGAACGGTCCACGGCCAGACCTTCGGGTCCGGGTCCAACGCTATCCCCATTCGGTGGATCTGGTGATTGTACCAAGCGACCTCCAGCAAGCCGTCGAGCTTGCGGTTCCCTGTCGTCCGGGGTTGCACCTGACTGTCGTCAACCGTCCCGGCCAGCACGCGGCGGGGGAAGTCCGGCTCCTGCGCCATGGGCCGCGCCAATCCGACGACATCGATGGCGCCCTCCGCCACGGCGGCTTCCATTCCCGCGCGGGTTCGGAATCCGCCGGTCAGCATCAGTGGCAAGCCGGTGCGCGATCGAACGCGGCGCGCGTACCCGAGAAAATACGCTTCACGCGCAACCGTGCTGGCACGCACGTCGGCCAGCGTTCCGGTGACCGCTGGTTTTTCGTAGGTGCCACCACTGATCTCCAGGAGGTCGATGCCTTCGGCTTCCAGCGCCGAGACGACCTCCATGGATTCGTCCTCGGAAAATCCACCGCGCTGGAAATCCGCCGAGTTCAATTTTACGGCGACCGGAAATGCCGGACCAACCGCCGCACGGATTGCACGAACAATTTCGAGGAGAAAACGCATCCGGTTTTGGAGCGCGCCTCCCCATGGGTCGTTGCGTCGGTTGGTGTGCGGGGAGAGAAATTGGCTGACGAGGTAACCGTGCGCGCCGTGGACCTGTACGCCCGTGAAACCTGCGGATTTGCACACGGCGGCGGCGCGGCCGAAACGACCCACGATGTCCTCGATGTCCGCGTGGGCCAATTCGCGGGGCGTGGCGAAAATCTTCCCGGGGATTTGCATGCCAACCGCAGAGGGCGCCACCGGCTCCGGGCTCAAAAAGCGCGGACTCTGCCGGCCTGGGTGGTTGAGCTGCACCCAGAATTGCGCCCCCGCGAGTTGCCCTGCCGCCGCCCACCGTCGGAACGCATCCATCGCACGATCGTCCTCGATCACGACGTTTCCCGGTTCGCCGAGCGCGCGCCGGTCCACCATGACGTTTCCGCTGATCAGCAGGCCGGCGCCGCTGTGCGCCCACCGCTCGTACACGCGCCACAGGCGTTCACCAGGGATTTGCCCGGGGTCGGCCATGTCTTCGCTCATCGCGGATTTCGCGATGCGATTGGCGAGCGTCGTGCCGCACGGCAGGACGAGCGCGTTTTGTAGCGTGGTCATCGCGTATCCTTCTAAGTCGCCGGCCGCGAGAGCGACGGTGTTAGGCGGCTCGAGCAACCGCGCGCGGAGTCCACCATGAGCCTTCATATCGGCAGTATCGCCCCTGACTTTTCAGCCGACACCACCCACGGCACCCTTCAGTTCCACGCGTGGGCCGCCACCAACTGGGTGATTTTCTTTTCGCACCCGAAGGATTTTACGCCGGTCTGCACCACCGAATTGGCCGCAGCCGCCCGGCTTCTCCCGGCGCTCCAAGCACGCAACGCCAAGGCCATCGCGATCAGCGTCGATTCCGTCGCCGACCACGTGCGCTGGAGCGCCGACATCGAGGAAACCCAGGGAATCGCGCCGAACTTTCCCATCATCGGGGATGCGAATCGTGCGGTGGCCTTGCTCTACGACCTCATCCCACCGGCCGCTGCGGACACGTTTACCGTCCGGTCGGTGTTCTTCATCGACCCCAACCGCAAGGTGCGTGCGTTCCTGACTTACCCAGCGTCCACCGGTCGTAATTTCGATGAACTGATCCGTGTCCTCGACTCCCTCCAACTGACCGACAACCACAAGGTCGCCACCCCGGCCAACTGGAAGGATGGAGACGACGTGGTGATCGTGCCGGCGCTTCAGGATCCTGCAGAGATCGCGGCCCGATTCCCCAAGGGCCACCGCGTGATCAAGCCGTACCTGCGGATGACGCCCCAACCGAATCGCTGAGTTGCGCGGAGTCGGGCTATCCTTCCACGGATGCCCGCCATGGATTGTCAGCTTGCGCATGTCCTCGACGTGCTCTCCGGGCGTGTCCCGGTCGATGACGTGCGCATGGTCGTACCTCCGGGGGGCGAGCCGCACCCGCGCGTTGACGGAAAGTCGCTGTACGGGGCTGATCTCGCCCACCATTACGACACGACCAATTTCTCGATCCAATGGTCGGACGGGAGCATTGATCGTGAGCTGGCGGTGGCGATAGGCGAAGAACTTGAGCTGTCATGGCCCTATTTTTCGGCACATGGCTGGACGATGCCGGTCAGTTCGGATCGATATCTTCTGTGGGTAATCTTGGATCCCACCGTTTCGGGTACGGGATTTACGACGGTATTCACCAGCGATGAGTATCCAGCCGGATATCCAGTGATGTATGTCAATCCGGAGTACGAAGCGAACAATCCGGGATTTACCCCGGACGTGGCGGTGCACGAATTCAACCACGCGCTCCAGTTTGCCGTGCGTGATTGGAGCGGAGGGGCGGAGGCATGGTATTGGGAAGCCTCGGCCGAATGGGGCGTTGAGTTGTCCCGGCCCGCGTTGAATTGGTACGCGTATTCCTCTCAATGGTATGCGGAGGCGCCCCACCGAAGCGTGACGTCGCTCACCGATTATCATCAATATGGGATGTTTCTGCTCAACGCCTATCTCGCCCAATTCGAGACGGGAGAGGATGGGATGCGCGATATTTGGGCCGCGGCCGGTTCAGCAGAATGGCCGGACGCAATCGCGTCGGAAACGGGCATCGAGTTCGGAGAATTGGTCGCGGATATGGCGGGTGCCGTGGGGGCGGACGTTTTGCGCGAGGATGCACTATATTATGATCCAGTCGAGTTGGACGACCTGGAGATGCCCGAGTTGTTCGGGTCGCTCTATATTCCGTATGAGGACGCGGACGGAATCACGTTTTCCGGACCTGTTTCCACCCGATGGGCCGTCGCAGGGGAGTGGACGGAGGATGCGCGGGAGGGTCCGGCGCTCGCCGTCATCACCCGCATTGGAGGTGAGGGCGTCCTCATCGAGGTCGATGCGAACGCGATTCCAGGGCATGGCCCCGGCGAGGATCCGGGCGGAGGATGTGCATGTGCGAGCGGCGCTTCCGAGCGCAGCGTACCCCTAAATGGGGCGATTCTGGTCGTTATCGCGACAGGGCTCGGAGGACTTCGGCGGCGATGGCGCCTTCCGCGAGCGCCGACATCTGCAGTGGTTGGGCACTGACCCGCGCCAACGTCAGAGATGACCGGGGAGCGATGCCGGTAGGCGTCGGATTGGCGCATCCGGAACAACCGAGGCATGCCGCCGGAAGATCGGCCCCAGGCTGGTCCGCTCGGGCCACCGCGGAGGGGGGGCCCCCGTAGCGCTTGAGCCCCATCGAGCGCAGCCGGGCCGCCTCGTCGGCCGGAAGTTCCTTTGCGCCGCCGAGATCCCGGGCCGTTTTCGTGATGAGCGCCGTGTGCTCCAGCGTTTCGAGCTTGCAGAAGGCGTCGAGTAAATTCGGCCCCAGCGTCACCGCGCCGTGCGTGTCCATGAGGACCGCGTCGTGCTCGCGCAAATACGGACGCAGGCGCTCCGCCAGCCGCTGGGTGCCGGTCGTTTCGTAGGGAACGGTGGGCACCGCGCCGAGGGTCAGGACGACCTCCGGCAGAATGCAGCGCGCCATCGAGACGTTCGCGATGGTGAACGCGATCGACACCGGCGGGTGCGCGTGAATCACCGCATGCACGTCCCGCCGTTCGTCGTAAGCGGCGAGATGCATCGCCATTTCGCTGGTCGGGCTGCCCGCGCCGCGCAGCTTTCGGCCCGCGCGGTCGATGACGACCAAATCGTCGTCTGTGAGAAAGCCCTTGTGACACCCCGCCTTGGTGCACAGGATTGCGCCGTCCGGCATCCGCGCCGAAAGGTTTCCGTCCATCGCGACCAGCAGGTGGCGCTCGTAGCAGAGGCGTCCGAACCGGACGAGGTCTTCGCGGAGGCGGCGCTCTGGAACCATCGCACCAGTGTATCCTTCCCTCTCCATGCTCCGTCCGCTGCCAACGTCAACGCTGGAACGATTCCAGGCACTGGCGATCGCAGTCTCGACGATGGAGGAGGATGGCGTGCGCGCGGCGTGTGCCGCCGTTTCCGCTTCGCCGGAGGAGGCGCCCCTCGTCGCGGCCATCGAGGGATTGGCCCTGGCGCGCGCGCGCGCCGCTGCGGAGAGCACGAGAGCGGGGGCCGAGCGGTCCACGCTCCTCTCGCTCGCGGACATGGCACCCGCGATCATTTCGCTGACCATGGGTCCGGCGCATGAGTTCGTGTACGTCAATGATCAGTTCCGTGCGGTCGCTGGCCCGCGCGAGTTGCTCGGCCGTCGCGCGGCCGAGTGCCTGGCAGAAGTCGCCGCGCAGGGATTTCTCAGACTCGCCGACGCGGTGTTTTCCACGGGCGCTCCTGTTTCCGTGGCGGAGCAGCGTGTCGATATTGATCGTTTGTGTGACGGCGTATTGGTCGAGGGGTGGTTTAATTTCCTACTCGCACCGTGGCGTGACGCTGCAGGTGGGGTGGCCGGGGTCTGGTTGCATGGCGTCGAAGTGACCGACCAGGTGCGCGCGCGGCGTGATGCGGAAACGGCACGGGCCAATATGCAGTCGCTGATCATGCAGGCGCCAGCGATGATCGCTATCCGCCGTGGCCCCGACCACGTTTTTGAAATGGCGAATGAGGCCTACACGGAGGCGTTGGGCGGGCGTCCGATTCTGGGCAGGGCCGCCCGAGAAGCGCTACCCGACGTGGCTCGGGCCGGAATGTACGAAATTCTGGACGGGGTGTACGCCACCGGCGTGCCCCATATTGGTCGGGAAACACCGGTTGTTCATCAGGCGTCGGATGGGATGCGGAAGGGTTGGTACAATTTCGTGTACAAACCGCTGCGAGATGGTCACGGCGTCATCACCGGCACGATGTTGCACGCGGTGGACATCACGGAGCAGGTGCGGGCGCGCGATGAGGCGGAGGCCGCCCGCGCACGTTTCCGGGATTTGGTCCAGAGCATTGACGCCATTGTCTGGGAATCGCCAGCATTTGGAACGGAGTTCTCGTTTGTGAGCGACCGCGCGGAAACCCTCCTCGGATATCCCGTCGGGCGGTGGTTGGAGCGCGGGTTTTGGCGGTCCCTGCTGCACCCTGAGGATCGGGCCCGCGTCGTTGACATCTCTGAGCGCGGTGTGCGTGACGCCCGCGGACACGAAATGGAATATCGCGTATTGGCTGCCGATGGCCGGTTGGTCTGGCTTCAGGACGTCACGCGGGTTGTTGTCGATGCAGAAGGAAAACCGGTCGCGCTGCGGGGCGTGATGCTCGATATCACAGCGCGAAAAATCGCGGCGGAAGAGCACGAGCGGATGCAGGCGCAGCTTTTGCAGGTGCAGAAATTGGAAAGTCTGGGCGTGCTTGCCGGTGGCATCGCGCATGACTTCAACAACCTCCTCACCGTCATCCTGGGAAATGCGTCCCTGGCGTCGTTACGTCTCCCCGACAACAGCCCGGTCCGCGGGCCGATTGACGATCTGGTCGCAACGGCCCAGCGCGCGGCCGACCTCACCCGGCAACTGTTGGCGTATTCGGGCCGCGCGCCTTTTCGCGCGGAATCGTTGGATTTGTCGGCACAAGTAAAAGAAATCGTCGATTTATTGGAGGCGTCGCTCCCAAAAAAGGTTCAACTTCATTTGGAACTCGCGTCGCGATTGCCCTGCGTTCAGGCGGACCCCGCCCAACTCCAACAGGTGGTCATGAATCTCGTGATGAACGCGTCCGAGTCCATCCATGGCTCCGCCGGGAGTGTCCGGGTCGCCTCGCGTGTCGAGGACGTTGAGGCCGGCGGGGGGCCCAGCCTCGTTGGCGTAGAGGGAGTTGCACCGGGTCGATACGTAGTTCTGGAGGTCTTTGACAACGGCATGGGAATGGACCCGACGACGCTGCTCCGGGTATTCGATCCCTTTTTCACCACCAAATCTCAAGGGCGCGGACTTGGATTGGCGGCCGTGCTCGGAATTGTTCGCGGCCACAAGGGGGGCATCCGAATTGAGAGCGAGCCCGGAAAAGGCACGCGGTTTTCGGTCTATCTGCCGGCGAGCGCGCGAACGGCTGCCCCAGCGCCCGCCCGCGGCGGCGTTCTCCAGCTCGGTCGGGGCCTGATTCTTTTGGTGGACGACGAGGGCGAGGTTCGCGCCACGGCCCGGGCGATGTTGGAGCATCTCGGCTACGATGTTCTGGAGGCCGCCGATGGCGGTGCTGGCGTCGTCGCTTTTCGCGCCCGCCGCGCGGACATCATGGCGGTGCTTCTCGATTGGACGATGCCGGTCATGGACGGTGAGGAGGTGTTCCGGGTACTGCGCGAGCTCGCCCCGGATCTGCCGGTCATTTTGTCCTCGGGATACACGGAATACGATGCCCGGCGGCGGGGAATGCCCGAGGGTTTGTCGGGATTCCTCCAGAAGCCGTATACCATCCGACAGCTGGCGGACGCCGTCGCAACCGCAGTGGCGCCCTTGCGTTGATGCGGGTCGGATTACGACGGTTGAATTGGGCGAGAAGGTAAGCGCGCGCGCGCTCCGCCGTGGTCAGCCGCGTTCCGCGGTGCGCGGACGCCCTGCGAGGTCGCGCAGGACTTCGAAGACAGGCTTGTCCTCGTAGAGCATGCGGTACACCTGCTCGGTGATCGGCATCTCCACGCCCTCTCGCAGGGCGAGTTGCCACGCGCTTTGTGCCGTGACCACGCCCTCGGCGACTTGCCCGAGGTCCGCCAATACCTGGCGAAGCGTGCCACCCTTCCCGAGTCCCAACCCTACCCGTCGATTGCGGGAAAGGTCGCCGGTGCACGTCAACACGAGGTCGCCGAGGCCGGCGAGTCCCATCATCGTGAGCGGGTGGCCGCCGCGTGCAACGGCCACACGGGTCATTTCGGTGAGCCCGCGCGTGATCAGCGCAGCGCGGGCGTTGGTGCCGAGTCCGGCGCCGTCACTGACCCCGCACGCGATGGCAAGCACGTTCTTCAGCGCCGCCCCCACCTCGACGCCTACAACGTCATCGGAGTGGTAGACGCGAAAAAATCCGCCGTGAAGGGCCGTTGCCGCGGCGTGACATCCACCGTCGTGCCGGCTCGCGACGACGACGGCCGTCGGCAGCCCCATGGCGACCTCTTTCGCAAAGGAGGGGCCACCGAGGGTGACAAGTGGGGTCCCCGGCGGGAGAAGTTCGGCAAGAACCTCATCCATCGTGAGGAGCGTGTCCACCTCGATGCCTTTGGTCGCGCACACGACCGGCACACCCGGCGCGATGAGGCGGCTGACCTCGGCGATCACTGGCCGGATCGCGGTGCTCGGGACGGCCTCGACAATCAGCTCGGCGCCCCGAACAGCGCCTTCCAGTTGGTTGGTTACGGTCAGGCCCGGCGGAAACTCCAAACCGGGGAGGTAGCGCGTGTTGACTCGTTCGACCTGCATCCGTAGCGCCCTGGCGCCGTCCCTGTCCCACATCGTGGTTGTATTTCCATTTCTTGCGAGTTGGATCGCAAGCGCCGTGCCCCATGACCCCGCACCGATGACGCCGACCTTCATGAATCCCAATCCTCGAAGAAAGAAATGCGCCGCGTATCGATGCTCGCCGGGCGCGCACGCGGTCGCGCCCATTCCCGAAGCTCCTTCAGTCGATCGTCCATCGTGACGGCGAGCGGAATCGTGTCACGCGCAACGCGCATCAGGTCGATTTGCGCCAATTCCCGGCCCGCGGCAAACGACATGAACATCGCAGAAATGACGAGTTGTTCCAACTCGGCGCCGCTGTAGCGTTCGGTTTCCTCTGCAACCGCAAGGAGGTCGAATTGATCCCGATCACGCCGGTGTCGGCGGATATGGATGTCGAGGATTTCCAGACGCTCATGGACGTTGGGCAGGTCCACGAAAAAGATTTCATCGAAGCGGCCTTTACGGAGCAACTCAGGCGGAAGTCCACGCACTTCGTTGGCCGTTCCGACCACAAATACGGCCTTCGTCTTTTCCTGCATCCACGTGAGGAATGCGCCAAAAACTCGACTCGAACCTGTATCGCCTAAAAACGCCTTTTCGATTTCATCGATCCAAAGCACCGTCGGCGCGAGACTCTCCGCAATGCGGATGGTGTCACGCAGGCCCTCCTCGGCGCTGCCTTCGAACAGTGCCGCGACATCGAGTCGCAAGAGCGGGACCCGCCAGAGATCGCTGACGGCTTTCGCGGCCAGCGACTTGCCGCACCCCTGCACGCCGAGGAGAAACAGCCCCTTCGGTTCCGGCAGGCCGTACGCGCGCGCCCGTTCCGTAAATGCGGTCTGGCGCTCGACCAACCAGGCCTTTAGATTTCCCAGTCCACCGACGTCCCGCATTCCGATGCTGGGTTGGACAAATTCGAGGAAGCGTGACTTTCGGAGCAGACGCGCCTTTTCCTCCAACAACAGGTCGACGTCGGCCGGCGCGAAACTACGACCATCCAACATCACGCGCGCATATGCCCGTTTGATTTCTTTTTCGGTCAACCCAAGGGAAGCCGTGACGAACTGTTCGAACAATTCGGATTCCAATTCAATTTTGCGGGCCGTCAGCAACAATGCCAGCAGGCGACCCACCTCGTTCCGATTGGGCAACGGAACGTCGAGAACCGCGACTTCTTTTTCCAACTCGGCCGGGATGTGCAGACGGTGCGAGAGCACGATGACGGCCTGTTTCCGCGAGCCCAACTCGCGTTCCAGATCGCGGAGGCGCCGCACGACCAGCGGATCGTTCAGCGCATCGCCCATGTCCTCGAACAAAAAAAGTGCGGGCGCCTCCATCGTCGCGACCGCGGCGAGCGCACGCGCGGCGTCCTCCGTGTCGAGAATGCCGAGCCCGCCCTGTGCGACCAGTCCGGTGGTCCGCCGCCAGCGATGGAGCTGGAGGTCGTGTTGTAATGCAAGGCGTTCGAGGCCGCGTTCTACGCGATCCTCCTCTGCGGAAACCAGCCACAGCAGCGGGTAGCGCGCGGCCAGCAGCTTCGGAATGCGCGAGAGGACCTCGTCCATGTGCACATGCTATCAGGCGCGGATTAGGAGAGGGTGTGCGCATCGGCATCGTCATCTCGAGCGCCGCTGCTGCCGCCCCGACGCACACGACGGTCCACATTGCCCATGCCGCGTGCGAGGCGGGCCATGCGATCCGTTTCTTCGAGCCGTGGGATTTCGAGATTGACGTTGGAGGGCGCATCCGTGGTCGCGCGCATGCGTTCGACGGCGGATCCGTGCCGTCAAGAGAGTCGCTGGCGGCGTCGCTCAACGGACGAACGGCGGTGCGCCGAAGCATCGATGTTGACCGGCTGGACGTGCTGCTTTTACGGATGAACCCGATTGACACGGCCGTCGTGACGGTCGCGCAACTCGCGGCAGCGGCGGGCGTGCGGGTGCTCAACGATCCCCACTCGATGTTGCGCATCTCGCACAAGTCCTGGCTCGCGACGCTCGCCGACGTTCCTCGACCCCGAACGATCGTGACGCGGTCGCGCTGTGCCATCGACACCTTTGCCAGTAGCTGCGAGTCCGGCGTCGTCGTCAAGCCGGCGCGGGCCTGTGGTGGGCGCGCGGTTGCGATAGTCCGATCCCGCCGCCGCGCCCCGCTCGATGAGGCCGTGGAGGCGGCAATCGCGGCCGGTGACGGGTACGTCATCGTGCAGGAGTACTTGACCGCGGCGGTGCTTGGTGAAAAACGCCTGCTCTGGCACGCGGGTCGCGTGCTCGGCGGCTATCTGCGCATGCGCGCGCCGGGCGAGTTCCGCCACAACCTGAAAATGGGCGGACAACCTATGCCCTGCACCGTGACCGCGGGGGATGATGCGCTCGCGGCCCGCCTGACGCCGCACCTGCTTTCGGAGGGTGTTTGGCTGGCCGGCATCGACGTGATCGGTGATCGCGTCGTGGAAGTGAATACGCTGAATCCGGGCGGCGTGCACTACACCGAGTCCTTCACCGGGCCCGGGGTTTCGCGGATGCTTCTCTCGGACCTTGAGGTCCAAAACCCAGCCCCCCGATTCTCCATGGTGTCGACGTGAGCAAGCGCAAATCGACCGATCCCGACGCTATCGCCATCGATCCCGACCGGGACGACTTTGCCGCCGGCCGCCCGCTCTCGCGGAAGCAGGTGACGGATATGATTAGGAAGAAAGAGAGTTTTGTGGACGCCGACTTCCGCGGGTGCGATCTCAACGGCATCGCTTTCGACGGCTGTGACCTCACCAACGCCAAGTTCGGAGAGAGCAACTTGTCGAAGTGCAGCTTTCGAAGCGCGAACCTGACGGGTGCGAGCTTCTGGAACGCAAGCCTCAAGGACGCGTCGCTTGAGGATGCGAATCTGGAGGAGGCGGACTTCGACTACGCGAATCTCGACGGCGTCACGTTCCGTGGTGCCAAGATCCGCAAGGCGATTTTTCCGTTGAAACGCCTGCCGCTGGACTCGATCAAGACCTCCGTGCGTACGGGCGAGCGCGTGAAAATGGAAGCCCAACCCCACGAGGACGAGGATTAGCGCCCCCCGCCAGGAACCTTTTTACCCGTTCGCGGTCGGAGGGTGGAGGTGACTTTGCTGGCCGTGCTCATCGCCGCCGTCGGATTTCGCGCTGGCGTGGCCGTGCGCCTGCCGAACTACGGAGACAATGAACTGGTCGAACGTTTCGTAGGGGGAGAACGGCGTGCTTTTGACGAAATCGTTGTTCGATATCAGGCGCGCGTCTATTCGCTCTGCTACCGCTGGCTCGGTGAGTCGGAGGTGGCCGAAGAAGTCGCGCAAGACGTTTTCGTCGCGTTGTTCCGGGCGTTGCCGACCTTCCGGGGGGAAGCGTCGCTGTCCACATTCGTGTTCAAGGTCGCGATCAACCACTGCCGCAACAAGCGTTTGTACCGCATGCGCCGGGGGTTTGGACGACATGAGAGCATCGACGGCCCGCGTGAGGAGGACGAGCCGGAGCGGCAGCTGGCAGACCACGCGGCGACCAGCGATCACACGGTGCACGCACGCGAGGCCACAACGCTCATCACGGAGGCATTGGCTGCGTTGGACGAGGATCATCGGCACATTCTCATCCTGCGAGACGTGGAGGACCTGGCCTACGAGGAGATCGCAGAAATTCTCGACCTGCCTCGGGGAACAGTGAAAAGTCGAATCCACCGGGCGCGCACGGAGCTGGCCGCCAAGCTGGCGCGAAAGGTTGTCGCGGGAGACGTCGTCTGATGGACGCTTTTTTTGTCCGAAACCGACTTTCGGCCTACCTCGATGGCGAGTTGCCCTCAGGTGAGGCTCGCGATGTGGAGTCCGCGCTGGCGCAGGACCCCGGGCTGCGTCAGGAATTCGAGGCCCTCCGCGATGCGGTGGAGCTTTTGCGAGCGGAGGGCATCGTCGAGCCGCCGGCAGGCTTCACGGAGCGCGTGCTGCGCGCCGTCGAGGCGGAGCCGATGCCGAGCGGGTGGCGTCGGATCACCCGGCACGTTCGGATGGAGGCTGTTCTCCTTGCCGCAGCGGCGCTTTTCGTCGTCACGTGGGTCAGCCAGAAGCCGGACCTGACGCCCGAAACGGCGGCGGACGTGACCCGTACGACGGCGCCGCCGGCAACGATGGTGCCGGCCGCAGCACCGGAGCCGAGCCCGTTGGAGGTCACGGGTCGGAATGAAGCCATGGCGAAGTCCGCCCCCCGAGCGGACGGCATGCTCGGCAACGAAGCAACGGAGAAACTCGCCGCTGCCCCCCTGCAGAAACAGGCGATGGCGCAGCGGGGTTCGAACCTCCCTGGATCCGCCACGACGACCGGCGGGGGGAATTCAAAGGGATTGGGCAGCTACGGCAGCGGCGGCGCGAACCGGAGTGACGTCGAGAAGGAGGCGTTTCAGCCGGAATGGGAAAAGAAGGCGGAGCTTGCGACACCCTCCGCCGAGGCGCCGGTCTTGTACTCCCCGGCCCCAATCCGATACCAACTCAGCGCGAAGGATGAGAGCGTGCTCAAGCAGCTTGCGGCCATCGCCACCTCGCTCGGTGGGGAGCTGCAGGACAAGAACGGAAGGAAAATTGCGCCGTATCTGATGAACCAGGGCGATCTGCGAACGATCCGCATCGTCGTTCCGACGTACAACGAGGACGCGCTGGCGAAAAAACTGCGCGAGCTTGGCGAGGTGCATACGATCACGACCAAGGACACGACGCTGTTGACGCCCGGGGAAGGCGTACCCGTTCAGGTTGACATCAGCTATTAGTCAGGGAGAAGGCGTGATCAGGCTGGGACCGGTCGTTTTTACCGTGCTGCCCTCGACGGGAATGTCAACGGTGGTTGGCGTTGCCCTCGCCGCGACGCCGGCTTTCCAATGCGTCGAGATCCAGCCGACGACGAAGCCCTCGAGCGCGGGCTCGCGGTTGAACATCTTCGTGCCCTTTCCTGCGTTTTCGAGGACGTGGATCTCGTGCTCGCCCTTGGCGGTGCCGTCGAGCACAAGCGCGCTTTTGGCTGCGTAGGCGTCCTCGTTGCTGACGACGATGAGGAGCGCGCGGTTACCGTACCGAGTAACGGCGTCGGCCGCGATGATTCCCTTGTAGTCAAGGCCCGGTGAAAGGAGCGCAAGGCCGACCACCTTCGGATCTTCCGTTGCGACGTTCACCGCAAGGTTGGCACCGACCTCTGCCCCGACGAGGATGACCCTTTCTACGCCCTTTCCCTCGATGAATTGCACCGCCGCGCGCACATCCTTCAGCATGTCGAGGTAGTCAGCCGGCGTCACCTCGCCACCGGACCCGGCCACGACGTTGGCACCATGCTTACGGAGATCCAGCGTGACCACGCCGACGCCGCTGCGGGCCAGAGTGCTGGCGATGGCGTTCCAATCTTGACGGTTGCGACCATTCATGTGGACCAGCACGACGGCGTTCGTGGCGTTTGCCGGCAATGCCCAGTCCGCAGCAACCGTCGTTCCGTCCTCGACTGCGATGGGCACCGGCGTTGGCCACGGCGTGCCGGTCGGTATCGGTGCCTTCGAACCGGCAAAAGCGAACAAACAAGCAAGAAGCATCACGATCCCTCCAGCGCATGAATCTCCGCGATCAGCCCATTCAGATCGAAATCCTCGCCGAAGGCGGCTTCGGAGAGGCTCTCGTCTGCTCCTACCGCGCAGGCAGGGCAATGGGGAAGGCCCCGGCGTGCAAAGAGTGCGCGAACCCCAGGGTGGCGGGCGTGGGCGGCGTGGACCGTGAGCTGCCCGTCGAGGGGGGCAAAGCGCGCGCACGCCTCCTCGATCGTCACAGAAAGCAAAGAAATACGCCGAGATAGCGCGGTAACGTCGTGCCCGACCGCGGACCATGCCTCCCGACGGGCGCACAGGGCGTTCGCCACCCGCTGCAAGAGCCAGTTTCGCGCGGCGGCGTGTACACGAGCCCGAAAAGTCATCGCGAAGAGGTAACCGGGCACGGCGCCCTCACGTTTGACGGGTTGGGGTTCGGGTCATAAGGGGCGGGGGCTCGGGTGGGGTTCCCGTACGGGCGTGCTCTTTGATGGTTTTCCATGGTCCTTTCTGAGAGAGATCTGCTTTGGATGCGACGTGCTCTGGACGTTGCGGGTTTGGCCGGTACGGCGGGAGAAGTTCCGATCGGCGCGGTGATTGTCGACGCGGCCGGTGCGGAGCTGGCGGCCGCGGGAAATACGCGCGAAACGGCGAATGATCCTTGTGGGCACGCGGAAGTCAATGCCATCCGGGCGGCCGCGGCGCGGCGAGGGCATTGGCGCCTCGATGGCTGCACGCTCTACGTGACGCTTGAACCGTGCGCCATGTGCGCCGGTGCCATGGTGCTGGCTCGCATCGAGCGGGCGGTATTCGCGGCGCCTGACCCGAAAGGTGGATTTTGCGGCACTCTGGGCGATCTCTCGCAGCATCCGAAGCTCAATCATCGCTTCCCGGTCACGGGCGGGGTATTGGAAGCGGAGTCCGCCGCGCTGCTGCGCGGGTTCTTCGCAACGCTTCGGAGTCGGGGGCCCTGATTCTTGCGGAGAGGTGGCCGAGTGGTCGAAGGCGGTAGACTCGAAATCTACTGTAGGCCTGTCCTACCGTGGGTTCGAATCCCACCCTCTCCGCCATATTTTTAGTAGGAGAGGTGACCGAGTGGCCGAAGGTGCACGACTGGAAATCGTGTGTACAGCAATGTACCGCGGGTTCGAATCCCGCTCTCTCCGCCATCTGTTTAATGTTCCGTCGCATGTGCGGCGGTGATGGTCGGGTCCCATGACCGGGAGCCGTGAACCCCGCCAGGTCCTAACGGAAGCAACGGTGTCGGTCCCCCCGGGGCATGGGAGCGCCCGGCCATCACCCCTGCACATGCGACCCGTGTCCGGAGGTTCGTATGGCTGAAGCGAAAGGCTACATCGCCATCGCCCGCAAGTATCGGCCGCTTACGCTCGATTCGATGGCTGGACAGTCGCATGTCACGCGCACGCTGCGGAACTCGCTGGCGAGTGGCCGCGTTCACCACGCCTTCCTTTTCACGGGGGCACGCGGGGTTGGCAAGACGACGGCGGCGCGCGCACTGGCCCGGGCGCTGAATTGCGCGGAGGGCCCGACCGTTACCCCCTGTGGCCTGTGTTCGTCGTGTCTCGAAGTGCTCGCCGGCAACAGCACCGATGTGATGGAAATTGACGGCGCAAGCAACAATTCCGTGGATGATATCCGCGATCTTCGCGACGGCTGCCGGTATTTGCCGGCGTCATCGCGGTTCAAGGTCTACATCATCGACGAGGTTCACATGCTCTCGAAGGGCGCGTTCAACGCGCTCCTCAAGACGCTGGAGGAGCCGCCGGCGCACGTGAAATTCATCTTCGCCACGACCGAGGTGAACAAGATCCCGGAAACCATCCTCTCGCGCGTGCAGAGGTTCGATTTCAAGCGCATCCCGCAGTCGGTCGTCGTTACGCACCTCCGAAAAATTTGCGAAAGTGAGGGCGTGGAGGTCAGTGATGCCTCTCTGCGAATGATCGCGCGCAGCGGAGAGGGCTCGATGAGGGACAGCCAGAGCCTCCTTGACCAGGTGATCAGCTTCGGCGGCGGTAAGCCGACGGATGGGCAGGTCGCCGACATTCTTGGGCTCGTGGATCGCGCGGTGCTGTTTTCCATGCTCGGCGGCCTCTTGAGCGGACGCGCAGAAGAATGCCTCGACGCCATCGAAGCGGTCCACGAAAACGGGTACGAGGTCGCACAGTTCACGGCCGAGTTGCTGGAATTGGTTCGGAACGCGGCCCTCGTCGCCCTGTCGGAAGGGGCCCGGAAGCACCTCGACGTGCCCGACGAAGAGAAGGAGCGGCTCATCAAGCTGGCGGATGGGGTCTCGGCGGAACAGCTTGCGCGGATGTTTGCCGTGCTCCTGGAAGTCCACGATCAGGTGGCGCGCGCGTCACGACCGCGCATGGTGCTGGAGATGGCGGTGGCGCGCTTGGTGACCGTTCGGCCGGCCCAGCCAGTCGCTGCGCTGCTGGACAGGGTGGTTGACATGGAGCGGCGGCTCCGCGGGGGCGGCGTCAACCCGCCTCCCGCGCGCCTCGGTCGGGCTCGGGAGCCCGGCCCCGCCAGCAAGGAGGAGGAGAGGTAGAGGTTAGGCCGATAGAAGTTACCGTTTCGGTAGAGCCGTTCGATCTGGGGCGGTCGTGGGCGCGAACGATGTCGCAACTCCCCGACGCGCAGCGGGTGATGGTCGCGGACAACGCGACGCCGCGTTCGTTTGGAGAGGGCGCAATTGTCATCATCGTGCGGAAGGAAATGTGGCGCCAAAAGGTGCGAGACGCGCTGGGTACGCTTGACCTCGCGCTTAATTTTCCAGGATTTCGCCGCCTCGAAGTCGAGGTGGCGGACGACATCGGCCGAACGGGGAGAGAGCGTCGCACCGACGCCGATGCTGCGGCAAGGGTCGCCGCCCAGCACGCCGCAGAGCGGTCCGTCGGCCTGAAGCGGCTTCTGGCGGCGTTTTCGGGCGTCGTCGAAGAGGTCGAGGCGATCGGTGCGCCGCGAGGCGATACAGAGCCGCTTGAATCGGAGGTGAGTGATGACTGATCCGTTTGGTGCGCTTGGAGGTCTGGGCGGCATGCTCGGGGGGATGAAGGCACAGATCGACGCATTGAAGGCAGAATCCGAGACAGTCGAGGTCGAGGGTACGGCGGGAAGCCTGGTCGTGGTTCGCATGAACGGCGCAATGGAGGTGCTCTCCGTGCGGATTGATCCGCGGGCGATGGCCGACCAGGAGCTGTTGGAGGACCTCGTTCGCGCCGCGACAAACGACGCGTGTCGCAAGGCTCGGGCGTCCGTCGCATCGAATCTCGCGGCGATCGCGGCTCGGTTCGGGCTGCCGCCCGGCCTGCTGTAAACGGTGGACCCCTTCCGCCGGGCCGTCCAACAGCTCGCCCGATTTCCCGGTGTTGGCGAAAAAACGGCGACTCGATATGCGTACTGGCTGTTGCGCCAACCACCGGACGTCGCGACGTCGCTCGCGGAGGCAATTTCGACGCTCCGAACGACGGTTTCCGAGTGCACGACGTGCCGCGACCTATCCGAGGCGTCCCCGTGCCGTCGTTGCGCGGATGAACGTCGGGATGGCGGGATGGTTTGCGTCGTCGAACGGCCGCAGGATGTCGGGGTGATCGATGGATCGGGTGAGTTCCGCGGCAGGTACCATGTCCTGCACGGCGCGATCTCGCCGCTCGACGGAATCGGACCGAATGAACTCCGCATTCGGGAACTTCTCGCCCGGCTAGATGGGGTGCGTGAGGTCATCCTCGCCACGGATCCCGACGTCGAAGGCGAGGCAACGGCGCTGTATCTGGCTCGGGTGATCAAGCCGCTCGGGGTGCGGGTCACTCGCCTGGCGCATGGCGTGAGTGTCGGGACGGAAATCGAGTTTACCGACCGCGTTTCGCTCGCACGTGCGTTGGAAGGGCGTCGGGAGTTGTAGGCTGCGCTTCCGCAGGGCTGGTCACCGCTGACGAAACGCGCTCGCTACCCGCCACCGACCGCGCGGATCACCTCGATTCGGTCCCCATTTTCGATGGCCGTGAGTGCGTGCAGCGCGCGCGGCACGACGGCACCGTTCACGGCCACGGCAACGCCCTCGGATGGCAGTCCAATCGTCGTAAGCAAATCAACCATGGTGGCGCCCGACGACACCGTTTCTGCGGCCCCGTTGAGCGTGATGTCCAGCGTGCCCTGTGCCATGGATCAGCGTGGGCTGCCGGGCCTGACGGCCCCTTGGGTTCCCAAATCGTCGAACAGCTTCGGATTGTTCGAGATCTGCATCGCCTGCTCCTTCGAGATCGTCCGTTTCAGCGCGAGCTCCTTCAGGGACACCTCCATCAAGACCTGACCATCTGCCTTGCCCGCCTGCATGATCGACGGAATCTGGTAGAGCTTGTTTTCCCGGATGAGATTCCGGATGGCGCTATTGCAGATCATGATCTCCTGCGCACAGACGCGGCCTGGTTCGTAGGCCTTCCGGATCAGCACCTGACTCACGACGGCCATCAGGGAGGACGCCAACATGGTCCGGACCTGCTGCTGTTGTTCGTGCGGGAAGGCGTCGATGAGTCGATCGACCGTTTCCGGTGCGGAATTGGTGTGGAGCGTGCCGAAGACGAGGTGCCCGGTTTCGGCCGCCGAGATGGCGAGTTGGATGGTCTCAAGATCCCGGAGCTCGCCGACGAGAATGACGTCCGGATCTTCGCGAAGTGCACTTCGAAGCGCGGCAGAAAACGATTTCGTGTCGGCACCGACCTCGCGCTGGTTGATGATGCACTTCACGGGCTTGTGCACAAATTCGACGGGATCTTCAATGGTAAGAATGTGCTCCGGGCGATTCTTGTTGATCGAATCGATGATCGCGGCAAGCGTGGTCGACTTGCCCGAACCGGTCGGGCCGGTGACGAGGACCAAACCCCGCTTGAACCCCGCGATCCGCATGAACACGGGCGGAAGGCGCAGATCCTCCATGGACAGCACCTTGGTCGGAATTTGTCGCATGACAACGCCGATTCCGCGCGTCTGGGTGTAGACGTTGACGCGGAATCGGGCCAGCCCCTTGAACGCCAGCGCGAAGTCCGTCTCCAGGTTGTTTTCATATGTTGTTCGATGCTTTTCCTGCATCATCGAGTACGCAAGTCGCTTGGCGTCGTCCGAGGAGAGCGGGGGGCAATCGAGGCGCCGGATCTCGCCGTCGGCGCGGATCGCGGGCACTTCTCCCGACGAGAAATGAATGTCCGACGCCTTTTGGTCGATCGCGAACTTCAGGAGCTCGTGGATGCGCAGGGCCATGGCGTCGGAGAATAGCGCACCGCGCTACGTTCGGGAGCGATGGGTGGCATCGCAGGGGTTCATCGTCTCAACCAAAATCCGTCGGACGCGGAACGGGGCGCATTGGCAGAAGGCAGCACGTACGGTGGGCAGGGCGCAGTGCTGTCCGCCAAGCCGCGGTCCACGCTCGCACGCACGGAGGAGCTGGCCGTGGTGGTGGCCGGGCACTTCGATCGTGCCCCGGCGACGGGGCAATCTGCGGCGGAGATCCTGCTGGAGGCCTGGTCGCGGCAAGGTCCGGATTGCCTCGCGCATTTCGAGGGTGCCTGGGTCGCGGCGATCTGGGAGGCGCGCGAGCACCGGCTGCATCTGGTACGCGATCCCTTTGGAATTCGGCGGATTTTCTACGCCTCAGACGGCGGGAACGCTGTGGCGTTTGCATCGCGCATGCGCCCGCTTCTCGGCCTGCCGTGGGTGTCGCGCGAGCTTGCTCGGGAAAACCTTGCGGAATACCTGTCTTTTCGGTACGTTCATGCGCCGCGAACGCTGCTTCGAGACGTGTCCACGCTGCCCGCGGGTCACCGATTGGTGCACGACGCGTCGGGAACGCGCGTACTCCCCTGGTTTCGACTGCGATATGCGCCGCCCTATTCGGCGATGCCGGACGACGCAGACGCCGTGGCGGAGTTGGAACGGCGTCTCAATCGTGCGGTGGCGGCCCGGGCAAGTGGAAAGGAGCGTGTCGGCGTATTTTTGAGTGGCGGGCTGGATTCCTCGGCGATCACGATGGTCGCTTCGCGACTTGGTCCCGTGCACACGTTCACCGTCGGCGTGTCCGACAGTGAGGACGACGAGACGCCCTACGCCGGACGGGTGGCGACGATTCTTCGGACCCGGCACGAGGTGGTCAGGGTCGACAGCGGCAGTTTCCTCGCAGGTTTCGAGGAGATGGTCGGCGCCACGGACCAGCCGATTACGGACCCGGCCGCCATTCCGCAATTCCTGCTTGCGCGTGCTGCGCGTCAGCACGTCGACGTCGTTCTGACCGGTGACGGGGGGGACGAGATTTTCGGCGGGCGGATGGTCGGCCTCCTCGCTTCCCAATTGCGGTTGTCGACATGGTTGCGCCGCATCCCCGGTCCCCCCCGCGCAGCGCTGGCGGCGCTGCTCCATTCCAGCCGACCCGAGCTCGGCGAGCCCGGCGTGCCGTTCGGCCTCGCGCGCCTGATCGGTGGAGTGATCAGCTTCGATCGGGCGTCTCGCTTGGCCGTGATGCGCGATCCGGGCTGGGTCCGCTCTGGGATTCGCCGGGTGTGCCTCGAGCCGTTCTATCGGGAGGTCGTGAGCGACCCCGTCAACGAGATCCTTCACGTCTATTTACGTGGAAGAATGCCGGAAGATGCCTTGACGCGAACGGGGTCGGCGGCGGGGCTCGCGGACGTCGGCCTGCGCGCCCCCCTCCTCGACCGCGATCTTGTGGGTTGGTGTGCGGCGCAACCGG
Source organism: Klebsiella pneumoniae (assembly GCA_945861635.1). Lineage (GTDB taxonomy): Bacteria > Myxococcota_A > UBA796 > UBA796 > SXON01 > CAMAWH01. Next base: position 197,946 of record CAMAWH010000001.1, on the reverse strand, counting down.
GGCCGTGGAAGGTGCGGGGCACGGCCACCGGCACGATTACGAAGTGGCCGCTTCGTGAGCTTCTGCGTCCGGTTCTGGCGCGCACGCTGGTGAACCGCCCGAAACGGGTGCTTCCGGGGCCATGGCGGCGGTGGTTTGCCGGGCCGTTGGGCGCGTTTCTGGAGTCGCGCGTGCGGCAGCTCAAAGAAGATCCCCTCAAACTTTTCCTTCCCGGCGCGATCGACGGGTTGGTGGCGCGGTTGGACGAGCCGGGCGTCGATGCCCAGCTATGGACGCTTATTTTTCTCGATGCCTGGATCAGGGAAGTGCACCCGACGTAGGCGCCGCGGGTTGTCCGTCGAGGGGGAGGGTGGAGATCCCGTAGGGCATCCCACCGACCGTGGACTGTGGATGCTCGGCAGTTGACGTCACCCGTTTCGACGACTATGACTCTTACGTTCACGTGAGGTTTGCTTCATGTCCGTAGAAACGATGCGCATCGGGCAGCTGTCGGAGAAGTCCGGCCGGACGTCGCGCACGCTTCACTTCTACGAGGAACTCGGCCTGCTGACGCCGGTCGGTCGGACGAAGGGGGGCTTTCGGCTGTACGACTCCGACTCGCTGGTGCGCATCCACTGGATCTCGCGACTTCAGGAGTTGGGCTTCTCCCTGCCGGAAATCAAGGACTTCCTCATCGAACTGCGGGATCGGCAGTCCGGCCCGGCCATGATGCACGAACTTCGCGATTTCTACGCGGCGAAGCTGGAAGAAACACGGGAGGCGCTCTCGCGACTTCAAGGGTTGGAGGCCGAGCTGGCGGAGTCGCTGGTCTATTTGACGACGTGCCGTACCTGTGCACCCGCCACGGAAAAGGCGGCTTGCCCTTCCTGTTCCATCGATGGGCATTCCGGTGTGGATGCCCCGGCGCTGGTCGCGGCCATTCAATCGCCCCTCATGCTCGCCCCTCACGCTTCTCACGCGGAATGAACTGATGTCGCTCAAAATGCCAATCTATCTGGACAATCACGCGACGACGCGGTGCGATCCGCGCGTGGTCGACGTGATGCTGCCCTACCTGACCGAGACTTTTGGCAATGCTGGGTCGCGCAACCATGCGTTCGGGTGGGCCGCTCAAGAAGGCGTGGAAGCTGCGCGTGAACAGGTTGCCGCGTTGATTGGGGCGGATCCGAAGGAAATCGTGTTTACGTCCGGTGCCACGGAAAGTGACAATCTTGCCATTCTGGGCGTTGCGCACTTCTACAAGGACAAGGGCAAGCACATCGTCACGGACGCCATTGAGCACAAGGCGGTGCTCGACACGTGTCATGCTTTGGAGAAGGAAGGCTTCGAAATAACGTATCTACCTGTCCAGAAGGACGGACGAGTGGACCCGCAGTCCGTACGTGAGGCGATTCGGCCCGACACTGTTCTGGTGTCGATCATGTGGGCCAATAACGAAATCGGCTCCGTGAGCGATATCGCGGCGATTGGCGCAATCTGCCGAGAGAAGGGCGTCATCTTCCACTCTGACGCCGTCCAGGGCATCGGAAAGATTCCGTTCAATGTCGCGGCCATGAACGTGGATCTCATCAGCATCTCTGCGCACAAGATGTATGGTCCCAAGGGCATCGGAGCCCTGTACGTTCGGCGTGGACGTCCACGGATTCGTCTTGAGCCGATCGCGTTCGGTGGTGGACAGGAGCGCGGGCTTCGGTCGGGTACCCATGCCGTCCATCAGATCGTCGGCTTCGGTACGGCATGTGCGATCGCGAAGGAAGCCCTTGAGAACGGGGAAAACGATCGCATTCGTGACCTGCGGGACTACCTGTGGGCGTCGCTGCAGGCGAATATCGACGAGTTGTACCTCAACGGTAGCTGGGAGCACCGCCTCCCCGGAAACCTCAATGTGAGCTTTGCGTACTGTGAGGGCGAGGCGATGATGATGGCGATCAAGGATCTTGCCGTTTCGAGCGGGTCGGCCTGCACTTCGGCCTCGTTGGAGCCGTCGTATGTGCTCCGTGCGCTCGGCGTGGAGGAGGAATTGGCCCACACCTCGATTCGTTTCGGCATCGGCCGTTTCACCACCAAGGAAGAAATCGACTACGCCGTCACGCTCATCACCGAAAAGGTGCGGTGGCTGCGGGAAATGTCCCCACTCTACGAACTGGTCAAGGAGGGCGTCGACCTGAAGTCGATCTCCTGGACCGCGCACTAACCCCCAACTTTCGAGGACCCCCCCATGGCCTACAGCAACAAAGTCATCGACCACTACGAAAACCCACGCAATGTCGGCTCCATGAACAAGGCCGACGACGATGTCGGTACCGGCCTCGTCGGCGCCCCGGCGTGCGGCGACGTCATGAAGCTTCAGCTGAAGATCAGTGACGACGGCATCATTGAGGACGCCAAGTTCAAGACGTTCGGATGTGGCTCCGCAATCGCGTCCAGCTCGCTCGTCACCGAAATGGTCAAAGGCAAGACCGTTGCGTTTGCGATGGGCATCGAGAACAGCATGATCGCGGAGGAACTGAACCTTCCCCCGGTGAAGATCCACTGTTCGGTGCTTGCCGAAGACGCGATCAAGGCCGCAATTGCCGACTACCAGCGGAAGCGCGCCGCGAAGGCCGCCGTCGTATCGGACGGCGTGGCGGCTGAGGCCTCGAAGTAGCGTGGCAGTCGAGCTTACCGAGCGCGCAATCACGCGGATCAAGGAGCTGGCGATGAAGCGGCAGACGCCCGATCACGTCTTTCGCCTCGGCATTCGCGGCGGCGGCTGTTCGGGCCTGTCGTACTTCGTCGATTTCGCAGCGGCGGCCGACCCGAAGGACAAGGTTTTTGAATTCGGCCCGGACGGTGAAAAGGTGAAGGTCGTGGTCGACCGGAAGTCCTACCTCTTCATCAACGGCACGATCGTCGATTGGAAGTCGGAGCTGATGAAGACGGGGTTTGAGTTCATCAATCCGCTCGCCAAAACCAGCTGTTCGTGTGGAGAGAGCTTCACCGTCTGAACGACGGGAGGCCGCAGGGGAGTGATGCGCTGTTGGACCTGCCACGAACACGTTTCCGGCGCGGTTTGCGTGGGGTGTGGGGCCGTGCAGCCACCGCCGCCGCAGCCCGATCCGTTCGCGTTGTTGGCGCTCCCCCGCCGCTACCATCTCGATCTTCCGGCGATGGAGGCCGCGTATCGGGCATTGGCGCGGCAGGTGCATCCCGATCGGTTCGCCGGCCGGCCGGCGGTGGAGCGGCGGATGTCGTTGCAATGGACGGCCGCGCTCAACGAGGCCCGACGCATCCTCAAGGACGACGTGCAGCGTGCGCGTTTCCTGGCTACCGGCTCCCCGTTTCCAGCGGACAAGGGCGGGCCGCGGCTGGATTCCGACTTCCTTCAGGAGATGTTTGACTGGCGTGAGCAGGAGGAGGATCGGCCAGGTTCGATCGCCGCCCTGGCGGGTGTGCGGCGGGCCGAGATTCTCGCCGAAATCGATGCCCTTTTCACCGAATGGGAAGATGGGCGCGGGGACCTTGCGCTTGTCGATGACCGACTGGCCCGACTGAAGTACGTGGCCGGCCTCGCAAAGGAGCAGGATGCCCAACATCGGGATTGACCTCGGCACTACAAATTCGCTCGTGGCCGTTGTGATGGACGGACGCGCGCGCTGCCTGCGCGTGGATGACGGCGCGTCCATGCTTCCGTCCGCGGTTCGCTACGACGACGGCGCGGTCGTTGTCGGTGCCGTTGCGCGTGCGGAAGCGCCTTCCCATCCGCATCGCACGTTCACCAGCGTCAAACGCTTCATGGGGCGCGCGCCAGCCGAGTGTCGCGCGGATGCCGCGCTGTTTCGCTACACGATGGATGAGTCGGAAAGCAAGTTCGTTCGGTTTATCGTCGAGGGGCACGCTCCCGTCACGCCGGTGGAAGTCAGCGCGGAGGTGCTTCGGGTGCTCCGATCGACGGCGGTGGACTGTCTGTTCGGCGAGCCGGGCGGAGCGGTGATTACGGTGCCCGCGTATTTCGACGACGCGCAGCGGCAGGCCACGAAAGACGCTGCGCGAATAGCCGGTATCGAGGTTTTGCGCCTGCTGAACGAGCCCACGGCGGCGGCGATTGCCTACGGGTTGGACAAGCGGAAGGATGGCGTCTTTGCTGTCTACGATCTTGGGGGAGGAACCTTTGACATCTCCGTTCTGGAGTTGAACGATGGCGTCTTCCAGGTACTCTCCACGGCGGGGGACACCCATCTCGGCGGAGACGACTTCGACCGGGCACTGGCGTCCACGTTCGGCCTCGATGCAGCCGACGACGCCAGCGCACGCTCGTTGGTAGCGCTGGCCGAGGCGATCAAGTGTGCGCTCACGACGGACCAGGTGGCGACAAAGGAAGGAAGAACCGTCACACGTGCGGAATTCGAGCTGCTGATTCGACCCATTGTGGAGCGCACGGGCGCGTCCTGTCGGCAAGCGTTGCGAGACGCTGGATTGACCGCTGACAGGATCGAGGCGGTCGTGTTGGTGGGCGGGTCCACGCGGGTTCCGCTGGTGCGGAGCTACGTGGCGGATCTTTTCGGGCGGGAGCCCTTCTGTGACCTCGATCCGGACGAGGTCGTGGCGCTCGGCGCGGCAATGCAGGCGGACATCCTGACGGGTTCCTCCGCGCTCGCCGGCGATCTGCTCCTCCTCGATGTGATTCCGCTCTCGCTCGGGTTGGAGATGTTCGGTGGTGTCACCGAGAAGTTCATTCCCCGCTGTTCGACGCTTCCGGTGAACGCAACGCACACTTTTACAACGCAGGTAGACGGTCAGACGGCGATCTCCCTGCACGTTGTGCAGGGAGATCGGGAGTTGGCGGCGGATAATCGCTCGTTGGCCACGCTCGTGCTGCGCGGTTTGCCGCCGTTGCCGGCCGGCGTTCCGCGTGTGCGCGTGGAGTTTACGGTTGACGCCGATGGCATCCTCCGCGTCAGCGCGAAGGAAGAACATACGGGGATCGAAGCGCGGATCGACGTGAAGCCAAGCTACGGCCTCACCGACGAGGACATTGAGCGCATGCTCGAAGACAGCATCGACCACGCGGAGACGGACGTCGATGTGCGCCTGCTCATCGAAGCCCGTGTCGAAGCGGAGGGAATCCTCGCTGCCGTGGTGAAGGCGCTTACGACGGACGGGGAGCTGCTCATCGACGGCGAGTTGGAAAAAATCGAGGTCATTGCCGCGCGCCTGCGCACGGCGCTTCCCGGAGACGATCGCACGCGCATCGGTGATCTCTCGCACGAGTTGGACGCCGCGACGGCGCCATTTGCGCAGCGCCGCATCGAGCGCGACCTGACACGGGCCCTCTCCGGTCGCGAGGCAGATGACGTCGGACGCCAACTGGGTATGGTGGATTCATGAGCGGCAAAAATCCCTTCATGAAGTCGGTGGCGCCGCCGCTTCCGACGCGCGCGTACACCATCACGGTGGGGACGATCGTCGTGACCGTCGATCCGTCGAAAATTCCGTATGCGGAGCCAGGACAGCCGGGAAGCTTGTTGGCGTCGTTGTTGGAATTGGGAATCGACGTCGACCATGCGTGCGGTGGGGTCTGCGCCTGTTCGACGTGCCACGTCTACGTCCGGAAGGGCGGCGCCTCGGCCAACGAGCCGTCGGAAGAGGAAGAGGACATGCTGGACACCGCTCCGGCGCTCCAGTCGACGTCTCGGCTCGCGTGCCAGTGCGTTCCCGACGGGTTGCAAGACATCGTCGTGGAGATTCCGGCGTGGAACCGCAACCTCGTGAAGGAAGGGCACTGAGCGGGAATCCGGGCTAGAACGCGCCGTCCGGAGCCGCCGTGTCCATCGATCCCCTCGTTCACAGTCACTTCACCGCACGGGCGGCGCGCTACAACGTCTCCAGTCATTGGGTCGGGGATGCCGCGTTGGGCGTCGTGACGTTCAATGCGCTCGATACCCGTCCGGAGCACGTGATTCTCGATGTCGCCTGTGGTACGGGTCAGGTCGCTCAGGTGTTCAAGGGCAGGGTTGCGCGGGTAGTGGGCGCCGACATCACGGAAGCGATGTTTGAGCAGGCGCGTGCGCACGTCGATGCCTTGGTTGTAACGCCGGGGGAGTCGCTGCCCTTCGAAGATGGCACGTTTGACCGTGTGGTTTGCCGCCAGGGCATTCAGTTCATGGACGATGCCGCTGCCGTAAAGGAAATGGTTCGGGTGCTGAAGCCTGGCGGGCGTGTCCTTTTGATCCACCTTTGCGCGTACGGGAGAGACGATCGGGCGGAGTACTACGAGATTCTTCGGCTCCGGAACGAAGCGCGTCGCAACTTCTACCTACGTGAAGATCTCGCCGTGCTCCTCCGGAACGCAGGCGCCATCGACGTCCGCGTCGATGACTACGTCAGCGTGGAAGACGTCGACGTGTGGAGCGACACCGGCGCCATCGAGGAGTCCGCCCGCGAAGGGATTCGCGAGGTGTACCGCCATGCGTCTCCCGCATTCGCTGCCGTGCACGCAGTGCAGGTAGGCGCGCGCATCGTGGACCACATGCTGTTTGGGTTGGCCACGGGGACGAAGGCGGGCGCCTGATTCCGCCGCCGCTGTGGAGGCCGTCCGGTTAGTCCGATGCATGCTCGTTGCGCTCGCTGTGCTCGCGGGATGTTCCGGCGGAATGCAGGAGGTGTCGCCATCCGCGAATCGCGCAGCGCCAGTGACGTCGCCGGGCGCAGTGCCCGCGGACGTGGCCGTCCAATCACCAGAACTCGGCGTTTTTTCTTCACAACCCGGCGTGACGCCCCCAGAGGTCGGCGCGCCCGGTAGTATCGGCGGTGAGCCGATCCTTCCCAAGCCGATCGTCCTCGGCGCGATTTCGACGGGCGCGGTGGACGCGGCCCTCTCCGCCAAACGTCCAGCTATCGACGCTTGTTTCGCGGACGGCCGGAAGCATCGACCGACGTTGCGCGGCAAGGTCCTCGTGAAGTTCAAGATTGAAGAATCGGGGCGCGTAGCCGAAGCCACGATCGAGTCGACGAGCCTCCGGGACGACGTGACCGAGGCCTGCGTCCTGTCCCTCTTGGGTGAAACGACGTTTCCACCCTTGTTGGATGGGAAAATGGCGATTGTTCGCTACCCCTTCGAGTTTCCGGCGCTGCGGTAAGCGGCTACCACGAAACGTTGACCGGGTACGTCACCGGGAACCCATCGCCGTAGTCGTGCGCGGGGAAGTCGGCTTTTTTGATCACTGACTGGACGCAACCGACGTACGACGCCGGCGCCCCGCCATCGTCAGAGGCGGAGATGCTCGACACGATGCCGTTACAGCCCACAACCAAGTCAAACGTGAGGTGCACCTCTCCCATTCCGGTGGGCTGTCCGCATTTCAGGGCGGTCTGGATGACGCGGTTGAGCGCGCCACGGACTTGTTCGTAGGACAGGCCGTCCGGCGCGATCATCTCGCCATCCTCCGGGTCCGGATTGAACGGCAAGCAGCGTTCCGGCTTCGGCGCCGGAACGGCGTCCGCGGGGGCTGCCCCGAGGAGAGCAAGTCCGAGTACTGCCGCGATTCCCTTCGTTCGCGTCGAGCCAACGCTGCGCATCCGTGGCAACGTATCCTGTCCGGGTGGCGCTCCATTTGTGCGCGCCCCTACCCCGCATAAATGGCGATCGACCGCGCTGCGTCGTCCGCCATTTCTCGCGCGACGCCGTGGTCGGGATGGCGAACCACGATGTGTCCATCGGCGAGGAACGTCTGGTTCCAGTCACGACGTTCTGCCCCTGGCCGAAGGAACTCCTCCCGCACAATATGCGGGCCATGGCGTGCGCGAAACGCGTCGAGTCCCGAGCTGCCGCGGATGCGCCCCTGACCTTGCGCCCGCTTGAAGATGATCGCCGAATTGTATCGACGCGTTGCATCGGCAGCAAACTCCCCGTGACAGACGACGCGGGCCCACTCGCGGAACAGGTCGATATCGCTACAGTAGTTCATGAGATCCACCATGCACGCACCCGGCGAGCGGGCGGCGATCTCTCCGAAGATCGCGTCACCATCGCCATTGCGGAACCATTCCATGTGGGTGAACCCCGTCCCCATTCCCAGCGCGGAAAGGACGCCACGTCCGAGCTCGATGCCGCCCGCGATGGCCGGATGGGCGAGATCGCGTACCGTCATGGTGATGGGGCTGACCCATTCATGCTTCCGCGCGTCCAGCACATTCGGGATGTAGTAGCTGACGCTTTCATACACGGGCCTGCCGTCGAGGCAAATCGTGTCGTACGTCAGTTCGTCACCCACGACGAACTCCTCACACGACAACTCCATGCGATCGACCAGCCGAATCAGCGCCTCCAGTTGCTCCTCGTTGTCGACCCGATGGGTGTCGGCGCTTCCAGCGCCGGCGACTGGCTTGAGGATGAGTGGAAACCCGGTGAAACGGGCGGCGTCCGCCAACTCCGCGCGCGTGCGCACGCGGGCCGTGCGGGGCGCGCGCAGCCCGGCGGCGGTGACCGCCGCGCGCATCGACGGCTTGTCTCGAAAAAGATCCGCCTGTTTCCTAGACATTCCGGGAACGCCCAGCCGCTCACGCAACGCCGCCGCCGTGAGGGTCAGCGGCTCCCAGTTCGTCTCAATCCGGTCGGGCACGCGTCCGTTCAGCCAGCGATGCACCCGCGCGATCACGTCGGCCTCCTCGAGGAGGCGAGGCACCGAAAGATACGCGGCCACCCACCCGCGCAGGTCGTGAGCGACGTGGGCCGACGTTTGATCTCCGACGGCCCAAACAGTAGCGCCAACCTCGGTAAGGCCGCGCGTGAACTCGCGCATCTCCGGGGGGTACGCAGGCGAGAGGAAGAGGACGTTCATCGCGTTCTGCTGGTATCGCGCCTCGTTTGGCGGGGAACAGATTTCGTCGATCAGGCCGCCATTCGTCGCGCGGCGTCCACGCGCGGATTCATGACCCTGAACCAGAGCGTCGGCACCATGGCCAGCAGCATCATTGCCGGGTACGAAGCCGGGAGTTGGGGCACGTCGTCGTGGTGCCTCAGCTCGCGAAAGGGTCGGCCGGCGAACGCGTGATGGTCCGAGTGCCGCGCGAGGTTGAACAGCATCCAATTCGCGACGCGATGCGCCGAATTCCAGGAGTGATGCGGGGCCACGCGTTTCGGCCGTCCGGGCGCGATCTCCTCACGTTCAAGGCCGTAATGTTCGACGTAATTGATCGTCTCCAGCATGAGGACCGCGACGACGGACTGCCCGAGAAACGCGGCGAGGCCCATGGGTCCGAAGGCCACGAGAATTCCGGTGACGAGCAGCGCGTACCCGGCCGCGAACCGGACCATTCGATTGCGGGCTATCGGGCGAGCGGCTTCGATGCGCCACGCGCTCCGCAGCCCGCCCCCCAACGTCCGCGGCAGGTACCGATGGAGCGGCTCACCGAGGCGAGCTGTGGCGGGATCGTGCCGGGTACCTACGTTTTTGTGGTGCCCATGCACGTGCTCCACACAAAAGTGGGTGTACGAGGCGGCGGCCATGATCACAGCGGCCAACGCCTGCTCGCTGCGGCCCGGACGATGCATCAGCTCGTGCGCCACGTTGATCGCCAACGCGGTGCCGATACCGGTGGAGAGAGTCAGTAGCGCACCGACAAGAACGGACTCTGCGCCGACGATGGCGGTCAATGCGTAGGCCAGGACGCCGATGTGAACGGGCACGTAGGCGATGGGTAGAAAGCGCAACGTCGATGGACCCAGTGCATTCTGTCGGTTCAACGGTAGCCATTGGTCGATGATCGGCAGGAGTCCGAAAAGCACGATCGGCGGAAGCAGGGCGGCGGGGCCACCGACCGCGGCAGCCAGCAGCACGAGCGCAGGAGAGAGAAAAGCAAGGAAGTATGGGCTCATGGTCGACCTTTAACGGTGAGCAGTGCGTGGGGGAGCGCACCGAGCTGGAGCGCGATCACTTCGTCGTGAGGGATTGCCTGTTCGGCAAGCCAGTGGAGCGAGGAAAATTCGACGTACCCGAGCCAGCCGTACAGGTGAAACGTCAGCGTCGGCGTCGGCTGTACCCCCGCCGCGAAAAGAATCCGCCCGAGGATGCTTGCGCGGACCTGCTCCACGATGGCGTGCACCTCGGCATCGGCGGCGCCTCCGCGCATGACGCCCCGGTAGAGCGCCTCATTCTGCTGGATGAAGGCATGAAAGCGGTGGAGTGCCGCGAGCGTTGCCTCGGGCAGGGCCACCCCCGCCGGGAAGATCATCGCGGCGACGAGAACCTCTCCAAATGACCGAATGCTCGCGACGTAGAGTCCGCGTTTGTTGCCGAAGTAGTGGTAGAGGAGGCCAGTGGAAACTCCCGCCTCGGCGGCGATGTCTTCGATGGATACCGCCGCGTAGGGACGCGCCGAGAAGATGCGCTTCCCGACGGCGAGGAGCTGGACGCGGCGTGCTTCATGCGCTTCGGAGCGGGCCATGTCCGGAGTCTATGCTACGACTGATTAGTAATCAATGAAAATTATTCAACGAGCGCGCCCAATCGAGTCCGGCCTGGGCAATGCAGCGAAAAGCAGGCCGGGAACGAGCAGGAGTGACAAACGTGACGTGAGGAAAATCGCGGCCCCAACGAGGACGGAGGGGTGTGCGCTCGCGCTTGGCGACAACAGCACGCTCGCGACGTTCGCTTGCGTCATCCAGTAGAGCAGGGCCGCCTGGGTGACCACGAGCGCGACAGCCAACACGACGAGCGCGCGCCTCACAGCGGCCCCGTCGGCGCGGTCAGCATCGCGAACAGGATGGCGTCGCCGAGGGGCCCGCCGGTGGTGAAGTGGAGCGCGCCGTCCGCCGTGACGGGGGCACCGAACGCCTCGACGGTTGCGCCGATCCCGACGTAGAGATTCCGGTCTTGGAATGTTCGTGCGCTCCCGAGCGCGAATCCGGTTGGAGAAATGCCGAAACCCGCAATCAATGGACCGGAATCGATGTCGCCGCGGTGGTCCACCCCGTGTGGAAACTCCCGCATGGCCTCGAACCCGAGCACGCTGCCGTGGAGGTTGCGTTTCGCGGCCTCGAACAGCCCTTCCGAGAACCGCGCGTCGGCGAAGGAGAGGAAGTACGCCGCAAGCAGCGTGCCCGATCCTCGGGGCTCGCCGCTGCCATCGCGGTGGATGTATTGCAAAAGCATGCCGGTCGGCTTGTCTACCCACCGGCGTGCGGCCGTCGCGATCCATCGATGGATGATGGCCTGGTGATTTGCACCGGTCGCGCGGTCGTACACGGCGAGCGCGGCGATGGCAGCGGCGTTATCGACGGGGTACCTTTCTCCGGGGTAGGTTTCGATAAGCGTGCCAGGATGGGCCTCGTAGCGCCGCGCGATGGCGGCCGTCAGGCGATCATTCCAACCCGCGTGTACGGCATCGGTACCGACGAGACGGGCGAGCGAGAGCGCCAGGTTCGCGTAGCCGAGAAACGCGATGTGACCGGATGTTCCTTGCAGATCGTCAAGCGGATCTTTGCCCCACGCGTCCGTGTCGAACGTGTGACCCTCGGGAGCAAGGAGATCGTCGATGCAGCGCGTCATCAGCGCGGCGTGCTTCGGCGTGAGCTCGGGATGCTCAAGCGCCGTTTGACCGAAGCCCATCGCGGCCATCATCATCGCGCCGAAATGCCACTCGTTGTCGAATCGTGCGGACCCGGTCGCGAACGCTTTGTCGGTTACCCCCTCGTCTACCCAGTCCTCGACGCCCCGGGCCAGCGATCGCTGCGCCTCGACGTCGCCGTCGTAGAACGGACCCCAACGCAGCGACGCCACGGGCGCGGGCACAGCGGCAACACCAAACACGAAGAGGGAGAGGCAAAGGAGGAAGCGTCGCATGCCACTACCGTACGCGACGGGTGCGGAGTCCCCGAGGCGCACGCGTGCAGATTTTGCGCAATCCTCAAGCAACAGCGGCGCAGGCGAGTCGGGTGCACCCGCTTGCTTAATTCGTGTCCCCCCGTAGGACGGCACCGCGGTCATAGACTGCGATGGACATGGCGCTGACCGAAACCCGTCCCGACTCCGTTCGGCTTGCCGACGAGGCGTTCCATCGGGTGCTCGAGGACTCGGCGCCGGCGATGCGCGGATTAGCGATTCACATGCTTGGTGCGCCCGAAGATGCGGCAGACGCGCTGCAGGAGGCGTGGCTGCGGGCGTGGCGGTCCCGCGCAGCGGTGCGCGATCCCGCAGCCTTGCGGGGATGGTTGCGTGCCATCGTTGCGCGCGAGTGCCTTCGGGCCATGCGCTGGCGTTCGCTGCGGCGCTGGTTGCCCTTCGGCGCGGCCACGCCCGAGCTTGCGGCGCCGGAAACGCCCGACCTGGTGGATGCTGCGCGGATTCGGGCGCTGGTCGCGCGCCTGCCGCCGCAGCAGCGCGCGTGCTTCGCGCTGCGCTTCGGCGAGGGTTTGACGACAACCGAAATCGGGGAGGCCCTGAACATGCGGCCCGACACCGTCAAAACCCACCTTTCCCGAGCGCTCACGACGGTGCGGCGCCGCTTGGAGGCCCGACATGGATAGCGATCTTCCTGCGGATTGTGTTGGGACGATCGAGGCGCTGGCGTCTGCAACGCAGCCTGACGCCGAGCACCTTTCGCGCTGCTCGCGGTGTGCTGACTTGACGGCTGCGCTGCGCCAGCCGGGCGGCAGTCTGTTGATTCCTATTTTCGGCAGGGTGCCGGCGGTGAGTGAGCTGCGGGCGCGGCATCGGGTCCGTGTCGCGGGCAACATCGTGTCGGTTGCGGCCGGACTGGCCGCGTTGCTGTTTGCGGTGACGACGATGCCGCGTCCGGACGCGGCGGCCGAATCGGCCGATGCGGGCCAACGTCCGACCGATCCGGACCTGCTGGCGCTCGCCGGTCTTGACTTCGACGAACCGGCGGACGTGGCTGGCGTTGTCGACGACCCGTACGGCGCCGACGTCGTCGCCTTGCTCGACCCGTTTGCGGGCGCCGATCCGCTGGCCGAAGACGATTTCGACCTCACCCACGGAGAACTGTGATGCTGACGCTCTCGCTGCTGCACCTGCTCGCGCTTCCGGTGCTCGCCAACGTTCCCCCGCCGCCGCACGCCGCCGCGGACTTCGGCGCCGACGACGAGGCTGAGGATGCGTTCGCCTCCCACTTCGACGAGATCGCCTCCGAAATCGGGTTGAACGCCGACCAGCAGGCGAAACTCCGTTCCGCATTCTACGAATCGCACGTGGCGCGAATCGATGCGAAGGCGAAAAAAGAGAAGGCGGAACTCGAACTCAAAACGTTGCTGTCGGCGGACGTCATCGACGAGAAAGCCGTGGGAAGGGCCTTGGAGATGGCTTTGGGCGCCGACGGTGAATTGAAGCGCAACCGTGTGCAGTTGCTGCTTACGACGCGGAAAATCGTGACGCTCGACCAATGGCACCAACTGGAGGCCATGCGAGCGGGGCGCCGAGGTGAGCGGCGGGAGCGCAGGAATCGCGTGCCCGCGCAGCCGGAAGGAGCGCCCCCCGCGCCGCGATAGGGGGGCGGATGGCTGCTCTGATCTATGGCCTCCACCTGCTTTTCTGGGCGCCGTTCATCGTCCGCGGGCGTCTTGATCGGGCCACCGGGAGAGCGCAGGATGGGCCCTCGGCGCACGCGGTCGCCAATCCCGGGGGTTTGGTAGGCCTCCACACCCTGGGCATCGGCATCATGTACTTCGGTATCGGGTACGGAGCGTTCGGCGGCCCGCTGTGGACGTTGTTCCCGTTCAATGTCGCCGCGGGCATGGCCGTTATCGCTGCAGGGATGGTGCTTTCCTTGTGGACGCTGATGGTGTTCCGGTCATGGCGATTGCGCGCCGAACTGACCGCTGACCACGAGCTGTGCACCAGCGGTCCGTTCGGCATCGTCCGACACCCGATTTACACAGCGCTCGTGCTCCTGTCGCTCGGCAGTTTCCTGATTCTTCCCAACGCCATCACGCTGGGTGGCATCGTCGTGACGGCCATCACGGGAGACATTCGCGCACGCGCAGAGGAGACGCTCCTGATCGGCGCATTTGGGCAACAGTATAGGGACTACCTCGCAAGAACGCGACGCTTCGTCCCCGGCCTGTACTGAAGGGTGTGATAGCGTTCGGTGGTGGCCCCTCCAATCCGCGTCCTTGTGGTGGATGACGTTGAGGATGAATTTCTCCTCACAGCCCGCCAACTCGGGCGCATTCCGGGCATCGAATGTGAAGTCGAATGGGTCGCGGAGGCGGGGCGAGCCGTGGAGCGAATGGCCGCAAACGCCCATGATGTCTACCTCGTCGACTTCATCTTGAGCGGGGATGCCGGTGCGGATTCGGGCGCGGACGTGGTGAGGGCGGCCGCACAACGCGGGTGCGACGGACCCTGCATCGTGCTGACGGCACAGGGAGACAGGGACGCCGATTTGTCGGCGATGGGGGCGGGTGCCGTCGATTTTCTTGTCAAGGGCAGGCTGGACCCCGCCATGCTGGAGCGGGCGATTCGCTATGCGATGGAGCGCCACCGAACGCGGCGGCTCCTGGCGGAGCATGTGGCCGAGCTGCGACGAACCAACGGGGAATTGGCGCAATTCGCGTCGATGCTGTCCCACGACATGCGCCAGCCGCTACATGTCGTCGCCGGATATCTCGAATTGATTGCGACGATGGGAGAGGAATCAGCGCGAGCGGCGGATTTCGCGGTTCGTGCGCAAGGCGCCGTTCATCGCATGAACACGATGATCGATGATCTTCTCGCCGACGTGCGCGGAGAGCGGGCGGCGGGGCCGTTCGCGCCCGTGGACACGGCCGAGATTTTTGACAACGCCCTTGCGGATCTCTCGCTCGCTATCTCTTCGGCGGCCGCGGTCGTGGAACGCGGCCCGCTGCCCGTGGTGAAGGGCAACGCGTCGCAGCTCGGGCAATTGTTCCGCAACTTGCTGGATAACGCCTTGAAATTTCGCGGGCTGCTTCCGCCCTACGTGCTCGTCACTGCCCAGGCCGCCGACGGCGGTTGGGTGTTTTCGGTGGCTGACAACGGGGTTGGCGTCGCCGGGCAGGACGTGCACCGTATTTTCTCGATGTTCCAGCGGGGCGGGCGCGGCGCGACCGTGTTGGGAACCGGCGTTGGACTTGCCGTTTGCCGTCGGGTTGCCGAGCGCCACGGCGGCCGCATCTGGGTGGATTCCCCCGAGGGCGGCGGCGCGATTTTTCGCTTTCACCTCAAGGCGTGAATCGTCACAACGCGTCGAAGATATCCATCGGCCGAAATACCCTCTCGGCCCACGCCATTTCATTGTGTTCGGCGTTCGGTTCCCACCAGTGAAACAGATCGACGTCGTAGGTGTAGCCAACACCAGCAAGCGTCTCGCGGAGTTGAATATTTTCGCAGTAGTTGTCACCGGCGTCGTCGTTGTCGTCGTTCGTGCCGTCGCCATCGGTGTCGTAGCAGTCCCCGTCCCCGCCGCTGTCCAAATAGAGCACCGCCGAGCCGTGGTCCGCGGCGGCGTACCGTTGAATCATCGTCTCGTGCTCGGCGCCTATCGATCCCCACCCCATCGTCCCTGACAAGCTGGCTGCAAAAGCCCATTCTTCAGGCTGGCGATGGGCGATGTGAAAACTGATCAACCCCCCGAGCGAGGATCCCATGGTTCCCACCGGTCCGGGCTCGCCCCAAGTGCCTTGCACGAGCGGGCGCACGGTATCGGAAACAAACGATGCGTATTCGTCTCCCCGTCCGCCAACCACGTCGCCGTCGAGCGTGTCGGAAACGTGCGTGTACTCCTCCATGCGGTCGGCCGTGTTGTCGATGCCCACCAGCAAGATGTCCGTGGGAGCGGAGTCCTGGAGGTGCCAGCCGCCCCACATGGCGGAGGGGTCGAACAGATTCTGGCCGTCATGGACATACAGCGTGCGGGTAGGCGCGGTCGGAATCCACGCCCGGATCGTCCGCGCAACCATGTCGTCGTTTCCGACGGAAAATAGGCGTTCGAGATGGGGTTCCGCCGGACCGGAAAGGCTCAATTCTCCGAATTCGTCGGTGGTGTAGGCGCGTGACCACGGATCGGCCTCGTAGGTCGACCGGCGGACAAATTTGTAGCCGCCGGTCGCATCGACGACCGCCCAGGAAAAATCGTCTTCTGGTTGCATTTCGGCGCCCGCCCAGCCATCGAAGTCACCGGCGAGTTCCGTGGTCCTGGCGCCGGAAGCGACAAACAATCGGCCGCCTTCCACGGATAGCGGCCAGCCAAGCGTATTCGCGACGTCCAGTATTGTGCCGTCGCGATCCTTCCGCAGGCGCGCCAACACGTCCTCCAACTCTGCCGGGTGAATTTCCGTTCCGGAGTCGCTGTCGTCGGCAGCGTCCGCGCCCGTTCGCGCTTCGTCCACCGCCGTGCATGCCAGCAAGAGCACGATCATCCAGAGATATCCTCGCCCCCATCGATACGCAGAACGTTACCGTTCAGCCAATGCGTGCCGGGCCGCGCCAGGTCCACGAGACATGCCGCCACGTCGTCCGGCGTCGTGAGCCGCTTGTGCGGATTCCGCGCGATGGCCTTCTCGATCAGCGCCTCGCTGCCTGGGATCTTGTCCAGCGCCGCGGTGCGCGTGACGCCCGCGAGCACGGCGTTTGTTGTGATGCCGAGCGGCGCCAGTTCGACGGCGAGCTGTCGACAGTGCGCCTCCAAGGCGGATTTTGCGGCGCTAACAGGGCCGTAGCTCGTCCAGGCCATGTGGGACCCCGACGACGTCATCGCGAAAATCCGCCCGCCTTGCCCGATCAGGCCCGTCGAAACCAGATCCTGGGTCCAATACACGAGCGAGTTTCCCATCACATCGACCGTCATTTCGAGCTGCTTCCGCGTCACCGCCTTGCCGCCGACCAGCGGCGCCAGCGTGCCAAACGCAAGCGAATGGAGGAGAACCCGCACGCCCCCCGTCGGAATGTCCGCCTGCATGGCGGCGATGACTTCTGCGCGGCGCTCGTCATCCGCGGCGTTGATGTTGAACAAGCGGAGTTGGCGACCGGAGGCACGGACGTCGGCGGCGAGCGCATCCACTGCGGACTGTGTGTTCCGGCGATCGAGGTGAACCCCGACGATGTTGTAGCCCTCACGGGCAAAAGCGCGGGCGGCGGCGGCGCCGAACCCGGAGGAAGCGCCGAGGATGACCGCCCACATGACTTACTTCGGCGCGTCCGGTGTGCTGGCCTTTCCGTCGGTCTGGAGCGCCGCCGGGGCGACGGTTGCGCCGCCGAGCCCATCGCCTGCGGCCTTCCCATCGCCTGTGGCCGTCGGCGTCGTGATCGTCGCCGCTTTCTTCAACTCGTCGATGTAGGCCTGGACGATTTCATTGCGCAGTTTGTCCTTGATGGACTTCGCCGCCTCGTCGAGCGGCACGCTTTCCCGCTTCTCTTCGACGTTGATGATGTGGAACCCGTATTTCGTCTCGATTGGCCCGACGGTGTCACCCGCCGCCGCCGCAAACGCCGCGGCCGCGAATTCTGGGACCATTTTCTGCTTTTCAAACCAGCCCAGCTCTCCGCCGTCTTTGCCGCTGCCTTTGTCCGTGCTTTTCTCGATGGCGAGTTTGGCGAAATCTCCGCCGGCCTTCAGGTCCGCGAGAATGGCTTCCGCCTCGGCCTTCTCCTTGACGAGGATGTGGCGGGCCTTGACTTGCGGGCGTGCAAACTGTACAAGATGCTCATCATAATATTTCTTGATCGCGTCATCCGTGGAGCGCGCTTCGATGGTCTGATCCAGCAGCGCACTGGCAAGGGCGTTCCGCGCCGCCATTGCCAAGCCCGTCTTGACCTCCGGCTTCTCGTTGATTTTCTGTTTCAGCGCTTCCTGATAAAGCAGTTCACCGATGATCATTTGTTCCTTGACCTGATCGAGCTGGCCGCGGGCAACCACCTGATCGCGCACGTTTGCCGGTAGCTGCTTTAGGGCGGCGTCCAGCATGCCCTGTGTGACGTTTTGCCCGTTGACGAGCGTCAGCACCTCTCCTGTACGTTCGATCTCGCCGGGAACCGGCGGCGGCGGGGGATCACAGGCAAGGAGGAGGGTCAGGACGAGCGAGAACATGGCGACCTCGAAAGCGCGCCCGTTTAGCCCGGCAACCCGACCCGTCAAGGCCGCGTCACGCGCCCGAGCGAATTCCCTTGTCCCGTTCAAGCTTTGCACGGCGGCGTGTCAAATCCTTGGCCTCGCGTTCGGTGCCGACGTATTTTTCCCGCGTGCCCAAAAGGCGATCGGGCCACTCGACGGTCACGCCCCAGTTGGAATCCTGATTGACGCCCATGTGGTGGTCGTAGTGCCACGGCAGATGCTCACGCGCCCAGTCCGCGTCGAGGTGGGCGCGCTTGTGCAGCCGGTAGTACCGCAGGCCCATGAACACGGCCGTCGCTGAGAAGAACGGCATGAACGGGGCGAGGGCGACCATCGGCACGCCGATCATGCAGAGGCCAAGCACCTCTTTGCCCTGGGCGTTCCAACGAAAGGGGGACCGGAGGTAGTCCTCGTCGATCATGTTGTTGCGACGCGCTGCGGAATGGTGTTCGTGGAAGTGGAACGACCAGAACGACGCCTTCGATTTGCCCT
The DNA here is from genome assembly GCA_945861635.1 of Klebsiella pneumoniae. Taxonomy (GTDB): domain Bacteria; phylum Myxococcota_A; class UBA796; order UBA796; family SXON01; genus CAMAWH01. The sequence continues at coordinate 179,391 of CAMAWH010000001.1, read as the reverse complement.
GACCATGCAGGATATGCTTGTGGATCCACCATTCCGTGAGACCGGAGCTGACCAGGGCGAGCGGGATTCCGATCATGCCGCGCCGCTTATCCGATTCCGGCTGCCCCGCGAAACCGGGACAGGTCCGGCATCACACTCCAGAGGCCCGATGCCATCTGGCGGGCATCCACCGAACGAATCTTGAACAGCTGCCGCGCAATCATGCGGGGGCGCATGTAGAAGCGGTACGTGGCTTCACGGAGCGATTCGAGCAGCTGCGCCGGTGACTGCACCTCACTCGCGACGACGATCCTTTCGAGATCGGGGTTGAAGGTCGTGTAGTTTTCCCAGTCGGTTCGGTTCAATCGGCCATCTCTAACCATTTGCACGTACAGTTCGCTGCCGGGAAACGGCACGGTGATCGCAAATTTGGCGAAATCCAGGTCGAGGCTACAGGCGTACTCGATCGTTTCCTGCGTTTGCGAAGGTGTTTCGCCGGGCATCCCGATCATGAACAGGCCAACGGTCGTGATTCCTACCTCTCGGCAGTGACGAATCGTTTCTCGGCTTCGATCGACGTTGTTCTGCTTGTGCACCGTCTTGAGAAGGCTGTCCACCCCCGACTCGATTCCGAAAACCAGGCGACGGCAGCCGGATTTTTGGAGCCACTCCAGCGCCTCACGGTCAACGACATCGGTGCGAAGTTCAGAAAGCCACACCACCTTCTCGTGCAGGCCACGCCGGATCATTTCCTGCGAAAACTCAATCGCGTGCTTCCGGCCCATCGGAAAGATAGGATCCATGAAGCCGATCTGCTTGACGCCGAACTGGTGGACGTCCCATTCGATCTCATCGCAAACGTTGGAAATCGAACGTTTTCTATAGATTTTTCCTTGATTTTCCAGCGCACAGTACGTGCAGTGAAATGGGCAGCCCCGGCTTGCCGCAACGGCGACGATCGGCTTCTGGATCGTTCCGAGCGGGAGCAGCCCGTAGCGCGTGTACGGCAAAAGGCCCCAATCCGGAAAAGGGTAGGCGTCGAGGTCGGTTTCCAGCGCCCGCGCCTTCCCCGGACTCCCTGCGACCGTGACACCCGGCACGCCGGCCCCGGACTCCCCGCGCTCCCATGCGGCGACGAGATCGACCGTGGTCTGTTCGGCTTCGCCATGGATGATGGCATCCACCATCCCGTCCGCCAGAAACTCATCGGGAAAGAGGTCGGCGTGGATGTTGCCGGCGAAGACGCGCAAGCCCGAGCAACGCGTCCGCACCTGCCGGAGGAGCTGCTTGCAGTCGGTCGCGACGGGTGTCAGGACGGAAACGCCGAACGCATCGGGGCGAAAACGCTCCAAAGCGGCGAGAACCCCAGCATGTCCGCCGCGAACCGCGAAGTCATCGTACACTCGCACGTCGTGACCAGCGCGCGCAAGGAAGGTGGCGACGTAGGCGATGCCGATGCACGGCATCGGTTCGAGGAGGGCGGCGAACCGACCAAACTGGGCGGCCCGGATCGACGGGTTGAGAAGAAGGATCTTCACAAGGAGTCGCGCATGCCCTCGCTCCCAGTATAGCCGCACACGGTCAACGCGCCGCCCCCATCCGTGAAAGGGCAGCGTCGGCGGCGAGGCGGTCAGCGGGGCCAACGCCGCCCTCGCCCCGCGCGACGCCCCGAATCGCGGCGGCGAGATCGACACGGCCCGCGCGCGCGGCTTCCAATGCGGCGAATCCAGCGACCCCGGGCGTCGTCCACGTGTCCAATATCGGGGTACCTCCACGGCGAATCGCGACGCCGACCTCCCCGAGCGGAGGCGAAGCATCCACACCGGGTGCGCTGCCGCGCGCCATCGCCTCCGCGACGACGGCGGCTGACGTCGGCCGCGCGCCAAAAGCGTCGATCGCGCCTACCATGTTCGCTGCCGCGGGCGCGCAATCGGCACACGACGCAACCATCGCAAGCCGAAGCGTTTCCTGACCGGCGAGGAGATCCGCAGGATCGCGGTGCTCACCGTCGGGCGGCAAGCCGAGCAGAGTGCCGGTAGCCGCGGCGAGCGCCAGAAGTTCGGCCGGCTTCATCTTGCCGAGTGGATGTTCGGCGCGGGCCGCGACCAATGCTACCGCGGCTGGCTCATCGCCCATTAATACCCTGCGTTGAACAGAGATCATCCCAGGGATGGGCGCGATGAGGACCGTCGCGCGGCGCGCGCGGCCGCTGTCCGCGTCGGATTGCACATGCGCGGCCCAGATTCCGGCGATGATCACCGCCAGAACGACGGCGCTCCGTGGGCGCCACCGTGCGCCCTGACGCGCTCTCCAGCCCCGGGCGAGGTCATCCATTCTTCGGAGTCTATTCGCTGAATCGCAGCGGAACGAACACCATCGCGCCGTCTCGGGTCACGAACAGGGTGACGAACCCGCGGGCCTCGGCAAGCGCTTTCATAAGCTCTCCAGCGGTTTTTACCTTGAGGCTCCCGACCTGGACGACGACGTCGCCGGCGCGCAGCTTTCCGGCGGCAGGACTGCCCTCGGCGACGCTGATCACCTTCGTTCCATCCAGCGTAATTCCGATCTTCTTCAGTCCGTCCTGGACCGGCGCCGGTTGGGCAGACGCCGCCAGCACTTTCTCAACCGGGCGTTCCCCCAACGTGACCTCGATGATTTTTGGCTTGCCCTCATGCAGAACGTCCAACTTCACTTTGTCTCCGGGGCGATGCATTCCGATGGCTCGAATGACATCTTCCGGAGCTTTGACAGGCATTCCGTCCACCGCGGTGATGACGTCTCCGGGACCGAGTCCGGCTTTCTGGCCGGGCACGTCGGGGCCGACATGCGACACCGCGACGCCCCCCGTAGGCGCGCCAAGCTGGGCCGCGCCGTCCTTGTCAAGGTCGGCGAGTTGCACGCCCATCCAGCCCCGTGCCACCCTTCCCGTCGTGCGCAACTCCTCGATCATCGGCTTCACCATGTCGATCGGCACCGCGAAACCGATGCCCTGTCCGTTTGCACTGATCGCCGCGTTGATGCCGATCACTTCTCCGCTGGCATTGTAGAGGGGACCGCCAGAGTTGCCGGGATTGATGCTGGCATCCGTCTGAATGAAGTCGTCGAAAGGGCCGGCGCCGATGACCCGGCCTTTCGCCGAAATAATTCCGCTGGTGACCGTATGCGAGAGCCCAAAAGGCTGCCCAATCACGATCACGAAGTCCCCGACCTCGGCGTCCCGAGAGCTTCCCAGAGAAACATGAGGAAGAGCCTCCTTCGAATCGATTTTCACGAGCGCGATATCCGTGCGTTCGTCCGTCCCAATCACCCGGGCGATGAACACGCGGTCGTCACTGAGGGTGACCTTCACCTCTTTGGCGTTGTCGACGACGTGGTTGTTGGTCAGGATGTAGCCATCGGCGGAGAGGATGAATCCCGAGCCTTCTCCCTTCACTTCATGCGGCTCGGACATGCTGGGGGGGAGGGGCATCGGCCACGGAAACGGGCTCATGTCCCTTGCCGGGACGTCCGTGGTCACGGAAATGTTTACAACGGCTGGTTGCAGAGTATTGATCAGCGGCGCGAGACTGGCGGGCGGCGCGTACCCGTCCGGGAGCGCGGCGAAGCCGTGCACCGGGACGGCGGCGAGTAGAGCGATGACAACGCGGCGCATGGAACCCTCCCGGTCAACGTACCGCGGCCGCCCGCCACCTCGTCAACCGCAGGTTTGCAACGTGATGTTGGCGGGCCGTTACGGCGTGCGGTGAAGGTGCGGAGACTGCAGCGTGCGATCGCACGGACCCTTCGCCCAGCCCGTCGTGAGCTGGCACAGCTTCAGTCCGTCGGGACGGCTGATGGCGGCGCCGTGAGCCTCGACATAGCCGAGCACGGTCGCGTCCCGAACGATGGGGTCCTGAATCGCGTCCAAAGCCACGAGCAGGGCGGGAATTTGCGTAGGTGGAACCTTCATTGCGATGTCCGCCAGACACTGCTCGCGCGGCACCCCGGCAACACCTGCGCACACCTCGCCCGTGCCGCAGCCGCCCGCGAGCGTGGCCCACGCGAAAACGAGCGGCACGAATGTTCGGACCGATGGGCGGATGGGAACCTCTCCCCCAACATACCTCGCGCTCCCCGTTTCCCACCCGCATCGTAAGGGAGCGGATATGATGCGCAGTGATGGTGTGGCTTTTGCTCGGATGTGTGCCGCCGGCCGCCACGCCGCCCGCGGGCGATTCTGCATCCGCGATGCTCGTTGAATTCGGGGTCGTGGAATGCGTCGCTCCCGACGAGCGCGCCCTCGCTCGCTTCGATAGCGTCGAGCTTCCCGGCGAGATTGTGCCGGGGGAGCCCGCGGAGGGAGGTCAATACGACGGCGGCGGAATGGCGGTGGGTGACTTCGACGCGGACGGCTTTTTGGACCTGTTCTTGCCGAACACGGGTCCGGACCAGCTCTACGTCGGCAGCGCCGATGGGTTGGTAAACGCGGACGATCGCCTCCCCGCCGCGGGCCGCCTCGACGATCGGTCCACCGGTGCTTCCACCGCCGATGTCGATGGGGACGGCGATTTCGACCTCTTCGTCGCAGATCAGGGCGGCGACCAACAGATCTGGACCAACGACGGTGGCGTGTTTTCCGAATCCGATGCTGGCGTGGCAGGGCAGGCGTGGCATGGTATCGGCGGGACGTTTTCGGACTACGACGCGGACGGTGATCTCGATCTGTTCGCGTACGCGCACTACGAAGGCCACGAGCTTGCCGACGGCATGGTCGCTGGGCGGATGCCGTTGGGCCATCCGGACGCACTGTACCGTAACCGAGGAGATGGAACGTTTGAGGATGTTTCCACACTATTGCCGGATTCTCTGCTCGGTCCGGCCTACACGTTGGCCGCCGGTTGGTACCCAGACGCCTCGGGGGCCCCGCTACTGTTCGTCGTCAATGACTTCGGACCGTTTGCGGTGCCGAATCTCGCGCTCCGTTGGACGGGATCGGCTTTTGTGGATGTCAGCGCAGAGGTGGGGTTCAACCTCGCAATGTATGGAATGGGCCTCGGCGTCGGCGATCTGAATGATGACGCCGTTCCGGACTTTGCCATCAGCAGTTGGGATCAGCTCGCCCTCCAGATCAGCAGCCCCGGTGGTTGGTTCGACGCTGCCGCGGCGCGCGGGTTCATGCCGGTGGGCGAGGATCGACACGTCGCATGGGGCACCGTGCTCGCCGACCTCGATAATGACGGTGATCTCGATGTCCCCGTCGCATTCGGCGCGTTACAAATGCCGGCGGAAATTCGCGAGCAGTTGCACGCAGAGTTGGGCCTCGGCAATCCGCTTGCCCAACGCGATGCCCTTTTTGTTCAGGCCGCGAATGGAAGTTTCGACGAGGAGGCCGATGCTTGGGGCGTCGCCGATGCGGGCACGGAGCGGGGTCTGCTCGCGGTAGACCTTGACCGGGATGGGTGGTTGGACCTCGTGAAGCGGGATGTGCTGGGCCCGACGCGTGTGTACCACGCGCGATGTGGCGAGCAGGCGTGGTTGGAGGTTGGTTTTACCGGACAGGCGGTCGGGGCGAGAGTGGACGTGGTGGCCGGCGATCGGACACAGCACCGATGGATTTCCGCCGGGGGAGAGGGCTTCGCTTCGGGCGGCCCTCCGATCGCGCATTTCGGGCTCGGGGACGCAGGTACGGTCGGTGTCAGCGTGATGTGGCCCGACGGCACGCAGGACCAATTTCCCGACGTTGCCACGCGCCAGCACGTCGTCGTGTCGCGATGATCTTCGCCGTCTCCGCGGCATTCATCGGAACGTTAGCGTTCGCCGCGGATTTTCCTGAAGATGGTGCATGGGATCGATACCGCGTCCTTCTGCCCGATCAGCCGGACGCAATCGCGACGAGCGCGTACGCCAGCGTCGTGATCGGTCGCCCGTCGGAGGACGTACCATACGTCATTGAGACGGCGCCCGCCCTGGATAATTACGATGCGGAGGAGGCCATCGAGGCGATGGCAGTTGAGCCTTGGCACGCGCGCGGAGAGGGGGGGGCGGGCGTCAAGGTCGCGGTGTTTGACGTACAGTGGTTCAACGCAGCCGTACAAACCGCCGAACTGGGAGATGTCACGACGCACGATTGCGAGGCCCACCGCTCGTGCGATGTGCCGATGGACACGATTCGACCCAGATTTTCGTTTGAGGAGGGGGCGCACGGGGTGGCCTGCGCGCAGGTGATTCACGACATCGCCCCGGACGCCGATCTGCACCTTGTCCGGGTGAATGGCACGACGACGTTCGAGAACGCATCGGCATGGGCCGTGCGAAATGACATCGATGTCGTCAGCATGTCGATGTCGTTCTTCGACAATTCATTCCACGACGGAACGGGCCCGCTCAACGCGGCGGCTGGACGCATGAACGACGGCGGCGTCTTGCTCGTCAACAGCGCGGGAAACTACGCGACGGAGCACTGGGCTGGCGATTTCGTGGATTCTGACGCGGATGACCGGATGGAATTTCCGTGGGGAGGGGAATATCTTCCGGTCTACTACTCGTCCGGCGTCCACGGCGTCACGGTCAGCTGGGATCAATTTTCCAACTGTGGCGATACGGACCTCGACATCCTCGCGTTCGATGACGAAGGAACGATTGTTGGCCGCAGCGAAGGCAAACAGGACGCTGACGGGAAATCGTGCGCCCCCGTGGAGCGTGTGTCGGTGCATTGCGCGGAAAAGGGATGGTACTACCTTCGGATTCTTCGTAAGTCCGGCGATCGTAACGTGCGCGTCGGCATCTACGGTCGTGGCGGCACGGTGTACGGCGCAACGTCGGGATCGCTCGCGGACCCCGCAAGCTACGAAGGCGCCTTCACCGTAGGGGCAGTGCGAGCCGGAGACTACGCAACGAATGAGGCGGAGTCCTTCTCTTCCCTCGGCCCGACGCGGGCGGGGGTACCAAAGCCGGATATCGCAGGACCGGACGGTATTTCCACGACGGTGTACGGGATGCGGGGTTTCTACGGCACGTCGGCCGCGACGCCGGCGGTGGCTGGCGCGCTTGCGGTGCTGATGGGCGCGGAGGCCCGTCTGACGCCGGACGCGGCTGCGGAGCGCCTGATGGCGACCGCGATTGGCGACGGCGCCACGTGGGAGGCGGCGGATGGCGCGCTCGGCGCCGGCCGTGCGCGCCTCCCCGATCCCGACGCGGAGCCGCCGGGCGGCCCCTGCGGCACGGGTGGGGGTGCCACGCTGGCCCCGTGCCTGCTATGGTGGGGGCGCCATCGTCGGAGAGGCGGTCCGTGATCTTCGTTTTGCTCGCGCCTGGTTGCCATCTTTTTGAGTCCGTTACGGTTCAATGCACCGCGGACATGCCGTGTGCGTCCGGCGGTGATGCGGACGCGGACACGGACGCCGACGCGGACACCGGGGGCGATTCGGGTACGCCCGTCGGCTCCGCTCGGGGGTGGGCGGTTTCGCTCCTTGCTCCGGGAGAAGGCCACGTGCGTCTGTACGAACCGAGCGGCACGAATCTCGTGGCGGAATGGGTGGATTTCGGGGCCTATCGTGGCGCGCTTGAATACGATCCGCGCACGGGTGTTGCCGTTTTGGTCAGCGGGTACGACGTCATCCTGCTGCAGGAGGATGGTTCTTCTTCGGTGCTCGCCGATTCGCTTGCGGACGTTGCGCGTGACGTGGACGTCGTTCAGAACAACGTCCTCGTTGCCGTCGGCACCGATGTCTACTCCGTTGATCCCGCCGGCGGCCACGTGTACAGCCTGCTTGACCCTGGGCAGGTTTCAAATCTCGCGTACATCGGCGGCTCCCCGGAGGTCGGCTACGCCGTTGACCTTCAGGAAGGCTCGCCCGACGTGTACACTTGGCAAAGCGGCCTGACCGAACAGGTGGTGGATTTTGACTACGCACCCGGCCGGGCAAACGTGTTCGTCGGCCCCGGCGGCGTGGCGCACACGTGCTCGGCATTTGGCGCCATATTCGGGGTGGCTCGCCTGAAAGCCGGAGACGAGTCGCCGCTCGCCGTTTCAGACCTCGGTTTGACGGATGTAACGGATTGCGCGTGGGATCCGGGAGATTCGACGTGGCTGATGTTCTCGCCGACGATCGGCGTCGTTCGCCTCAACGAGTTCGGGGTATCCAACGTCGTTTACCGCCCGCCCAACGGCTATGAGGTTGGGCGGGTGAGCTTCTACTAGGGGTCCGCATGCACGCCCGAACCGGTATTTTCGCTGGGCTTCCGTCCGTGATTCTCGTTGCTCTTTCCGGGTGCAACGGCTGCCAACCGGAGCCGGAGGTGAAGTCACTTCTGGACGTGGTGTCGGCGGATGTGTCCGGGTTGTTCCTCGGGTCGAATGTGGGGGTTGGCGCGGTTGACCTGCCGATCTACGGGGTGAACGGGTTGAGCGCCGTCGTGCCGAGTGACTCGATCGTGCTGGCTTCCGATGCGACGCTGGGAGAGGGCGCGGTCGTTCCGGATGCGCTCGGCTGGGCCACGGCCCGCGTCGAAGCGGGAACGGTCGGCGCGTGGTCGGTGGCCGGTACGCTAGGTACGGAAACCGCTGCTGGCACGGCTTTTTCCGTGGCGGGAGAGGTGGGTGAGTTCGGTTTTCCGGCGATCGATCCGGAGGCCGACGCGGAGTTGGTCGCGCTGGCCGGTGGGGGAATCGTCACGGTAAGCGGGGGAGAAGTTCGGTGGTGCCGCGTCGGCACCGCGCTGTGTGTGCACGTGCTCGACCTTCCGCAACCCGTGAAAGGGGTTGAAGCCGCGAACATGGACGGAGACGGCGTGATCGACCTGCTGGTCTGGTCGGAGGGGCACTTTGTCGTCCTTCGCGGGCGCGCCGACGGCGGTCTGGTTTGGGGAGCCGGCTGGACGCCGAAGGCGGGCAGTTTCATCTACGGCACCGCCACGGACCTCGATGGAGACGCGAAAATCGACATCCTCATCACGGAGAGTGACGGTGGAACATCGAACATCGCACCGGTCATCGGGGACGGCGTGTGGGGGTTTGAGCAGACGCTGGGGCTCGCTGTGGACGAGCAGGTTTTTGCGGCCAGCGGCCAGGATTACGACGGAGATGGTTCTGCAGAGATCACGCTGTTGACCGAGAACGGCCATCTGCCCCGTTGGGCGCTGATCGGAGGCGAATGGTTGTCGGCGTCCACGTCGGAATATTCGCTCGGATTCGATGTCGGCGGTCGATTTCTCCCGTCAACGGACCTCACGGACGACGGTTCCGTGGACGTCATCGCGACGGGGCCGCTTTCCGACGGCTCGGGATGGCAGGCGGTCGTCGTCACGGCGGGTTCGCCCAGCCCGACCCAGTACAACCTCTACCCCACGCTGGAGCCGAAGCCGGCCACGTTGTCCATCGCCATCGCCGATCTCACCGGTGATGGCGTGATGGAGGCAATACTCTCGGAACCCGGCCGCGTTCTTCGCGCGGATTGGTCGTCCGAAGTGGCGACGTTTTCCATTACCGCAGCGGACGGGTTTCCGGAGCTTATGGGGCTGGCCGCCGGTGACGTGACGGAAGACGGTGTTTCGGACGTCGTCCTCGGCGGCGGCCGGGTCCGGGTATACATGGGCGAGATTGTGGAGGATGATCCCGAGACGAACAACGATGAAACGGTGCCCTGGAAGGTGCGGTCCGCCGGCGGCGTATCCTACAATCTCGGCATGGTCGGAACCCCTTGGTTCGGTGATTTCACAGGAGATGGCATCGTCGACTCCGTGCTGTATACGCAGGATGACGCTGCGCTTAATCTTGTCGCCTACTACGGCGACCCTGAAACGGACGCTGCCAATGAAACGCTCCGCTCGCCGGGCCGTCAGGTTGTGGCTGCGGACGGAAACCCGCTGGATCTCGCGATCTGCGATCACGACGTGTATGCCCTGGTTGCGACGGCCGGAGTGATTCGGCTCTACGTGTACGCCCTCGATGACGTTGCTGGCCTCCATGGCGTCGGCGCCGTGGACGTCGGCGGAACCCACGTCGCATGCGGTACGTTTGCCGACGGTGCAGCCGTCGTCGTGGACGAGGACGGCGGCGCGGAATGGATCGACGGCGTGGCCATCGTGGGCACCGACGCGCTCGGCGGGTCCGTCGGCGATATCGCGGCAATCGATGACGATGGGGATGGCGTTGCGACGCTCGCCACGTGCGCGGACGATTGCTCGCTCGCCGTCGGCGACTTCGATGACGACGGGCTCGATGACCTGATCGAGGCCAACGGCGGTGGAGTCAGCGTCACGCTCGCTGGGGTATCGACGCCTGTCGCAAGTGCCGGCGCAATCTGGGCGGGGGATGCCGATGGTGACGGAGTTGACGACCTGGTTGTGGGACTCGGCGGAGTCGTGTCGGTTCGCCGAGGGCTCGGCGGCGTGCTCTCCCCGCCGATCGCGCGTTACCTTTTCCGACCGGTGGCCGACGTCCCGGCGTTCGGCGATTTGGATGGAAACGGCGTTCCCGATGCGTTCTTCGTCGGTCAGGACGACGATACGACGGACGAGGTGACGTGGGATGGCCTCCTGCTTTACGCCGAGTCGGCGGACCTGTAGTCGTCCGCGAAGGGGGTACCGTGGAGAATCGTGTTTTTGTGACCGGTGCAAGCGGGCAGATCGGCCTCCCGTTGGTCCGCGCGCTCGTGGCGCGCGGGGATGCGGTCACGGTGCTTGCCCGGGGGGAAAAGCAGGCGGCGGCGCTGCAGGAGGCTGGTGCCGGCGTCGTTCGGGGGGATGTGGAGGCCGATGATGCGCTCACGGCCGGTGTTGCGGGCGCATCGGTTGTCTTTCACCTGGCGGGCGGCCTGCGCGGTGCAGGGGCGTGGTCCGCGGACCGCCTGAATCGTGGTGGAACGGAGCACCTCCTCGCCGCCGTCCGGCGCGCAGGCGGAACCCCACCCGTTGTCGTCCTCGCATCGTCCTGCGCGGTCTACGGGGACCGCAGCGGCCTCTGGATTCCCGAGGACTATCCACCATCCCCCGCAACAGACTACGGCCGGAGCAAGGTGGCCGCAGAATCGCTGGTCCTCGGAAACGGAATCCGTGGGCGTGTCGCGCGCATCGCCGCGGTGTATGGGCCGGGCTGCCGGTTCACGATGGCGGAGTCGATCGCAGCCGGGAGGGCGTGGTTGCCGGGAGAGGGGAAGAACTACGTTCCGATCGTTCATCTCGAGGATGCTGTGGACGCGCTGCTCGCCATCGCCGATCGCGGCGCGGATGGGGAGATCTACAACGTTGCCGCGCCAGCCTGTCCGCTTTTCCGAGATTTCTACGCCGCGGTCCATCGGCGTGTGGGAGGGAAGCCCGTCCGGTTCTGGTCCACGTGGATTCCCAGCGCGATCCAGTTCCGCCTCGCCGCCGCCAATGAGCACCTCGCGACGCGAATCAACAAAAAACCAAGGTTCACCGCGGATGCGCTACGCCTCGCCACCGCGTCGGCCCGCCTGAAGACCCTGCGACTGGAGCGGGAGCTTGGTTTCGTGTGGCGATACGCCGACTTTGAGCGGGGTCTCGACGCCTTCCTTCCTGGCGCTTGACGGGGTGCCCGGACCCGGCCTATATGGCCCGGTCGGAGATCCCCATGGCGATGCCGTTCGTGCTCACCCTTTTGCTTGCCTGTGATCCTCACGATGCGGAGATCAACGCGTCGTACGCGGTGTATCTCGGTGAGGCCACGTCTCCGAACGTATTGACCCTGCGCACCGTGCAGGACAAGAGCGTCTGCAAGTACGCGGACTACGACAAAGAAAAGCCGGATTCTCAAGTCTTCGATGACGATTGCTACAAGCAGCAGGTCAAGGAAGAAGAGGCGTTCGCAAAAGTGCTCGGCGCCACGCAGCTGGACTGTCGAAACCTCCAGGGGTCCACCCCCGCGCAATATCGCGACGCGCGTCTGAAGGGTTTCGATTATGAAGTCAACTGTTGCGAGGAGGCACTCGACGACGACACGGCGAACGATCCCGATGGTAGCGAGCTTACGGAAGATGACTGCACGCCCATCGACCCGATCTATTTTGACTGGCTCGATGACAATGCGTACTACGTCGTGACCGGAAAGGCGGAAAGTGGCGATGGCGATACCTACCGGGAAGAGGTCGTGCTGACCTCCGAAGGCGACCTGCAGATGACGGTGCACACCCACACCGAATTCGGGGATTTCCGCTTCGGCTGGGTCATCGATCCCAAGTTTCAACCTCAGGTCTGCACCGAAGACGAGGACGGAAAGACCGTGCTCGAAGATGTCGATGGAGATTGGATTGAGGGCTGGTCCAGTTCAGCGGATAGTGACGGCTGGACCACCGTGCTTCTCAACACCGGGGCGTCGCAGCAGAACCCGTCCGATCTTGCGGCCGCCGCGTGGTATTTTGACGACAGCTGGGATGCCGGCGTCGCCTTCGGCCGCATGGAGAATGAAGAATTCTACCAGACCACCTTCCCTACCGACTACGCCGACGTGCACGCGGCCACCAACGATGCGCCCTACGGCGTTCCGTTGTGGGTCGCGCAAAATGATGACGGCACCCTCGACGGCAGCGCGGGGTACGGCCATCTGCAGGGCTTCGGTGGCGATTACACGTTCGACAAATTCGATTGCCTGAACAACTGCAATGAGTACGCCGGTTACGCGGAGTTCTACGACACCGTTCGTCAACGCGTGGTGGAGGGCGGTGCCAGCGGCGGCGCTCCCGTCGAGCCGTTCAACAGCGAGTTTGCTCGGTTCGGGCAGGTCTCTGAAAAGGACGTCCCCGTCACAATTCAGGTCGAAGACAATAGCTGGCGCATCGGCGAAACCAACGCCGCCGCCAGCCCCCAGGGCCTCAACGGTTGGGTCGGAATCGCTCCCTCGTACGTTCGCTTCAAGGGAGATGTGAAACTGGCGAAGCTCGTGCCGGGCAAGCTCGACAAACCAATCGAGGGTGAATTCCAACTCTACCGGGCCAGCGTGTCCACGTCCTCGAAGATGATGATCCACGGGTCGTTCACGATCAACAACATCGCCAAGGACACGTGGGGCTACGCTCCGACGCTCGAAGAAACCAAGCGTGAGGAGAACAATACGCCGACCTGCGGCGAGTAGTGCCGCTGGTTATTCGCGGACGGCGAATGGAGTGAGGTTGCCGGGCCTCCCATCACGCGCGGAGTTGTAAGGGGGACGCTCCGCGCGCTGCCTGGGACGTCCCGGCGTCGAGGATCTAACGCACAGGCTGGCCGCGGCTACTCGTCGGCGTAGACGTTATCGACGAGCACGGAGGCACTCCCGCCGGTCGAGTCGTCCAGGACCATGATGGTCACATACCCGTTTGGATAGTCGCCGGCGTACATCGCGCCCACCGACTCGCCGTTCACGAAGCCTTCCACGGTATCGCCGGAGTGGTATAGCCGGAGACGATTGGGGCCGGCGCCGGCAAAGAATCCGCTACCGATGGAAATCCAGCCGGACGGTGTCTTGTCGACGCCCGCGACCCGCTCGCCAAGGGCCACCCGGAAGTTCATGCCGTCTTTGAAGGCGAGGAAGATGCCGTCGTCGTGATCCAGGTCTTCCGAGACGAACAGCGCCAGGATGTCCCCGGGGTCCGCGGCGCGCTGGGTGATATCGACTTCAGCCACGTATGGGGCGTGCAATTTGCTGGGATACCCGAGGTAATGGTACGCCCCATCGGCGGTGCCGGTGAACGCCATGGCGTCGGCCGAGTGCGCCCATCCGTTGCCGACGCTCCAGTCATCGGCGCCCAGCGCGAAATCTACGCCGCCCGGAAGGGACTGCGCGCAGGCATCGGCCGCACCGTCGCAATCGTTGTCGAGTCCGTCACACGCCTCGCTCCGCCCGGCGCGCACGTTGGGGAGGCTGTCATTGCAGTCGCGACTGCCGCACCCGTCGCCGCCCGCGCCATCCCCGTCATGGTCGGCGTCGTCGAACGCGCCGTCGCAATCGCTGTCGATGGTGTCGCAGAGCTCGGGCGCGTCGTCGTGGCGGTTCGGGTCGGCGTCGTCACAGTCGTCACCGCCGCACGCGATGTCGATGCCGAGATCGTGGTCCGCGTCGACGTCGTCGATGGCCCCGTCGCAATTGTTGTCCAGCCAATCTCCGCATGTCTCGACAAAGGCGCCGCTGACGAGGGGATCGCGGTCATCACAATCGGTGCCGCTGCACTCGAAGGGCGGGTCGCCATCGCCGTCCTCATCGAGGTTGTCGACGGTGCCATCACAATCGTTGTCGATGGCGTCGTCGCACCAATCGATCGAATCAGGACCGCGGTGCGGGTCCTGATCGTCGCAGTCGTCTCCGCCGCATGCGGCGTCGCTGGCCCCGTCATGATCGGCATCGACGTCATCGGACGCACCATCGCAGTCCTGATCGACGTCATCGCAGACCTCGTCGGCGTCTGGGTGCACCGCGGCATCGCGTTCGTCGCAGTCGGTGCCGGTGCATTCGTCGGATGCGTAGCCGTCTCCGTCCGCATCGTTGCCGTCGACAGCGCCGTTACAGTTATTATCGATGAAATCTGCACAATTTTCCTCGGCATCCGGTCCCACATCCGCGCGGCTGTCATCACAGTCGGTCCCACCACACGACACGGCGAGCGCGCCATCGCCATCCATGTCGCGATCGTCGATCCTCGCGTTGCAATCGTTATCGAGTCCGTCGCACCGTTCTTCCGCCGCGAGGAAGATGGCGGCGTTGGCATCGTCGCAGTCCGTGCCGCCGGGGCACGCGGCGTCAACGTACCCGTCGTGATCGCCATCGGTTGCATCCTCGTCGACCGCGCCATCGCAGTTGTCATCGACCCCGTTGCAGCCCTCGTGGGCTTCGGGATGCACGGCGGCGTCAAGGTCATCGCAATCGTCGCCGGCCTCCCCTGCGTCGCACGCGGCGGCACTGAAGAAGCCATCCCGGTCGAGATCGACGGCACACGGCGCGGGCGTGCACGCCCCGAGGCGGACCAGGAGGCCGAGGATCAGCGGATCCTCCGGCTGGCTTCCTTGAACACGGGGCCGGAAGCCGCTCCGAGGAGGCCAAAAAGTACAGTTTCATGGGGCAAAACGTTGGCGCCCAAACCGCGCATCCACTCCACACCGTTGCGCCAATCTTCCCTGCGACGCGAAAGGCACGCGTCCGGCACGACGCCGACCTCGACGCCGCGCGCGCGTAAATCCTGCACGGTCAACGCGACGCAGATGTGAGTTTCCATGCCGAAAACAAGGACACCCGGTCGCTGCAACCACTCCCCGTTTCCCAACGCGGAAAAGGTCAGCTTCGTGATGGGATTCGACGTTCCGAGCGAGGCGACCGTTGGCCCGAGGCCCTGCGGGTACTGCTCGGTCACCGTGATCGGCATTCCCAGTGCCCCCGCGATCCAGATGAGGTTCTCCGCTGCTTTTCGAGCGTACTGCCGGCGGTCCTCCGGCATCGCCGCGTAGAGACGCTCCTGAAAGTCGACCACGAGGAGCTGGCAGGAGGACGGATCGAGGCGCATCGTCGAACTCTACCGCGTGCGCGGTCGCTTCGTTCGGCATGTCGGTACGGCGCCGCGTCCGTGGCGGCGATCGTGGTCGGGTTAGGCCGGCGGAATGTTGCTGGTCTACGCGCTTGCGTGCCAACCGGATGCTCCCTCGCGCGCGGTGTTCAGGTCGGGGTCGAACGCGATCGTTCACGGCGTCAGGACAGGCACAGTGAAGGTGTGGGGCGTGGCCGGAACAGTCGAGCGCTTTGCGACGCCCGGCCCCCACGGCACGACGCTTCTCGGCACCGCGGGTCCGCTCTGGGTGGTCGACGCCGATGTTCCTGCCGTGAAGAAGGCGCCCCCGGTGGAGGCGGCGTTTGTGGAGAGCGTCGGGTATCGCCTTGCCCCGATCCTGCACGCGACCCCAACCGGGGCGGTCGATCCGGCCAAATCTGCGGGGGTCTACGTCCGGTCGCTGGTCAAGGTCCGTCAGGAAAATGCGCCACCGCTCTATGTTGTCAGCGCCACCAGAGACGAGGTTGGAGCCGGGAAGATGGACGGACCGAAGGACGTGCGCGCCGGAGGAAACTGTGAGGCGGTGGTCGCGATGATCGACGCCGAAGCGCAAGCGGTGATCTCATCCCTGCCCCTTCCAGGTGCGGCTGAGACCTGCGCCGTGCCGGTTATCGCCCCGCCGGTGGACCGGGATGGGGATGGCACGCTCGACGTGCTCGTCCATGGACAACTCGCGACGAAAGGCTTCGCCGCGTGGTTCGTCCTGGGCCCGAAGGGCTCCTTGGTCGCCGGTCCCGCTGAGTCCTGGTCGGCCATCCCATGATCGCGGACACACTGGCGTTGGATGGGGTCAGTCTTTCGCTGGAAGGGTTCGTTGCTGTCGCGCGTGGAGGTGCGCCGGTGGTGCTCGCCGAGCATGCACGCGTAGCGATGCAGCGAAGTTACGCCTGGGTGTGCTCGATGCTGCGGGGCGATCGCCCGATTTACGGCGTCAACACAGGCTTTGGCTCCCTCGCCCGCGTACGAATCGACCCTGCGGACGCCGCCACGCTCTCGCGAAACCTCATCAAAAGTCACGCCGCGGGGGTGGGCGCGCCGTGCCCGGACGACATCGTCCGGGCAATGATGTTGTTGCGCGCCAACGCCCTTTCGCGGGGAGCAAGCGGCTGCAGGCCGGCGCTCGTGGAGACGCTCCTGACGATGTTGGCGCGTGGGGTCATTCCGATCGTTCCGATGCAGGGATCGTGTGGATCATCCGGGGATCTCGCTCCACTATCTCATCTCGGCCTCGTGGTCTTCGGGGAGGGGGGAGAGGCATGGTGGCGGGGCGAACGGTTGGCCGGCGCCGAGGCGATGGCGCGCGCCGGGATTTCGGCGTTGGCGACGGAAGCGAAGGACGGCTTGGCGATGACGAACGGAGCCCAGCTGACGACGGCGATCGCTGCGCTCGCCGTGCACGACATGGCGGTCACGGTGCGCGCGGCGGAGGTGGCGGCGGCCATGAGCATCGAGGCGCTCCGCGGCGTGACTCGGGCGTTTCATCCTGCCGTTCATGCGCTGCGCCCGCACCCTGGAGCCATCGCGGTGGCGGCGCGTCTGCGCAGCCTGCTCGCGGGAAGCACTCTCACCGACAGCCTGCCCGGAAAGGTACAGGACGCCTATTCCCTGCGCTGTGCCCCCGTCGTGATTGGAGCGGCGTTGGATACGCTGGCCTACGGTCGGCGGGTCGTGGAGATCGAGATCAACGCCGTGACCGACAACCCGGTCATCCTGATGGATGAACAGGACGAAAACCTTGCGTTCTCTGCGGGATTGTTCCACGGGGAGCCGGTCGGCATCGCGTGTGATGCGATGAAGATCGCGATTCACGAAGTTGCCTCGCTCTCGGAGCGGCGGCTGTACCGCCTCACAACGGGATCGCTCTCCTCTCGCCTTCCGCCGGCGCTCGCCGGGGCGGATCGACCCGGCCTCGGAATGTTGGTCCCACAAACGGCGGCGGCGGCGCTCGTGTCGGAGAACAAGGCGCTTGGGTGGCCGGCTTCGATGGACAGCATCCCAACGTGCGAGGATCAGGAAGATCATGTTGCGATGAGTACAACGGCCGCATGGCGCCTGCGGGAGGTGGCGGCGAATTCTCGGTGTGTCGTCGCGATTGAGCTCTTGTGCGCCGCTGCCGCGCTTCGGTTCCGCCTTGCGGAGGACACGGGCACGCGCCTGGGCGTCGGCGCGGCGGCTGTCCTGCCCGCCATCGAGCGCGTCGTCAGCGGCGCGCGCACGCCAGCGGAGCAGATTGAGGCGGTCCTCGGCTGGATTGCGCGGGAGGACGTGCCATGACGGTGGTCGTTCTGGACGGGCAGTCGCTCCGACCCGAGCATGTCGCGGAGATCGCCTCCGGAGCGCGCGTGGTGCTGGCGGGGGAAGCGCGAGTGCGCATGGAGGTGAACGCGGAGGCGTATGCGACGCATCCGTCCGTGCTTCGGGCGAAGCGCAAGTACCTCGTCGGTCCGGCGCCGGTGGCCGACAGCGAGCTGGTACCCACGTTCATCCTCGGCCATTGTTCCGGCGTTGGGGAGGCCCTTCCGGGCCCCGTGGTGCGCGCGATGATCGCGTGCCGCGCGAACGTGCTGGCCGTCGGTGTAAGCGGGGCACGCCCGGCTGCGGTGGACGCGTTGCTCGCGTTGTTGAACGCGGGGATTACGCCGATTGTCCCTTCTCAGGGTTCGGTCGGCGCGGCCGGTGATCTGGCGCCGCTTGCGCATGTGGCGCGGGTACTGTGCGGGCTCGGCGGTAATGCAACCCTGCCCGATGGTTCCATGGGTAAAAACCCGCTTCCCGCGTTTCAGCCGACCCACAAGGAGGCGCTTTCGCTCATCAACGGCGCGACGCTGACGAGCGCCATCGCGGCGATTGCGGTTCATCGCTCCGAGCGGGTGCTGCACGCGATGGAAGTCGCGTGCGCCATGTCCATGGCCGTGCTGCGGAGCGACAGTCGCTGCCTGTCGGATGCCGCCGTCGCGCTGCGCGGACACGCGGGCGGCGTGCGGGTCGCGTCGCGCATTCGAACCCTTCTTGGTCACGAAATCGTCGGATCACCCGACGCCTTCTCTATTCGCGCTGCGCCGGCCGTGCTCGGTGCCGCACGGGACGCGCTCGACTTCGTCGTGAGGACCGTGACGCTTGAGCTGAACGGAGCGTGCGACAATCCGCTGTACATCGAGGGCGTCGTCGTGGAGGGCGGGAACTTCCACGGTGCGCCGGTGGCGCTCGCGATGGACATCCTTCGTATCGCGCTGACCCAGGCCGCAACGCAATCGGAGCGGCGCACGTTCCGCCTGACGTCCGGTGAGCTTTCCGGCGATCTTCCAAGCTTTCTCGTGGAAGGAACGGGGCTGAACAGCGGCTTCATGCTCGCGCAATACACGGCGGCGTCCCTTGCGAGCGAGTGCAAGGGGCTCGCACACCCCGCGTGCGTCGACTCCATCCCGACGGTTCAACACCATGAGGACCACGTCAGCATGGGCCCGATCGCCGGGCGTTTGGCACTTCGGACACTGGAGTGCGTGGCGGATATCGTCGGCATCGAGGTGTTGCTGGCCGCGCAAGGGTTGGAGTTTCGCAGAGAGGGCGTTTCCTTCCGAGATGGGGTGCGCACGGTTGGCGCGCCGGTCCAACTTTCCGTCGGCATCGAGGCAGCGCGCGCGGTCGTGCGGGCCGTGACCCCACGATGGCAGGACGACCAGCACCTGCATCCGGCGATGGCAGCCGTCGGCACGCTGATTCGCTCGGGGGCCCTGACGGGCGGGGGTGCGGCGTGGTGATTCGGGTCACGGCGAAGTAGGGATCGCAATGTGCGCTCGATCTGCCGTCGGCTGGTCCGTGATTGTTGCCCTGCTTTCGTTCGCCTGCGCGGGGGGTACCGCCCCTGAAGCATCGGCGCCTGCACCCCCTCCGCCAGCGGCGTTGCCGGCGGCGGTCGCGGCCGCGCGCCCGCTGTACTACGACCGCGCCATCGTGCCGGCCGACCTGGAAGGGCGGACGCTCCGTGAGCTGTCGCTCAGCCGGAACACCATCTTTGCCCGCGCCGGCCAGCCGTTCGTGAAGCCGTGGTTGAACGAGTATTTCCGCGCACAGGCGTGGTACCAGCCGGCGGAGAAACAAGACCTGTCGCGCCTTTCGGATGTGGACCGCGCAAACGTGTCCGTCCTGGCGCTTGCGGAGGCGAATATCACGCGCCCGGAGTTGATCGCGCGCAGGGACGCGGTGCGGGCGCGCGCGTCCGGGAGCGGGGAGGACGCGATTGAGATGCAACTCATCAGCGCGGCGCTCGGCGAGTGGTCGGGGGATGCGGCGGTGCCCGTGGCAGAACGAAACCCGCTCGCGGACCCGACGGTCCTTGAGCGGCAGCTGTCCGTCGGGCAGATCGAGGGGCTGTCGCGTCGTGACTTGCGCCTGTTGCGGAACACCATCTACGCCCGTCACGGGCGGCCTTTCCAGTCCCCTGTGCTTTCGAACTACTTTGCCGACAAGGCGTGGTACTCGCCGGCGGCGTCCTACGCCGATGCGTCGCTCACGGACATAGACAAGCGCAACATTCAGCTTGTTCAAAGCATGGAAGACCGCCTCGGTGGGCCGATGAAGGAATGGGAGCAGCAGCAGGCGGACGGGTGGTTCGACGGTGCCTGATAGGGCGCATCGCGTCCCGGTGGGACGCACTACCGTGCATCAATCCTGCAATAGACCACGACCCCCGATGCGGGTGAACGGTGTGGAATCCAACCCGGCCAGCAGGTCCAGAATTCCGTCCGCGTCGGGCGCCGGACTCGCGTCCGCGCCATTCAGGCCGGCTCGGATCGGGAAGATTTCGGCTCGGCCGCTGCCGTTCACCGGAACGCGGAGCACGATGGCGTCGGTCTGATCGGTGCATGGGCAGTCGAACAGGAGGTTGCCGAGTCCAAACGCAACGACAGCGGACCCACGGCGCACGACCGGCCCGACCAGATGGGACCCGTGCACGACAACAACGTCCGCGCCGGCATCCGTGGCCGCGTCAACCGCCGCCGTCAGCGCGGGCGAGGGGAGGTACGACGGGGGGCCGGTCACGTGCAGCGCGACGACGGAAAACAAGTTCGAAATACCTAATTGTGAGGTCAGCGTCGCGGGAAGGCCGGGGTCCTCGACTTCGTGGGAAAAAAGGCGAACGTCCACGCCGTCCACAAGAAGCGTTGCCGCACCCGCGGCGCGTCCAAACGGCGTGACGGCGGCGGCGCGCAGACTCGCCACGGTTCGCGCTTCTCCGTCCATGCCAAGGTCGCCAGCGTGATTATTGGCGATCGATGCGGCAAGGATACGTTGGGCGCGCAAGAAATCGGCGGTCCCGGTCGGATTGGCCAGCCAAATCGGTCCCTTCCGAGGGTTCCGGGATCCGCCCGGGCCGAGTGCGATGGGGCCTTCAAGATTGACGACCCCGGCCGCGCCCCGCATCATCGCGGTGATGCTGGAAAGATCGCTACGCGCCGAAACGCCAAGGTGGACATCGCCGCCAAACCACAGCGCCGGCGCGGAGCTTGGCGCGGGCGGCGGGCTGGGCGCCGGAGGCGTCGTTTGCGTTGGGTTCGTCGGCGTCGCGCAGGCGGTCGCCATGCTGATCGTCGCGATGTTGATCGCCGCGAGCGCGAGCGCCACCGCCGCGGAGCCGGCACCCGCTCCCCCCATCCGCGATCACCTCCTTCCGTACGACGCGGAACGCGAAGCACAGACACTTACGTACCTCGAACGACACCGCACCGGGCTGCTTGCCGGCGACCCAGCCCGGCGCACGCGCATGACGCCGCGCGTCATCGTCTTGCACTGGACCGCCGGCGCGACCGCCGCGAGCGCGCGCGCGACTTTCGCCCCGGCCACGCTCGCCGGGCGCCCCGATCTCGCTGATGCTGGCTCGCTGAACGTAGGCGCCCACTACCTTGTCGATCGCGACGGAAGCATCGAGCGGCTATTTCCCGAAGATCGCATCGTCCGCCACTGCGTCGGCCTCAATCACGTTGCGATCGGAATCGAAAATGTCGGCGGCGGAAGCGAATGGCCGCTCACCGAGGCGCAGGTCGACGCGAACGCAGCCCTCGTGCGTTGGATTGCTTCCCGGCAGCCCATCCACACGCTCATCGGCCACCTCGAGTACCGAACGTTGGAGGGAACGGAAGAATTCGAGGAGCGCGATCCGTACTATCGGACGGCAAAGGCGGATCCGGGTGCCGACTTCATGCGCAGGGTTCGCGACCGTATTTCGGATTTGCAGTTGCGCGGTGCCGCTGCGTCCACCCCCTAGCCAAGGCCCCCTCTGGCGGCGTTCAGTTCCGCGCTGGAAATTCCATCCAGGCGTGCGTGCCGGCGGCATCCTCCCGCAGGTCGCACCGCCCGCCGTGCGAGAGTGCAACCGCACGTACGAGCGCGAGGCCGAGGCCAGCTGAACCGGGACGTCGCGATACGAAGGGCAGGAACAAACTCGCTGGATTCGCCCCGAGTCCCGAGCCGTTGTCGGACACCGTCACGCGTACGTTCGAGCCCGTTCGTGCAGTATGGATGCTGACGCCGGCGCTCGGCCCGCCTCGGGAAGCCTGAACGGCGTTGTGAAGGAGGGCCGTGATGGCACTGACGGTCTGCGAGACGTCGACGCTGATCTCGGGGAGGTCATCGGGTAGATGGCGATGAACATCGATTTTCGCCTCGGTAGCCGCTTCCGCAACGGCATCACACGCACTCGCCGCCAGGCGCGAAAGCGCCGCCGGAGTGACCGTGGCGCTTTGTCGGTTTTCACTCTGGCGAAGGGCATCCACGATGTCGGTCACCCGGCGGAGGGGTGCGGCTGCGGCGGGCGTGTTCGTCGTTGCGCCGACGAGGTCGCGCAGGGCCGACCCGAGGTCGGCCTCGAGTGCGGAGGCCACCAAGCGGGCGCCGACGAGCCGCGCTTCCTGCTCGGCCTGACGGCGAAGGCGCTCACCATCGCCTTCCATTCGATGCCGCTGAATCGCCAACATCAGATCCTGTCTCATACATTCGGCGTTCCAAGGCTTCGGGACATACCGGAAAAGCACGCCGCGGTTCACGGCGTCGAGAAGCAGGTCCACGTGGGTGTGGGCTGTGAGCAGAATGCGTACAATTCTCGGCTGATGCTCGGCTAACCACGTGAGCAGGTCGAGACCGCTCATCCCCGGCATGCGATGATCGGCCACCACCACGGCGATACTTTCATTGCGCAGAATCTCAATCGCCTCGTCGGCGCCGGCCGCCACGCGCAAGACGAAGTCATCTCCGAAGTTGTACTGGAAAACTTCTAGATTCAAGGGCTCATCGTCAACGACGAGCACCGTGTAGTTGCGCAGGTATGTGTGCCCGATGAGGGACGGCTGGGACACCGGCACAGTGTACCAGATTGTAGGAATTTGCGGAATGCGGGCGGCACGGGCGTCGCGTCTGCGCGGGCGATCTATGATGCGAAGATGCTTGTGCCGGGGACCCTCATCGATCGTTACGAAGTGGAGGCCGAGATCGGGCGCGGCGCGATGGCGAGTGTGTATCGGGTTCGGCACACGGGCCTCGACACCCGGTTTGCGCTGAAGGTGATGGCCATCGACCACCCCGCGGCGCGCGAACGTTTTCGTCGGGAGGCGCATGTGCAGGCGTCGGTGCGCCACGCCAATCTGGTGGCGGTTCACGATTTTCTGGACGTTGGGGGCGCGCCGGGGTTGGTGATGGAGCTTGTTGACGGGCAGAGTCTGGCGAGCTGCCTCGCCGCGCGCCTTCTGACGGAGGCGGAGGCGGAAGCGCTGTTTCGCGACGTACTCGACGGGGTGGAGGCGGCCCACACGGCGGGTGTCGTGCACCGTGACCTGAAGCCGGGAAACGTGCTCCTGGCCGAAACGCGCGTGGGCGTTGTCGCGAAGGTCGGCGACTTCGGCATCGCCAAGGTGTTGAGCGAGGGCGCGAACGCGTGGTCGCTCACGGCTTCCGGCACGACGATGGGAACGCCGGGGTATTTGGCGCCGGAGCAGATCCGGGCGGCAAAGCACGTGGATCATCGCGCCGACCTGTTTTCGCTCGGGTGCGTGTACTACCGAATGGTCTGCGGCCGATCTGCGTTCACCGGTGACATCCGCGAGGTTTTCAACGCGATCACTTCCGGCGGTTATCCACCCCTGGCCTCGATCGTTCCCGATCTCTCGCCGCGGATGGCGCGTGCCATCGACGCGTGCCTCGTGACCGATCGCGAGCGCCGGGTGCAGAGTTGCGCTGCATTGCGCGCCATCCTCGACGACGGCGCGCCGGAGGGCCTGATCCGGCCCGCCGGATTTTCGCCCCGCGCAAGCGTGGAGGGTGATGGGCTGGCGCGGCACCCGATCAGTGAGACCGGGACGCCGTCGGCGGACACGTTTACGCTGGAGCCAAGCCCGGTCTCCCCGCCCGCGACCGCGCGCTCAGCCGTCGTCGCCGTAGTGCCGGCCGCGCCCGATCCGGTGCTCGCCGCTCGCCGTCCGTCGCGAGTCGCCCTTCTCGCCGTGGCCGCAATCGTGGCTGC
This sequence comes from Klebsiella pneumoniae, assembly GCA_945861635.1. Taxonomy (GTDB): domain Bacteria; phylum Myxococcota_A; class UBA796; order UBA796; family SXON01; genus CAMAWH01. The sequence continues at coordinate 155,397 of CAMAWH010000001.1, read as the reverse complement.
GTTGGCGGTGGGAGGCTTCGCGTTCTGGGCCGGCATGCGATAGTTACGGCCAATGCTGGCTCCGGGCGATCAGGTCGAACGCTATGTGGTCGAGGCCCTGTTGGGTCGCGGGGCCATGGCAGCGGTCTACCGAGTCCGCCACAAGACGCTGCGCACGCTTCACGCGCTGAAAGTGCTCACGTTGTCGAGCGAGCGCGTGCGGGATCGCTTGATTCAGGAAGGGCAGGTACAAGCACAGTTACGCCACGCGAACGTCTTGTCCGTCACGGACGTACTTGACGTCAACGGGGCGCCCGGATTGCTGATGGAGTTCGTCGATGGGCCCTCGCTGGAGGGCTGGCTGGAGGAAAACGCGCCGAATCTCGCGGAAGCGGAGCGGATCTTTGCGGGAATCATGTCGGGGATGGCGGAAGCGCACGCGCAAGGCCTTGTTCATCGCGATTTGAAGCCTGCAAACATCCTGTGCGCCATGCCACCGGGCGGACCCCTGCCGAAGATCGCCGATTTTGGGTTGGCAAAGGTGCTCGCGGAAGAAGAGGGCGGCGGCCTGCACCGGACCCGGTCCGGCAGCGCGCTCGGGACGCCCGCGTACATGGCGCCGGAACAGATTCGTGACGCGAAGTCGGTCGACTCCCGCGCCGACATGTTTTCGCTTGGTGCGATCCTGTACGAGCTGGTCTCTGGAAAACGGGCGTTCAACGGAGAGGACTTGCTTTCCGTGTTCAACCAGGTTGCGCAGGCGGATTTCCAACCGATTCCACGGGGTACGCCGCCGCGAATCGAGCGCGCCATCCGCGGCCTGCTCACGGTCGATCGCGAGACGCGCATCGGCGATTGTACGGTTCTTCGAGATGTTTTGGAGGAGCGCATCGAGACGTGGGGCAATTCGGGGGCGTTTGTCCGGAAAGGGGCCGGGCTCGCGGCGGTGATCTCGCAGGCGGCCGCGGCACGCGCGAGTGGTGGCGGGGGAAGCGTCTCTACCTCGGGTGGGTCGAACCCGGGAACCATCGCCCCGGCCATCGCCCCGGTGCCGGTTGCGCCACGCGTTCCTACCTCCTCGGCGACGATGGACCTGGATGCCGACGACGTGCCCGCCGACTCCGGCGCTTCCATCGACGCGCCGACCGGAACGCTTGCGCCGGCCCATTCCGCGACGCTCGCACCCGCGCACACGGGGACGATTGCGCCGGTACAAGCACTGGAACGCACGCCAGCCGCCGCGGTTCCGGTGGTCGACGCTGCACTTTCGCCGTCTCCGCCAGCCGGCACACGGCGTGGGGTGGTGGTGGCGGTTGGTGGGCTTTTGGCCGTCGCGGTTGTCGTCGGTATCGCTTTTGCGTTTGGACCTGGGTCGGATGCTCCTGGCGTCGCCGTCGAAAACGGCGGGCCGGTGCACGGTTCGGCCTTGTCGAACGTCCTGCCCTCGACTGCGCCTGTGGTTGCGCCCGTGACCGCGCCTGTGGTCGCGCCGTTGGTCGCGCCTGTCGCGGCGCTGGCGCCGGTTGAAAAACCGGCGTTGAAAACTCCGATCAAGGCGCCGCCCAAAGACAAGCCCGTGGCCGCGCCCCAGCCGGTCGCTACGGTCGTGAAAACGCCGCCCCCCCCGGCATCTGGCGGCACCGGCACGCTCAAGATCAGCTCGACCCCCTTCGGCACCGTGACCATCGATGGCACGGCCGTCGGAAACAGCGGAAGGCCGTACACCGTTTCCGCCGGCAGCCACTCGGTGACCATCAAAACCGTTGCCGGTCAGTCCAAAACCACCACCCTCACCGTCGGCGCCGGCGAATCGAAAGGATTCTGCTGGGATTTCGACATCAGCGATAAATGCTCATGATGCTTGCATTGTTTTCAATTTCGTTCGCCGGCTCCCCCGTCATCCACGCCGGCGATGCCGAGTCCGCCGTAGGGCGTGTTGCCGCCGACAGTCACACGGCGGTATGGGAGCTTCATCCTGTAGCAGCAAAGGAACTTTGGACCGGAGACCAGCATCGCGTGATCGGCGCCGGCCAACCGCCGGGCTGCGCCGGTGCGGTTGCGACGAACGCTGCGGTGCGCGATGTCGTCGGCAAGGCGGAAAAGCGCCTCTTGCAGCAAGAATATGGCGAGATGCGGACGCTGCTGGCGGCGGCCGGAGAGCAGTTGATGTGCCTCACCGAGCCCGCGGAAGCCTCTCTGGCGACGCGGTTGTTCTATCTCGATGGTTACGCGGCGGCCCAACTGGACGACAAGGCCGGGGCGACGTCTGCTTTTGAGCGCGCATTCCTCTTTCAGCCGGGTCTGGTCTGGGACGAAAAGCTGCCACCCGACGGAAAGCCGCTCTTTGACGCGGCGGGGACCGATCCACATGGCGACGAAACCCTCTACGTGGGCCCCGGCGTTACCGCAGCCACTCTCTGGGTCGATGGTCAACTCGCGAGCGTCGGTGATGGACGGGTTCACCTCCGCCGTGGCCGACACCTCGTCCAAGTGCTTCAGCCGACGGTGACGACGTTTACTGTTCAGTTGGATCAAGGACACCCCGTCGTGATCGCCGCGCCGGGCTGGCTCGCGGACAAGCTGTTGTCTATGGCCAGTGACCCGCCTTCTCGCCCGATGGTGCAGGCGGCGATCGAGCAGGCGCTCGGTTCGGAGCCGAAGGTCTACTTTTTTACGGGCACGCGCACGATCCGGTACACCGGAAAGTGGGAGGAATTGGCGCCGGACAATGCGGCGGCCCGGGCAAAATCCCGGCAACTTGCTGGCGTTCTGCTCGCGAGTGGACTGACGGCGACGGCGATCGGCGGCGCCGGGGCGGGCATCGGGTGGGCCGGGGTACTCTCCCGCGTCAACGCGTCGGAGGCGGAGAACAGCGCGGAGGGCACCGATCAGTTCGCCCTGACCCAGCAACGAACGGGCGCGCTTGAAGCCGTTCAGCCGTGGGCATGGGCGGGGACAGGCGTCGCGATTGCGGGCCTCGCGGCAACTGGCGTCGGCGCGGTGCTCAGCGTGCAGGCCGGCGGTGGGCCGAAGGTCGCGATGGCGCCGTACGGCGCCGATGGTGCTTGGGTCGGATTGACCTGGTAGCGCCCTTTTCAAACCTTAAAATCGACCCTGCGCCGTGAACGCCGCGTGGTACCCAATCGCCACGGCTTCGGGGTTGTCCTGCGTCAGGATGGTGACGCCCTGATTGACGCCGAGCCCGACATTCTCCGTTATGTCCCAAAGAAAGCCGGGTCCGGTGCGCAAGCCCAGGTCACCGCGCGTGCCGTAGTAGATGACCTGCGTGCTCGTAAAAGGTTTCGCTCGCCGCGTCGGCTGCAGGTAGTAGCGGACGCCGATTCCGGCCTCCGCGGTGACGCTCCCATCGTTCTGCGGGCCAATCGGTGAAATCACGAGGAGCAACTCGGGCTCCAGAGCGCCGCCGAAGTTGTGCGAGGCCGCAAGTTCCATGTAGAAGCCGTATTGCACGCCCGCATCGCGTTCTGCGCTCGCAAACGCGAGTTCCAGGCCGGGAGACACACGAATGCCCCACTGGCCGGTGTGGATCAAACCCGGATGCAACTCCCGCGAGATGGTGGCTACCTGATCTCTCGGGATCGCGACCTCACTTTGATCTTCGAGCCGGATGCGGATCACATCGCCCTTCTCGAGGAGTTTCCCCCGCCATTTCGAGCCGTCACGCGTGACGACGACGTCCTGATAGCGGAGTTGGGTCCGCTTGCTCAACCGGTTGCCCGCCGCGGGATGATTATCGGCGTCCCGGGCCTGCGCCGGCGCGACGATCAGGGGCCAGAGTGCGCACATCGTTACAAGCAAAAGGTGTCCGATTACCTACCTGCGTAACATAGGATGAACGCCCGCTCATTCGCATGGCATCGGGACGCGAGATAGAGGATGCGGCTCGCGGAGTGCTGATCGATGTCGGAGTCGCGGATCTTTGCCGTCGTACCAGCGGAACGCGCGCGTCTGGTAGACCGGGTGCGGGCGGCCGGGGCCACGCCGATCATTGACTGCACGCTCAGCTTGACGGAGATTCCGGACGGCGCGTGGGTTCGCGTCCGCACGACCGCAGGGGCGCCGGGTGTTGGGGCCATCATTGCTGCGGAGGGCCCGGCGGTGCCGGGGCGCGAATGTTGGTGGGAGACGACGATTCCCACCGCCCCGCCTGCCGGGTTCGTTGGCGTCGTATTGCGTGGCCGTGGCAGCGGCGACTACGCGGGAGATGTTGACGTTCGCATGCTTGTAATGGCGCTTCCCCACGGAACGCGCGCGTTGGTCGATTGGCCGGAGCCCCCAGGAGATGCGTTTCCCGCGGTGGAGGGGGTGGTGCTCTCCGACGTGCTGTTCGCGGCGATCGAACCGCCTCCGGGCTTGCGTGCGCGTCTGGAACGGGTGGGTGCCGCCGATATCCGCCGCGTAGACGGTCGAAATTTTGTCGCGTCCGTTGCCGCGCCAGCCTACCGCCGCGTCGCGGGTGGTGAGGCGCTCGATCGCGTCGCGGCTGGCTATTTCGACGCGGACGATGCGTTTGATCACGCATGGCCGGGGGGCGGAGGTTTGCTCCACGCGCCGGCGATTGCGCGCCGATACGGTGCCCTCGATCGTGTGCTCGCGGCGTACGGGGCCGCCGTGCCGACGCGGGAGGCCGCTCCGCTCGCAGACATCGGAAAGCACGGTCCCATCGCCGTGATTGGGCTCGGCTGTCGCCTTCCGCGATCGCCAAGCGCCGCCGCCCTGTGGCAGAACCTACTTGCGGGCTTCGACGCAATCATCGAAGTCCCGCACGAGCGGTGGGATCCGGCGCTCTATTACGATCCTGACCACGCTACGATCGACAAGACGTACGCCAAGATTGGCGGGTTTGTGACCGACTTCGTGTTCAACCCGCGGCGTTTTCGCGTGCCTCCGGCCGTTGCCCGCCTCATCGACCCGATTCAGCAGATGGCGCTGGAGGCGAGCGCGGATGCCCTGGACGATGCCGGGTATGGCGACAAGCGCGAGTACGATCGTGCGCGCGTGGCGGTGATCCTCGGGAATTCGATGGGAGGGGAGATCACCGACGAATACACACTTCGCGTGATGTTTCCGGCCATTCGCAAGGCTCTCAGCGAAGTACCCGGTTTCGCAGCGCTTCCGGACAATGCGCGCATGGAAATCCTCTCCGCGTATGAGGAATCGCTGAAGAAGGACCTTCCGCCGATCACGGAAGACTCCATGCCGGGCGAACTCGCGAACGTTGTCGCCGGGCGCGTCGCGAATGCGTTGAACCTGGGCGGGCCCAACTTTACGACGGATGCTGCGTGCGCCGGCTCGATGGCGGCCATGCAGGCCGCCATCAAGGGGCTGCAAGACGGCGATTTCGACATGGCGTTGACGGGTGGCGCGGACCGCTCCATGGGCGTCGCTACGTATGCGAAATTCTGCAAGATCGGTGCGTTGTCTGCGGAGGGTTCGCGCCCGTTCGACGCAAACGCGAACGGTTTTGTGATGGGGGAGGGCGTTGGCATCCTTGTTCTGAAGCGTCTCGCGGACGCCGAACGAGATGGGGACAGGATCTACGCCGTGATGCTCGGAATGGGTGCATCCAGCGATGGCAAGGGAAAGGGAATCACCGCACCCAACATCGACGGGCAGAAGCGCGCGTTGGACAGGGCCTATGAGAACGCCGGGGTCGATCCGGCGGAAGTGGACCTGTTCGAGTGCCATGGTACCAGCACGGTGGTTGGCGACATGGTGGAGGTCACGGCGCTCAGCGACCTCATCGGGCCAGGAAAGCGCCGCACGCCCGTTCGAATTGGGTCGATCAAGTCGAACATTGGGCACCTGAAAAGCGCCGCCGGCGCTGCGAGCGCGTTGAAGGCAGCGCTCGCCTTGCACCACAAAACGTTTCCGCCCAGCGCAAATTACCGTCAGCGTCGTGAGGATCTTCCGCTCGATGTCGTGCCGCTTCAGGTTCAGGTCACCGCGGAGCCGTGGCCGTTGCAGGGGTATCCCCGTCGCGTTGGTATTTCTGCATTCGGATTTGGCGGCACGAACTTTCACCTCGTCATGGAGGAGTACCGTTCGGGCATGGTGACGGCGCTGCGCGCACCGCCGCCGACGCCGCCGGAGCACGCACGACACCTCGGATCGGCGGGGACCACCGCTGCGACGGCCAAGGGTGAGAGCGCGGTCCGGCCGCCGCTCTCCGCCGTGCCCGTTCCGGAGGGAATATGGGCCTTGTCGGCCGATTCACCCGAGGAGTTGATCGCGAAATGCCGGGCGTTGCGGAACGGTCGGACGACGCCGTATGAGCCGGCGGCCCACCTCCGCGTCGCGGCCGCGGCGGCTGACGATGCGGAGCGCGATCAGCAGCTGGAGAAAATCATCGCCGCCGTACAGAAGGGAAAGGGCTTCGACCTCCTCCGGCAACGTGGAATCTCGTTCGAGGATGTTCCGTGTGACGGGCAACTCGCCTTTCTGTTCACAGGTCAGGGCTCGCAATACATCGACATGGGCCTCGATCTCGCGGCCCACTACCCCGTGGTTGCCGATACCTTCCGCGAGGCCGATGCGGTCATGGAGCCGCTGCTTGGCCGGCCGCTAACGGCATTTATTCGTCGTGATGTGAGTATGTCGGAGGAGGCGCAATTCGAGGCGCTGCGCGCCACCGAGATCAGCCAGCCGGCCACGCTGACGGTAGACGTGGCGCTGCTCCGATTGCTGGGTGCCTGGGGCGTCGGCCCGGACGTGGTCGCGGGGCATTCTCTCGGCGAATACGGCGCGGCCGTGGCGGCGGGCATGATCACATTCCGCGAAGCCCTGGTCGCCGTCAGTGCGCGAGGCCGGGAAATGGCGGCGGTGAAGCTCGATGATTTCGGCAAAATGGCGGGAATCGCCACCAGCGTCGAAACCGTCATGGAGGTTCTGGCCGAGGTTCCCGGCTACGTCGTTGCCGCCAACAAGAATTGCCCGACGCAGACCGTCATCGCTGGCGAGACGGAGTCCGTAGAAGCGGCGATCGAGCTGTTTAAAAGCCGCGGTATCACCGTCTACCCGTTGCCCGTGAGCCATGCGTTCCATTCCCGCATCGTTGCGCCGGCGTCCGAGCCCCTGAAGCGCGTCCTGCAACAGCTGGATATTCAAGAGCCAAAACGCCGAATTTCGACAAATGTCGATAGTCGCTACTACCCGACGGGCGCGGGCGCACGTGAGGCGGCCATCGAGATTCTCGCGAAGCAGGTGGCGTCTCCCGTTGAGTGGATCGCGCAGGTGGAGCGGATGTATGCAGATGGGGCGCGCATTTTCGTTGAGTGCGGGCCGAAGCGCGCGCTGGCCGGATTCGTTGTCAGCATCCTCAAGCATCGCCCGCATCGCGCGCTGTACACGAATCAGCCGAAACGCGGCGGCGTGCTTTCCTTCCTTGACGCACTCGCGGCGTTGTACGCGCTTGGTTTCCCCGTGCGTGCGGCTCCGGCCGCGACGACCGAATTGTTTTTCACGCCGGAAGAACGGCGGTCGACGACCCCGCAATTGAGCTCGCGCGCTGCGATTCCGCCCGGGTCTACGCAGGCCGGCGCGCCAGCAGTTCAGCGTGACATTCTGAAGATCGTGGCCTCAAAGACGGGGTATCCGCTGGAGGCGCTCGACCTCGGGTTCGACCTTGAGGCCGATCTGGGCATCGACTCCGTGAAGCTCGCCGACATCATTGCGTCCGTGCGGGAGCACTACCGCCTCGATCCGGACCCTGAGTTCCGGATGAGCGAATACCGAACGCTGCGCGCGCTGATCGACTATGCGGGCGGGCGCATCGGTGCGACGCGTCCAAGCGCTCTCCCCGAACGCCGTCCGGCTCACGATGAAAGCGTCGCAACCCTTCCGGCGGAGGTTGCGGCGCGTTTCCTGACCGACGTCGCAACGCGTGACTTGCGCGGTCTGGACGCGCGGTCCTTTGCGGAGTCGATGCTGCCTTCGTTACAGGCGTTCCTCAGCTCCGCGTGGGAGGCCTTCCGCGCCGCCGGCGGCGGGGATGCGCTGGCTGGCGTGGGCGGTGGCGTTGGCTCCGGGGCACTGGTTTCGAGCGCGGCCCAGGTCGCAGACCCGGCGCCGGGCCCCTCGATCGGCACGGGCAGTTTCCTGCCGTTGCGGCTGGGCACCGTCGTGTGCTCCGGCGCCTCGCTCGGATTGCCGGGAGGGGAGGAGGTTTTCGCGCCAGACAACGTGGCCCGCATGCTTCGCGGCGAAAATCGCATCGAGCCCGTGCCGCTGGATCAGCAGGATCGTTTCCTGGCGAAGGGTCTCGTTCGGCTGATCAAGGACCCCAAGACGGGAGAAGGAACTTTTCTTCCGGTCGAAACGCGCGCTCAGGTGATCCGGCTCGCCGGGCGCCGCGCCCACTTCGACCTCGCTGCCGACTATGGCGTCGATTCCGCGATGGTGCGGACGCTGGACATCACCACACAGCTGGCGTTTGCCGCGGGTCTTGAGGCGCTGCGTGATGCTGGTATTCCGCTCGTTCGCACGTACAAGAAAACGACAACCGGAAAATCCGTCGCAACCGGTTGGGCGCTTCCGGAGGCGATGCGCGACACGACGGGAATCATCTTCGCAAGCGCCTTTCCCGGCCTCGACCAGCTTATCACCAAGCTCCACTCCGATGGTGACGACGGAGAAGGACACTTCGATCGTCGTTTTCTCTTCCAGATCCTCGCGATGGGGCACTCTCAGTTCGCACAGTTCGTCGGCGCGCGCGGCCCGAACACACAGGTGAACGCGGCGTGCGCCTCGACGACGCAGGCGATTGCGGTTGCGGAGGACTGGCTGCGTGTCGGCCGGTGTGACCGCGTGATCGTGCTCGGCGCCGACGACGTGACGAACGACGTGTTGCTGGAGTGGATCGGCGCAGGGTTCATGGCCGCCGGCGCCGCAACGACGGAAAGTGACGTCACGAAGGCCGCCCTCCCGTTCGATCGGCGTCGCCACGGAATGATCCTCGGGATGGGCGCGGTTGGTTTGATCCTCGAACGAGGAGAAGACGTGGCGGCACGCGGAATGGCGCCGGTCGCACAGCTCCTCGGAACGCGTATTTCGAACTCGGCATTCCATGGAACGCGGCTGGATGCCGACCACATCGCATCGGACGTCAAAAAGTTCGTCGAACAGGTGGTCGCGGTGGCCGGCGTTGACGCACAGACCTTCGCCCGCAAATGCGTTTTCCTCTCCCACGAAACGTACACGCCGGCCCGAGGCGGCTCCGCGGCCGCGGAGATGGCAAGCCTGCCGGCCGCCTTCGGGCCTGCAGCTGCGAGCATTGTCATCGCGAATACGAAGGGATTTACTGGTCATCCGATGGGCGCGGGCATCGAGGACACGGTGGCGGTCAAGGCGCTTCAGTACCAGCAAGTACCGCCCATCGCCAATCTGATGGAACCGGACCCCGATCTCGGCACGTTGACGCTGTCGAAGGGTGGGCACTACGACATCGACTATGCGTTGCGTCTGGCGGCCGGGTTCGGCTCGCAGCTGGCGTTGGCCGCATGGAAAAGGAGCGCGCACGGCGATGAGCGGGTCGTGGATGCGGCCGCCTACGCCGGTTGGCTCGCGGCGTCGGGTGGAGCAGGGACACTGGTGGAGGAACATCGCCAGTTGCGATGGGCGGCCTCGGCCGGCGCCCCCGCGCCGAATGCCGTGGCCGCCGGGGCACGGCATGAGGACCCCGTCCCGTCTGCAAGCGTGGCGAATACAGCCTCGTCTGCGGTATCGAAGGCCGACGTGCTTACGACGTTGGTGGCCGTGGTGGCGGCGAAGACTGGATACGGGATCGAGGAGATTGATCCGGCCTATGAGTTGGAGGCCGACCTCGGTATCGATACCGTCAAACAGGCCGAAATCTTCAGTGATGTGCGCGCGCGCTACGGACTCGGCACGGACGACGGGTTCAAGCTCGCGGATTATCCGACCGTTGACCGGCTTGCGACCTACCTTTCCGCGCGTGCGGGGGCTGCGGCGAATGCGCCGTCTGCGCCGTCCGAGGCGCCCGCTGCCGAGGTCGCCGTGCCTCGGGCCGCCGCCACCCCCGCCCCGGCCGCCTCGCCGGTGCCGGCCGCCAGTCCCGCAGTTCCGGGCGGCGCGGTGCTGCCCGTACTGCTCGGCGTAATTTCGAAAAAGACGGGGTATGAGGAGGCGGAGCTGGACCTCAATTTTGAGCTGGAGGCAGACCTCGGCATCGACACCGTCAAACAGGCGGAGATTTTCAGTGAGGTCCGAGACACGTTCGGGCTCGATCGAGATGACGCGTTCAAGCTGGCGGACTACCCCACGATTGAGAAGCTGGCCGCGTATTTGGAAGGTCGGCGGTGGGTTTCCCCGGCTCCGCCCACAACGGTCTCGTCGCCGACCGTGGCCCCGCCCATGCTCCTTCCGTTCTCCGCTCCGGAGCCCGAACTGGAGCCCGACTCGCTCAGCCAACTGGAGGAGGAGGTTCCACCCCGGCGCGTGAAAGTGCCGCCGGATCCAAGTGCTCTCCCGCCGGACTTCCGCATTCGCCGAGCCGTGCGCGTTTCGCACGTCACGCTCCCCATTTCCACGTTGCGCGGCAAGGTCGTGTGGGTCATGGGCGCAGGTCCGCTGGCGGATGCGCTCCGTGCCCAGGTTGCGCATGCCGGCGCAGGGAGTGAGGGCAAGCCGGACGCCGTTATCGACGTTGGCCTTCCTGTTTTGGAGGGATTCGCGCAGGCGCGCCGTCTTGACAGCGGCCGGCCCCGACAGTGGCTTACGGTTCTGGAAACCGCCGCGAACGTTCGCGATGCGCGGGACAACGGCGCGCGCGCGGGCTTGGCCAAAGCGCTCGGCAGGGAATGGCCCGAGTGTCGCGCCACCGTCGTAACGGTCGAGGCGATGCACAACCTCGAGGATGCAGCACGCGCCGTGGTCGATGAGCTGGGAGAGGCCGATCGCGCGGTGGAGGTGTGGGTCGCTCCCGCCCAGCGTGAGGTCGCGGCGCTTGCGACGGAGGCGATGCCGAGCCCAGACGCTTGGTTGGCAAATCCGCTGGTACTTTTGACCGGCGGAACGCGCGGAATCACCGCCCAGGTCGCCCTTGAGATCGCTCGGCGCGGCCCCTGCACGTTGATTCTCGTCGCGCGCACCGCCCCGGGCGAGGAACCGTTTGTGGAGGACGCTGCGCGCACCGCCGCGAAACGACGACTCTCCGAGGACAATTCTCGTGTTACGCCAAAGATGATCGAGGAAGTGCTTCGCCCCCTTCGGCTCGCGGAGGAGGCGCGCAAGAACGTCGTCGCCATGCGCGAGCTTGGCGCAGTTGTGGAGGTTCGCACCGTAGATCTGGCGAGTCCCGAAGCGGTTCGCGGCATGGTCGAGGGCATCCGGTTCAGCCATCGTGACGTCGACCTGTGCGTCCACGGCGCAGGCGTCGAAGAGTCAAGGCTGATCGGCGATAAAGATGAGGCCGCCTTTCATCGTGTCTACGACGGCAAGGCGGAAGGGGGGCTCGCGCTCGTCGAGGCGCTCTCCCCGGAGTGCATCTTTGTCTCGATGGGCTCGATAGCGGGCCGGTTCGGAAATGCGGGTCAGGTCGATTACGCGGCCGCCAACGAGGCGATGGCCCACGTCTGCATGCTCCGACCGCGCGCTTTGCACGTATGCTGGACGGCGTGGGGAGATGTCGGCATGGCGGTACGCGGTGGCATGGAAACGCTGCTGACTTCGCGTGGTGTGGAGCTTCTTCCTGCACTTCCTGGCGCTCGATTGCTCTGCGATCTTGTGGCCGCCGGGGTTGTCGGAGAGATTGTCGTCGCGGGCCGCCTCGGGGATTTCACGCAACCCTCCCTGCACCCGCTGCTCGACAGCATCGAATTGATCGGCGACGACGCCGTGGGACGTCGCAGCCTCAGCATGACGACGGACCCCTGGATGGGCGATCATGCGATTGATGGCGTGCCGGTCCTGCCGGGAGTCATCGGTCTGGAAATGATGGTCGGAACAGCCCTTGCGGCGCTTCCGCGTGGGCGGTACGCCGGCGTTGAGGACGTGAGCTTCTCCGCTCCGCTCAAGCTCTATCGCGATGCGCCGACCCTCATTGAGGTCCGCGCGCGCCCGGAGGGAGAGGGGGTCGTGCGTTGTACGCTCACATCCACGCGAAAGGCGAAAGGCGGGAGGGAGATTCGGACGGAACACTTCGAGGCCACGGTGCAACTCGAGGAAATGCCATTGCTCCCGGCGCTTCCGAGCGCCTTCTTTCCGGACGAACGCATGTCCCAAAAGGAGATTTACCGCCGATTCTTCCATGGAGCGACCTTCCAGGTGCTTCGTGCCGCCGAGGCCGTTGCGGTGCAAGGGATCCTCGCGGAGGCCGTCGTGGAGCATGCGCCCATCGCCGAGGGCCTGATGACGGATCCGTTGGTGCTGGAAGCGGCGTTTCAGGCCGCCGGCCTGCATCGCATGGCCATCGAAGGCGTCATGGCCCTGCCATCGAGTATTGATGCGGTCGAGCTGGTGCGTCCGGTCGTCGAAGGAGAAGTGCTGGCGGTGGTCGCTCAGAATCGCGGGGGCGTCTACGACATTGACGTCGACGGGTCGGAAGGGCGCGTGCTGCGGGTGCGCGGTTTCCGCATGGTGGAAAAGGGTCCGCTCGAGGGCGACCTGAGGATTCCTGTGCCCGAAGGTGGGTGGCCCTCGGCCGCGATGGCAAATGCGGCGGAGGCCGTCGAGGCGCTCTCTGCCGATGAAATGGCGCAGGTACTCTCTCGCGGAACACCGAGGCGGCAGGCCGATCGCATGGCCGGTCAGCTTGCCGCGCGGAAGGCGGTCGAGGGGCTGGCGGCGGGTCGGGAGTTTGCGGTTGATCGGGCGCGATCCGGCGAGCCAATCGTCGGCGGCGTGGAGGGGATTCACGTCACGCTGACCCACATGGACGGCGAAGCGCTGGCGATGGCCGTTCGCGGTGCCCGGGCGGGTATCGATTTTGAGGAAGTCGTGCCTCGCTCGCCCGCCTTTGAGCAGGATTGGTTCACGGAGCGTGAGGCCGCTGCCTTTACAGGGGATGACCATGCGTTTACCGCCGCCTGGGCCATCAAGGAGGCCGTACTCAAGGCGCTGGGCACCGGCATGTCGATCACGCCGAAGGAGGTCGAGGTTGTGGCGCTCCACGCACACGACGCGCGCGTGCTGTTGCATGGCCTCGCGGGACGTCGCCACAAAGCGCTCGGCGGCGCGCCAATTCGAATCCGCATCGGGGAATTCCGCGGCAGGGTTGTCGCCACTGCGGTCTTCGCGACATGATCACTGAATGCGGGTCGTAGCCGAACGGGACGATGGCGTTTCGGTTGTCCGAATCGAATCGGCGGCCGACGGAGAGGCGTGGCGTGCCGCGTTCGTCGGCGCCTATCAGGCCATTTGGAGCGAACCCCCCTACAACGAGCGTTTCAGTCCGGAAGAGGCGGCGGGCGTACTTCGTCGCGCCATGGAAACGAACGACAACGTGACTCTTCTGGCCGTCCGTCCGAGCGGGGTAGTCGTTGGGTTCGGAATTGCCTTTCCGGTCAGTGCAAAGGCCGACGTCGTCCGCGACATCCGTGGATTATTACCGATCGACCACACCTTCTACTTTGCCGAGTTGGGCGTGATGGACGCCTGGCGGAAAAAAGGGCTCGGCCGACAGCTCATTGATTTGCGCCTTCAGATTCTGGATCGCAAGCGCTTCACGCACGTCGTTTTGCGCACGAGCGCCGTGCGAAATGCCACGTACGAGATGTACAAGGACTTCGGCTTCGAGGACACGGGCGTCTACATGGAGGTGCCGTCGCGCCGCGTTGACGGTACATCGCGCACGGATCGTCGACTCTTCATGGCGAAGGTCGTGTAGACCCGCGCTATGATGGCCCCGAACACGGACGCGTGATGCTGGGACTCTCCCTACTCGCTGCCTGCACGCAGCAGGACTACAACGTCGATAAGGTGGAGAACCACCGAGACGACAAGTCGAACGTTCCCGATATTGAAATCGAGCCCGACGCGCTGGCTTTTGCACAGTTGGACATCGGAGAGGTGGCGAACGATAGCGTGACCATCACCAATCAGGGCCTCGTCGATCTGCACGTTACGAACATGCTGATCGAGGGAACGTCCGCGTTCACCATGCTGACGGACCAACTGACGCCAACGTTGGCGCCGGGCGAATCTCTACAATATCCCATTCAGTTTTCTCCCGCCAATCCGGAAGATCTCGGCACGCTTTGGGTATATTCTGACGATCCGGACAGCCCGACGATGCCGGTCGAGCTGACCGGTGGTGCCCTGGTCCCGGAGTTGCGCATTCAGCCGAATCCCTATGATTTCGGGGACGTCTTGGTGGGTTGCACAATCACGCAGAACATCCGCCTCTCCAATATCGGCGCGGCGCCGCTGGCGATATCCAGCATTGTTAGCGCAAGCACCGGATACTCGATGGATGCCCCGTCGACGCCGCTGTCGATTGATCCCGGGGCGTATGTCGAGGTGCCGGTGACCTTTGCGCCCCAAACCGATGCCCCCTTCGTCGGCGAGCTGTGGGTCACCTCCAACGATCTCGTAGGTTTGACGGTCGCTTCTCAGGACGGAAATGGCTCGCTCGATGGCGCAGTAGAAGAAGAATTCTGGCAGGGGGACGGTCCGTGGGACAAGACGGATATTTTCTTCTACGTCGATCAGTCCGGGTCGATGGTGGACGACCAAGCCAACCTCACGGCCAACTTTGAGTTGTTCATGGCGCTACTGGCGTCGTTCGATTTGGATTGGCAGATCGTCGTTGCGACGCGTGATGGCGGCTGTTCGGATCAAGGGATTCTGACGCCGAACACGCCCGACGTAAATCAGGCGTTCCTTGACGGCGTTGAGGGCACGGCCGGGCGATTCACCGAGGCCGGGCTCACGATTGCCGCCAAGGGGATGAAAAACGCTTCCCCGGGTGAATGCAACGACGGATTCCTGCGGGATGATTCGAAAACGATGATCGTACTTGTATCCGATGAACCGGAACAATCCGCTGGAAGCTGGTCGGGCTACGTTTCTGAAATCCTCGGCTACGCTCCGACGGCTGCCATTACCGCCATCGCGGGAGACGTTCCGTACGGTTGCGCCACGGCGGATGCGGGCACTGGATACTACGAAGCGGCCGCGGCCACCGGCGGCGCATTTCTTTCGATTTGCTCCTCCGATTGGGGCGCCTATTACAAAATCATTGCGTCGCTTGCGTCAACGGGTCGGACGGACACGTTCTTTTTGTCTTCGCACCCGGATCCCGCAACGATTACGGTTTGGGTAGACGATGCGATCACGGCTGCGTGGACGTACGAGTCCGGAAAAAATGCCATTGTTTTCGACAGTGACGCCCTGCCGGAATCCGGCTCGCACATCGTCGTCGACTTCAAACTCGCCGGCGACTGCGACGGCTAATTCCGAGCCATAGGGCAGGCAGGAATAGGCCAGACAGGGCGCCATTGTCGTCACATCGGCAGCCGCCACCCCGCAGCACCTCGCGGTCGCACGCATCGCCGATACCATCCTGGTCGTCCCTGTCGGACTGATCCGGGTTCGCCAGGTCCGGGCAATTGTCGCAATGGTCCCCAACGCCGTCGGCGTCGGCATCCAACTGTTCCTCGTCGAGCAACGTGGGACAGTAATCACAGGCGTCTCCAGCGCCGTCGCCATCGACGTCGGACTGGTCCTCGTTGGCCACGAACGGACAGTTATCGCAGACATCTCCGGGGCCGTCGGAGTCCACGTCGCGATTGGAGGGATCCCCGGTAAAAGGGCAGGTGTCGCAGGGGTCACCCACGCTGTCATCGTCTGCATCGACTTGATCATTGTTGTAGATCAATGGGCAGTTGTCACACGTGTCGCCCAAGCCATCCTGATCGGCATCCTGATTCGCAACGGCGGCGTCCAGCGGGCACTTGTCGCAGTCGTCCCCAAATCCATCCCCGTCGGCATCTACCTGGGACTGGTTGGGAACGGCGAGGCAGTTGTCACATTCGTTTCCAAACCCATCCACGTCGGCGTCCGATTGGTCGGGATTGGCCAGCCCAGGACAGTTGTCACACTCGTCCCCGGCGCCGTCGCCGTCGTGTTCTTCCTGGCCGGGATTGGGTACAAATGTGCAATTATCGCAGGTGTCCCCGAACGCGTCGAGATCGAGGTCGGATTGGTCAGGATTGAAGAGCGCAATGCAATTGTCGCACACGTCACCCACATCGTCGCAATCGAAATCGGATTGGTCGCGATTGTAAAGATCAGGGCAGTTGTCACAGGCGAGCGAAACATACTCATCCGGAAACATGGCGTCGGGCGGGATGGGTAGCGTCCCTGACGACATGCCGTCCTCATCGACGTCAAATCCGGTGACGACGTACGTGCAGCCAAACGAACCATAGTCGTAATAATAATCCGCGTTTTCGTAGGGATTTCCGAAATCATCCGTGGTGCTACGGCAGATCGCGTCGGTCAGGTCAACGTCTCGCTCGTCGAATACGCCGATGGTGTTGCAATTGAGATCCTGATATAAATCGTTCACGCAGCCATCTGCGGCGCGTGCATAGATGCTTAGCAAGAGGATCATTTGGGCGGCTCCTCGGTCTTGCGCGGGGCGAGCGGATCGTCATCCGCGTCGTCGGAAAAATCAGGCTCCGCGTTCGGATCGGGGGGCGGCTTGGGTGGCGGCGGCGGAGCGGGCAGCGGCGGGAGTGGCGTGATCGCCACCGTTTCACCCGTCCACGGCAGAGGAACGGTCGCGGAATACACGGGCGCGGGATCGCCAGGTTGGATCCGATGGACGATATGAAAGACCACTCGGCGATTGCGCTCCAGCGAGGCCTCATCGGTCTCCAGAGTGGTCGGTTCAACCTCTCCCATGGACCGCGTAGACATCCGGGTAGGGTGGACGCCGTGCTGCACCAACTCGCGGAAAATGGCGTTCGCGCGCAAGTTGGACAGGTTGTAGTTGTAGAGGAAACTGCCCTCCTCACTTGCGTGGCCTTCGATCACGATATGTCCTATTTCCGGGTGTGTCTCCATCACGGCTGCAATTTGCACCATCGTTGGAAATGACACCGGGAGAATGACGTCCTTCGCGAATTCGAATTGAATGGGATCGCGAATCACGATTTGATCAGCGACGACCTTGGCGAGCTCGTCGGGCTTCCAATCCGGCTTGGGTTGGTCGATCGGGGTGATGATGATCGAATCGGGCACGTTTTCCAGCGGGGCTGAGACGATTGCGGTCACCGGCCTTGCGCGGGGAACGGGCACGCGCGTCCACGTCAGACCCGTGAAAATACGGAATTGCGAGGACCCGTAGCCCTCACTCAGCCCTTTTCCGACGCCAATATCAACGCGAAAATCGCGAAATAGGGTGAGCTGGGACCCAACCATGATTTCCGCGACGTTTTCCGCACCGCCCGCGAACAAGGCAGCGAGTCCCGCGCGATCCACGACCCCGCCCCACACCGCTACGTGCTTCCGCCAGATTTCACCCCGCAACGCCACGTTGATATCCAACTCGGGACCGAGTACGAAATCGCGTCCGGTATCGACCGGCCCACGAATCATCACGCCGGTATCGGTGAGCAGCGAAACCGGACCCACGTCCACCATGGCAAGGACTCCGGGAACGACACGCACGCTCTCCTCACTGCGCCAGCTTTCCTTGGTTCCAACCGGGAGGATGAGATCCGTGCGCACGCCAACGTTGAGCGGCCCGCCTGTCCAAAGGTGGGCGCGCGCTCCGGCCTGGAGGTCACCGGCGCCCCATCCCTGGGTCGCCAATTGCGGAACCTCCGAATCCCACTCCCAGCTCAACGGCATCGTAAGGCGCATGGCAAACGTGCGGCTGAGGTCGACGCTGACGCCGAGGTGCAGGGTGTCGCGGGCGGCAACGACGGCGCCGGCGGGATTTCCAAATCGATAGAGAACCAGCGGCTCCCTCTCATACTGAAACAATAGGCCCGCGAGCACCGTTCCTGGCCGGGTCAGGTTGGGCGAATCGGCGATCGGGGTGTCTCCCGGAGAAAAGGCAGGCCGGATCAATTCGATGTCGGCCGACGTGCCTGCGGCAAGGGCCATGCGCGCGAGGAAGAGCATCAAAATGAGCCTGTCACGCCAACGCCTGTTGGGGTGACGATCGGAGTGATCAGCGTTGCGGGCTGATTGTGTTTTTCCACCAAGCCTCGGGCTCTCTCGGGCGTGTAGACCAGGCTCGGATCATTATGGCGGGCGCGCCATTCCCGAGTCGCAAAAGGGGCAACTGAAACCGCAAGCACGCCGCTCGCCCCGAGGAATGCCGCAGCCCACAGTTTCTCGTCGCGATATCGGTCACGGGCGTCGTCATAGTTATTTTCCGCGCGTGCACGCGCCTGATCGTAGTCTTCATAATTTTCGTAGTCGAGAACGCTGACGTAATAATCATCCGCATCGGGTTTTCCGACCTCCGTCACAAGGGCAAAAAAGCTGGCGGTAAGCAGCGCGCCGCCTGCCGACCCGAGGGAAATACCGGCGATGCGAGACAAGTCACGTTCAAGATCCAAATGGGCCAGCGTTTCGTTATCGCCCACCGTGCGGGCGAATCGTTCCGTTCCCATTCGGCGTCCCGTTTCGTCGAGGACGGTCCATGCCGTCGGCTGCGTGTCCGGGCCCGCCACGAACTGCAGCACCGGAGGCGGCGGCCTGGGGGCGGCGGGCACGACGACGGGCGTGAGGAGAATCGTCGGCTTTGTCGGTTCGGCCACTGGCGGAGCCGGGGTTTCCGCCGGCGTGACGGGCGCTTCCGACGGGACGACGTCGTCGGCGAGGGCAGCCATGACGAGACAAAGGAGCACGGCCCGCCAGAGTAGCCGATCCGTGCCGATTCGCGCGGCCGGACTCAGACGTAATCGGTGACCTTTTTCCTGCCGGCTCCCCGTGATTCGCCTTTGCTCTGGCACGCGACGCACAGGCGTGCCTGCGGCATTAATTCCAAGCGTCTCGGCGCAATTTCCTCCTCGCACCCCGTACAGATCCCGTACGCGTCCGGATCCGCGTCGAAGCGGGCAACCGCGGCGTTCAGCAGCGCCAGCTCTTGCGCCCGGGCTCGGTTTCGTCCCGACGCAATCGCCTGATCCATTTCGAGGTACGGCGCCAAATCATCATCTTGCGCACTCGATAATGGAGTATTACGCTCCACTTTTACGGTAACGGCCCCTTCCTTGGCGAGTAGCCCGATCCGGGCCAGGAGCGCGGCTCTGACCCGAGTGAGTTCGTCGGCGGTCACGTCATCTCCACGGCATGGTGGGTGGGTCCTTGGGTTCGGGAAACGCGCGCGCGCCGAAATCTGCCAGCCATCCTTCGTCCCGCATGACGCCGTAGTCGAAAACGACGACGCCCTGCGCGCCATTTGCGCGTGCGCTGTCGAGACAGGCGAGTACCGCATCCTCGCCCAGTTCGCTATTCAAGCCGGCGTAAATATGCCGGCCGTGTGCGTTGGCGACAAACTCCTTAACCAGCGTTGTGAAATCCGTGTATTCGCCCTGGCGGCTCGCGACTTCCCAGTAGATCATCGGCATATTGGCGTCCGTGCCGCGCTCCTCCAACATTGAATAACTGTCCTGATAATAATCCGCGTTTCCCTCACTTGAGCCCCAGCTCCATTTGTCCTCGTAGATTCCCCACACGGCCGCAGTGACCGGAACGTCCACGGCATTGTGCACCGCGACCACTGCTTTCACAACTTGTTCCCGCTGCCAATCGCCCCAATCGACACCGTCGTAGCTGGCTTCGGACGCCGCGTCGTGGGAATATTGGGCGCCGGGATAGCGGACGAGATCGAGATGAATGCCGTCTACTTCGTAGTGGTCGGCAATATCCGCGGAGACATCCACCAACCGCTGACGAACGTCTGGGTTTCCCGGGCTCATCCAGACGTAGGAGGCGTTCAACGCTTGTGCATTTCCGCCGGTGTCCACGACGACCCAATCGGGATGCGCCAAGTACGCGTGACGCGGCGTTGACTCCGTTGGCGGTGTGGTGCCGACCCAGAGCGGGAAGGCATTTACGTAAGCATGTACCTGCATTCCACGCGCGTGGCCCGCTTCGACTGCAACGGCAAGCGGATCCCACCCCGGATTTTTCCCAAGGGTACCGGACAATGCCTTCGCCCAGGGTTCAAAATTGGACTGGTAATAGGCATCTCCATTGCCGCGGATTTGGAAAAATATCGCGTTGAACCCTGCATCGGCGGCGCCATTCATGATGGATCGAACGTCCGCCTCGTTCGAATAGGTCCACCGGTCGACCCAAACGCCGCGCATTTCACCGTCGTCCGGTGGGTCCGTGTCGGCATCAGCGTCGGAATCGGCATCGGCATCGGCATCGCTGTCGGCCTCGCCGTTGGAGTCGGCACCGATGTCGGAATCGCGCCGCTGGCCTTGGCCCGGGTGGGAGCGAACGACACCGCCGCCGTCGTCGGGGGTGCACGCAAGGAAGAGTATCAACATGGGAGGACCGTGGGCACAAGGATAGTCCGTTGACGTGATCGTTGCCTTGTTGCTTGCCTGCGTTCGGTCCGGCCCGCCGGTCGTCGTGTTGGTGAGCCTCGACACAACGCGGGCGGATGCGCTCGGGTGCTACGGTGGCGATCCCGCTTGGACGCCAAACCTCGATGCGTTCGCGGCGTCGGGCGCCCAATTTTCATGGGCCCTCGCGCACGCACCGACGACGCTTTCGTCCCATGCAACCGTCATGACCGGATTGGACCCGCACCGCCACGGCATCCCGCGGAATGGATTCCCGCTCGCGAAGGGGCTGGAGACACTTGCGGGGCGTTTCCACGCTGCCGGGTTTGAGACGGCGGGTGTGGTCGGTGCATCCGTTCTCGGCGACGAAACGAATATTTCAATGGGCTTCGACAAGTGGAAAGAGGCGTACCGATTGCGGCGCGGGAATCGGGAGGAGGCCCTGGCCGAGGATGTCACAACGCAAGCACTCTCCTTGCTTGCAACCCGGGATGGCGCGCGTCCGCTATTTCTATTCGCGCATTATTTTGATGCGCACGCGCCCTACGCCGCGCCGCCGCCGTTCACCCGGAAATTCGCCGACCCCACGTACGATGGCCCGTTTACCGGCACGCGGAACGCCATGCAATTAATTGTCCGCCAGGTGCGCCTCGGTATTGCTAGATCGGCGGACGTTGACGAAGTGAACGCGCGGTACCACGGGGAGGTTGGATACGTCGATGAGCAGGTTGGGGTGCTGATCCGTGCCCTGCCGGCCGACGCCACGGTGCTTATTTTCGCGGACCACGGGGAGGTGCTGGGAGAGGATCGCCAGAACCCCTTTGGGCATGGCGGCTATGTGGATGTGCGGTCGATTCATGTGCCGCTGTTGTTGCGCGCGCCTACCGTGCCAGCGCGAACGGTTGTCGATCGGCATGTGCGCCTCATGGATATTGGGCCGAGCCTGCTCTCTCTGGCCGGGCTCCCGGCCACGCTTGGGCAGGGAGAGGATTTCTCGGCGCTGACCCGCGGCGTCACCTCGCCCGCGCCCCCGAGTTTCGCGGAAGCCACGCAACCAAGTGAGCATGCGCTGACGGATCGATGGCCCAACCTGCCCTTTCAGCGGTCCGTCGCGAGTGATGGATATTTATTGCTCCGGTGGCCGCTCGCGCAGCAAGTGGACGCGCTGTTTCATCTCGATTCGACGCAATCTGCGGCCGTGGACGCCGGTCATGAAGCGCTGCTGAGCGCGCTGATCAACACCTGGGACTCGGAGGCGCCCGGCACGGTATCAGACGAACGATCGGATGCCACCCGGGCCGGTCTGCGGGAACTTGGGTACACGGAATAGCCGAACGCCTCGATGGACGCCGCCGCCGATCGCTCCCCCTACTCCTCCGCCGATTCGACCGCGCGGACCTCAGGATCATCGCGCCGGTGCCGACGAGCGGACCATCTCCCGCCGGCGTCGTCGGCAGGGGGCACCGGGAATTCACCATCTACCTCCACGTCCCAATCCTGCCGAAGCTCATAGAGCGCGCGGTCCCAACGCGCGAGCATCGGGGGAATGGCGAACGGGACCGGAAACGCGCCCGCGGCGTGGGCAGCTCGGTCGAGAATTCCATCCGAATCGAGCGGCTCCCGCGTGTAGATCGCGAGCACCGGTCCATGCTTATCGAGGTGGAGGAGCACGACCGCCTTTGCGATGGCGAGCACGTCGGAAACGCCGGTCGGACAGTACAGGCGAGCGGGCCGATCGTCGCCATCGGCAAAGCCCGTAAGGCGGTACAACGCGTCGGAAATCGCGCCGTAATCGGACGTCGTCGCCCCCACGACGAAACCATCGGCCTGCGGACCCGCGATCCCGGCTGACTCACCCGCCAGCCATGCATCGCCATCGTCCGGGCCGGGCTCGGCAATCCATCGCACGGCTGGCGTGACCGTGGCTCCGCCGAATCGGGCGCGGGACCAATCTTCTTCCAAAAAAGGTGCGGCCGGCATGGCACGGGGGTCGCCACTTTCGCAAAACGCGAGAATGCTGGAGCCCGGGAAGAGCGAGATCAGCAGATCGGTGCTCGAAACCCCGCTGAAACGGAACCCGCGTTGGGCGTCTCGGGCGCTGTCATCGGAGAAAACCGCGCCGCTCACGACCGTCCGATGAAGGAATTGACGTTCCGAATCAGGAAGTCCTTCGATCCATCGCTCCCGGCCTCGGCAAAGGCGGCCAGGATTGTGGGTGTCGAAGGGGTCGTTGCAGTAACCGAAAGCCCGAACCATGGGCGCGCCGCTATCGCCGTGGGCCGCGTGGGGCAATGCGCGGCGTGCGAGAGCATTTCTGGATAGCTGCCCGCCCCATGCCCGGCCGCTTCTACGTCACCACGCCGATCTACTACGTCAACGACGTTCCGCACGTCGGCCATGCCTACACGACCATCGCTGCCGACACGATCGCCAGATGGCATAGGTTAAACGGTCGTTCTGTAAAATTTCTGACCGGAACGGACGAGCATGGTCAAAAAGTCTTGCGCGCCGCGGAAAGCAGAGGACGGACGCCGCAAGAACACGTGAATCTCCTGGTGGAGCCGTACAAAGCGCTTTGGGCCGCACTCGGCATCGCGTACGACGATTTCATCCGGACGACGGAGCCACGCCACCAGCGCGTCGTCGGGGAGATGCTTACGCGTTTGCATGAGAACGGTGAGATCTACATTTCTCCGTACTCCGGCTGGTATTCGACGTCGGCGGAACGGTTCTGGAAGGACGAGGAGCTCGTCGATGGCAAGTGTCCCGATACCGGGCAGCCCGTGGAGTGGATTACCGAGCGAAACTACTTTTTTCGGATGAGCGCGTATCAGGAACGGCTGATCCGTTGGATTGAGGAGCATCCCGGCTGCATCCGTCCGGAAAATCGAGCGAACGAAGTGCTCGGATTCTTGCGCAAACCGCTCGGTGATTTGTGCATTTCCCGCCCGAAGGCGCGTTTGCCATGGGGAATCCCGCTGCCATTCGACGATGAGTATGTGACGTACGTGTGGTTTGACGCGCTCACGAACTATGTCAGCGCTCTGGGTGAAGAGCGAGCGGAGTGGTGGCCGGCCGACGTGCATCTCGTGGGCAAGGACATCCTCACCTTTCACACGGTGTACTGGTTCTCGATGCTTTTCGCAATGGGGCTGGAGCCGCCGCGCAGCGTGTACGCACACGGTTGGTGGACCGTCCGCCGCCAGAAAATGTCCAAATCCGCCGGGAACATGGTGGATCCTCACGCATTGATCGGCGCGTACGGTGCCGACGCTGTGCGGTATTTCCTGCTTCGGGAGATCCCCTTTGGGGGAGACGGCGACTTTTCGCCCGAAGCGATTCTTACGCGCTACAACGCCGATCTTGCCAATGATCTCGGCAATCTCGCCCATCGCTCGCTTACGATGGCCGAACGGTGGCTCGGTGGTCAACTTCCCGCGGCGGGGCCGATGTCCGCTAGTGATCGGGTGTTTCTCGACATCGGAGCACGTGCAACCGCCACGTTCCGAGCGAGTATCGAACAGCTGCAGTTTCGCGATGCCCTCGATGGGCTGTGGGAGTTCGTGCGCGCGGGGAACAAATACATCGACACGGAGGCCCCGTGGGCGTTGGCCAAGAAAGGCGATACCGCCCGGCTCGCCGCCGTGCTTCGGAACGCGCTGGAATGTGTGCGAATTGCGGCGTCGCACCTGTGGTGTGTGTGCCCGCAGAAAGCCACGGAGCTGTTGGCGAAGCTCGGCGAGCACATGCCCTCGTTGGTGGTTTCGCTCGATGGACTCCCGACGGCCGCGCGCGTCGCGGCCGGTGAACCGCTGTTTCCGAGAATGGAGGCGGAACCTACATCATCTCCCGCCGTCGCCCCCCCGTCGCCCAAGGAGCCTCCAGTGCCCGATCCTACGCCCGTCGCGCAGCCCGTCGCCCCGTCCGAAGTGCCGGCCCTCATCGAGTATGGGGACTTCGCGAAGCTCGCGCTTCGCACCGGCGTTATCGTCCAAGCCGATCGTCATCCCAATGCTGACCGACTCTTGGTTCTAAAGGTGGATGTCGGGGAGGCGGAACCCCGCACGATTGTCGCGGGAATTGCCGCAGTGTACGCCCCGGATCAACTCGTCGGTCAGCCCATCATCGTCGTCGTCAACCTGAAACCGGCGAAGTTGCGCGGGGTCGAGAGCAACGGCATGCTGCTCGCCGCTGGCGGGCCCACGGTGGCGTCCCTCCTGACGACGATTACCAATGTTCCACCCGGCACGATCGTCAAATAGGACAGGCTTCCTTCTTCAGTCCGCCTCCCATGGCTCTCTGGGAACGACGACGGGCGGCAGCGCGCCCGGATCGGGGATCGGCCAATGGTCGCCCCATAGCGAACGGCCGCCGTCTACGGTCAAAACCTGCCCCGTAATGTAGTTTCCAGCGGGTGAAACAAGGAATGCGACGGCTTGTGCGATTTCCTCGCAGGTCCCAAGGCGCTTCATCGGGACGGAGGTTTGGAGACGTTCGGCGAGCAGCACGCCGTCGGGATACCGGCGCAGTCCCGTGGACGCGATGTAGCCGGGGGCGATGGCGTTCAACGTGATTCCGCGCGGTGCCCACTCCACCGCCAGCGTTTTGGTCAGCGCTTCAACGCCGGCTCGCGCGGCGACGGAGTGCGCCATTCCGGCGAAGCCGCGCGACGTCAGCATCGTGATGCTGACGATGCGCCCGCCGTGTGCGAGCATCCATCCGTTCACGACGGCCTGGATCATGTTCCACTGGCCTGTCAAATTGGTCTGCACGACCGCGTCCCAGCCGCGGGGCGTGATCGCTTCCGCCGGAGCGAAGAACTGACCGCCCCCGTTGTTGATCAGGATGTCGATTCGGCCGTGCGTCGCGACAAGGTCCTCCGAAAGCTTCGCGACCTGCTCACGGTCGCGGACGTCGCACACGCGCGCGTGCACGGCACGGCCCAGCTCCTGGGAAAGGCCGATCGCTGCGGGCTCGACGTTTTCCCGCTTGCGGGAAGCGATGACGACGGTCGCTCCGAGGCTGCCGAGCTCACGCGCGATGGCGACGCCGATGCCGGTGCCGCCGCCCGTGACCACCGCCACCTGGCCGTCGAGGAGATCATTCCGAAAGATGCTGGACAAGCTCGCCCTCCGGCAGTTTGGTTTGTTGCCCGGTCAATAGGTTTTTCACAGACACAAGCCCCTCCGCAGCCTCGTCAGGACCGATGACGATCGCCCAGGGAATCTGTTTGTTGGCGGCATATTTGAATTGCTTGCCGAGCGCGCCGGCCTCGCCCAACCACGTTTCCACGCCACCGCGTGGACGGCCACGAAGGTCACTCCGGAGGCGAGCGGCGATTTCCAGACTTTTGTTGGTCAATTCTGCCGAAAATACCGTGACCAGCGCGAGCGTGCGCGTTGTCGGCACCGGCAGCATCCCCCGCTCCTCCATCACCACAAGGAGCCGTTCGAGGCCAAGAGAAACGCCGACGGCGGGCACGGATCGCCCGCTGAACATGCCGATCAGGTCGTCGTAGCGACCGCCCCCGCTCACGCTGCCGACGCCGCCGCCGAGAATTCGTGCCTCATAGACGGTGCCCGTGTAGTACCCGAGTCCGCGGGCGAGGGTGGCGTCGAATCGCATATGCGTCACGCCCTGAGTCCGCGCTGCCGCCATCACCTCCCCCAACTCCCGCCCGGCTTCTGGAGCGATCGACAGGAATTCTGCAAGCGGGTCAGGACCGTCCAGCATGGTTCGAAACGTCGTAAGCCAGGTCGTCGCGATGCCGCGGGCTCCGAGGTCTACGGCCACGCCGTCCCAGCCGATCTTGTCGAGCTTGTCGATGGCCACGAGAACGTCATTCTCGCGGTCGGTGTTGGCCAGCTCCCGCGCGATTGCGCGGAGGATACGGCGGTCGTTGACGAGAATCTCAAAATCGTCGAATCCAAGCCGACAAAGTGCTGTATGCGCGACGGTGATGCACTCCGCGTCCGCGCGGCGGCCCGGTGCGCCGACAATATCGGCATCGCACTGGTAAAATTCTCGGAATCGCCCCTTTTGTGGCCGTTCCGCTCGCCACACGGGCTGAACCTGATACCGCTTGAACGGCAGGGGCAACGCCTGATTCATCGCCATCACGCGGGCCAGGGGGACCGTCAGATCGTAGCGCAAGGCCAGGTCGGCCTTTCCCTCTCGTCCACCCTCGCCGCGCTCCAGGATGCGAAACGTCAACTTTTCGCCCTCCTCCCCATATTTTCCAACGAGGGTCTCCAGACGTTCAATCGCTGGCGTTTCGAGTGGCTCGAATCCGAATTCGGCAAAAACTTCCCGAATGATCGCGATCACGTGCAGGCGGGCATGCATCTGGCTGGGGAGAAGATCGCGCGTTCCGCGGGCCGTCTGCACCGTCATGTGGCCTCCGAACCGGCGCCTATCCGAATCGCGCAGGCGGGGTCGGCGTGGAGGGTAGCGTGTGTGGTTAGTGCAGCCGGCACGGAGGCGAGTCGTGCGTTTCGAGGCGGTCATCGGGCTGGAGTGCCACGCCCAGCTGAACACGCGAACGAAGATGTTTTGCGGGTGCGCCGTCGTCGCGGATGCCGCGCCGAATGTGGCGATTTGCCCGGTTTGCATGGGGCATCCCGGGACGCTCCCGGTCGTCAACGCGGAGGCGCTGGCGCTCGGCCTCCGGGCGGCGCTGGCGTTGGGTTGCGACATCCACCGAACATCGATTTTTTCGAGAAAGCATTACTTCTATCCGGACCTTCCCAAGGGCTACCAGATCACCCAGTATGACCGCCCGTTCGCAACGGGTGGCGCGGTGCACGTTGCGGGCAAGGCGTTCGGTCTGACGCGCATTCACTTTGAGGAAGATGCGGGGAAGATGCTGCATGGTGGACCGGACTCGCTGGTTGATTGGAACCGAGCTGGAGTCCCGTTGATCGAGATCGTGAGCAACCCGGATCTGCGATCTGCTGGCGAGGCGGAGGGCTACCTCCGCGCCTTGCATCGGGTGTTGGTGGTGGGTGGAATTTGCCTGGGCGACCTGGAGAAGGGGCACTTCCGTTGTGACGCGAACGTGTCGATTCATCGTGAGGGCGAGCCGTGGGGCCCACGCGTCGAAATCAAGAATATCAATTCGTTTCGGTTCGTGGCTCGCGCGATCCGGTATGAAATCGAGCGCCAGCGGGGGCGAATCGAGGCGGGGTCCGCGGTGGAAATGGAGACGCGGATGTGGACGGGATCCCGGACGGTGGCTCTGCGAAAGAAGGAGGAGGCCGCCGATTATCGATATTTCGCGGAGCCGGATCTTGGGGCGCTGGTGTACTCGGAACAACAGGTTGCGGACGCGCGTGGCCTCCTTCCGGGTATTCCTCTCGATCTTCACCTCGCGGCGCAGGACGGCACGCGCGTTGACCACTGGACCGAGCGCTACGGGATCTCGGCGTACGACGTCGGGGTGCTGCTCGGCGATGCCGAGGCTCGCGATTTTTTCGTGGCCGCGGTGGCCGCCGGTGGTGCACCGAAAGCGGTGGCGAACGCCGTGATGTCGGAAGTCCTGCGCCGTGACGGGGTGGGGCGCCTGCTGCCAGGCGCACTGGTCGCCGTGTTGGCGAGCGGAGCGGCGGGCGAACTCTCGCGTGAATCGACAAAACAGGCCATCGCAACCCTTTGGCGCGACGGTGGCGATGTGGCCGCTGTGATCGCGGCACACGCGGTTCGTGGGGATCTCAGTGCGGAATCGCTTGCGACAGAGATCGCTGGAGTCGTTTTGAGGCACCCCGACGCCGTTGCACGATACCGTGCTGGGAACCAGGGACTATTCGGCTTCTTCATGGGAAAACTGATGGAGGCGACGGCCCGCCGGATTGACCCGAAGGCCGCGTCTATCGCGCTCCGGGCGGCGCTCGACCGGGCAACCGGTTAGGCAAGGAGATCGTGCCCGATGAGCGGATACTTCTACACGCGTGAGGCTGGTGCGGAGGGTCAAATCCTCGCCGGTGAAGGTGCTGCCGCCGGCATCGGCCTCGACGTGCTCGTCGATCGCGAGCGGCCGCCGCTGCGTGCCGCCCTCGAAATCGGCGCGGCGATGGCCGATATTCTCTGCATTGCCGAAGAGGACAAGGCCATCCATGGTGACATCCGCCCGGCGCATGTCAAGATCGACGAGAAGGGCAACGTTTCGGTTGAGGGATACGGTATTACAAGGCGGCAAACGCGCGCGCCGGAGGGCCGTCCCGATTCTCCGAAGGCGGACATTTTCGGTCTGGGCGTGGTCCTCCACTCCATCCTGAGCGGTGAGCCGATGGGCGCACTTCCGCGGGAGGCGGATGCGCATGATGACGAGGTGGTATCTCGCGTTTTGGCAATGAATTTCGACCAGGTGAAGGGCAAGCGTTGGTTGGAGGACGTTCGTAACTTCCTGTGTCAGATCCTTGCGTATCAGGGTTCCGAACGCCCGGCCGCGCTCGATGCCGCCAACGTTCTTGCCTCGGTAGCGAGTCAGTGCCCGGGCGAGGGGATTGAGGGGTGGGCACAGCGCGGTGCGGGCGTCGGTCGCGGGCGCGCGCCGACGTCCGTTGCGCCGACGTCCGTTCCGCCGCCGCCGATCGAGCCCGCGCGCCCGTCGGAGGTGCTCGGTGGTCCGGTTTCGCTGTCGTCGCCGTTCACGCGCGGCGCGAGTCGGCAGGCGCCCGCGGCGAAGGGGGAGAGTACCGCCTTTTGGAGTCGGGACAAGATCGCGGCGATGCTTGCGGAGGAAGACGATCTTCCGCCCCCGCCGCCACGCCGTGCGGCGCCGCCCGTGCCGCCTTTGATCGATCCGTCCGCAGTGCCGTTTCCCTCGCGTGCGATGGAGCCGCCGCGTGCGATGGAGCCGCCGCGTGCGATGGAGCCGCCGCGCTCGATCGCGGCGCGTCCTGCCGATGTCCCGCGCGCGCCGAGTCGCGAAGACGCTATGATTGCACCGGCTTTTCCGCCGCCGCAGTCCGCGCGTCCAGCCTCGATTGCCGCGGGTCCCGTTGCTTCCGCCGGTCCCGTAACGGTGCCCCGAGAGCGCTCCGTTCTCGATGACGACTATGTCCCGAAAAAATCGGGAACGGGCATGATGATGGTCGGCGTTGTCGTGGTGTTGCTGGTGCTCGTTTGCGGCGGCGGAATGGCGTTGGGCGGCGGCGCGTGGGTGATGTCGCGGATGAGCGGACCGGCGGAAATCGTTGCCCCTGCTTCGGAAAAGGCCGACGGAAACGAAGGCAGCCCCTCCGCGGAGGCCGGGAAAGAGGCCGCCGACGCCGGGGCGCCGGACGGTGCGCCATCGACGGACCCCACGACCGAAGACGCCCCGGAGCCCCCCCACGCCGTCGCCCCTCCGCGCGCGGCTTCCTCGTCCTCAACAACGTCCCCCTCGTCCCGCCCGCGCCCCACTGCCGCCCCCGCGCCCGTACCCCAGCCGAAGCCTGGTGGTTCCGCGTCCGCGGCGAAGCCGACCAGCAGCGGTGCCGCCACCCCCCGCCCGCCGGGCTCATCGCGCCCCGCCCCGCTTGCGACGCCCCCGCCGGAGCCCGCCGCTACCGGTACGTACTCGGTGCGATTCAATATTCCGGGTCAGGAAGGCAAGCTTCAGTGCGGTGACGGTCAAACCGTCGAGTTCGTCGGCGCCTCGACGCTCACGTTCGAGGGGACGGTGACGTGTCGGGTCCGCGTGGGCTCGGCGATGGGCGTTGTGCAGGTGAACCGGAACGCGTCGGTGACTTGCAGTGAATCGGGTGGCCGCGTTTCCTGCTCGGGCGGATAGGAAGGAGCATGGGCGTCGCCGTCGGCATCGATCTCGGTACGTCCAACTCCTGCGTCGCGGCGATGCGTGATGGAATTCCTGTGGTATTCGCGGATCAGGAGGGGCGGCGAACGCAGCCGTCCGTCGTCGCGTTCGGCTACGGAAAAACGGTCGTCGTCGGCCACCGTGCACGAAAGCAAATGCTGTATGCGCCTGAAAACACGGTCGTAAGCGCAAAACGCTTGATCGGCCGCCGATATGCCTCCGAGGAGGTGACGCGCATGAAGGCGCAGAGCGCGTTCGGAATCAGCGAATCCGAAAACGGAGATGCGCGCATTCGCGTGCAAGGTCGCCTATTTTCCCCTCCAGAAATTAGTGCGCACGTCCTCGTGCACATGAAGCGCATCGCCGAAAACGCTCTCGGAGAGGTCGTGGACCGCGCCGTGATCACGGTGCCGGCCTACTTCAATGACAACCAGCGTCAGGCCACCCGAGATGCTGCATCGATCGCCGGCTTGCAGTGTTTGCGGATCATCAATGAGCCGACGGCCGCTGCGCTCGCATACGGGTTCCAACAGGGAAAGCGGCAGCACATTGCGGTGTACGACCTCGGTGGTGGAACGTTTGACGTGTCGATCCTGAAGATCGACGACGATTTCTTCGAGGTCGTCTCGACCGCCGGCGATACGTTTCTCGGTGGCGATGATTTCGACTACACGACTGCGGATCGCTTCCTTGAACAGTTTGAAAAGACGAATTCCCTGAAGCTAGACGACAATCGCACGGTCCGTCTGAAACTTCGGGAGGCGGCGGAACGGGCAAAAATCGCGCTTTCAATGTCGGATGAAGTCGAGGTTCACGTTCCGGGCGTCTATCGGAGCCCCGACGGTCAAGAGTACGAGTTCCGCACGAAGGTCAACCGGTACCAGTACGCGCAGTGGGTGATGCCGCTCGTCCAGAAAACGTTCTCCGTATGTGATGAAGCGGTGAAAAACGCTGGGATGTCCGCGCGGCAGATCGACCACATCCTTTTGGTCGGCGGCATGACGCGATACCCGCTCGTGCGGGAGGCGGTTCAGCAGTACTTCGGCAAGCCGCCCAATATCAGCGTCAACCCCGACGAAGTGGTGGCCGTGGGGGCCGCGATTCAGGCGTACAATTTGACGAATGTTGACGAAGGGTCAAGCTCCGTTCTCCTGGATGTAACCCCTCAATCCCTGTCTGTGCGAACGGTTGGCGGGTTCTGCGAGGTGATCATTCCTAGGAATACGGCGGTGCCGACGGAGTCCTCGAAGGTCTTCCATACGGCGTGGGATGATCAGATCGAGGTGCGAATCGCAGTGTTTCAGGGTGAAAGCCGACTTGCCGACGACAACGAACTTCTCGGCGAGTTCGTGCTATCGGATTTGCCCCCGATGCCGCGGGGTCAGGTGCGGGTGAAGATCACGTTTGAGATAGACGCGGATGGCATCGTGCATGTGCGCGCGGTGGACGACCGAATTGGTCAGGAGCGGGGCATCAAGATTGAGGCGCGCAGCGGACTCTCGGACGACGAGATTCAGAGCCACGCCGCTAGCTTTGACGAAATCGAGTTCTGATCCTCGGACCGTGCGTGTTGGGCAAACGGCGCCGCGCACCGCACCGGTTCGGCGCTTTGGGCTACACTCCGCCCATGGATCCTCGCCTGCGCTCCCGAATTGAAATCGAAACGATGCACGAGCTCTTGCCCGAGCTGGACTACTACCAACTCCTCGGCCTCAAGTCAGACTCACCACAAAGTGAGGTAGATGGTGCATTTCGTAACGAGAGCCGCCGGCTCCATCCCGATCGGCATACGGCGGGGGCGCCGCCGGAGTTCCGCACCCGGGCAAATGAGGTGTTCAAAGGGGTGAACGATGCGTATCGGTCCCTTCGCGACCCGGATGCGCGGGCCCGCTACGACACGGATCGCCGTGCTGGTGCGATGCGCTTGACAGACGACGCGCGCCGGTCCGCCGAGTCGGAGGCAGCCGCGAAAAACGATCCGTCCCGGGCCTCTCGAACAGAGAAGGGAGGAAAGTATTGGAAGATGGCGTTGCAATGCTTCAATGAAGCGGATTTCAAGAATTGCGTGATGCAGATCAACTTCGCCATTTCGTTTGAGCCGGACAACGAGGTGTTCAAGGAGTGGCTGGAAAAAGCCAAGGGCGAGCAGGCGAAACGGGCGCAGGACGAAAAGGAAAAGGGGCAGACGCAGGCCTACAAGATCCGGCTTTGATCGCTTGGATCAGGCGACGCCTTCGCCGCCGAATATCCACCCGTTGTCTGGAAACGTGTGTGCGGCGTCTGCGTACCAACGACTCCACGCGGCTCGATGCGCCAGTTGGAGCCGCCATGGCCCGTCGGCGTCGAAGGGCAAACGACAACCGGTTGCGATGACAAGCTCGTCGTAGGCGACTTGCCGAGCGGTCGGATCGTCGTGACCCAGGCGCTCAATCAGCGTGCGAACGGTCAGCGGCGCGCCGTAGCGATAACGGACGTCGTTGCTGAATTTTGGACCGTTTTCCGTCCACCATGCCTCCCACCGCGTGCGGGCGTGTGACTCCTCAAGGTCCTCGCTGTGTCCGGTGATCAATTCCATCGCCGTGTTCGCCACCTGTTGGCGCGTCGGGTCGCGGTCGGCGATCAGCTCGATCAACTTGCTCATCACGCGCGTGGAGCCACAGAGGCCGAGTCCTGCCAGCGCGCCGAGTGCGGCGGGGCCTTCCCGCTCGGCGACGCGCAGCAGCAGAAGCAGGTAGCCCGTTCCACCATACCGTCCGACGATCTCGCCAGAGTTCCGATTCAACCCGGTGGGATCGCGGCCGAGCGCTTGCCCGTGGTGTGCGACGCCACGCCATTCCCCGAGCAGGAGCAGGGCGATCGATGCCTCCTCCGCCAACTCCGGAAGCTCCATCGCGGGCAGGATCACGTCGATGCCATCGATGTCCCCGATGCGTCCGAGCGCGGTGATGGCAGCCTTGCGCAATGGGAGCGAGCCCTCGACCGCAATCGCGCGAAGTCGCGGAATTGCCGCCTCCTCACGCCGCCACCCGACGGCCTCCACGACCATCGTAAGCGCAGCGGGCTCCGTGAGCGTGTCGAGCGCGCGAAGGAGGCCGTCGACGAGCGTCATGTTGGGCGACCGCGCCATCGCACCGATGAGTGCACGCCCGGCCACGTCCTGATGCACATCCTCGTTCAAAAGCCGCAAAAGGACTTGTGCTGCCTCCCACGATGGATGCCCACTCAGCAGGTCGACGCCGCCGACAAAGCGCATGGCGGCAGGGTCGCGGGTGCGGCCATCGCTTGCCTGAATACGGCGAAGTTCACCGAGAATGTCGGCCTCCAGTGCGGCCACCACCTGCCGGTCGCCGGCGGCAATCGCGGAGCGGTGGGCAAGGATTCGGCGTTCCGGGCGGTCGGCGTCGGACCGCACCATCGGCGGTCGCATTCTTTGTGCGTCGTAACGCTGACGCGCATGGTCGGCGGACATCGCAAGGTGCCAGTCGAGGCTTTGGCGAGCCATCAGCGCGTCGGCTGCGGCGACGCCCGCCGCCAGGCCAGCGGTTTTGAAGATGCGGTGGGCCTGTTCGGCCTGAGATGCGTCGCCGCATCGAACCAGCCGGAGGCGCGCCCACGCCTCGCGGATCGGCAGCTGCAGCTGCTTGTAGCCATCCACAGCGTCCACGTAGAACGGCATGGCGTCGGCGGAGTCCCCCGCGAGATCACCAAGCCTCAGTCGGGCACGAAAGCCTGTTTCCGGGTCGCGAGCGCACGCGAGATAATGCTGGTTTGCCGCTGGCAGGTCACCGGCCGTGCGGCATGCGTCACCGAGGAGGAGGGAGACTTTTGCCTCGCGCACGGGATCCCCCAGCTGCGCAGCCAGGCGGCTCGCCTCGACCAGCGCTTCGTCGTCGTGGCGCTCGGCGAGGATCAGGTAGGCATCGCAGCGATCCTCGTTCGAGCGGAGGTTTTCGAGTGCGCCCCGGACGATGTCCTCGACCCAAAGCTCCTCGCGATGCAGCGCGATCCGCGCGAGCGCGAGTTCGCCACGGGCGCGTACCGTGAGGTCAGGATGGCGGCGCAAACGTCGGAGGATCTCCTCCGCCTCCTCGTGCTCGCCGAGGTCGGTGTGTAGAGCGACCAACGTGAGGGTGAGTGCGGGGAGGTCGGGCGGCAGCGTGAAGCCGGCGATCCGCTGGCGAAGTTCGACGAGGGCGAGTCGGGCCCCGGCGCGATCCCCGTTGGCGAGCCGGCAGCGGACAAGCGATTGTCCCGCGGCATCGATGAGGTCAGCGCCATCGCCGTGTTTGCAATCGGGAACGCGCTCGCCGAGAAAGTGGACCAGCTCGCGTTCCCATCCGGCGTCCCCCGCAGGAAACAGGCGCTCCAAGGCCCGAAATAGGCCTCTTTCTGCAATCGGTGCCCCGGGGTAGGGCGTTGGCAGGCTCGTGCTTCGAAGCGCCATCAGGAGCGCGTGGGTCGCGCCGGCGCGATCAACGGCAAGCAGCGCCTCGCCCAGCCGCTGCCACGCGAGGGCGTGGTTGGGGTGTAACGCCGTCGCGCGGCGGAATTGTTTCAGGGCACCGTCTCCGTCGCCATCGGCAAGCAGGCGCTCTCCTTCGGCGAAAACGAGCAACCCGTTTTCCGGGTCCACTTCTAGGCGCACCCGGCCCTTCTCTTCCTCCTCCCTACGATTTTCGTCGAGGACCCGCGCCTGTGCGTAGAGCCAGCGGTTGAAATGCTCGTGCAGCGGCAGGAGCCGTTCTCCGTCCCAGCGTCCGAAGTGATGCCCGTACGGCGTCTCGGCAAAGCCCCATCGATCGTCCTCTCCAGGACCATCGGCGAAGAGGATGACTTCGGGCACGTCCGGGTTCGGGGGCGCCAGATCCGCGACACTCCGCACGCGCAAGGCGCCGCGAAAGAGCGTCGCGCCGTTCCACCGCGACAGAAAAGTAAGCAGGGTACTGGGAAGTTCCCGTCCGAGGTGCGCCTGAATGGTAGCGATGGATGCTTCCTGAAGCGGCGGACGCAGATAATGCACGTCGGCGCGGTAGCGTTCGATGATGCGAAGGAGCGGGTGGAAGGGATCTACTGCTGGTTCCATGAGGACTCCGGGAGCGTGAGGGGTACGCTCGCGACGGGGAAAGGAGGCGGGAGGATCAGTCTATCAGTCTTGACGCGGCAAGAGAAGGGGTTCAGCATAGGTTCACGGGCGCATCCTTGCGCCTCCGGTGTCTGGAGGACGGATGGCACACCTATTTTTCGGTTTCATCGCGCGGGCTGCGGCGGCCGACGTCGATGTCGGCGGTGCCGTCGACGTGTTGAACACGACCACGTTCGCGCCGTCGGTGCAGGGTGCGCTGGCGTTGCGGCAGGTCGAAGGCGATCTCGCGATTGCAGGCGAGCACGTTTCCGCTCGGTTTGACTTGGATTTCAACGCTACGCTCCTGTCGAATGGCGCGTTGCTCACCGTCTACGGGCTCGCGCCCGAACAGGCGACGGTGCGGTACCACACCGGCGCCTTCTTCGTGGAGGGTGGCATCGCGCCCGGCCCGTGGCGGATCGAAAAGGTCGATCCGTGGGACAACGCTTTCTCCGCTTTCTCCATGAATACGCTGCTGCTTCCGGGCAGCATTCTCGGTGGTTCGATCGGCATGACGGGCGCTGGCTTCACGGGTCAAGTTGTGGCCGGGTTGGATGCTCCCCGGTACGACGTCTTCCACCTATCGGAGTTTGGAGAGCGAAATTTCGGTCCGATCGTCGGGGTGGACGGCGCATACGCCACGGACGCGGTCACGCTCCGCGCCGGCGCGTGGTCGCGGCCGACCGTCGGTCCTCTGTTCGGCGTTGAACTCGGGGTCCGAGTGAATGTGGGAATCGTGGGCGGCGGCGTGGAACTCGTCGGAAACAGCAATCGCGCCATCGGCGGGCAAGCGGAGGTCGCCATCTGGCCGTCCGGCGTGATTTCACCGATGGGACGCTTCGAGTATGCCGATGCGTTCGGCCCCGGCGGCGGACTTGGTGTCGCATCGACGCTCGTCAAGGTCGTCCGTCTGAAGGCGGAGGTGGACTACCAGAACCACGCGCCTGCGGCCTACCTTGAGGTATCGATCGCCTCCCCGTGGCCACCTGCGGCGGCGGTGAGGGAACGCCGACGCCCCGCGCGCGACGGTTAGCGGACGACGAATCCAACGAGTTTGTCGGGTACGACGATTTCCTTCACGACTTCCTTCTCGTTGAGATGTCGGGCGACGTTTTCCACTTCCCTGGCCCCGGCAATCAGCTCCTCGCGCCCTGCTCCCCGCCGGGCGAGGAAGGTGCCGCGGAGTTTACCCTGTACCTGAACGGCGACCTCGACCGTTTCGTCGACCAGCGCAGCCTCGTCCCACCTCGGCCACGCCTGCCCGTATACGGTGGAAGGATTCCCAATACGGCTCCACAATTCCTCGGCCAGATGTGGCGCCCAAGGGTGCAGAATGAGCACGAACGCCTCGGCTTCGGCGCGGGGCATGGCGATGCCCTTGCACGCGTTTACGCACTCCATCATCTTGGCGATAGGCGTGTTGAAACGCATCGCCTCGATGCCCTCCGTTGCCTCCTTGATCGCGGCGTGCAGCGCTCGCCGGGCGTCCGCGCTGATCTCGGTGCCGACGCGCGTTTCTCCCGCGTCGTCCACGAATAGGCGCCAGACGCGCTCCAAAAATCGATAAACGCCCTGAACACCGGCCGTTTGCCACGGTTTGACCTGCTCCAGCGGTCCCATGAACATCTCGTAGACGCGGAGCGCGTCGGCTCCCCACTCCCGCACCACGTCGTCGGGATTGACGACGTTGTATTTTGACTTTGACATCTTTTCAATTTGCACGTCGAGCCGGGTCTCGGTGCCGATGACAAAGCTGGTGCCGCCGCGATCTTCCGCCTCGTCTGGGCGATAGTATTTGTTGTTCGCGTCCTTGTAGCTGAACGCCAGGATCATCCCCTGATTGAAGAGCTTCGTGAACGGCTCGACCGTGTGCACCCAGCCGGCGTCAAACATGACCTTGTGCCAGAACCGCGCGTACAGCAGGTGCAGCACGGCATGCTCCACGCCGCCGACGTACAGATCAACGGGTCCCCACAAACGTTCCTTCTCCGCGTCAAACGGGCGCTCCGTGTTGGTCGCATCCATGTACCGAAGCCAGTACCAGCAGCTCCCGGCCCATTGGGGCATCGT
This sequence comes from Klebsiella pneumoniae, assembly GCA_945861635.1. GTDB lineage: Bacteria > Myxococcota_A > UBA796 > UBA796 > SXON01 > CAMAWH01. Next base: position 117,911 of record CAMAWH010000001.1, on the reverse strand, counting down.
GTTGAGCTCACGCCGCGCCGGCCGTCCGCGCCACGACGTATCCACCCAGCCCGTGGCCCTCGCCAATGGCGGCTCTCCGGTGGCCGTTGGCCGAAAGTCGTCGAGCGGCGGTAGAAATACCGGCAAGTCCTCACTGACGACGACGGACCCGTCCTCAAGGTGGACCAGAGGGAACGGCTCCCCCCAATATCGTTGCCGGGAGAACAGCCAGTCCCGCAACTTGTACCTTACCTTTCTATTGCCCACGCCGTTGACCTCCAACCAGCCGGTCATCGTCGTGCACGCCTCGGGCGTCGCGAGGCCGTCGAGGAAGCCGGAGTTGACCGCAATTCCGTTTCCCGCAAAGGGCAACGTGCCGCCTTCCACAACGCGAATGACAGGAATCCCGAACTTGGTGGCGAATGCATGGTCCCGCTCGTCGTGCCCGGGTACCGCCATGATGGCGCCGGTGCCGTAGGACATCAGCACGTAGTCGGCGACCCAGATGGGAACGCGGCCCGCCGTTGCCGGATTGGTGGCGTATGTCCCTGTGAAGATGCCGGTTTTTTCCTTTTCTCCGGCGACCTGCCGATCCATGTCGGAGCGGTTCCGTGCAGCGGTGACGTAGGCGTCAACCGCCGGATCGTTCGTCAGGCGGGCAACGTAGGGGTGCTCAGGCGCCAGTACACAAAACGTCGCTCCAAACAGCGTATCCGGTCGGGTCGTGAACACGGACAGGTCGCCAACGTCCGTCGCGAAGCGCACCTCCGCGCCCTCGCTCCGCCCGATCCAGTTGCGTTGCATCTCGAGGATGCCCTCCGGCCAGTCGAGTCCGTCGAGATCGGCGAGGAGGCGCTCGGCGTATGCCGTGATTCGCAACATCCACTGCTTCATCATCCGGCGTTCGACAGGGTCTCCCGTCTCTTTGTACTTTCCGTCGGCCACTTCCTCATTGGCGAGAACGGTGCCTTGCGCAGGACACCAGTTCACCGCAACCTCCGCCAGATACGCCAGTCCGCGCCGGTGAAGCTCAAGAAAGATGGTCTGTGTATGCCGGTAGTAGTCGGGGGCGGAGGTGTTCACCTCTCGATCCCAATCGTAGGAGAATCCGAGACGGATCAACTGGCGTCGGAAGTTGTCGGTGTTTTCTTTTGTGATTATGGCTGGGTGCCGCCCCTCTTTGACCGCGGCGCGTTCGGCTGGTAATCCAAACGCATCCCAGCCCATCGGGTGGAGCACCCGGAAGCCCCGAGCGCGCTTGTACCGAACCACAATGTCGACCGCCGTGTAGCTCTCCGGATGACCGACGTGCAGGCCCGTGCCGGAGGGGTACGGAAACATGACCAGGCCGTAAAATTTCGGTTTGGCCGGGTCCTCGTCGGTTCGGAACGTGTGCTCGTCACGCCAACGGGCTTGCCACGCGGGCTCGATTTCGGCAGGGGTGTAGCGGCTCACGGGGCGCCTCCGGGCGCCGGCTTATACGCGCCCACTCGACGCGGCGAACCGTGCTGCCGCTCAAGCGCCGACCTGACTTTACGGCGCCGTGACGGCGGGGACTCCATGGGCGTGGCCGCGACGACGCCGAAGCACCCGTTCCGCGAGCGCCCGCACGCCCCGTTCGGAGTCGTCCATGGCATCTGCGCCCCATGGCAGCGAGGCGATGACGGCAGCTCCCGCGAGGATCAACCCCGCGGAAAAGGACACGGTAACCATCAGATCGACCAGCGTCGCGTGAGACATCGAGACCTCCACGGGTGTGCTTGCTCCAACGAGCGCAGCGATTATTTCCAAAACCTGCCTGAACATGATTACAGTCTACCTGAACACCTGAACGGGTGCAACCCGCTCCCTGCATCTTCGTCCACACGTCTGCCAAAAAATGTCCGCCCTCGGGATAGAACGAAAAAAAATCATGACCGACTCGTCGCTGAACAAATCGCAGAAGCTCGTGCGCGTACTCCAACTCCTCCAACGCCGAGGAGGAGTCGCGGTTTCGGAGGTGATGGTGCGCTTCGATCTCGACGCCCGAACCACGCGTCGGTACATCGCGGACCTCCGGGACATGGGCATGCCCATCGAAGAAGAGGGGTTGGGTGGCGAACGCATTCTCACACTGGATCGAACGTACGCACGAGCGGGGGTGCAGTTGTCGCTGGCGGAGGTTTTATCGCTGCATTTCGGGCGCACTCTGTTCACATTTTTGGAGGGCACCTCGTTCGCCAGTGACATTGATGACGCGATTGAGCGGCTCGAACCGGCAATCACCCGGGCCGCCGCGGACATCGGCGCCCAGCTGGACCGAAAGTTCATGGCCGTTCCGGAGCATTCCAAGGACTACGGACGAGATGGTGAATTGCTCGACGAGATCGTAAGTGCCTTGATCTACGGCAATCCGGCGGACGCCGAGTACCGCGCGTTGAAGGGGGTTCCGAAGGTTTATCGCCTTGAACCGCTGACGCTCGCAGCGTATCGACAGGGGCTGTACCTCTTTGCCCGAGACGTGGCGGAAGGACGCGTCAAGACCTTCGCGGTCGAGCGGTTCCTGCGCTTTTCCCGCCTTCGTCGCGAACACTTCGACTACCCTGCCGACTTCGACCCCAAGGCGTTGGTTGCCGATTCGTTCGGCATTATCAGCGGTCCGGCAGAGTGGGTGGTTGCGACGTTCAGTCACGACACGGCTCCGTACGTGCGCGAGCGGCGGTGGCATCCCTCCCAACGCCTCGATTCCTTGCCGGATGGTGGCGTCCGCCTCGCCATGTGCGTCGCGATCGGCCCGGAATTACGTGAGTGGCTCCTTGGCTTTGGCGCGGACGTCCGCGTTGAATCGCCGACGCCGCTCGCGGATTGGGTTCGGGATCGTCACCTTGCGGCGGCGGCACGGTACGCATGACGTGAAGGACCGGAGCATCGAGCACGACGTGATTCCCGAGGTGTTGGCGCCGGGCGATCCCTCCTCGGGTGATGAGGCGTTGCCGTTGGCCGGGGAGTTCTTCAACTACGTGCGGTTTGGGCGTGGGGAAATGCAAGAGAGCGAGCTTCGGGAAGCAGAAGTGGACTTTCACGACTGCTACTTGTCGATTCTCGCCGGCGATTCACCGTGGGGCGCGATTGCGCCGCACGCCACCCGTTGTCGTGTGGACTGGCCGACGAAATTGGACCGTCGTCCGCCGCTTCTGGGTAACGCGGCCCTTTCCGATGAAGTGCTGGCGGACATCGTGGAAGATTTCGTGGCCGACTGGCCCGTGTGGCTCGAGCGAGTGACGGGCGATCCCTTTTTCGCGCCGACTCCCGCCGTCGTTGGCGCGCTGGCGTTTGTGCCTTTCGCCAAACGCGGTCGGCGGGCGTTGGATGCCTGGCGTGACGAGGAGGAGGATCGCGATCTGGCGGCGCTCGCCTCGATTGTTGACCGAGTGCCGCCGATGGTATGGGTGCACGGTCGCCCGCTGCTGCCGCTCGGCCCGCTCTTGACGCCCCCTACGGTGCCGGATGGCGTCTACGTTGCGCGCGCATATCCGACGCGAGATGGATGGTGTTTGTCGGGTCGCATGGATCTGCCAGCGTGTCCCAGTTCCATCGTCATACAGCGTCGGTTGGAGTTGGAACTCATGAGGTTTCGACTGATAGAGCGCCGTTCCACGTGGGAGGACGCCCTGCGCCATCGGCCCGAAGTCGTGTATCGGGCCGCGATGGAGGGTGCGCGCCGGGCGGCGTCAATTGTGGCTGTGGGTCCGGTCTGACACGGCAGCCTTCCCTCGTGTCGAGTACGTTTGTTCGATGCTGTGGCTGTTCTTCGCGTGTGTGGACGAAATCGTCGTCGTCGCGTCCCCTGACGCGCTCGATTTTGGAGAAGTTCATTTCGGAGCCGACATGCCAAAAGGGGGGTGGGCCGTCCCGCAGGAGGTGTCGATCTCGAATCAGGGCGAAAATGCCGTCGTGCTCTCCCTGCCCGAGCCGAACGCGGACCTCTGCCTGAAGGGTTTCGCCGCGGACGCCTACCCCGCCGATCTGGGCGAAGTGAGCCCTGGGTCGGCCTACGTGCTGTCGATCGGTATTTGTGAGTATCAAAGTGGAGAAGCCACCAGCGAGCAGGCGTTCGCCCTTGTGGTCGACACGCCGGGTGACACGGTGGAAATCGCCATCACGTTCACGCCGATCCGCGACAATGGATAGACGTCACGCTGCCGGAGTCTGCATGAAACGCGCGATGCTCGTTGTACTGGCCGCCGCCCTGAGCACGCCGGCCGCGTGGGCCGATGACGCTGGCCGCGCCTTGGTTTTGGCCCGTCTGGGGGGCATGGAGACGGGGCCCACGCCGGCGGATTTCAAGGATGTGCCGGGCGCGGCTGCGGAATTGCTTGCCATCGCGCACGATGCCGGCGTTCCGCAGTCTCGCCGTGGCAACGCAATTGTGGCACTCGGCTGGTTTCCGGTGGACGTGCATCGGTTTTTTTTGGAGGCGCTGCTGGCGGATCCCATGGCGGAGTCCTACTTGCGTCGAAAGGCAGCGTTTGGACTGGCGAATGGGTGGCGAGATGCGGCGTTGCCTGCGCTCGTGGGTGCGCTGGGGTCGCCAGATGTGCAACTCCGCAACACGACGATCAATGCCATCGCGAGCGTAGGCTCCGCGTCGGCCCACGGTGCGCTGCGCAAGCACCTCGCCTCCGAAACCGACGCATCGGTTCGTGACACGCTCGCACACGCGTTGAAGTAGGAGAATCGAATGGATTCGAGAGTTCTGTCCTCCCTCGTCCTCACGGTCGGAGCTTCGGCTGCGCTTGCCGTCGCCTGTAGTGATTCGGAGGCGCTCAAGGGAGAAGCCGGCCTTCAGCGGGATGATCTTGGGTCGTTCACCACGGACACGGGCGGGGAGGTGGACATCCCCTTCGAGACACCCGACGCCGTCGTCAGCGCCATGGTGAACTGCGGGCCGTACGGGTACGACACGCTTGCGACGGCGATGTCGATCACCGACCCCTCAGGCGCCGATTTCTACGATTTCGAGAGCCCGAATAGCGGCGCCATGCGGGTCAGCACGCTTGCCGATTATCTTCCGGTTCTGATACCGGTCTCTCCGAAACGGGATGTAGACGTTGGCGGCTATGTGATGCGGCTCGTGGTGCAGGCGGACGCGCTCCCGACCAAGGTCACCTGCGCGGCGACCTATCGCTTGCAGGAGGCGTCGGATGCCGCGTCGGTAGACGTTCACATCGTCTTCGTCGGCGTTGACAGCGTGGTGGACCATCTGAACGCGACGGACGGGGAAGGTTTGGACTCGCTCAAAGCCGTGCTCGCGGGGTTTGACGACCTGCTCGGCGGCGTCGGGCTGTCCGTGGGTGACGTTTCCTATGAGGATTTCGGTGGAAACGTTTCTACGTACACGAGCGTCGATGGGGAAGAAGAGTTCGGAAACCTGCTGAAAACGATCGATTCGGCGGGCACCCGGTCCATCACGTTCTTCTTTGTCCAGGACATCCAATTTGAGACGGGCGTGTCTATCGTCGGCCTCGCCGGCGGTCCGCCGGGCGCGGCGGCCGTGGGGGGTACCTCGAAGAGCGGCGTGGTGGTCAGCGTCGTCGACTACAATGACAGCCCGGAGACGATTTCCCTGATCATGGCGCACGAAAGCGGGCATTTTCTTGGTCTGTTCCACACGACAGAAAAGGACGGAAGCAGCTTCGATCCGCTCGACGACACGGACGAATGCAGCGAGTCCGACGGACAAGCGGATCCCGCGGATTGTGCTGGAAAAGGTTACGAAAACGTAATGTTCTGGCAGCCAACGGCCGCGGACTCCGCCGACATGACCGGCGATCAGGGCTGGGTCGTCCGCCGTAGTGCCGCCGTCTACTGAGATGCGCCTTTACGCTCGGTTTCTCGCCGCGTTCTTCGCGGCTGTCTCGGTCCTCGCGCTCGTCAAGGCCCGTGCGGAGGCGCCGTTGCCGCCTGTGCCGACGTCGGTCGCGCCCCCGCCGGTGCGCTCGGGGGACAGGCCAGTTTCCATTCGTACGCTCGAGGACGCCGCGTCCATCCATGATCCACGCGCGCTCATCCGCGCTGGGGATGCGCATCGTGACGCGGGTTCGATGCAACTGGCTCGTTCGCTCTACGAACAGGCGTATGATGACGATGAATTCGCGGTGTATTTTCGAGGTGGAAAGGACCTCCGAGAGGCACTCGTACTTGAGCACCTGCGGGAGTTTGATGCCTCGGAGGCCGCGTATCGTTCGGCTGCGTCGCGCGATATTTTGTACACGGTTCTAGCGCTCCGGATTGCGTCCGCCCACCCGAAGCGTGATGGGTTGGTCGCCGAATTCGTCGATCGCGTGCGCGAACTCGCGGCCGCGGCGAAAAGCGGCGATCGAGGGGCCGCCATTTACGTCACCAGCAAGGGGGAGCCTCGGTATTTGGAGGCCATCCCGGAGTCGGAAGTCGTGAGGCGCGTCCGTGAGGCGGAGGGGGGGCGGCTCCGATATTGCTACATCGATCGCCTGGATCTTTCGACCGTTGCGGACCTGCCCGCCCGTATCGAATTTGACCGCTGCGTGATCGGCTCGTTGCGCATCGCAGACCGTGACGTCGGCACCTTGGAGATCAAGGGATTCATCCTGGGTGACTTCGATGTTGGAAAGACCTGGGATGGAGACGTGAACAAGTCTCACGCGTTCCCAGGATCCCGTTTCGATAATCTTTCCACGCGGGAAACGGTCTTTCTGGGTCGCGCCAATTTTCAGGACATCTCCGTGCGGGGTCGCAAAGCGTCGTTCCCGTTCACGGTTTTTGACGGCGGCGCGGACTTCCGCGGGGCACGACTTTCCGCGCCGACCGACTTTCGATTCTCCGTCTTTGCGGAAGGCGCGAACTTTAAACGGGCCCGCTTCGAGAAAACGGTCTACCTCGGGCACGCACGCTTTCGCAAGGACACGACCTTTACCGAGGTCTATTCGGACCAAGATGTCTTCTTCGACTCGGCGCATTTCGAGGGGCCGGCCCTGTTCGATGCTTGCGAGTGGCATCGCCGGGCGACGTTTGAAAATGCCTTGTTCGAAGGTCCGATTACGTTCAATGCGTCCACGGTGGGGGGGCGCCTGAACATGAGTCGCGCCGTCTTCCGCGGCCCCATCACGATGAAGGAAGGGGCCTACGGAGGCATGGATTTCATTGGCGCCGAGCTCTTCGGCGATGCCGCATTCGTAGACGCGCGGTTCGATGGAAAGGTGAGGTTCTCCCTTGATGATGTCACGCGTGCCCGGTACCTCGACAACCCGACCCCTCTGCTCTCCATGTACAGGGACTACCAGGGGGACGAGGATAAGGAGGTTCCGCTTGCCACGACGTCGTCGTACGGCGTCGAGCATGTCGACGACCTCATTGCGCGCATCGATGGAAATATCTCGTTCGCAAACTCAGTTTTTACGGGATTTGTTATTTTTGAACGGGTTTCGTTTGGTGTCCCGGGCAAGCGGACAACGGCGGAGTTCTACAACACCCAGTTCGGCGGTGAGACTCACTTTGAGCGGACAACGTGGAACTCATCCGCCGATTTCACGACCATCTACGCGGAGGAAGTTGCACTCAACGAGGCGACATTCAATGACACGCTCGTGCTGGACGACGCCAACGTTCCGGGTCGGGTCACGCTGACGGACGCCCGATTCGGGTCGGGAAGCTCCCTTTCTTTCTACGGCGCCGAAATCGGTTCCTTTCAGATCGACCGCGGGCAAGTGGATGGGGAGGACGGCCACCGGCTGTGGTACGAGGCGTGCGCCGAGGGCGCAGCCATGGAGGGCGACCTGCGCGTGAAGCGCCAGTTTCGAGGTGGAGAGGTCGATGAGTCGGGCTTCCGGCAGGCGTGTCTCGACCGGGCAATCGACGAATTCACCTCCCTGAAACAATCCTTCGGCGATCGTGCCATGACGAGCGACGAGGACTGGTCATATTGGTGGCTTAAGCATCTTCAAACCCGTGAACTCGTGAGGTACGGAGGGCTCGCCGGCTTGATCGCGTGGCCGGTCCGCCTGCTCGTGTTCGAGCTTGGGTTCGGATGGGGTGTACGGCTCGGAAACCTCGGGATTACCGCATTGATCGTATGTGCGGGGTTTGCCGTGGCGTATCGCCGCTTTTGCCCGGACACCGTAATGATCTACAACGGGGGCGAAGTGCCGATTCGCGACATCCCGTGGCACGGAATTTTCTACATCTCGTTGCAGGCGCTCGGCGCGTTCAACACCGGTTGGGACTTTGCACAAAGCACGCCGCGTTTCCGCTACCTCAACACCGCGCAGACATTTCTGGGCGTGCTGATCATGACGTTCTTCGTCGGGGCATACACCAGGATGATCCTGGCGTAAACCGCGGAAAGCTATTCGTCCTTGCTCGCGGCTTCCATCCGGTTGTTGTCCGATTTGGCGAGCTTCTTCTTCTTCTTTTCCGCAACCGGCGGGTCAACGCGACACTTGTCATCGGCGCTGGCTGCCGGGGCTGTGGCCACGGGTCCGACAGCGTCTGCTGCGTCTGCCGCGGCTTCGACCACAAGCGGCACGGCGCATGGGTCAACCATCGGCGCGACGGCAACCACAACGGGCGCTTCCACCGCCGGAACGGCGACGACGGCCGTCGTGGCGTCCACCGCCTGAACGGCGACGACGGCCGGAGCGGCGACCGGCTCGGTTGCAAGGGCCGTCTGAACAAGGAGTAGGAACAGAGTCATGGGGGTCTCCTGAAGTGCGGGTAACGCGCGAGCGGCACTTCAACGCGCGGACCGCGCCGTTCATTCACCGTAAGCGGTCACTTTCGCGCATCGGAAGGATGCGCTCCCGGTGGGCGTTGCCAAAGCGCGACACATCACCCTCGCCCTTGCGCGCCGAGCGGCGGCTTATAGAAGGCGGCGCGTTCGCCGGAGACCCGCCATGCTCACTTTCGTCCTCTTGTCTGTCGCTCCCGTGTTCGCGGCGAACTGCGATTCACAGCTCGGGGCCATCGCGGGTTTGACGCCTGAAACGGTGGCGGGCGCCTACGACGCGCTCGCGCGGTGCAGTGGTCCCGTTGCGGAGTCGAATTTCAATCGTTTTCTGGAGAAGGCCGGCGACGCCGATAGTCTGGTTGCTCTTGCGGAAAGCGCCATTGCGCGCGACACGTGGAAGCCGCTTTGGGGGGCCCTCTCGAAGATTACCTCCTACGACGCCCGTGATGAAGTGGCCCGCCGCGTGGGGGAGGCGTGCTCGGAAAGGCCCAAGACCGTGCCGTTCCTGCAGGGTGCCTATTTTGGCCTGCGCGACATCGAGTTCCAGCAGTGGGACGATGCATTTTCAGCCTGTGGGGACGAAAAGCTGTGGGCTTGGATGGACAAGCAGATTGCGACGCCGCCGGCCAGCACGTTCGATTCCAAGTACGACGCGCTGATGGCAATTTATGTGAAACACAAGCATGCCGACGCACTGCCGGCGTTGCAGGCTGGTGCGATTAAAGCAGCTACAGACGGTCCTTTTGACGCGATGCTCGCGAAGATGGGCGAGTCCGTGGCCGCCGAACTTGGCGGAACGCCGGACCCCGACAATCAGGCGCGGTTTGAGGCGGCGCTCGTGGAAGTCGCCAAGGGGGCGCCGGACAAGGCCCGCAGCGTAGCAAGCCAGCTCGCGAATTCCGGTTCAGATTCGGCCGCCGCTCAACTGCTCGCTGTGATCTTCCCGGATCGTCGGCAGAGTAGCGGCGGATATGTCTACGGAGCGGCGTCGGTCGAAGCGGGAGACTGCGGCGGAAAGAAGACGGCGTACATCCACTACGCGACGGTCAGCGAGTCGGGGAAACGTTGGTCGATTCTCAAGGAAATCGAGGGCCCCATGCGCGGCGTGAAGGCCAAGGGCAAGGGCTGTGCGGTGGCCGGTCAGTGGCCGGTCGTCCACACGCCGGAGCCGATGAAATCCGCGGGTGATGCCGATGATTTCGCCAAGACGTTGGAGAAGGATTGGTCCGCGAAAGGCTACGAGGTCAAGCTCGTGAAGGAGAAGGCGGTCGCGATCTGATCCCGTCGACGAGCGTGCGGTAGAGCGATTCGTAGCGTTGCACAGTGCGATCGATGCCGAAGCCCGCGGCCCGTTCGCGGCCCTTCTGTGACAGGTCGGCCCGGCGGGCGGGGTCGGCCAGCAACGCGGTCAGGGCGTCGTGGAGCGCCGGGGCATCGCCCGGCGGGACGAGGACCCCGGCGTTTCCTACCAACTCCGCGAGTCCATCCACATTGCTCGCGACGACGGGAACTCCCGCCGCCATGCCTTCGAGAGCAGCAATCCCGAACCCCTCCCATCGGGATGGCACGACGAGGATATCGGCGGCGGCGAGCAAATCGGGCACGTTCTCCCGCCGGCCAAGCCACTCAATGTCGGGATGGGGAATGCGCATCGCACCTTCCCCGGCGATGCGAACGCGGACGCCCGCGGGGACGGCGCGCGCGAGCACGTCAAAGCCCTTTTGGGGAACGAGGCGGCCGACGCCAAGGATTCCGGAGCCCCCGCGGTGAGGCGCGGTAAAACGGGCGAGGTCGATCCCGTTGGCGATGACTCGGGTATCGGCCGCCGGTGACGCCCGCGCAACCGCCTCGCTGACCGCGACGGTCGTGGCAATGGGTGCGAGCAGCTCCCGAATCGGACGCTGCCACGTTTCATCGCGATCGATGTTGTGTTCGGTGGTGACGACAGCGGGATGGCCGGTGATGGCCGCGGCGATTCGGCCCCAGGTGTCGCCAGCAAACAGGTGGGTGTGCACGACGTCGGCCCGGCGGACGAGAGGAACGAGTCGGGCGACGGCGCGAATGCCGAGATGCCTCCTTGTCCGCCCTGCGGAAAATATCGGCGCGACATCGCGAAAGTCAGCTTCGAGGGGTCCAAAACCCATGACCGTGGCAACTTCTACGGAGATGTCGGGCGCGCGCCGCCGGCACATCTCGAGCACCAGCCGCTCCGCGCCCCCCCCAGAGAGGTCGCAGAGAATGTGAAGCACCCTCACGGGTTCGACGCTCCGGCATGAGACTTGCAGCAACCCTTGACGCTGCTGCTGTCCACCGCCGTTGCTGAACCGAGGAATCCCATGGCCAAGTCACTGATCGTCAAACATGAAGAAAAACCAGGAACGTCTGTGCTTCTGAACACCTTTCTCGCGGTTGCCCTGCTCTGGATGGCGCTGGGCGCGGTTTTCGCCGCGGCGGCAGAAGCGCCGGTGGGCGAGGGCGTCCAACAAACCTCGCCGTAGCCGATCATAGATCGGATTCTATAAGAAGTAGAATCGCTCGCTGTCAATACGACCACACGCGGCAGCCGTCGGCCATCGTGGCCAACCAGCGTCCTTTGGGTGCGTAGGACATCATTTGAACAGGGCCGCTGTGGCCTTCAACGCGCGATGGGTTCGCCCGCATCCCCGAACCCGCAATCGCCGCAGCGACCGCAACGGCACCGGTCCGCGTGCCAAGCGCGAGTACGCTTCCGTCGGGATGCAGCGCAGCGGCGGTTGTGTCGGTCATCTTCACGGTGATCGGGGCGGCGCCTCGCGCACTCCAGATCGTCACCCCCGTCGGTACAACGCCGAGGACGCGGCCACCCGGCGCGAAACGCAACGTGTGCCCCGTGGCCTGGTCCGCCGGAATCGGCTTACCAAGGGCGGCGACGTGAAGGCCCGAAACGCTGGATCTTGCGACCAGAAGCCGCCCCAGAGGAGAGACGCCCAGCGCGGTCCTTGGCGGCAGGCGAGCGCGAACTTTCACGCATCCATCGTCGTCGAACACGATGAGCCTGCGCTGATCGAAGTCATCCCCGGCGACCGCTACTCCGCCGGACCACCATCGGACGCCCATCTGCGACACCATCGGCGTTTCCGCTTCCCAGAGCTTTTTCCGTTCTCCGACATGCCAGATCTCGAGATGACCATCGCGCCCGAGCACGGCCGCGCGTTCGTCGTGCGTGGACAGGTGTGCCGCTTCCGGGTGGGTGTTGAACAAGTGGCGCACTCCCCAGACCGGCTCGACGGAGTGAAGTCCACCGTCCGCTGCCGAAACGAGCAGTACTTCCTTTCCGGGCACCCACGACAGTGCGCGAGGCGACTCGATGCTCGGCGCCAGCACCGACTCCAACGGGCGCGCGGCATGGAGGAAGTGGGCATCCGCACGGCCCGCCACGCTATCCTCTTCGATCCTGAACGATCGCATTTCGCTCGTCGTCACTCACCAGCACCGGGTAGCGTCCATCGAAACAAGCCATGCAAGCGGGACCACCAGCCGTTTGCCGAAGGCCTTCGACCGATAGAAACGTCACCGAATCCACGCCAAACGCCCTCGCCCAAGCCTCTTCTGGTAATTTCGCGGCAACCAATTCGTCTTCCGACGGCATGTCGATGCCGTAGAAACAAGGGTGGCGGACGGGCGGAGAATACACGGCAAGGTGGACTGCCGCGGGTTCCACAGTCCGAACCAATTCTGCAATCCGGCGAATCGTCGTGCCGCGGACCACACTGTCATCCACGAGCACCACCCTTTTCCCGGTCAGAATTTCGGGGATGGGATTTAATTTGAGGCGGAGCGCGGCGATTCGGGAGCGTTGGTCGGGCATGATAAACGTGCGGCCACTGTACCGATTTTTGATGAAGCCCTCGCGAAATGGGAGGCCCAGAGTTTCGGCCATCGCCTGAGCAGCGGGCCGCGACGTGTCGGGAATGGGCACCACAACATCGGCCGTCAACCCCTTTGCCGCCCACTCATGGCCGAGGCGCTTGCCCAATTCCCAGCGCACTCCGAATACGCGCCCGTCCTCCATCATGGAATCCGGCCGAGCGAAATATATCCGCTCGAACATGCAACGATGCGATTGTCCGGGCGCGACGTCAAGCGTGCGCGGCGGTTCGCCAGAGCGGAACAACATTACCTTTCCCGGCGGAAGATCGCCGAGTCGCTGAAAGTCGAGGGCGTCGAGCGCCACCGACTCGCTTGCGACGCACCACGCGCCCTGTGCATTTTTTCCGTAGCAGCCGGGCCGGATGCCGTGCGGATCGCGGAAGGCGATCAACGTATCTTTCCCCTCCACCTCCGTCAGCGCCACGCAACTATAGGCACCGCGAACCTGTTCGAAAACGGCGCGTACCGCGTCACGAACGTGCTCGGCGGAGGTTCCGGTCAGCGCTTCGGAAAATACTAATAGAATCGGTTCCACGTCGCAACGACTCTGCACACGAATCCCCCGGCGCCGCAGCCACGCCTCCAATTGCGGAACGTTGGTCACGTTGCCATTGTGCGCCATCAAAACGCCGGGCCGGCGGGTATGAAAGGGTTGCGCATCCTCCCGAACGCCGGCACCGACCGTCGGGTAGCGAACGTGACCAATTCCGGCGCTCCCGGGGAGCGAAGCCAGCGTTCCCATGGAAAACACGTTGGTAACCATGCCCAGGTCTTTGTAGATGTGCACGCGCCCGTCGTTTACTGTCCCCATTCCGCAGGCGTCCTGCCCGCGATGCTGCAGCGCCTGCAACCCCATTCCCACGGCGGCGGCAGCCTTTTCGATGCCGATCAAGCCAACAAATCCGCACATTCCTAATATTCCAATAAACGAATGAGGATTTCGGCTTGGTAGGCGGCGTCGTAATCGGCGCGATGCTTCAGCGCGAGGTTTTCGGGCGGTAGGTCGAGCCGTTCGGCAAGCATTTCCTTGTGCGAATCGAACCAATGGAGATTCAGTTTCCCGGTGGCCAGCGCCTTGGTATCGAGCGCCTTGTACCCAAAGGGATTGATGAGATCCTCGGCCGCGTAGCACCACGCCACGAAACTCCAGTCGAATGGGGCATTGTGCCCAACGAATACGGGTTTTGTATCCGGCCGCGTGTGCAGATGGACCCACTCACTCAGGCGCAGCAGCGCGGTACGACGAGGCAGCCCGTTAATCCGCAACTCGTCAATATCAAGGCCGTTGACCTTCATCGCGCCGGGGTCAACGCGTGGACCCTCGGGGCGCAGTTCAAAGTACACCGTGTCGCCCCGCGCGAGCCGCCCGTCCGGCCCCGGCGCGACGACCACGGCCCCCAGCGAGATCATGTCGTACAGACCAGGCACCGGCCCCGAGCATTCAATGTCAACACAGACATACGTGGCGCGCGTTTCTGGCATCGCTCCGCCTAACCCGCGCTTCGGAGCCGGGCGCGCTACCTTCCCGGTGTGCGGTTCGTCCTGATTGGTTTGGGTGTGCTCGCGGTCGTGCCGCTCGGCGCTGCGATGGCGGGCTTCGTCGGGCTCGGCGTCGTACGGACGCTTCCCGTGGCAACGGTGGCTGCGGTCGCCGTCCTTCTCACGCTGTTGCCTGTCGCTGGACTCCATTCGATCCTCGGCCGGCGTTCGGTGTCACTCGTGATCGGGGCGTGGGTTTGGCCCGTGCTGCTCCTTGTGGCCTTGCCCGCCTATTTTCCCGGCGAGTTTCCGGGCGCGATCGGCACGGGATTGGCGGTATTCGTTTCCGCGGGTGGACCGGACGCTGCAGGGCGGGCGGCGCGGCTCGCCCTGCACGTGCCCATCGGTGCGGAGGGCGTGTCGCCACCGCCGGCCGCCGCGCGCGCCGTGCCCGATTGCGCGCGGAGCGCGGTGCCGCTCGCCGGCGATCAAGTCGCATTGCCCTACGAAGGAAGTGGGCATTCCATGACGCTCCCCGTCGAGGTGGGGAGCGTCGACTTGACGATGCTGTTCGACACCGGCGCCAGCGTGACGACGATGAACGCGGCGACGCTTGCCCGACTGAATATTCCGGTTCCTGACGACGCGCCGAGGTTGGAATTGCGCACGGCGAACGGAGAGCGGAACGTTCAAATCGTGCTTGTGGAGAAACTCTGGATTGGCGGCTTGCCGGTGGACGGCGTGACGGTCGGTGTATGCGAGGAGTGCGCGGATGAAAAAACATCTGGCCTCCTGGGCCTGAACGTCTCCGGGCAGTTCCTTGTGACCGTCGACACGGCGCGAAAGGAAGTCGTTTTCCAGGCGCGTGCCGGACAGCAGGACCGATTGATTGACGTTGCACCATGGCTGCACGTGGAAGCCACCGCCAAGGTGTTCCCAGATACCCGAGTGGATGTAGAGGTTACCGGGGAAAACGCTAGCAGCCGTGTGGTCGCCGAGGCCACGATCGGCCTTCAATGCGGCGAAGATCGATTCATCGCCACGTTATCCAATATTCCGCCGCACGGAAGCGCGACCACCCTCGCCAGTCTACCGCGGGACACCGATTGCACCACCTACCGTGTTTCGCTCGATCGCGCTCGGTGGTAATTATTTGATTTCGAACGGAAATGCGACCTGACGCTCTTTGGGCAGATTCATCAGCACACGGGAGTCCTCTTCGTTGAGGACGTCCTGAGCGTGAAAAGCGTAGATTCCGGGGGTCGCGTCGTCGCGAAACTGAATCACGTAGTTGTCACGCGCGGGCAATGCCTTCAGGTCGTACGGCACATCGGCGTCTGCGATCCATAAATTTACCGTGGCATCTCCCCGCCCGAGAATCCCTTTCAGCGGCGCCTTGTCGATGAATTTCAGTCGGCTGAGATGCAGGTTCATTTGGGATAGTTCGGATGAACGTAGCGTCGAGTAGAATACGAACTCTGGCTTGCCACGAGGAATCGTTTCTTCGGGAATGTCCTGCAAACCAGCGTAGTGCTTGAGATCGGTGCCGATGATATGAATCCGGCGGGCCTGCAAATGAATATAATTCGTGCGGCCAACGCCGTAGAATCCGGGTTGCGCGGGCGCCGGATACAGGCGGAAACTCAGCGGGTTCCAATCGTCCTCTTCGGTGGTCCGACCCGCCTCGACGACTTGTTTAATGTAGCCGGATTGGACCGCCGCAACCCGTTTGATGTCCTTCTTCTCCGTTTCGATCGTGAACTTTCCGGCACCATCGGAGGTGTAATGGTCCACGACGCCCTCAATAACGACGGTAGCGCCAGCCACGGGCTTGCCCCAGATATCCACGACCTCTCCCGCAAGGGTGTGGGCGTCGGAGCAGGCAAGCAACCACCAGAGCGCGAACATCGGAGGATTCTATCGCCTTGCGCGCGGGCAGGCGACGTTTGCCGCCGTCACCCTCGTCGGGACAGGAGCACATCACGAATCGGGCGCAGATTCGCGGACCCGGTTCGGGCAAAGCGCTCGACCAAGTGTTGACCGGTCCGGGTGAGATCCAATAGATTTCGAACGCGCGTTGCAAGGAAACGAGACTCCAACATGGCTTTGGGGTCGGAACTCTTTCCCTCCTCGTCGAGGATGCGCAGCGCCTCTTCAAGGTGGCTGACGGTGCGCGTCACGAGGCGTAGTTCGCGCTGACGGAAAACCCGCGCGATGCACGCCCAGATGTCCGTCTCTGCGGCGAACTGCCGGCGTCTTTCCCCAGGAGAGGGCACGCGGCGGATGACGCCCCATTGCACCAACTCGTTGACCGAGTTGGACACCATTCCCGCGCTCAGGCCGGTTCGGGCCTCGATCTGCTCCGCGTCCAACGACTCGGCGGAAAGGTAGAGAATCGCCCAGATTCGACCCATGGAAGGCTTGAAGTTCCAGAACTCCATCAGCTCCCCCATCGCTTCGGCGGTAATGCCGATGGCACGCCACCGAGCGTCGGCCGGAGAAGGGGTCTGCGCATCCTCTGAACGGGGGGTAGCCATCTTCGTTGATTTCAGTTAACACTGAAATGTGTGAAGCCGCTACCCGGGAGTCGCCGATGGACACCACCCCCCTGCCCGATAGTATCGATCCTAGGCATGTTGTAAGGCGCACGGTACCGGCGGGGCTACACAGCGCTCGCGCTCGTTCTCCGTCGGGTGGCCCAGAGGCGGCCCTCGCCCTCGCGGCACCCGCAGTGCGCGCTGCAGAATTGCGTTTGCGTGAACTCGTCGCGAGTGAGGTCAGTGTCGTTTCCACAATCGGAACCTATCTGGCGGAATCTGGCGGGAAACGTCTCCGACCGATGCTGACCGTGCTCGGGTGCGGGGCGGTGGCCCGGTTGGGAGATTGTTCGGGTCTGGCGTGCGTGGGCGAGTTGATCCACCTTGGCTCGCTTCTTCATGACGATGTTGTTGATGGGGCGTCCTTGCGTCGCAACCGTGCCGCAGCTCACGAGGTCTACGGCAACGCTGCTGTCATCCTCACGGGCGATTTCTGTTTGGCCCGCGCGGTGCTCCTTGCCGCGACCGATGGGGGGCAGGCGGCCGTGACCCGACTCGCGGAGGCGGTAACGGCAATGGCCGAAGGTGAGGTCCTGCAACTCCAGCGCGCAGGAAATTTGGAAACGACGCTCCCGCAATACATGGAGATGATCGATAAGAAAAGTGCGGCGTTGATCGCCTGGTGTGCCTCGGTGGGCGCGCTTACGGTGGGCGATACGGTTGCGGAGGCGGCGCTGACGCGCTTTGGTCGGGGTGTGGGCATCGCATTTCAAATCACGGACGACGTGCTGGATTACGCCGATGGCACAGGAAAGGACGCGGGCGCCGACCTTCGGGAGCGAAAACTTACGCTGCCGCTTTTGCACGCGATGGCTCGCGTCCCGACCCTTCGGGTGCGCTTGGAGGCCCGTGAGCCGGACGCCCGGGCGGTCGCGGCGTTCGTGGAAGAAATTCGCGGGTGCGGGGCGCTGGAGTCGGCCCTTGCGGTTGCCCGCGATAGGGTGGACGGTGCGCTCGACGCGCTGACCGTGTTGGCGCCATCGCCCTACCGCGACGCCCTGGCGGATCTTGGCCGGCACCTCGTCGACCGTGCCGCGTGACGCCCGCGGCGACCACGCCCGCGGCGTCTGGCGAGCTCGTCGCGCCTGTTGCGGGGGATCCCGGTCGGGCGCCGGCGGTGCGAGCGATGTTTGCGCGCATCGCCCCGGGGTACGACCGCGCGAACATGTGGATGAGCATGGGCATCGATCGCGCCTGGCGAGCCATCGCCCTGAGGGAACTCGGTCCAGCGATTTCCGGGGATGTTCTCGATCTGTGCGCTGGAACACTGGATTTTTCGGCGGCGCTTCGGCGTTCTCGGAGCGTCACCGCCGTCGATTTCTGTCCGGAAATGATGGAAGCCGGCGCGGCCAAGGCCCCCTGGGCCACGCTCGTGACCGCCGATGCCAGAGAGTTGCCCTTTCCCGATGCCAGTTTTGATGCGGCCGTCGCTGGTTTCGGCTTGCGCAATGTGCCCGAATCGGAGCGCGCGCTGGCGGAGGTCGTGCGGGTTCTGCGGCCGGGCGGTGTGCTGGTTGTCGTCGATTTCTTCCGACCGACGACGGTGTGGGCGCGCGCATTTTCAGCGACGTACAACCGAGCCGTTCTGCCGGTTGTGGGCGGAATGATGACTGGAGATGCGTCCGCTTATCGTTATCTCGCTGCCTCCATGGGAGCGTGGATGACGCGCGCCGAGTTCGACGAGGCGTGCGTCGCGGCCGGCTTCTCCGCGTCCGTCAGTTGGGCGTTGTTTCCGCCGGTCGTCGCGCTCGTGCGGGCAACGAAATGAAAATTGTCGTGGGCGTCACGGGTGCGTCGGGAGCGATCTATGCGCGTCGCGCTTTGGAGTTGATTGCGGAAATGCCGGGCGTCGATGCGGACGTCGTTTTTACCAAGACCGGGCGTCAGGTGTGGGCGCATGAAATCGGTGGCGATCCCGGAACAATTCCATTTCAGATTTACTCGCCGTATGACATGAGCGCGCCGTTTGCGTCGGGATCCGCACGGTACGACGGAATGTTGGTCATTCCGTGCTCGTCCGGTTCGCTCGCCCGCATCGCCCACGGCCTGTCAATCGACCTGGTCGGGCGCGCCGCCGACGTCATGCTTAAAGAGCGCCGCCCGTTGGTCCTCGTCCTGCGGGAAACGCCATTGTCCCTTGTTCATCTCCGGAACATGACCCAACTGGTCGAGGCCGGGGCCACGGTCCTGCCGGCGTCGCCGAGCTTCTACACCCACCCGACGACGATCAATGACATCGTCGATACCGTCGTCGCGCGGGCCTTCGACCAACTCGGCATCCACAACGAGCTTGTCCGGCGGTGGTCCGGAAGGGAGGATCCACATGGAGACTGAATTCTCAATGCCCAGTTTCCCGCCCACCACCCGCACGGCTATCGACGCCGCTGGCTTGGGTACCATCCGGGAGAAGTTGGACGCGGGCGCCCGACTCGACGCCGCTGACGGCGTACAATTGTTTCACACGCGAGAAGTTGCGGCAGTTGCGGCGCTCGCCAACCGCGAGCGTGAGCGGCGGTGGGGTGACCTTACGTTTTTCAACCGAAACGTCCACATTAATGCCACGAACGTATGTGAGGCAAGCTGCATTTTTTGTTCGTTCGCCCGCCTTAAGACGGGAGATGTTGGCGCGTACACGATGGCGCTCGACGAGGCAGTGGGCCGAATCCGTGCGCTGAGTGACTGCTTTCTGACGGAAGTTCACATCGTAAATGGCCTGAATCCGGACCTTCCGTGGACCTACTATATTGATTTACTCCGCGCGATTCGGGCGGAGCGTCCAGACTTGCACATCAAGGCCTTCACCGCCGTTGAGATTCATTATTTTGCCGAGAAGTTCGGAATGACCTATACGCGGGTGCTGAGCGAGCTCATCGATGCCGGACTCGGGTCTCTTCCGGGCGGTGGCGCGGAAATTTTCCACCCGCGCGCCCGGAAGAAGTTGTGCCACGACAAGGTGGATGCGGACGGTTGGTTGGACGTGCATCGCACCGCGCACCGGTTGGGTTTGCGTTCCAACGCGACCATGCTCTTTGGCAGCATCGAAACGTTGGAGGAGCGGGTCGATCATTTGATCCGACTCCGTGAACTTCAGGATGAAACAGGCGGTTTTCAGACGTTCATTCCCCTCCGCTTCCATCATGAAAACAATCGCCTGCAGAGGGTAAAGGAGCCGACTGGCTACGACTCGCTGCGGACGTACGCCGTTTCTCGTTTGATGTTGGATAATTTCGACCACATCAAGGCCTATTGGATCATGCTCGGCGTCAAGCTGGCACAGGTGTCATTGGCCTGGGGCGTGGACGATCTCGACGGCACCGTTCGAGAAGAGCGCATTTACCATATGGCGGGCGCAACGACCCCTCAGGAAATGACGAGAGACGGGTTGGTCCAACTCATTCGTCACGCGGGTCGTATTCCGGTCGAGCGCGATACCCTCTACAACATCGTCGCGGAGGCCTGACATGTTTCGCGTCGCCTGTGTAGGATACACCAACGCCTGGCCGCTCACCCGGCATCTCGACTCCGCCCGATACGAGGTTATTCCTTGTATTCCATCGGTGGCCGCCCGTCTTTTGCGAGAGGGGGAGGTGGACGTCGGCCTGATACCCGTAGCGGCGCTGTTCGGGGAGGGTGACTATCGAATGGTGCCCGGCCTCGCGATCGGCTGCGATGGAGACGTGACGTCTGTGCTTCTCGTCGGAGAAACACCGCTTTCGGAGTGGGACTGTGTTGCGTTGGACGGCGAGAGTCGGACGAGCGTCGTGCTCGCGCAAATCCTCCTCCACGGTCCGCTTGGCCGCCCGGATCTGCCGGTGCGGCACGTCGATGCCGGCACCGGTGCCTTCCACGCGGCGGGTAGGACGGGCGCCGTCGTGATCGGAGATGCCGCGCGGAACCTGCCGGACCGTCTGGTGACACGCATCGACCTTGGGCGCGTTTGGAAGGATTGGACCGGACTTCCGTTTGTTTTTGCGGTGTGGGCGGGGCGTCCGGACATGAGCCCGGACCTCATCGCCGGTTTGCGGGAAGCCGCGGTGGCTGGTCTCGCCGAGCGGGCGTCCGCGCCGGCGTCGGATCGGACATATTTGACGGAGCACATTCGGTATGCGTTGGACGATCGTGCGCTGATGGGGCTGAGGCGGTTCGCCGCGCTCGGGCAGCAAGCCGGATTGTTGGCGGCTGGCCACGCGGCGCTTTTCGGACCCTCTCGGGTGATGCGGCCCCGCGCCTCTTTGGATGGGATTCTTTCCCGCGGCGCGGAGGGGGTCCGCCTGACCCACGAGGATGGCGTACGTCTCGAAACGGAGGCTTCGCTGGTGGATATCGGAAATGCCGCGCACCTCAGACGCATCGCCTTGCATCCGGGCAAGGAGGTGACGTATATTATTTCGCGCAATATCAACTACACGAACATTTGCGTGACGGCGTGCAAGTTCTGTGCGTTCTATCGGCCGAAAAATCATGCCGAGGCGTATACGCTAACGCGCGAACAAATGCACGACAAGCTCACGGAACTTGTCGCCGTCGGCGGCATCGAGGTGTTGCTCCAAGGCGGACTGAACCTTGCGCTCGGCATCGAATACTATGAAGATTTATTTCGATGGATCAAGGCGAATTATCCCGTCGCCCTGCATGCGCTCTCCCCGGAGGAGATCTTCCACATCATGTCCGTCTCCGCGTTGTCGATGGAGGCGACGCTGGATCGTCTGATCGCTGCGGGCATGGATTCGATTCCGGGCGGCGGCGCGGAGGTGCTCGTAGACGCCGTGCGCAAGCGCATTGCGCCGCTCAAATGCACGAGCGATGAGTGGCTGGCGGTCATGCGCATGGCGCACCAGAAGGGGCTGCGCTCGTCAGCGACCATGATGTTCGGCGTCGGTGAAACCGCTGCAGACCGGATGGAGCACCTCGTCCGGCTTCGCGAGTTGCAGGACGAATATGGCGGTTTCACCGCCTTCATCTGTTGGACCTTCGTGCCTGACAATACGTATGTTTCGCCCGGTGAAAATACGGCTGCGGAGTGGCTCCGCACCAACGCAGTTTCCAGGCTGATGCTGGATAACTTCGAAAATATTCAGGCGAGCTGGGTGACGCAGGGCCCGGGTGTCGCTCAGGCGTCCTTGTACATGGGCTGCAACGATTTCGGCAGCGTGATGCTGGAGGAAAACGTCGTGAGCGCGGCGGGCTCGACCTGGAGCATGACGATCGAGGAAGTGGAGCACCATATTCGGACCGCCGGATTTGTTCCGGTGCGTCGAAACATGCGCTACGACCACCTTGAGGTGCGAGATGGCGGCCCATCTCCGTCCCTTCACGTCTGAGTCGCGGGCGTTCCGACCGGCCTTTGCGTGGACAGGGGAGCGGTTTGAGCGCGCCCCTGTGATCACGGTGGACGGCTCGGGCACGATTGTGCCGTATGGCGGAGAACGCATCCGTGATCGGGCTGGTGTGCTGGTTCCCGGGCTCATCAACGCCCACACACACCTCGAATTGCCGCCGGTCGCCGCGCCGCCGTTGCTTGGCCTCCCGACCTGGGTGGGACTGCTGCGGGCGGGCTCCCCCGCGTCGGTGGCACAGGCCGGCGCCGGCGTTTTTCAAAGCATTTTTGCCGGGACAGCCGCCGTTGGTGAGATCACCAACACGCTCGACTCCACGCCGGTGATTCGCGCCGCGGGCCTCCGTGCGCAGGTGTGGCACGAATTCTTTGGGATTGACGTCGATCGGGTTCCGCCCACGGCCGGTCGTCCAACGCCGCATGCCCCGCATACGACGCATCCGGCGGTGATCCAGGCCGCGGCCAGTGCGCCAGGTCCGTGGTCCATTCACTTCGATGAGGACCCGGAAGAATCCATTTTCTTGAGGACGGGCGCGGGCGCCTGGCTGGACTTTGTCGTCCGCGTTGGCAGGGATCTGTCGAAGTTTCCCATCCCGGGAGTGTCGCCCGCACGCTATTTGGCGGGCCTCGGCGTTCTCGGGCCGCGAAGTCTTTTGGTTCACGCAACGTGTACGCGTGGCGCGGACCTCGACATTGTTGCGGAATCCGGCGCGCGAGTCGCACTTTGTCCGCGGTCGAATTTGCACATCACCGGCAGATTGCCGGACGTCGAGGGAATGATTGGGCGAGGCATCCCTTTTTGCATCGGTACCGATTCGCTCGGTTCCAGCCCGGACTTGGACGTGCTGGCGGAGGCCGCGGTGCTCGCGCGCCGATTTCCTGATGTCGGACCGGAGGTGTGGATGCGTGCGTTGACGACGAACGGCGCGGCTGCGCTGGGTCTGCCGATGGGCCGACTCGAGGGACGCCCAGGAGTTCTTCTCATCGATGCGCCAGATATTTCCTCGCTTTTCGATGGTACGCGTTGGCGAAGGCGATGGCTTGCATGTCCGTAATCGCAACGTTCGGTCGCATGGTCAAGTTCTCGCATTCCATCTTTGCGCTGCCGTTCGCGCTCGCCGCCGGCGTGCTCGCTGCTCGTACCCATCCGGTTTCCATTCGCCAATGGGGATTGATCGTCGTTTGCATGGTGCTCGCGCGGACCGCGGCGATGGGCTTCAATCGTCTCGTGGATGTGAGGTTTGACGGGCGAAACCCGCGGACGGCGATTCGGGAGTTGCCGAGCGGGCAGATTTCGCCTCGGGCCGCGTGGTTCCTGACCGGAGGCTCCGCGCTGGCGTTCATCGGCTGTGCCGCCGCGCTTCATCCGCTCTGCGGACGTTTGGCGCCGGTCGCGCTCATCGTCGTCTGCGGATATTCGTACGGAAAGCGTTTTACGCCTTTTGTCCATGCGTGGTTGGGCATTGCGCTTGGACTGGCACCGGTGGCCGTTTGGATTGCCGTCACGGGCGTCGTCGAGGCACCCGCAGTAATTTTAGGTTGCGCCGTGGCGACCTGGGTGGCCGGATTCGACATTCTCTACAGCCTTCAGGATGAGGCATTTGATCGGGCAGAAGGACTGCATTCGGTGCCCGTTGCGATCGGACGGGTCGGCGCCCTGTGGGTCAGCGGAGGCCTGCACATGGCGACGATTTGCCTGCTCGCCGGCCTGCCGCTGCGGATTTCGTTAGGGGTATTTTATTGGGCAGGTTGGCTCTGCATCTCGGGCGTGCTCGCTTGGGAACACTGGATTGTTCGGCCGGACGATCTCTCCCGAATCGACAAGGCTTTTTTCGATCTCAACGGCTACGTTTCCCTGCTGTTCCTCGGCTCCGTACTGCTCGGGTGAGTCGGCGCTTCGTGCGCGGATCGCGTCACGGGCTGGCGGGTGGCAACACGGCCGACTCGATGGGCCCGACTCGGGGGAGTTCGTACAGGGTCGCGCGCGTCCCGTAAATCGCGGCCACGGGCACAAGATTGTCCGCGAGCCATTCGTTCATTGCCCGCCGGCCGGTACTTTCGAGGTCAGCGCCCGAGTTCTTGAGGATAACGAACGGAATCGGACCGTCCCCCGCGCATTCTGTTCGCATGCGGACCACGCAGGCCTCGTACGCAGGCACGGTCGAACGAAATGGGCACGGTGTTGTTGGACAAAAGCTCATTCCCGCGTATCCGAGGGCTTCTCGCGTGGCGCAAACGGCACCGATCCCGGCTGGGTAGCGGCTGGCGAGCGCGGTGCCGATGGTGTGTGCCTCCCGATCCTCCGGCCGCAACGGCTTGTCGCGCAGGAGCGGGTGCGTTCCGCTGGCGAGGCGGAGGGCAAATCCTCCGAGGGCAACCAATGCCGTGATCCCTACCGGCCAACGTGCGAATTTCCAGGCGACGAGTCGTTCCACGGCCGTCGGCATCGTTGCGACGCCGCGGGCGATGAGCAACGCGCCAACAGGCAGGAGATTGTCACCGTAGCGTTCCGGCGAGTTTGCGGCGGCAAACGCGAGGAGTGGCGATAGAGCGAGCGTGATGGGGAGACCGGTCGCGAGGCCGCCGAATGCTCGCCGCATGCCGAGGCGCCAGCCGGTGCCGCTGCCGGTGCCGAGGAACGGCCCGAACAGGCCGAGCCACGGAACAACAAACGCCCACTCCAGCGGAAACCATCGTGGACGCCACCAATTCGCCACTCGAAGCCAGGCGGCGTCGAACGCCATCGGTGCGCGCTTTGCAAGAACTTCCTTTGCGACAACCTCACGTTCGCCGAGGGAGTGCGGGTCGGAGCTTTGGGCGTGCGGCACGGCGATCCCCTCGGCGACCGTGTCCGAAAGGAGCGCGAGCTTCTCGTGCGGGAAGTGGGCCAGGATCTGGCTGACGACCAGCCAGACGGTAGCCGCGTACAGCACGATGGATGCCCATCTCCGCCAGCCCGGCTTTCCGTTCAGGGCCACCATCACAAGCCCGGGGAGGGGTTGGGCGACGGCGGTGAGATGCGACGTGGCGGTGAGCGCGGCAACCACGCCCGCGAGGGGTGCGAACCACCATCGTCGACCCGCCGCCCACGCCGTGAGGAGCGTGGCAGGAACGAGGAAGGCGACGGTCGTGTCCACCCCGGAGCGCCGAGACGCCAAAACCAGCGCGGGAACAATGGCGACCCAGACGCCGGCCAGCAACCCAGCGCCGCGACTGCCGGAAATCCGCCCCAAACCATAGATCACGACGGGCAGCGCGAGTTGCAGCGCGTGATTGACCGCGTGTCCCGCAACCGCGACGTCCCAGCCGGCATGCATCGCGAGCGCAATCAGCAGGAGAAACGTGGGCAGTCGGTGCGGGTCAACCTCGGACCGACGACCGTCGAACACCGCGCGGGCGTGAATCGCCCACTCGCCGGAATCGGGTCCATACAGCAGTCGGTCGTTGGCGCCGGCCCACCATGGTCCGTGTGCGCTCGCGACGGCCGGGGGCATCAGTAGCCAGCCGAGTGTGAGCAAATACGCGACCAACGCGACGTCAAGCGTGACAGCCATTCGCCGCGCCCAGACCTCACTCACTGACCGAGCCCTCGCCGGCCACATATCGCCAACCGCCTGTCGCCGCGCTCTGGCCGGGGTCCGATGGCGCTGCGGGCGCGCCGTTTCCTACGGGACACGGAGGGCACCCACGATGGATTTTGTAAGAAAATCGTCGGGAACCCCAATCGTCCGTTCGGTCAACAGACAGACCGGGATTTTGCTCATCCGATGAATGTTCGATTCAATTCGTCGAAATCAGCTTGAGGAAGCCGGAGATTCCCCGCGCGGAGACTCGACTGAGCACTTGCGATGCGACTCGCGCCGGGAATGACGATAAATTCGGGGCCTTGCGCGAGCAACCACGCCAGCGCCACTTCCGGCCCGCTTGCGCCGAGGCGCGCGCCGACTTCCACGAGCGCGGGGTGGTTCGCGACGGCGTCCTTCTCCCAACTTCCACCGACCGGCGAGTACGCCAGGAACGCGATGCCCGCTGATCGACAGGCCGTGATGACGCCTTCCGAAAAAGCCCGCGTGTCGAGCGGGTGGCAACGATTCTGAACGCTGGCTATCGGCACGATTCCTAACGCCACGGTGATTTCTTCCGCGCTGACATTCGAGAGTCCCACCGCACAAATCTTGCCCTCCTCCCGCAACCGCGCGAGCGCGCCGACCGAATCGGCGAACGGGATATCGTCGTCAGGCGCATGGAGTTGGTAAAGGTCAATGCATTCCACGGCGAGTGCCCGAAGACTCGCGACGCATGCATCGCGGAGGTGCGCGGGGGATGCATCGGTGGTCCACGCGCCCGCCGGACGCAGGAGGCCGCCCTTCGTCGCAACCACAATGCGATCCCCCGCCGGCCACTGACGCAACGCGGCACCGATCAGGCGCTCGTTGTGCCCGATGTCGGACGCATCGAGGCAGTAGCAATCTGCGGTGTCGATCAGCGTCATTCCACCGTCGAGCGCGGCGTGGATCACACGCAACGCGGTGGATTCATCGGGGCGCCCCCGAATGGAGAGCGGCATGCCGCCGAGCCCGACGGCGCGGACCTGAAAGGGGCCAAGGGTACGGGTGTCCATCCCGCTGGCGTAATCCCGCTCGCGTGGCCGGGCGCTCGCAACGCGCGCGAATCCATATTTCTAACGGGTGTCGCGTCAACGCCCTCGGATCCGTCGATACAGGCGCGCAAGGGGGCCGGTCGGGGCGGGCGATCCTCGTGCAACCCGCTCTCCCCTCCAGGCGGCCTCGACGAAATGCAGGAGCGATGCGGCGTCCATCTCTTCGCCAGCGAACGCATCGATCTGCCATTGGTCGAATGCGGCCTCGGCCGCGATGCTGGTGGTGCCGTAAACGGCGATCCGTGCGACGGGACGCAGGTCTGTACGAAGCATGCGCGAAAGCCGCGCCATTTCATTCGGGTCGCGGCGGGTGATGCCCAGAAGAGCCATGTCGGCGCGCCCAGTGCGGGCGATTCTCAGGGGATCCTCGCCTTCGGGAACGGGCAGTGCGTCGAATCGCTCGCTCAGGGCGGCCACGGCCCGGAGGCGGCGCGCGACGTCGGCATCCACGATCAGCAGGCGGGTCTTCACGGAGGTAGCGTACCGCACCGTTGCTGGCGGGCGGATTGACTCCCCGGTTCCCCGCTTGATACGGTGGCGGGAACCCTTCCGAGGCACAATGTCCACTGACGTCGGCACACGGCTCAACGAAATCTCCGCAGAGCTGAACCAGCTTCTTGAGGCCCGAATCGCCGAGATCACCTCGTCGATGAAGACGGTCGAGGGCGTTACCCGCCAAATCGTCTCCGCCGAAATGGAAATCTCGCGGTACCGGCAGCTGCAGGACTCCCTCGGCGGAGAGTTGGGCGAGTTGAAGCGAGAACTGGGCGCGCTGCGGGCGCGCGCGGACGAGGTGCGCACCCAGCACGGCGGTCTCATCGGCGAGCGGGAAAAGCTCCGCGGGGAAGTCGCGAAGCTCGAACGGGAAGCCCGTGATGGTGATGGCGAGGCCGAAAAACTCCGCGCGCGGGCGCGAAGTCTTGAGGAGGAGGGAGAGACCCTCCGTCGGGAAAACGGCGATCTAAAAACGAAGACCAAGACGCTCGAAGACAACGTTGGCCGGATGCGAAAGTTGAAGGAAGAGCTGATGGCAAGCATGTCCAGCCTCAGCGCGCAGATGGCGGCCCTCAATGTGGGCACCAAGGAATAGCCGCGGATGTCGCAACCGGACACAATCATCGCGGCCCGCCGCCTTCTTGCGACGCTCGGCGCGGGACGCGCGGCGTTGCTGCAAATTGCTGCCCAAACGCTGCCCTTCGATCGGCTCGTCGCGCTCCACGTCCTGGCAAACGCGGACGTAGAGTTGCTCGAATCGATGCACGCGTCCATCGACCGCCGCGTTGCGACGATGCGGGCGCGGATTTACGTCGGCACCGCAAACGGCGCGCCGGCGCCTGAGTCGGTGGACGACGCGCCAACACCCCATGGTGCGGCCACAATTTCTGCGCCGGTTGAGGATCAACCACCGGTACCGGTACGCGGTCGCGCCAACACCCGCGTTGCGCGGGCGATCGAACGCGCAGCAGAGACGACCCGCGCAGGCGGTGAACCACCGGCCGTGGCGGATAGTGTCGCGGTCGAGCCTGAGCCTCGGTCCGCGGTCGACGCGGTTGCCGCGCCACCCGTCGAACCTGCGCCCGTCGAACTCGCGGCCGTAGCGCCGCCGGTATTGGCAGCCTTGGCCGAGGCGGAACTCCCGACTGCGATAGGGGATACTGTCGAGGAGGCGCGTCCGCCGGAAATGGACCAAGACGAGCCGTCCGGGCCCACTCTCGCGCCGGAACCGATGGACGAGTACACGCCGTTAGGGGAGATGCTTCCGGACGACTTGATCGACGATGAGACGGCCGACCCGCCTAGTGACGAGCCCAATGTCGGTCCCTTGCGAATCGCACTTCCGGGCGCAACGGGCGCTGCGCCCGCCGCCACGGTGAACGTGCGGGGCGCGCGTCCGCCTTCGCCCCCGGCCGCGCGGATCGAATCGGAGGAAACGGAGGATCCGCCGTCGAATGTCGAGGCCGAGGGAGAGGACGTAGCGGATAGTGATCAGGTTGGAACAGGAGAATCCGTCGGCAGCGGCCTCCGCGTAGGCGCGGATCGGCCAGGGCGTCGGGCGGGCCCCCCGTCCAGCGCGCCACGCCTCACGGATGACGATGACGCCGTTCCGACAACGGTTCTTTCCGACACGCCAACGGCGGCGCCGGCCGGTGACGACGACCGCGTGAAGCAAATGGGGGAGGAAGCGCAGAGCCAGGCCGAGCGCGGGGACCTCCAGAAGGCAATCGCCACCTTCACCGATGTGATCGAACTGCGTCACGACCGGATGGATGCCTATATCGGTCGGGGTCGCTGCTATCTGGAGTTGGGCGATTACTCTAGCGCCATGAGCGACTTCCAACGTGCGGAAGATTTGCAGCCGGACCGGCCGGATGCGCACGTCGCGATGGGCGATTTGTATTTCGCGCGGAAGGAGTATCGGCGTGCGATTGAGTTCTACGATCAGGCCGTGGAGTTGGACGGATCGCACGCAATGGCGCGTTGTCGACGCGGGATTTCGCACTACTACCGCAAGAACTATCGGCAGGCATTTCAGGACCTTCAGCGCGCGTATTCTCTCGATCCGGAGATCCCGAACATCCGCAAATATGTGCAAATGGCGGTGAAAAAAATGGAGCGCGGGGACTGAATCCGCGTTTATTGTGCGAACATGTGGACGTCCGTTCCGAACGCGTCGGCCATACGCACCGTTTCAGCAAGGTCGGGGTGGCGCACCACAATAAAACCATCGCTCAACAGCGTTTGTTTCCAATCTCGGCGATGCGTGCCGGGTCGAAGTAGCTGCTCGGTAGCCACGTGCCGTCCAAACCGAGACATGTACCGGTCGAGGCCATCTATGTGGTGGATATGCCCTTCACCGATGGCCCGTTTGAAGATGATGGCGACGTTGTAGTCACGCGTCACCTTTGTCTCAAATGATTTCCAGCACACGGCGCGGGCCCACTCGCGAAATACGTCGATATCGCTGGAGTAGTTCATCTGGTCCACAAGGTGGCCCCCGGGGCTACGACCTCCAATTTCACCAAATACGACCTCTCCTTTGGAGGTTCGGTACCACTCCATGTGCGTGAAACCGGTGCCCATTCCGAGCGCGTCGAGGACGCCCAGGCCGAGTTTGATACCGTCGGAGTATTTGGGATCAAAAACATCGCGAAGCACGATGACTTGGGGACTGATCCATTCGTTCGAGCGAGCAAGCAAGGGACGCGGCCGATACTGTGCAATATTGAAAAAAGCGGGTCTGCCATCGATGGAAATGGTGTCGAAGGTGAACTCCTCACCATCGACGAATTCTTCGACGCTGACCTCCTCGACGTGCTGGGTTTTCAAGAGCACGTTTTCCAACTCTCGAGCGTCGTTCACGCGATAGGTGTCGGCACTTCCGGCACCCGCGATGGGCTTGATGATCAGCGGAAACCCAATCCAATTCGCGGCCGTCAGCACCTCCTCCGTCGTCCGCGCCCTCGTGTGATGGGGCACCCGGAGTCCCGCTGCTTCGACCCGCTGTTTCATCAACTCCTTGTCGCGGAACCCGCGCGCCGTGTCGAGCAACATGCCGGGGATACCGAAAGCCTCGCGAAGCTGCGCTGCGAGCTCGATGAATGGCTCCCAAAGGCATTCGACACGATCGAAGCGTACCCCCATCCGGCGCGCCTCGCGCGTGACGTCATCCGTGTCAAAAAGACGGGTTTGCCGGTAGCCCGTAAGGGCTCGTCGTACCTTGGCCGACAGCGCCTCAACCGGCGAATCTCCCATGCCGTAGACGTTCGCGCCAACCTCCGCAAGGCCGCGCGTGAAGTCCTGCATTTCGGGCGGGTAGTTTGGCGAAAGGAAAAGGACGTTCATGGCCCCGGCTCTAACGCCGTCGCCGTGCCAACGCTGCCGCAAATGCCACAAGCGCGCCCGAGAACGACCATCGGCGCAGGGGCGTCGGATCCGATGCGCAGCCGCATCCGGCCGGCGCTGCGGCACCCCCTCCGTCGTCGTCGTCCGCCAGAGCTCCCGCGTCTGAGGTGCCGCTGTCATCAACGGCCCCGCTATCTCCACTATCGACGGCCTCGCCCCAGGTCGGCGCGTCAGAGCTGCCAAGCGTTGTGTCGAGGTTGGCGAGGCCACGGACATCGGTCTCCCATTCCGACTCCCAGCGCGTCCGCACCCCGTCGAGATCGCCGATCACCCGTTCGCTGAACTTGTCATCTTGAAGCACGAGGATGACGATCGCCATGCGGAAGTTCTTGGGGCTGGTTTGCCAGTCGGGGTCCCTCGGCCCCTCGGCGGCGATGATGTCGTCGACCGAGAAGCCCCACGGGGTTGCGGTGACGGTGAGTTCGCCGCGCTCACCAAATACTTCGGGCGTTGCCGCTGGATCGCGCCCGACGCGGGCCTGCTCGGCTTCGTCCACGAGCAACATCGTTTGTGGACCGACATCGTCGGACGGAATCAATCCCATTAAATACAAATCGAGGTCGGAGTAGGTGGACGCCGAGGAGACGTCATTCGTCCAGCTACCATCCCCATTATCCGTCCAATCATTTCCTTCCATTGGGGAATTCGTCGTGTCCAACCAATAGGACCAATGCGCGACATCCCGCCCGAGCAGAACTCCGGGATCGACACCATCGGATTCGACGTTACAAAATGCTCCCCATCGGTGGCCGAATTCCTGCCCGAAAACATATCGGCCGACGACCGGCGCGTCAGACCAGATTCCATAATAGTTCATGAAAATCAATCCCTCGACTTGGGTGTCGGGCGTCGTGTCGAACTTTTCCGCGCCCACGATCGCGTCGTAGCCAATACCCTTCGTCGTATTCGCCACTGGCTGATAGAACGCCGCAAAGAACCCCAGGTCGCGCACCATCAGAAACGTTACGTATTGGTAGTCGTCTTGCCAATGGTCGTAAAAGGCCGTGTACAGCGACTCCATGATCCAATTCAGGTTTCCCTGCTGAAGGGCTTCGTTGAACCATTCGCCATCGTCATCTTGCAGGATGGCGAGGTTACCCGTCTGCCAGGCCGTCAGGTACTGCGCACCGTTTCGGCGGTGGAAGTCTCGATTCGGTGGGCGATGTTGATGTTCGCCCTGGGCGAGGATTTGGGCGAACTGAACTTCTTCGGCGGCGAGGGGCAAGGACAGGGGAGCCTCCAGGGCCGCGCACCATAGCCGGCGCTCCATGCGATCGCGAGTTAACGCCCCCGGGATGCGCACGACCTGCTTCATCGCGCCGTTCCTCCTCGACGCGACCCTGAAATACGTGCAGGCCGCGGCAAGCGTGCCCGGTGTTCGACTGATCGTGCTGACGCAGGATGGGCCCGGGAGACTCCCGGCGGGTGCGCACCACTGGAAGGTGGAAAATGCCACGGATCCGAACCAGTTGATCGCTGCCGCCCGGGAAGTGGCAGCGTCCACGGGCGGCATTCACCGCGTCATCGGCATTCTCGAAAATGTGCAGGAACAAATCGCGATGGTTCGGGAGGCATTGGGCATTCCGGGGGCGGACGTGGCCACGGCCGAAGGGTTTCGCGACAAATCGGTGATGAAGACCAAGCTCCGAGCTGCCGGCCTTCCCTGTGCGCGCCACCGACTCTTGACGAGTGTTGAGGATGCTACAGCGTTTATCGCAGATGTGGGATACCCCATCGTCCTGAAACCGCCCGACGGCGCCGGCTGCAAAGCCACGTACCAGATTAATAATGAATCGGACCTGCGCATCGCGCTCGCGGAGTCCCGGCCAAGCAAGGGGCGTGAGGTGCTCGCGGAGGAATACATCAAGGGAGAAGAGCACTCGTACGACACCATCGTCATCCATGGTCGCGTGGTATTTCGCAACGTGCTCCGCTACCTGCCAGGCCCGCTCGACGTCATGAGGAACGATTGGATTCAATGGTGCGCGCTGGCGCCGCGCGACATCAGCGGAAGCCAGTTCGATGGAATAAAAAAGGCAGGAGATGCTGCGGTCGCCACACTGGGGTTGCGCACAGGGATGACGCACATGGAATGGTTCCGCCGGAAGGACGGATCACCGGTCATATCTGAGGTTGGCGCTCGGCCTCCCGGCGCGCAATTCACATCGGTGATGAGCTACGTTTGTGACCGAAGCCTGTACCACGCATGGGCGCACGCGGTCATCGACGACCACGTTGAGGGTAGTTTCGAGCGGAAATACAGCGCGGGAATCGCTTTCCTTCGTGGTGCTGGTCAAGGCCGTATTTCACTGGTGGAAGGAATCGAAGAGGCACAACGGGCCGTTGGCCGGCTCGTCGTCGAGGCTCGTTTGCCCGTCGTGGGAAATAAGAAAAGCACAAGCTACGAGGGCGATGGCTTCGCTATCGTCCGTCACCCGGAGACAGCGGTCGTCGAGGAAGCTCTCGGCACGTTGATCCGAACTATTCGCGTCCATTACGCTTAGGAGCCGGCATGCACGTCCTGTTTATGGCACCCAATTTTCCGGTCAATCAACGTTTCTTCGTTCGCGCGCTCCACGGCGTGGGCGCGAAGGTGACCGGAATCGGGGACACGCCCGTCGAGCACCTCGACCCGGAGCTGCGGAGTTGGATGCACGCGTACGAGCACGTGGCATCGTTGGCCGACGAAGCTGCGTTGAAAGACGTGGTGGAGCGTGTTCAACGCCGTGAATGGGTTGATCGCCTTGAGTGCACCGTCGAAAACATCATGCTCACAACGGCCAGAGTGCGCGCGGCCACGGGCATTCCCGGGCTTTCTGTTGAAACCGTCCTGCTCTGTCGCGATAAATTCATCATGAAACAGCATTTACGCGCGCGGGGAATTCCCTGCGCCAGGAATGCCGCGGTGAACAACGAAGCGGACGTCCGCGCGTTTATTGCGGAGGTTGGGTACCCCGTGATCCTGAAGCCGCGCGATGGGGCCGGCGCGCACGATACGTTTCGCGCGGACGATGACGCCTCGCTGGCCGTTGCGCTCAAGGGGGTCGGCCTCGGCCACCCGCGCCGGTTCGTGACCATCGAGGAGTTCATCAGTGGTCACGAAGGATTCTACGACACCCTTACCTGTAACGGGCAGGTGATTTTTGAATCGGTTTCCCATTATTATCCGAACGTGCTCGAGGCGATGCGGAACCGATGGATCAGCCCCTACATCGTGGTCACCAATCGCATCGAGGCGGCCGGATACGACGAATTGAAGGTGATGGGCCGGCGGGTGATCAAGGAAATGGGAATCGACACGGCGCCCACCCACATGGAGTGGTTCTACGGCCCGAACGGGCTGGTGTTCAGCGAAATCGGGGCCCGTCCGCCGGGTGTTCGTTTCTGGGACCTGTATTGTTGGGCCAATGACATGGATTTGTACGAGGAATGGGCGAAGGCACTTGTTTTCGGTCGGACCCGGCCGCAGCCAACCCGAAGGTATAGCGCTGGCTTGGTTTCGCTGCGCCCAAATCAGGACGGACGCATTACTGGATACTCAGGTCTGGAGGAGGTGCAGCGAAACGTCGGACGCTGGATTGGTGAGGTTCACCTTCCCGCCGTTGGCAGCCGCACGCAGGATGTGGGCGCGGGGTATATGGCGCACGCATGGATGCACGTTCGCCACCCAGATTACGACGAATTGCGCAAAATTTTGGATTATATCGGACAGACGGTCAAGGTTTTCGCGGCATGATCAGGATGCGGCTCGATCCGGATCACGACGTCAGTTCATCCAACGCCAGCGTAGGGTGAAATACCCTCCTTCTGCGCGGGTCTGGCCGACGCTGTTGCATTCGGCCTGTCCGTCACCCTCGTAAAAGCTCTCCACGACGAGCTTCAGCACGCGTCCTTCGGCGTTCCGAAGGAGAAACGGTGTGAGCGTCGTTTCGACGCACCCGGGATATTCCCACCACGGCGCCATGACGACTTGCGGGCTTCCGTCGATGCCGCTGGAGTCGTTGATCAACGTGCAGTCGTCCGTGTAGTAGTCGTCCAACGCGTAATTGATGCCGTCGGGAACGGACGTCAGTTCCGCGTACGTTTGGTTCTTGACGGCCGCACCGCCAACGCAGGAGGGGCCGCTGTCGCCTCCGTTCAACCGCAGAATGTACCGACGCAGGGAGAGATCCCAGCCCATGTCTTCAAGCGCGGTCTCGTCGTCGATATCGACGCGGTGGGCACCGTCCCCGCTGAACGAAACGTACACCCACGCGTTTTTCGTGGCGTCGTTGTAGCCGCCGGCGCTCGCGTCGACGGTGGTGACGAAGTCGTCGCCCTCGGTCGTGGTCGCCACCGCACCTTTGCTCACCTTGTCATCATGCAGGGAAAGGTCAAGGATCATGGCATCGACACAAGTCGGCGCCGTTGCCTCGGTGCACACCGCCGGGGCGGCGGAGTCTTTGGATTCGTCGGCCGACGAGCGCGAACAGGCGAGGAGCAAGAGGAGGAGCATGGGCCTTCCTACCACCTTCGACGCCGGGAGGCGCATCGTTTAATCGGACCGAAACACCCGCTGGTTGCAACCGGGTACACTCGCCCGCACGATGCCGCTTACGCTGAATGATCTCGATGACGCCGGCCTCGTGGATCCGTTCCACGTTCGGGCGGGCGATAGGGTGATCCCAACGGCCGCTGCTGTTGTTCTGGAGTTGGCCGAGGGATCGATCCCGCCGGACCAGGCTGTCCATCTCGGCGGCCCGTTCTTTCGACTGCCGACGCCCAGTCCCTTGCAAACCGCGCGCGTGTTTGCGTCGAAACCTGGCGTCGTCAGCGCGTTCCCCGACGTCGTTTTACAGCGTAGCTACGCGTCTTCTTCGCCGTTTGATGACGCCGATTATGGCGGGCAGTGGTACCTGGAGGCGCTGGGGATGGAGGCGTTGTACGCGGTGTCGCTCGGGTCTGCGGAAACGCGCGTGGCGGTGATTGACAGCGGCATTGACGTTGGCCACGCCGACCTCGCTGAGGCGGTGCATGCTCCGTATGATGCCTACGCGGAAGACGATGATCCTACGCCGAATCCTGGGGAGTTTTGCAACGACGGCACCACGCACGTCTGTGATGAACACGGCACGGCGGTAAGCGGAATTATTGCCGCACGCGCGAACAACGGAGTTTTTATTGTCGGTTTGTGCCCTCGATGCACGTTGGTTCCCATCAAGCTCCTCGGGGATGGATCCGGCGCCATGTCCGCCGATATTGCCGCCTTTGAACATGCGATAGCGGAAGACGTGGCGGTGATCAACAACTCATGGGGGTACACGGAGCATGTGGCGGTGCCGCAGCCGCTTGCCACCGCGATTCACCGAGCGGCCACCGTTCCCCGCGGAGGCCTCGGCGCGGTTGTCGTCTTCGCAGCTGGCAACGACGATCGAAAGATCCACGCAGACGAATTGGGAGCGTTGGAGGACGTGCTCTGCGTCTCCGCGACCGACTCATACGGAAACCCGACCAACTATACAAACTTTGGCGGGGCCGTTGACGTGGCGGCGCCCAGCGCAACCGTAACCATTGCGCCAAACGACACGATGATCACTAATTTTGGCGGAACAAGCGCCGCGGCGCCCGTTGTTTCCGGGCTGGCAGGCTGGATTGTTTCCGTCGACCCCTCGTTGTCCAGCGTGGAAATTGGGGAAATTATCATCGCCGGCGCGGTCCCCTCTCCCCTCGTTGATTTCGATGCGTCCGGGCACAATGACTATTATGGCTCAGGCGATCTATCGGCGTTGAACATCCTCGATGCAATGGTGGATTCGGTCCCCGAGTCGTTGGCCGCGAAGGAGGCGTCGGGATGCGGATGCGCCAATTCCGACGCCCCGCCCTCGGGCGCTCTTCTTGCGATGCTCGGCATCGTGCTCTCCGGCCGTGCGCGTCGCCGATGGTGATGTTCGCGTGGGTACATCTGGCACTCGCGCGTCCGACGGACGGAGGCCAGTTCTCGTTTGACGCGGCGGACGTGGTGACTTCGTTGGACGGGCCCACGCAGACGGTGCGCGTCTGGTACTCCACCGCGGGTCCGAACGCGGTAATTCTCAACGATGAGGACGAAAATGGTTTGCCGGATTTTGCCGAGTTGGTAGCCGCGGAGGCGGAATCGGTATTGACGGCGTACGCGGACGTCGGTTTCCGCTCCCCGGTGGGGGATGGCGTTCGTGGCGGTTCGCCGGCGATGGATGCATATCTGGTCGATTTTGCCGGCATGTCGGATGGACAGTTTGCGGCCGAGAGTTGTGACGGGGACATTTGTGCTGGCTACTTCGTAATGGAAAATGATTTTCAGGGCTACGGGTACTCGGATTTGGCGGAGGCCGTGCGCGTACTCACGTCCCATGAGTTGTTTCACGCCGTGCAGGCGGCGTATGATGCGAGCGCGCCGGTATGGTTCAGCGAAGGCACCGCGGTGTGGGCGGAGCGCTTCTATGATCCAGACAGCGAGGACTTTCTGTCGTTCTGCGACGCCTACCTTCAAGATACGGGGCGCAGTCTGGATGAACCGCCTGCAGGGCCGGTTCCGGCGTTCGCGTATGCGACGGCGCTTTGGTGGTGGTTTCTCACCGAAGCGTACGGGTATGAGGTAATGCTTGAGTTGTTGGATTCCACGGTGGATGACGGAGACATTCTCGCGTCGATGGCGGCGCTCGAAGCGGTTCATTCTGGCTCCCTGTCCCACGATTGGGCGCGGTTTGCCCGATGGAACCTCGCCACCGGGGAGCGCGCGGGCGGGATGGAGAGTTACCCATTTGCCGAGGATTTACGTGCCATTCGAATTCGCGAGGATGGTCCAAACCTCGCGGACGACAATCGGTTCTATCCGCTCGCCGCGACGTATTACTCCATCGACCATGGGGGCGGCGCGCTTGGTTTCGGCATCGAGGAGGACGCCCCAAACCTGACGTTCAGCGTCCATCCGGCCGACGATGGCGGGCACGCGCTTGAAGCCCTGGCGACGTTTTCGGGGACGCCGACCGATTTGGGCGATCAACCGCCGGGGACGTACTGGCTGGTGGGCAGCAATCCAACGCTGGACACCCAATCCACGAAACGAATGATTTGTTTCGGCGCGGATGTGTCCGCGTGCGCACCGGTTGAGCAGGCTGAATTGGCCGGGGACGGGGATCTGGAGCCGTCGTGCGGGTGCGGTGCTACGCCAGCCCCCGAACGCAATGGGTCGGCGCTGATCGGGGCCGTTCTGGCGCTGGCCGCGGCACGTCGGCGGCGGTAAGGCGCAGCACGATGTCCGCCCGTAGTCCCGTCCGCCGCGCCCTCACATGGTGGTTTCGCTGGCCCGCAAATCCGTGGGTTGCGTGCAACTTTGCGGTTGATTTTCTAGCGGGCAGGACGTACCTCGCCTCGCTCGCCGGTGAGGAAGGTCCGCGCGTCTCGCTCAATCATCTCGTGGCCGCCAGCATTGCGCGGACGCTCCGTGAATTTCCGAAGGCAAACGGGCGCGTGATCGGTCGAAAAATTGTGCTTGCAGAGCACGTGGGAATCGTGATGCCCATCAATTTGGTGGGGCATGGCGGGGCAGAAAACGAGCTGTCGATGGCGCTTGTGACCGATGTCGATCAACTGACGCTCTGCGCGTTGGCCGAGGTTTCCAGGGCGCGCGTCGCCGCCGAACGGACCGGACGCCCAACCGATCCGGTGGTGCGAGCGCTTCTGGGTCTGGCCGAGCACGCTCCGGGTCCGGTTTTCCGTGGCGCGCTCGGGGTATTTGATCGCGCGTTGAAATCCCCGGTGATCGGCGGGGCCTTTTATCGAAAGGTTGGCGTGACGACAGGGCTATCCAACGCAGGGGCGGCGTTTTCGACCCAATCGGGCCTGTTGTTCCGCGGTGCGTCGGTGGCGCCTCCCCAACGTTTGTTTCAGGTGGGCACGTTTTGGGGCGCCAGCGCGGTCCAGGACGAAGTGATTCCGGTGGACGGCGTGCCGACGATACGGCCGATGCTCCCGGTGATCATGCTGTTCGACCATCGACTGATCGACGGAGTCATGGCGGGCCGGGTCGCGACTCGCTTCGGCGAGATCCTGATGCACCCGGGTGAACATTTCGGGGCCCACGGTCGCGGGTAGGGCGGGAAATCCCGGGCTCGTATTACCGTCGTATGCCGGCGTTGCATGCGATCGGTTCCTCACTTGGGTACCCGACGCCGAGCGCGGAACACATTTCCTGCGGGAAGTGTAACGATTGGTCCGTGATATTATTCCAAGCGCATGACGTGGTAATCACCGTCTCGGCCGGAACCAGAAACTCCCCTGGAAGCCACGTCGTAACGACGGGCTGGTCCCGATACTCTGCCTTCCATTCGGCAATCTCGTAGATGGTCTCGATCTCGTTCCCGACGCCCAGCTCGACCTTGATCGACGTGCCGTATTCGTGCATGTGGCCCATCAGGCTCATCACGTAGAATTCATGGTCGAACGAGCACGGAAAGCTCGTTTGCGCCTGTCCGGGCGGCAGGTTGAATCCCACATTGTTCAGGGAATAGACCGCCGCCCACGTGGTGACTTGAGAGGGTTCGACAACGCCGAGCAATACGGTGTCGATCGCCGTCACGGGGTCCGCGCCGGTGTTGACGTAGTGAGACTGAATCGCCCATCGTGTGCCATCGGCCAGTTTCATCGCCATGCCATCGGGCAGCGCCGTTCCGGTGGGCGAGATGCCGCCATCGTTCGCCTCACCAGTGGACTGAAAGAGGTTGTCGAGGGGCCAGTCATCACACGCAATCACCGTGCCGTCGTCCGGAATCGGTTGGTTGTCCGAGCCGGCGTTTGCCCGCATGAACATGGCGTGGTGCCCCATGGGCGAGGACTGCTGCGAGCGGAACGAAACGACGCCAAGGTTGCCGCCCGTCCATGTCCCGAACGTGCAGAGCATGCTGTCGGCGTACCCGGGAATTTCCAGATCGCCCGAGACGAATCGGCGAACGTTGGGATCGAGAATTCCCGTGTCATTCGACGCTGTGTCGCCCGCTCGATCGGCTTGCGAGCCGGATTCCGTTTCCGCTGAGCAGGCGCCCATTATAAGGAATATCAGCAACAGCCAGAACGATCCCACTCGCCGACGATAGCACAGCCTCATCTCCGGAGGCTCCAGGCCAACGCCGGCGGCGTGATCAGCGT
The DNA here is from genome assembly GCA_945861635.1 of Klebsiella pneumoniae. Taxonomy (GTDB): domain Bacteria; phylum Myxococcota_A; class UBA796; order UBA796; family SXON01; genus CAMAWH01. The sequence goes on along the minus strand of CAMAWH010000001.1, from coordinate 78,147 downwards.
TGTTACAACGACGACAATCACGACGGCGCCGTACGTGGATGCGTCGACGATGGGTTGGCCGTCGATCCGCAGCGTCAGGCCGAGGCTGATGAAAATTAAGCCGACCTCCCCCCGCGGAATCATGCCGATACCAACAGGAAGCCGGCGAACGCCTTTGTCGACGACGCCGAGCATGCACGCCTGCTTGCCGACGATTGCGGCGATCACGAGGGCCGAAGCGAGAAACAGCACGGACGTATCGGCGAACGCGGTCGCATCGACGTGGGCGCCCATCGTCACGAAAAATATCGGAGCGAGAAATTGGGTAACGGGCTGAATCAACTCTTCCAGCTGCCGCTCCCCGCGCTCTCGAAACGGTTCGTAGTGAACATTTTCGAGAATCAAGCCCGCGGCGAAGGCGCCCACAATCGGTGCGAGGCCGACCACGCCCGCCAGCCACGCCAGAGCGAAGCAAAACCCAAGGCTCACACACAAAAGTACGCCGCTGCCCCTCAATCGCGCGGCGGTTCGGAAAAAGGCAGGTGTGAGCGCCCGCCCGAGCAGAAGCGCTCCGCCGAGGAACGCGGCTGCTTTCAGGACGACGATCGCGACGACGGCCCAGCCCGATGGCCCCCCGCCGTCGAGCGACGCGATGACGCCGCTGATCGCGGCCAGGATCATCAGCCCGAGCACATCGTCGATGACCGCGGCGCCCAGAATGACGCGGGCCTCGGGCGTCTGGGATTTCCCCAGGTCTTGAAGCACGCGCGCCGTGATGCCGACGCTCGTTGCGGTGAGCGCCGCGCCCAGAAAAGCGTGGACGTACGCTGATCGATCGGGCAAAAGCCAGGCGCCGACACCCCACCCGAGAGCAAACGGCGCGATCACTCCGAGCACGCCGACGAACACCGCGGACCGCCCGACTTGTGCCATTTCGCCAAGTGTCGACTGCAGGCCAATCTCGAACAGCAGGACGATCACCCCGATCTGCGCGAGCAGATTTACTGAATTGTCCGTTCGGATGAAATCGACGCCATGCCAGCCCGCGAGCCCAATGTTGCCAAGAATCAAGCCAACCACCAACTCACCGAGTACGGCAGGCTGCTTGGCGCGCGTGGCAAGGTCGCCACCCAATTTCGCCATCACCAGGATCAACGCCACCGCGAATAGGGATGCCGTCAGTTCGGCGTGCCCGGACTCAGCGGGCAATTAAGGGAACCATGACGAGCTCGGGAATGACATATCGATCGGACTTATTTGCCAACTCGACGATACTGTCGGCGACCTCATCCGCGGACATGAAGTCGGCGCTGGGGTCGATGCCGTCCGGAAATGGATAAAAATCCATGGCTTTCCAGAACGGCGTGTCGATTCCGCCTGGACACACGCAACTCACCTTGATTCCGTGGGGCGCGGCTTCCATGCGCAACGTTCCGGTAAATCCATTTACGGCCCATTTGGACGCGTTGTAGATGCTTTCGTGCACCAAGTGAAGCTTCCCGGCGATCGAGGAGATATTGACAATCAAACCCGAACGCTGGAGCTTCATGGCGCGAAACGCTGCGATCGACCCATAGATAACGCCTTTTACGTTGGTGTCAATCATCGCGTCCACGGCGTCCGGCGTCGCGTCTTCCACGGGGCCGTAAATCGCGAGGCCGGCATTGTTGATCATGATGTCCAACCGTCCGAATTCTGCGACCGCTGCCTCGACCAATCGGTCGCAGTCACCCGGCAGCCGCACGTCTGTTTGGACGGCCATCGCATTGCCGAGTTGCTCCGCCAACGCATCTATTTCTGGCGTCGTGCGTGCCCCCAGCACCAACGAAGCGCCCTCGCGCGAGAATGCTTGCGCGAGGGATTTCCCGAGTCCGCGCCCTGCCCCTGTGACGCAGACCACCTTGCCTTTGAACGCTTTCATGCCATCTCCTGATTCCGTGAACGGACGACGAGAACGTGGGGCATCCCGCCTCCGATTCGACTTCTATCCTGCGCCGTCGATTACATTCGCGGCCCATGTCGGTCCACCTGTCGGTCCACGCCGTTGTCCTTGCTGCCGGTCTTGGCACGCGCATGCGGTCGCCGCTCGCCAAAGTGCTTCATCCGCTCTCGGGAATGCCGATGGTCGGCTGGATCGTGGCGTCGCTGCGGGAGGTCGGTGCGCAGGTGACGGTCGTGGTCCACCATCAGGAGGAGGCCGTGCGCGCCGCGCTCCCCGGCTGCGCGTTTGTGAGGCAGGAGGCGCCGCGCGGCACGGGAGATGCGCTGCGATTTGCGCTGCCGACGCTACCGGCGTCCGGGGCGATCGTTGTTTGTGCGGGTGACACGCCCCTGCTGACGGCGGCAGCGATCCGGGCGCTGCTTGCCGGTCACGCCGGCCACACGGTTACGGTCGCGGCGTTTGAGGCGGTCGATCCAACGGGATACGGCCGGATGGTGGGTGGTGTCGGAATCGTTGAGGAGGGGGACTGCACCGACGATCAGCGGAAGATTCGACTGGTCAATTCGGGTTTATACGTCTTCGACGCGGCGTACCTGCGATCGGCGCTGCCGAGCCTCCGGCCGCATGCACCCAAAGGAGAGTTCTATCTTACCGATCTCGTCGGGCCCGACGCCAACGTCGTCTGTGGATTTGATCCGGCACTGTTCCTCGGCGTGAACGATCGCGCCGCGCTCGCTGACGCGCGGTCCATTTTGAGGCGGCGCATCGTCAGGCGATGGGCGTTGGATGGTGTCGATTTTGCAGACGTGGACAGCGTGAGCATTGACGCCAGCGTTACCCTCCATCCGGACGCGCGCATCGGGCCCGGCGTCGTCATCGAAGGAGCGTCGGACATCGCAGGCGAGGTTGGCCCGTACTGCGTCCTTAAGGACGTGACTCTCGGCGTGGGCGCGCGGATACTCGCGGGTTCGCATTGCGACGGCGCGCGTGTCGCAAGCGGCGCCGTGGTTGGACCCATGGCGCGCCTCCGGCCGGGCTCCGTCATCGAGGAGGGTGCGCACGTCGGCAATTACGTGGAAGTGAAAAACACGGTCCTCCGGCGCGGCGCCAAGGCAAATCACTTGACCTACCTGGGAGATGCCGACGTGGGGGAGGGCGCGAATATCGGCGCCGGAACGATCACGTGCAACTACGACGGGGTGCGAAAGCACCGCACCACCATCGGCGCGGGGGCGTTCATCGGAAGCAACACTGCGTTGGTCGCGCCCGTATCGGTAGGAGATGGGGCGATTGTTGGCGCCGGAACCATCGTAGCGGTTGACGTGCCGGCGGACGGAATCGCGGTCGGTCGCGCGCCCTTCCATATCACGCCGAACGCGGCCGAACGGTTGCGACGGCGGTACCGACTGCTCGCGGATGCGAAGAAATGAGCAGGTTTGCGGAGGGATTGAACCCCGAACAGGCGCGCGCGGTGATGACGCTGGATGGTCCACTTCTGATCCTCGCCGGCGCGGGATCGGGAAAAACGCGCGTGCTGACTCGTCGAGTCGCGCACCTGCTCGATCGGGGCACGGTCGGACCCGGCCGCGACGCACCGAGGCTCCAGCCGTGGAACATCCTCGCCGTTACGTTTACCAACAAGGCCGCCGGAGAGATGCGGGATCGCGTATCGGATCTCGTCGGTGACGTCGCGAAAAACGTATGGGTGTCCACCTTTCATTCGTCATGCGTGCGGATTCTGCGTCGCGATATTGAGGTGCTTGGATTTCGTCGCGACTTCGTAATCTACGATGACGACGACCAAAGCCGCGTGGTCAAGGCCGTACTCGACGACTTGCGGATTTCTCACAAGGATCTACCGCCGAACGCCGTACGTGCGCGTATTGATCGAACGAAGAATCGGTTGAAGAATGATTTTGAAAACGTGCCGCGCGGTGATCCGTTTCCAACCATTTTCGAAAATTACAATATTCGACTGAAGCGAAACAATGCTCTGGACTTCAACGACATCGTGAACAAGGTCGTTGACATCTGGGAGGCCTATCCGGATATTCTTTCCCGTTGGCAAAATCAATTTCGGTACGTGCTCGTCGATGAATATCAGGACACGAATCCGGCACAGTATCGGTTGGTCAGTTTGTTGGCTGCACGTGAACAGAATCTTGCCGTGGTCGGAGATGACGACCAGAGCATCTATTCCTTTCGTGGCGCCGATATTCGCAATATTCTAGGATTCGAAAACGATTTTCCGAACGCCACCGTCGTCACGCTCGAACAGAACTATCGCTCCACCGCTACCATTCTTCGTGCAGCGTCGGCCGTGGTAAAACACAACCACCAACGGAAGGAAAAGACTCTCCGCACCGATGCGGCGGCGGGCGAGCCCATCGAGCTGATGTTGGGGCCGGACGAGGAGAGTGAGGCGGCGTCCGTGGTCGGCGAAATCCGGCGTCAGCTTCGGACTCGCCGGCCGTGTGACATTGCGATCATCTATCGAACCAACGCCCAGAGCCGGTCGTTCGAGCAGGCGCTCACTCGGGAACGGCTGCCACATGTGCTGGTCGGTGGCAGAAAGTTTTACGATCGGATGGAGGTGAAGGACATTATTGGGTACCTCCGCTTGCTCCTCAATCCCGACGATGACGTGGCGTTCCAGCGCATCGTGAATACGCCGACGCGCGGTCTCGGGGACAAGGCGATCGACAGCCTTCGCACGCAGGCGAATCGTGCCGGCACGCCGCTGCGTGCGGCCGCGCGGGCCATGGGGTCGGTCGGTGGTCGCGCCGGAAATGCTTTCGCGGCATTCTCCCTGATGATGGACCGCTTCGAGACCGCGGCGTGCATAATGCCACTCACCGACCTTGTGCTCTACATCGCGGCCGAGTGCGGCTACTTCGGCATGTTGGCAAAAGAGGCGACGGAGGAAGCGCAAGGCCGGGAGGAGAATATCCGGGAGTTGGCGCGCGCCGCTGGGGAGGGTATCGACGATCCTGGCGGATTTGAGGAAGGCGCGGACGTCGGGGAATTGGATGCAATCGGAAAACTACAGCAATTTCTCGATCGGGCGTCGCTGTCTGCGCAGTCGGACAGCCTTCCCGATGCGGAGGGTGGTGCGATTACGCTGTTGACGGCCCACCTTTGCAAAGGGCTGGAGTTTCCAGTCGTATTTCTCGTAGGAATGGTGGAAAAGTGCTTTCCGCACGCGCGCAGTGAACGGGAGGAAGAAATCGAGGAGGAGAGGCGTTTGGCCTACGTTGCCATCACGCGGGCGCGGGAGCGGCTGTTCATCTCGGCCCCGCTGCGCAGGCGCGCTCCGGATGGCTGGTGGGAGGACGCGACGTTGTCGAGGTTTATTCAGGAAATCCCGAGTGATACGATGAATCGGCCGGCATCGTCGATGCGCGGCGCTCCGATGTCTTTTGGGACACCCGCGCGCGCGCCTTCGTGGTCCACCCCGCCCCGTTCCGGCACCGTTCCCTCGCGTCCTGGCTTTGCCCCTCCACGCGCTGCGCCCGCGCCGCCGCGCCCCGCCCTCGCTCCCTCGCTCGGCGCCGTGCGCTCTCGCGATCTCCGAACACTCGCGCCGGACTCGATGGAGGTGTTCAAGGAGGGAGTGCAGGTCTTTCACCCGACCCATGGCGTTGGAACGATCTCGCGTCGCGAAGGCATCCCCTCCAACCCGCGCCTTACGATACACTTCGCCAACCATGGCCCACGCACCGTGTTTGCGGTGACAGCGGGCCTCGAGATCCTCATTCCCTGAGGGGAGCCTCCACCTTTGATTGTTTCCTGCGAATCCTGTAAGTCCCGCTATAAGCTCGATGATGCGAAGATCACCGGGCGCGGCGCGAAGATCACGTGCCCGAAGTGCAAGCATGTGTTCGTTGTGTTCGCGCAGGCTCCGTCGGCCGGCGGCGCAACCCTTACGCCCACGCCTGCCCCCGCGCCAAGTGAGTGGGAAGACGCGGAGCCGACCCGAATCGGGAAGATGCCGATCGAGATCAGGGGCGCCGAACCTGTAAAGGCTCCGCCTCCCGCCACGACGGGAAACGTGTCGATGCACGAGGTGCTCCGCGTGCCGTCGCCTGCGGTGGATTCGACCAACGCGCCGACGTTGCCGCCGATGGCCGCTCCGGTTGCCGCACCCGCAAAGGACGCCGCCTCTCGTGCTTCGACGCTGGACTTCCGCAAGGTCGGGGTGACTGCGTGGAAGGTCAAGGTGAAAATCGGCCTTGTATATGACTTTTCGGACATCAAGACCCTTCGAAAGTACATTGCGGACGGGCGGGTCACGTCGGCGGACGTGATTTCGCACGACGGCAAAGGTTGGCAACCCATCGGGGAGATTCCCGATCTCGACTCGTTCTTCGTGGAGATGTGGGAGAAGCTGAACACGGAGCAGATCGCTCGAGGCGGCGCCCCGAAGGAAGGTCCTGCCATTCAGGACCTCGGGAAGTTGGCGGCCGAACTCGCTGCTTCCGCCAGCGCGGAAATTGCGCGTCAGGAGGCCAACCCCCGCACGGGTCCGACGTTCCGCGATCCGTTTGAGGAGTTGAAGGCCCGGCAACGGGAGCGGTCGAGTCAACGGAGTCGCGCGGGGGCCCAAAAGGATGCCAATCAAGCGGGTGCGCGGCCGGCTTGGCTGTTCCCCGCGGCCGCTGGGTTGGTCGCTTTGGTTGCGCTTGGTTGGTACTTCAGCCGCACGCCGGACGTGCCGCAGACACCCGCGGCCAATGTGACGAAAGCGCCAGGTAAAGGGGGCAAGAAGCCAGGCGCGAACCCGGGCGGCGGGGGTGCCACGCCGGAACCAGTGGTGGAGCCGTTGCCCAAGATCAACACCAATGATTGGGTTGAGTCGGCACCGGACGCGCCGATCGTGGTGACGCTGCCCGAGCCCGAGCACTGTTGGGGCCCTGGACGGGTGGAAATTCGCTGTCAGACGGCGGCTCCGCCGGGGGGCGCGGCTCCCGGCGTAGTCATCAGGGCGCCAGGGGGCCCAGTTGTCGTTCCCAACACCCCCACGCCGGGTGGTACGGTTGCGAAGGCGGTGTCGGCGGGTGACCACGAGGACGCGGGGGATGACGCCGCCCGCGGAAAAGATTTCACGACGGCGGTAAAGGCCTACTCGAACGCCGTGAAGGCGGGCGCAAACGGGGCGAGCATTTTCCGAAAGCTCGGGGAGTCGCAACTCCGTGGTGGAAATGCGGACGGCGCGCTCCCGAACCTCAAATTGGCGGCTGACAAGGGTGACAAGGCTGCAGGCTGCCTCCTGGGCGAGGCCTACGAGGCCGTGGGCGACACATCCGGCGCGTCCACCGCGTACACCGCCTGCCTGAAGGGAAATCCGCCGAATGCGGCGGAGTACCAAGCGCGTCTCGCGAAACTCGGCGCGGGGGGCTGAACGCGTGGAAATCACGTGTCCTCGCTGCCGGAGTCGGCATCAAATCGACCCGCCGGCGTCGTCGCGTGCGCGGTCCAGGTCGCTCAAGTTTCGGTGTTCGGATTGTGGACACACGTTTCCGGTGCACGCGGAGCCGGGTTCGGCGTCGCCGCCGGCCCTCCTCCCGGTGGAGCCGCCGAGCCGGCATGGCGCAGATTACCATGGTCCATCGCCGGGAGAGCCAATTCAGATGTTGCGGTCTGGAGGAACGGTGTACGCCGTACCCGATGCCGCCACTTTGCAGCGTTGGGTGTTGGAACAACGTGTCTCGCGGGAGGACGCGGTTTCCCTGCACGGAATGCGCTGGACGCCGTTGGGGGAAAGGCCAGATTTCGCACTATTCTTTGCTGCGGTGGATCGCCTTGCAGCCAACCGCCCCACGCTTTCGCCGGCGCCTTCGCCGTTGGCTACTCGCCCGGTGCCGACGGAGCCGCATCCGGCACCTCGGCATGACGAGGAGATTTTCGTCGAAGAAACGGACATACTCGTGGGTGCGGCTCCCGGCCGGTTCGGCGGCGTGGACGAGCTTCCCGCGGCGATGGCGGCCGCCGCCTACAGCCCCTACGACCCGATTCGACCCCCTGCCGAAGAGGAATCGGCGACGGTCGTCGAGCGGAGCGATCGTTGGCTTGATTCGCTGCCCCCCCCCGTGTACACCCCTCCCTATGCGCCGTCCGCCCGTGATCGCATGTTGGAACCTGATCCTGAGACACAGGAAGCCACCATCGAGTCACGACGTCAGGATGGCCTGCCCGATTGGCTGGAACGCGAGGCGGAACCTACGGTAGCCCACCCGCGGGCAGGGCGCGCGCCGACGCCCGCTGCCCGTTCGGGTCGCGTTCCGACACCCGCGCGCGCCACCGGTCTCGGGTCCGCATCCACACTCGCCCCGATGCCGCCGTTGCCAACGCCGCCGAGTGATCCTTTCTTTTCCGGCACGCCGATGGTAACCATCACGCCTCGAAACGCCACGGATGTCTTCGAGGACGCGCAACCCGGTCGGCGTTCCAATCCGATGGTGTGGATCGGGGCGTTGGTCGTCGGGCTGGGCGTGGTGCTGATCGGCGGGGTGCTTGTGTTTTTCGGCGGGGCGGCAGTTTCTGAACGTTCATCGAAGCTGCCGCCGCCCGGCGAAGATGCCCGGACGTCCCCGCCACCGGCCGAGGTCGTTGCCGTTGACCCACCGGCTGCGGACGTGGTTGCTGCGGTGGCCCCCCCCGCGAATGCGGCGGATGGCGCTGCGGCAAAGGCTGACACAGCCGCGAAGGCTGACGCCGCCGCGAAGGCTGACGTCGCTGCAAAGGCTGACACAGCCGCGAAGGCCGCCGCGGCCACGAAAGCCGTCGGAGGTGCGCCGGTGCCGCCTCGCGCTCCGGCGCCCGTGGCCAAGCCCGCGCCGGGCGGCGGTTCCGTGAAATCCTTGACGGATGGTGGGTGGAAGGCCATCGACAAGGGAGACCTACCCAAGGCGCACGGCTATTTTTCGCGTGCCCTCCAACGGGATCCGAACAGCGCGTGGGCGCTGTACGGCCGCGGCTACGCGAACGAGAAAATGGGCGACGCGGTGAGCGCTCGGTCCGATTACTGCGATGCGATGTCGACAGGAGGAACCGATACGGAGCTGCGCCGTGAACTCGAAGGTGGCTTGCGTCGCCTCGGCCAGCGCTGCAACTGACGCCCTCCCGGCGGTCGCGGCGCCGGGATATCGGGAGGGTCTCGCGAGGCCGACATGTCTGACAAGGTTCCGGTGGAAGAAGAGTACTTTGCGCGTCTCGACAAGGAACAATCGGCGAAGATGCGTGAGATTCTCGCGATCGAGAAAGCGAAGTCCGCCCGTGAGGAGCGGCAAAAGCTCCACTATATGCGTTGCGGCAAGTGCGGTGGAGAAATGAACACGCACGCGTTCCGCGGTGTTGATGTCGATATCTGCGGAGAGTGTGGCGCGGTCTTGCTGGATCCTGGTGAGTTGCAAACGCTCGCCGGAGAAGACCAATCGGGTGTACTTGACGGCATCAAGCAGCTCTTTCGATTCAAGGGCCGCTCGGCGTGAGTTTGGACGGGGAGGCCATTCGGCACCTCGCCACATTGGCTCGCCTGCAGTTGCAAGAAGATCAGGCGGATCGATTTGCTTCGGAGCTGGCAAGGGTGCTGTCGTACGTGGATGAGATCACGACGATGGAGGCACCACCCGCGATCTCTGCGCCCGGGGTGCTGCAGGGACGCGCGGACGTTCCCCACGGCTGCCGCCCGGAGCCCCTTCTGGCGGCCAGCGAGGGCCGTCAGGGCGGTTTCGTAGCGGTGCCGAGGGTCATCGCTTCGGAATGATCGCGGGCGCTCCGGTGACGGCCCGCGCCATGGCTGCGGCCGTGCAACACGGGGAGGATCCTGGGCGATTCGCGCGTGCTGCCGTTGTTCGGGCGCGCGACAACCCGTACAACGCCTTCCGTCACGTGGACTTGGCGTTTGTCGACAGACAGGTAGAATCGGTAAATCGGGATGGGCCACTTGCCGGTGTGCCGCTGGTGGTCAAGGACAACCTCGCGGACGGCGGTGAACCGTGCGGATGCGCGTCGCGCATGCTTGAAGGCTACCGGGCGCCGTATACTGCCACCGCGATCGCCCGACTCCGCGCGGCTGGCGCCATCGTGATCGGTCGGACCAACATGGACGAATTCGGCATGGGATCGTCCACTGAACATTCAGCATACGGCTCCGTGCGCCACCCTTCGGACGAACGACGCACGCCGGGCGGCAGTTCCGGCGGCAGCGCGGCGGCGGTGGCGGCTCGAATCGCACCGATCGGCCTCGGATCCGATACCGGCGGAAGCGTGAGACAACCTGCATCGTTTTGCGGCGTCGTCGGAATGAAGCCCAGTCAGGGGCGCGTTTCTCGGCACGGTCTCGTTGCCTTTGCGTCTTCGTGCGACTGCGTTGGGCCGTTCGGCGTCGATGTGCGCGATGCGGCGCTGGTCACGCAACTCATGTCGGGCGCCGACCCGTACGATTCGACGTGTGTGGACACGGGCGTGCCCGACCTGGTTTCGGCATGTGATCGCGGCGTGCGCGGGTTGCGGATCGGCGTCCTCGCGGAGTGCTCAGGGGCCGGCCTGGATTCGTCGGTTCGCTTCGCCGTCACGGCGGCACTTCAAGCGCTACGGGGGGCAGGCGCCGTGCTCGTTCCCGTGGTGCTTCCATCCCTCGCGTGGGCGTTGGCATGCTATTCCATTCTGACGTCTGCGGAAGCGAGTTCAAACCTGGCTCGTTTCGATGGTATCCGCTTCGGGCCGCGTGACGTGGTGGGGAGTGTGCGCGGGGTGGTGACGGCGACGCGGACCGGGCGGCTCGGTGAGGAGGTGAAACGGCGAATTGTCCTCGGGACCTTTGCCTTGTCTGCCGGCTATGCCGAGCGCTACTACGAGCGCGCACAAGCGGTGCGAGCCCGTATCGCGCGTGACATGGCTGACGCACTTACCGGTGTAGACCTGCTCTTTTCGCCGACCTCGCCGACTGTAGCCTTTCCGCTCGGCGTGCGCAGCGCAGATCCGCTGGCAATGTATCTGTCGGACATCCTCACGGTGCCGGCGTCGTTGGCGGGTTTGCCGAGCATTTCCGTTCCCATCCACTGCGGGCACGGCCTGCCCGTGGGCGGCCAACTTACCGGGCGGTTCCTCGATGAGAGCACGGTGTTCGCGGGCGCAGCGGGCCTCGAAGCCGCGCTTTCGTAGTGGCCGCGGATCGCGTCGCCGCCGTGTTCGTGGGGCTGCTTGTGGGCGTGCTCGCGGGTGGGTGCCCCGCGCCATCGTCCGCCCCCGCACCAACTGCCCCGCCGCCGGCAAATGCGTGCGCGGCGTACATGCCCTGGCCGCGGTCGCATGCGGTTTGCCTCACGCGGGCCGTCGTCTCTGTTGTGGACGCAAAAGAGGCGATCGCCCTCTGCGATCAGGGCGCGGCGGTGGGGTGTCGGCACGCGTGGGCCGTTGCGCACGCGGGCGGGGCAGCGGCGCGCCCCATCGACGAATTGTTGGCGGTCTGCGGACCAGATGCCGACTGCGCGATGGAAGTGTTCGAGCTCGTGCCGAGCGCCGATACGCCGACACGTCTTCGTTTGTGCGCGGACCATGCGGGCGCGTACCTGGACGACTGCGTCGGCCACGCGATGGAACGGTGGTGGCACCGCGGCCCGACGGCATCGGACGTTGCGGTGATTGTGGAGGGAGAGTGGGCCGTTCCCGAGACCGTGGGTTCCTGGGTTGCGGTCGCTGTCGAGTGTGCGGGGGTCGGAACCTGCGGGGTGCGGCCCGTCCTTGCGGTCACGTGTGAACGGCGACGCGTCGCGATTCGAGCGGAGGCGTTCGGATGCCGGCGGATGGCCGTTCGGGGCCGGTAGTCTCGGGAGCCAACCAGCGCACGTTGACTCGCCTTCCTACGCGCGTTTGGTGGCCCTGCCGCCGACGCCATTCGACGCGGTGCTCGCGGCAAGCCTGGACATCAAGGACCCGACGATTCCCGGCGCCGCGATCGACGAATGGCTGATCCGAAACGCGGCGAAGGCACCGGCAGATCGGTGCCGCGAGCTGTGCACCAGCCTGCGTGGCTACCTCCGCCATCGCTGTGAACGTCTCTGTTCGTCTCCCCACCGGATGGAATCGGCGACTCGCTAGTACGCATCGCCCTCGTCGGTGACGGAGGCAATTTCCTCAAAAGTAGTTTCTCCACGGGCAAGCTTCTTAATCGCGTACTCTCGCAGCGTGAGCATGCCGTCGTTCAACGCTTCCCGTTTGATTTCCTGCGCCGGCGCCTTTTCCTGAACCAGGCGCTGAAGGCGCGTGGTCATGCGCATCACTTCGAAGATTCCGGTGCGCCCGCGGTACCCGGTGCCGCGACAGCGCGGGCACCCCTTTCCGCGCTTCACTTTGAGCTGCCGCCCCTCCGCCCCGCGAATGCGCAACAGCTCGATCTGCTCGGCGGTGAGCACGTCTTCGACGGCACAGGCGACGCACACCTTCCGCACGAGTCGCTGGGCGACGACGCCCAAAAGCACGCCCGATACGAGAAACGGGTACACGCCGAGGTCGAGCAGTCGCGACACGGCCGTGGCGGCGTCGTTCGTGTGCACGGTGGAAAGGACGAGATGCCCGGTGAGTGCGGCCTGCACTGCGTTCTCTGCCGTATCGGCATCTCGAATCTCACCGACCATGATGACGTCCGGATCCTGCCGCAGCACGCTTTTCAGCGCCGTGGCGAAGCTGAACCCGATTTTCGGTTGCATCGCCATCTGGTTGAACTGCTCGTTCACCATTTCGATAGGATCTTCCAGCGTGCAGATGTTGACGCGCGGCGTCGCGATGTGATGCAGCGTGGCGTACAACGTCGTGGTTTTACCGCTTCCCGTGGGTCCGGTGATGAGCACCATGCCGTTCGTCGCGCGGATCATTCCTTCGAAAATACTCATTTCTCGGGGGAAAAATCCCAGATCGACGAGACTTTGCTTGAGTACCGCGGGGTCGAAGATGCGAATGACCGTTTTTTCGCCGAACGCCGTGGGCACGGTGCTGACGCGCAGCTCCACCTCAATCGTGCCGAGCTGCGTCTTGAACCGACCATCCTGCGGCCGTCGCTTTTCCGCGATGTCAAGCCGCGCCAGGAGTTTCACGCGACTGACGACGGCTGGATGCACCGTTCTCGGCATTCTATGAACCGTATGGAGCACGCCGTCGATGCGCATGCGGACGAGTGCGTCCTCCCGCTTCGGCTCGATGTGGATGTCGGAGGCGCGCTGGTCGTACGCATAGTTCAGGAGATACCAAACGGCCTGCACAACGGGTTGATCGGTGGCCTCCAATTCGTTGAGGCCTGCGACTTTGTAGAGCGCCTCGAGGTTCGCGATGTCGGGAAGTGTCGATGCAAGCTCTGATTCCGCCGCACGCATTGACCGTCGGAATCCGTGAAATTCGGCGATGACCCGGAGGATCTCTCCCTTTGACGCCATCACGGGGCGAATGGGTTTTTTCTTGAATTGAGCGAGACTTTGCAACAGCTCCGTGTCCCACGGGTCGGTCACGGCGACCGTCAGCGCCTCCGGGCGATCCTCGACGGCGACTACCAGGTGTTTTTCGGCGAACGGACCGCCGAATGCGTCCACGACGAGCTTGAAATCAAGGCGGAGCGGATCAAGCCGGGTGAACGGGAAGCCCTCGTGCTTCGCGACGGCCTCGCTGATCATTTCCTCATCCAGCGTCTGCTCGGGAAAATCCGCGCGCTTGAAGCGGAAGGATGCGATGAGCTCGATGTCGGAGATTGCGTAGCTGACGCGTTGTCGGCCCAATAAACGCCGGAGCTCCGCGCGGCGATCGAGCAGCAGGTGGCGCGCCTGCTCCTTTCCCCGGTTCAGCACGTCCTGTTTCTGACCCGCCCGCAGAAGGCCGCCCTCCACGCAGATGTCGAGGATCTCGGACAGGCCGGGCGCGGGCATCGACCCAGTCTACCGCGCCGCCGGGGAGCGCGGGCTTAGTTCGCCGACTCGACCAGCCAAGCGGCGCCATCGCTCGTCGTGACCGTTGGGGTGCCCCGTTCGGCGGTCAACGCGGGAATAGCGTCGCCGAATGCGACGATGATTGTGCCGGGGGCGGCGCGGCCCGGCGGACCGCCGTTTGGGTTCATCATGATGCGACGCCCGTGAAAGCGTTGATCAAAGAACGGTTTCTGCGGATGACGCTCGCCGATGACGAGGACGGGGGCCGGCGGGAGTGTGGCGAGCGCACGGTAGATGTCCGGCGCCGTGCCTGGCGTGCCGGGGAGGGGTACGCGCGCGGGCGAGAGAAATGTTGTCTCCGCGAGGATGAGAATCGCGGCGGCGCCGGGTCGGAAACGGCGCGCGCCGCGCGCGGCGATCGCGACGAGGACCATCTGCCCGAGCAGCATCGTCCTGCCCAGATGGTTGAACCGTCCTGCGAGCGGGAGCTGGCGAAAGAGTGTTGCGATGGGATTTTCTGCGCGGGTGGGAGTTCCGGCAATCGAGACCGTCTCCCCGGCGGCAACGGAGATCGTGGCGGCCAATCCGGCCGCGGCGAGAACCACGGGTACGGACGGCGGCACCACGGCGGCGACGCCGAGGCCGATGGTGGTCCAGCCAAGGTAGGTCGGATGCTCCCGAACGACAGCGCCGGCGGTATCGACCTTTCCAGGGGTAACAAAAGCCGCGAGATCCGATGATTTCCAAGGCGAAATTCGCCATAGCGGCTCTGCTCTCGGTGTGAAATTCCCCGAGCGATGGCCCTCGCCGGCCAGCCGTGCCCGGAAGGGCCATGCTGCCCCGCTGCCCAGGGCCGCTGCGATCAATCCGCCCGCGAGCCAACGCCGCCAATCGGCCCAGCGGTATATGGCGATACCAACCAAGGCAGCGGCGCCCAGCCAGGCGAGGTAGAGGCCGCACCAGGCGGTAATTCCGAGGATGGCTCCGGCACGCAACCACCGCGATCGAAGCGCGTTCGCAATAGCGAACGCCACCAATCCCACCATCCAGTCCTCACTCAACCCGCTGGCGAGCGATCCGACGAAGATCGGGGCCGCGCCGATGCCGACGGCGCCCACTTCCCAGCGTCCGCCGGCAGCTTCTGCCAGCGATGCGCCGCCAAGGGATGCGATGAACACACCCAGAAACGCGTATGCGTTCCAAGCGCCCCGCGGCCCGTCCATGCCCAGCGCGGTCAGCGCGCGCGCGAGTCCACCGGCGAACCACGTCGGCAGTGGATCGATGACCGGCCACGCGGACGCGCCGTTTGCCATGGCCGTTCCCGTGGGCCACACCGGCCACGCATCCGTCACCCATGCCTGAACCCAGAGGTGTCCATAGGCTTCTGCGCCACTCGAGCCGACGAAACTGCCCGCCCCCGCTGCGGGACCCACCAGCGCGCTGGCGAGCGCGAGCGCCACCACCACCCGGAGTCCGCGGTTGGAAGACGGCGCACGGTTCAGCATGTGGCCGGCAATAACCACGCCCAACGGCGATACGCTCCCGCGTGCCCATTCGATGGACCGTGTTCGCCGTGTTTCTTGCCGTGGCATCGGCAGTTGCGGTGTGTTGGCCCGTAGTGACAAACCCGGGCGACACGATCCTTTGCGGGTACGTCCATCCGGACTGCTTGGGAAATCACTGGCTTCTGACCTGGGTCGCGGACCAACTGCGCGTGGGCGGGAGCGTGTTGCACAACGACCGCTATTACTGGCCCGTTGGCGACGCCCCTTGGCTCGCCGGAAACGGCAGCGAGGGATTCCTCTACGCGCCCTTTCATTGGGCGCTCGGGTGGCCGTTGGCGACTACCGTGTACGAACCTCTAATTCTCGCTGCGAATGGCCTCGCGGCCTACACGCTTTGCCGCGCCGTGGGCGTGTCACCGTCCGGAAGCATTGCAGCGGTCCCGACAGGAACTCTGTTTGTTTTCGCCGTCTTCGAACTCGGCGCGGGCCGATTCAGTCAGGTCTCGATTTGTTGGCTATTTTTTTTCCTGGCGGCTTGGGTTCGTTTTTTGACGGCGCCGACGGTCAGCCGGGCCGTGCTCGCGGGCGCGCTGCTCGCGGTCACGCATTTTTTCTACTGGTATTACGGATTTTTTGGTGTGATGGCGGGCGCTCTGCTCCTGCTCTGGCGGCGTCCGAGTGCCGGTTGGCTGGCCGTGTTCAGTCTCGCGGCCGTGATCCCCATCCTGCCGCTCCTCTGGGTATTCCTGCGGTATTGGGCGGAGATTCCCGGTACGTCGGAGGACACGTTTCCCCACCCCGAGTCCGTCAGCGATTCGTGCTGGCCGGCGATTCCGTTTGCGCTGGAAAAAGGGCGCTTTGCCGGTCGGGCACTGCCGTTCACGACGACTGTGCTGGCCGCGTTGTCGCTCGTCTTCATCCGTGACCGGCTCAACCTCATACTCGCGCTCGTCGGCATCGTGTTTGCAAGCCTGATGGCGGGTGCGCTGATTCCCAACGGACCGTACTCCTGGGTGTACGGACTCGCTGGGCCATTGCGTCGCTTCTGGTGGCCGTATCGCCACGTCGTCGTCGTAAACGTCGTGCTGCTGGTTCTCGCCGCCCGAATGTCGGATCGCTTCGTCCGGAGTCGACCGTTGCTGGGCATCGCGCTTGCGCTGACGGTTCCGCTTCAGCTCCATCTGCAGGACGCGCCGTGGCACGTACTGTTTTCGCGCGTGCGCCTGCCCGTCCCGTTTTACGAATCCCTGGCAAAGGAGCCGGGAACGCTCCTTCTGGAACCGCCACTTTCTCCCGCGGTCGCCGGCTCGCAGACCCCGATCATGTATCAGACCATCCACCGCAAGGCGCTGATCACCGGACATGCACTTTGGGTAGACCGGGTGCGTCCGAAAGGATGGGACGCATTCATCGCGGCAAACAGTTTCCTCGCCGGGCTCCAGGAGATGGAACGCCGGGGTAGCGGAGTATTCACGTTCGTGGGCGCGGATCTCCAGAGCCTGCTCGATGCGGGTTTGGGCCCGCTGGTGATCAATCGAGAATATTTCGTTCTCGCGCTCGACCGGCTGCCGAAGGCCTACGAGCGCGTTGCCGAGCAGTTGTTCGGCGAGCCGACCGTGCGGGGCAAGCGGGCGCACGCCTACGACACGACCCGGTGGAACGGCGAGACGACAGCAACCTACGAGGCTTGGACCTGGCCCGATCGCGTGCGGCCGGGGGCCGGGACGCTTTCCATTCAGGGGATAAAACCGCCATCCATGGCGTTCGACATGCCTGCACCGCCGAAGGGCCGAAAGTGATAGACTCGCGAGATGGTCCTCCTTTCCTTCCTCGGCGCCGCCTGTGGCTTCGGCTTGGGGGTTACGGCGGCGGACTCGGGTGCCGAGGACGAAGGCGGCGGCTCACTCCTCGATGGCGATGCGGACACCGATAGCGACTCGGATAGTGACTCCGACGGCGATTCCGATGGTGATTCGGACAGTGACGCCGACGCGGACGCCGACGCTGATTCCGACGCGGACACCGACGCCGACGCCGACACCGACACGCCGCGTGACGCCGGGCCGGGCGATTTCCTGATCAACGAGTTTCTCGTGCAACCGGTCAACCTTGCCGACGACAAGGGAGAGTGGATCGAAATCCGAAACCTTACCTCGGACACGCTCAATCTGGTTGGTCTCGAATTGGCGGACAACAATGGGGAGAGTGTGACGATCGATCTGGACGACACGGTTGCCCCGGGGGCGCTCGCGGTGCTCTGCCGCTCCAACGATGGGCACGTGAATGGTGGCGTGGATTGCACGTGGGGTTGGAACAGCAACGCCTACCAACTGGCAAACGGAAGTGACGCTATCGTGATTAAATTGAATTCCTCGCAAATCGATCGTGTCGAGTATTCGTCGTCCTGGCTCACACCCGGGCGCGCCCTTGGGGTGACGGCTACGGTCAACACCACCGGTGACAATGATGCCAAGGAAGCATGGTGCGCCCAATCGACGGCCATCAACAGCGATAATACGGGAACGCCCGGTTCGGCGAACGACGGCTGTTGATCTCGTATTGCCGATTAGGTAGCGCGGCGGACCGGGCGCGA
This sequence comes from Klebsiella pneumoniae, assembly GCA_945861635.1. Taxonomy (GTDB): domain Bacteria; phylum Myxococcota_A; class UBA796; order UBA796; family SXON01; genus CAMAWH01. The sequence continues at coordinate 60,216 of CAMAWH010000001.1, read as the reverse complement.
TAGACGCGCAGCCCCCCCGGAGATGCCATGCGTGGCTGGTCGATCCAGGACAGCGTCGAACTTTACAACATCCGCAACTGGGGGCGGGACTATTTTCGCATCAACGAGGGCGGAAATATCGAGGCCACGCCGGCCGGCGCACGGGCCGATGCGATCGACCTCAAAACGCTTATCGATGACCTTGAGCGGCGGGGCATTCAGCTCCCCATTCTCGTTCGATTCACAGACATTCTGGAGCACCGGGTTCGCGCCATGGCGACGGCGTTCCACAAGGCAATCCGGGAATATGAGTTTAGTGGTCGCTATCGGGGCGTGTACCCGGTCAAGGTGAATCAACAGCGCCACTTGCTCGAGGATTTGGTCAAGTTCTCCGAGCCGTATCACATGGGACTGGAGGCAGGATCCAAGCCGGAGCTCTTGATCGTATTGGCGCTGATGAACGATCCCGAGGCGTTGATCATTTGCAATGGCTACAAGGACGGGGAGTTCATCGAGACGGCGCTCATGGCCCGAAAATTGGGACGAAACCCGATTATCGTCGTTGAGAAGTTTAGCGAATTCAAGTTGATTTGCGATATTTCCGAGCGGGTTGGCGTCCGGCCTGTCATTGGGATGCGGGCCAAATTGGCGACCAAAGGTGCGGGTCGATGGGAAGGCAGCGCGGGGGACCGCGCCAAGTTTGGGTTGACGGTCGGAGAAATGGTGGAGGGCGTCGCCTATCTCAAGGAGCGGGGGATGTTGGACACGCTCCAACTCTTGCATTTCCATATCGGCTCGCAGGTAAGCGCCATCCGGAGCGTGAAGAACGCGTTGAAGGAGGCGGCAAGAACGTTTACGGGACTGCGAAAAATGGGCGCGCCCATGCGGTACTTCGATGTTGGCGGCGGCCTCGGTGTGGACTACGACGGGTCCCGGACGAACTTCGAATCGTCGGTCAATTACACCGTGGACGAATACGCGGCCGACGTAATCGCTGCCATTTCTGCGGCGTGTGATGACGCCGAGGTGCCGCACCCGGACGTGATCACAGAGGCCGGTCGCGCCATGGCCGCACACCACTCGGTTCTGGTATTCAACGTTCTTGGCGTCACGGAGTTCCCGGCCGACCTGGCGGACGTGTCCGTTCGCGACGAAGATCCGGAAATCCTGCACGAACTGAAGGAAATCCACGATGGCGTGACCCGTAAGAGCTACCAGGAGGCGTATCACGACGCATTGGCTTCAAAAGAGGAGCTGCTAACCCTATTCAATCTCGGACAGATGGATCTTGCCACCCGTGCACGCGGCGAGCGATTGTTTTGGCAGACGTGCCAAAAGATCCTGCACGTCGCTCGTCAGCAGTCGTATGTTCCGGACGAGTTGGAGGGGTTGGAAAAGGCGCTCGCGGACACCTACTTCGGTAATTTTTCGGTATTCCAGAGCGCGCCAGATAGTTGGGCGGTGGGCCAGTTGTTCCCGGTGATGCCGATTCATCGGCTTGGAGAGGAGCCAACACGACGTGCGATTGTTGCCGATATCACCTGTGATAGTGATGGAAAGATTGATAAGTTTATCGACCTGCGTGACGTGAAGGATGTGCTGCCGCTCCATCCCCCCAATGGTCAACCGTATTATCTCGCCATCTTTTTGGTGGGCGCGTATCAGGAGATCCTTGGCGACCTGCACAATCTGTTCGGAGATACCAATGCCGTGCACGTTTCGTTGGACGACGACGGTGGATATCGTATCGACCATGTGATCGAAGGCGACACGGTGACGGATGTTCTGAAATACGTGCAGTATTCGAAGGCGGATCTTGTCCGACTTGTCCGCCGCGCGACGGAAACGGCGCTCAAGGAGGGCCGCATGTCGATGGAAGAGGCGGCGAAGATGATTAATGCCTACCAAACGGGGCTTGAAGGCTACACGTATTTGGAGCCGTAGCCAACGCGGGGCCCCGTCAACACGCGTGTGCGCGCGGCCCCGCGATAGATCATCGGATGCCGCTCTCTCCTTCGCCGTCCTGGGATCTGGACGCCATTCTTCCAGGAGGGCCGTCTGGGGGCGCGTTTGAGGCCGAATACCTTGCGCTCGCAGGGTTGATTGAAGCGCTTTCTGTGCGGGCGGTCGCGACACCGGTGACACCGGACGTGCCCGTATTCGCTGCTCTTCTCCTCGACTTTGAGGCGCTTTCACCGCGCTTGGAACAGCTCGGCACGTTTACGGGTTGTCATGCGGCGGCCGACGCTTCAGGAAGCGCCGCAATCCGCGCGGATGTGCGGGTGGGGGACCTTTGGAGTGCTTTCAGTCTGGCGTGGGTTGTGCCCGGTGCGCGGATCGCTTTCTGCTCGGATCTGGAATTTTCCGAGTTGGTCGGCCACCCAGAACTCGGTCACATGCGCCGAATGTTCGAGGAGCGACGCCGCTTGGGGCGTCTACGCCTGCCCGAAGCGGAAGAAGCGCTCTCCACCGAGTTGGCGCGCGATGGCGTTACGGCGTGGGGAAACCTTTACGATGTGGAGGCAGGTGCGCTCCGAATCGAGGTCGATCGCGGAAACGGCACCGAGCTGTTGTCGGCGGGTCAGGCGTCGTTGTTGCTCCGGAATGCCGACGCGGCCGTGCGCCGGCGCGGTGCGGAGGCGCTGCAGAAAGGGTGGCGTTCGATCGGGCGGACCTGCGCCACCGTCCTGACGCACATCACGGGCACAAGGCTCACGCTCAACGCGCGCCGAAACCTGGACACGCTGGACGAGCCGTTGGCAGGCGCAAAAATCGAGCGGCGCACCCTCGACGCGATGGTGCAGGCCGCCAGAAATGCGGCGCCCTTGATGCAAAGGTACTTTCGTGCGAAGGCGCGGGCGTTGGGCACGCCCCGCTTGGCATGGTGCGATGTGGGGGCGCCGCTCGGGGCGAGCGGGGGGCCGGTGGATTACGCGCGCGCCGCTGATTTGATCGTCGCGCAGTTTGGTGAGTTCTCACCGGAACTGGCGGCGTTCGCGGCGCGCGCCTTCGAGGAGCGTTGGATCGAGGTGGAGGATCGCCCAGGGAAACGGGGTGGAGGATTCTGCGCCGACGTGCCGGTGCTCCGACAATCTCGAATTTTCATGACCTGGGGAAATACGGACGCATCCGTGTCCACGCTCGCACATGAATTGGGTCACGCCTACCACAACGAGGTCTTGCACCCGGTACCGAATTCTCAGCGTCGGGTGCCGATGACGCTCGCCGAGACCGCGTCCACGTTTGCCGAAGCGCTCGTGCGGGAGGCGTCGCGCCAGCATGCGCGTTCCGACGGAGAACGCTTGCGGCTGCTCGACGGCGTTCTGGGCGATGCGGCGGCCTTTCTCGTGAATATTCCGGCGCGGTTCGAGTTGGAGCTGGCACTCTACGATCTCCGGCGGGCGGGCCCTTTGGCGGTTGATGAATTGGAGGCGACGACCACGCGAATTTTTGCAGCGTGGCACGGTGACGCTGTCTCCGACATCGATCCTACCTTCTGGTCGAGTAAGCTGCACTTCTTTATTCCATCCATGGCCTTCTATAATTTTCCGTACTTGTTCGGCTATTTGTTTTCGGCCCTCGTGTACGAACATTTTCGTCCCCTTGGGGCGGGGGGCGCGCCCGGGTACGTTCGATTGTTGCGCCGAACGGGGGATGAGTGGGCCGAGCCCATTGCCCGCGACGAATTGGGGATGGACCTCGGGGATGTCGCGACGTGGGAAAAAGCGCTGGTCGGCGTAGCGCGCGATGTGGAAGAATTCGAGCGGCTTGTGGGGGCCAACTGAAGCCTCGCATTCTGGTTTTGTCCACCGGTGGGACGCTTGGCATGCTCCACCGCGACCCCGGTCCGCTTGCGCCGTCGGCCGTCGCGGAGGATGTCCTCGCGTGGGTGCGCGGCCTCGAACGTGAGGTGGACGTTACCGCCGAGCTCCTTTGCAACCTCGACAGTTCGGACATGGGGCCGGAGCACTGGGAAATGCTCGGGTCCACGTTGGCGTCGCGAATGTCGGCCTTCGATGGATTCGTTGTCCTCCACGGCACCGATACCATGGCCTATACCGCTTGCGCATTGTCGTTCATGTTGCGCGGTCTACCCAAGCCGGTTGTTTTGACGGGTGCTCAACGCCCGATCGCCTACGTGCGCACGGATGCCCGCATCAACCTGGTTCATTCCGCACTCTGCGCGGCGATGGATATTCCCGAGGTTGGAATTTATTTCGGGCGCTGGTTGTTTCGAGGCAACCGGGCGACCAAGACGTCGATCCAATCGTACGATGCCTTTGAAAGCCCGGATTTCGGGCCGCTCGTGGAAATGGGGGTTGAAGTGCGGTTCCCCGTGGCTTGCATTCGCCCCCGTCAGGCATTTTCTGTGGTGGGCGGATTCGCGCGGGATGTTGTCGTTGTGCACGTCCTTCCGGGAAGCGACACGCGGATGCTGGACGCCGCCGTCGCAAATGGCGCGCGTGGGATTGTCATCCGCGGTTTTGGGTCGGGTAACATTCCGCAATTGGCGTGGCCGGCGGCCATTCGGCGCGCGGTGGATGCCGGCGCGTTCGTGGCCGTGGTGAGTCAATGCCTGCGCGGTACGGTGGATCTCGGGGCCTACGAGGGGGGGCGGGCTGCGCTGGACGCCGGCGCCGCGGCAAGCGGGGCCATGACGCTGGAGGCCACCACCGTGAAGATGATGCACGTACTCGGCCAGCAGTGGTCCCCGGCTGCGGTGCGTGCGGCTTGGGAAACGGACATCGCGGGCGAAACGTGAGTTGCAGACGGACGCGCCATTCCTATCCCTCGACCGTATCCATTTCGGTGGTCACGGCCTCCTGAATCCGTGCGGGAAGCTGCGCCAGCATCCACGCCATGGGCGCGATGCCCAGCGACATTGACCCCAGCTGAATCCACCGCAGGGAGAGCGTGCACAGCGCGGCATCCTCCGTGGTGAGGGAGAGTACGGATGGGAAGGTGACCACCGCCAGGGCATCGACAGCACCGATCCCTCCGGGCGTCACAATCATCGCGACATTCGCGACGCTCAACAGCCCGTGCAGAAAGACGACGCCCGTCGGGTCGGCATGCACGCCGACGGCGCGAAACGCCATCCACGAGCCCAGCGATAGCGTCACGATGTTCGCCAGTGACCACGCCGTCGCGACGTGCCACGAACCGGGGCCCAACTGACCTACGGCTGCGAAACATTTAATCCACCATGCGGTCTTGTCGGCCACGCGGTTGGATATTCGGTCACCCAGGATGCGCGAGGCGCGCGTGATGAGGCCGGCCACCCACGCGGGCCGCCGGCAGGCCGCGCCGACCGCCAGAGCACCGATCCCGAGGAGGACCACCACGGGCGCCATCCAAGCAAGCGTTTCGGTGGGAACGCGGCTGGAGACGGGTGCCCAGAGCGCCAGTGTCACCATGCCGAGCACGCCGAGCGCCAGAAAACGGCTCAACAGCGCCGATGCGACGGCCCCCGCAATGGGAATTCCATATCGATGGCGCACGAACAACGCGGCCGCCAGCTCGGCAACGGGGCCCGGCATCGTAAGGTGAATAACGTTTGTTCCGCCCAGAACCAGTGCCAGTTGTGCCGCATCCGGGGGCCGCGCAGTAGCGAGTAGGGCCCGCCATCGCGCTCCCTGGCAATAGAGCGCCGCCGTCCACACGACCACCGCTCCCGTCAGCCACGTGGCGTCAATGGAGCGAAAGCGTTCGCCGCTGCGTGCCACACCCTGCCACGCCGAAAGGAATCCAAACCCGATACCCGTGAGGAGCGCCGCAACGACGAGAATCGTGAGCGCAGCGCGTACGCTTCTCCGGACAACGCCGGGATCGGCGGAGATCACGCCGGGGCGGCCCGCCCCAACGCCCACGCGGGAAGCGCGTCCCGCGCGGAGGCGAAAATGCTGGTTGCCGCGCGCGCGTATTGCGCCAAATCGCTGGGTCTGCGGGCCCGGCGCGCCTGCTGCACGACGTACCTGGGACGAAGGTAGAATTGGCGTAGCGCGTCCTTGTGGATGGCCCGCATATCGGCCGGCGTCAGATCCCCTGGGGCATACTCGGGATAGCCAACTTCACCGCGCATGAATCGGTCGAAAACATCGTCGGTGGTTTTGCCTTCCGCCACCGCGCGCTTGAAGAGTTTCGTGCCCGGAATCAGGACCATGATGTGGAATTCGACGTATGCAGCGTTGATTTCTTTGACCATATCCACGCTGGCCTGCATGTCAGCCCGCGTTTCGTCCGGGTGCCCGAAGAGGATTGTGCAGGCGGGATCGACGCGCAACCGATTGGAGGCGTCGAAAATAGTTTTGATATGATCGTTTCCGAAATCCTTTGTCATGTTCTTTCGGTGGTCGAACGACCCGCTCTCCAAACCGAACCCAATCTTGGTCAGGCCGGCGCGGGCCATGAGCTCAAGTAGGTCGGGATCGAGGAGATCGGCGCGTGTCTTCGCTCCCCACTCGAACTTCAAGCCTTCGTCAATGATACCCTGACAGAGTTCTCGAACGTATTTTTTGGATACCGTAAACGTTTCGTCCAACATCTCTATGTAGCGCGGGCGCCAGACGCGGCTTGCCTCGGCGAGATCCTTGACCATCCGATCGACCGGAACCCAACGGGAGCGATTGAACATCGAGTTGGGTGACGCGGAGGAGCAATAACAGAAGGGGCAGGAATACGGGCAGCCGCGGCTCGCCAAAGCTACCTCGATGGCGCCCTTGAATGGCTGCCGGTAGAGCGGGGACCGCAGAAATGTTCTGTCCATCATCCAATTTTCGAGGTCCTCAAGGAGATTCGGATGTTTGGCCCACACCCGCTCGCGATCTTCGGCGATGATGATTCCCGCAATATCTTCGACACGTCCACGCTTGTTGATCAACGCATCACACAACTCGACAAACGCGATTTCTCCCTCCCCGGAAATGCCGTACCGCAGACCCATCTTCGCGACGACGTTCGGCTGCACCGAAGGGTACGGTCCGCCAATCACGACTTCGTAGCCGCGACCCTGCATGTGTTTCACGAGTTGGAATACGCTTCGGGCGTTGGCGACGAGGAGTTGGATGCCGACGACTTTGGCCCCGTCACAGCGGCGCGCCAACTCCTCCATGGTCATCGGCGTGGCGTTGCAGTCAATGCCTTCCGTTCGAAATCCGGCGCGGGTGAGCGCGCCGGCGATCGAGAGGAGGCCAGCGGGGGGATAGAGAAAAGGCTGACTTGGAAGGTCGGTCATCAGCGGATCCACCCGCAGTCCCTCCACCTCCGCGGGTCCGTACGGCGGAAACAAGTACATCGGGTTGATCAGAATGACGTCGGCGGCCATTCGCCCACGATAGCGCGCGCCTACCGCTCCCGCACGATGCGCGCCATCCAATGGTCATGGGCGCCGCCGCCGCCGTCGACCAGGCGCACGAGCGCCCAGTGCCGGTCTTCCAGAATGTCGAGAATTTGTCCGCCATCATTCCCGCGGAGATCGACGGAGCTGACCACGAGCGTCGTTCCGATCGGCGGCGTCCACGCCTCCCATGGGGAGGGCAAGGGGACGGGCCGGAGTCCTGCGTCCCGAACGAGAGCCCGCCCAGAGAATCCGCAATAAACCTCATCTATCGGTGGCGCTTTCTCTCGCAGGTCCAGCGTCATCGCTGCCGCGACATCGGTGCCCTCAAAAAAGATCAGGGGCGCGTCACGTGACGGACCGTACCGCGCCTCCCCGAGCCAGAGCAGAAACACCGCGGGAACGGCGGCGGCGAGGGCGCTACCGGCGGCGATCAAGACCGGGGCTACGAACATGACATTTGCAGTTCCGTTGATCTGTCCGAGAGATTGCGGCGAGAGAAAGACCGCTACCAGGGGTGCGGCAATGAGCAGCACACCGAGTCGGCTGCGTCGGGCCACGATCGTGGCTCCGCCGAGTGCGCAGAATGCGCCGCCGAGTCCGACGGCGTGAACAACGCCTTCAAGCAAGGCAAGTGCTCCTTCTCGCACGCCTGCAAACAGCGTCGCCGGAGCGAACACAGGATGCACCCCCGTCGCGAGCGCCGCTTCACGAAACGGTGTGGGTGCGCTTGCGACGCCGTACAGGGTCAGCAGGTCGCCCGTGGGCCACGTTCCGACCCAACTCATCGGCCACGCCTCCCAACGCCTCCCCGACACGAGAAATAGGCTCTCGACGCCGGCAAGTCCAACCGCCACAGCGACGGCCGACCAGCGTTTCACCGACGCCGCGGCGGCGACAACGCCAGCGAGCACGAGAAAGCCTTCCGGACGAGCGAAGGGCGCAACCGCCGAGTACGCTAGCGCAGGCCCCCACGCCCCCGCCACAACGGCATCGACGGCGAGCGTCGTCAGCAGCCACCCGAGGGGGCGAGCGTCGAGCACGACCGCGAGGTCGCACACGGCGGGCGTCAGCGCCCACGCCACGACTGCGAATCGGGCCGCCCTCGGTCCGCCGAGACGGCCCGCCAAACGATGGAGGGGCCAGCAGACCGCCGCGGCGGCGAGCAGGTTCAGGAGTCGCGCCGCGCCGTCGGTCGGGCACAGCACGAGCAGCGCCGGCCACAGGGGCGGCCAGTACCCGGGCGCCACGAACGACGGCGCGCCCCCGCCCCATTCTCGTGCGAGCGCGAGCATCTCCATCCCGTCGGGGCTGCGCGCCGCAGGACCGGCGAGCGCGAGCAGAACGGCTCCCACGCCCCCCGTCAGCAGCCAGCGCTCTTCGGATTCGGTCATCGACTTCTGAGAACGTACCGCACGCGCCCGTCCGGCGGGTAGATTCTGCTGCCATGCTCGGCCGCACGTTCCTGCCTTTGTTTTCCGTGCTCGTGCCGGTTGCGTGGATTCATGCCCTGCACGCGGCCTACGTGCTGGACATCATGCCGTCGACATTGGGGGTCGTACTATTATTTGCGCCGGTTCTTGCTTGGGAGTGGGCTTGGAGCGGCTGGTTTGCCCGCGCCAGTGGGCGCCGCGCACGACGCGAGCGGGCATGGATCGTGGCCCGGTGCGCGGTGTGGACGGCCGTATTTTTTGGATGGGTCGTTGCGGTGGGCCACCAAAGCAACGTTGTACTCGCCAACGGAGAGGAGTGGAAATGGCTGAAATGGGTTGGACCCAAGATCTACATCAACGTCGGACTGGTGCTTTGGGGAATGGCGCCATTCACGGCGCTCGCGGTGGCGATTTGGGCGGCGATCTATGTGCGCTGGACCGTGATCAAAGGTGGCCATCGGATGACGACGGCGCTCGGCGTTCCGGTTGGCCTCGGTGGGCTAATTTTCGCGCACCTCTACATGCAGGGCGGCCTGGGCGGCTTGCGCTCGACGGACGGGCAGATTGGCGTGTCCCGCGCGTTTTCGGTGCTGAGCCTCGAGGGCCGCGACACGGTTCGTAATCATCCCCGTGGCGTGTGTGTTGACGCGAAAGCGGAATTTGCCCTGGTTTCGTTTGGGTGCACGTTTTGCCCGTCTGCGGTGCGCTATCCGTCACTGGTGAGGGTCGAGCTCTCGTCCGGTCGCGCGACCGATACGTTTTTTACTGGACCCATACGCGAGTTCGATTGCACAGATGGTCCAACGCAGCTCATTGCGCCGTGGCAGGACAGCAAGGTGTTTCTGCTCGACCGGGACACGCTCCAAATGACGCACACGTTCGTTCCAGCCTTTGCAGCGGCGATGGAAATTTGGGAACCGATGGCGTCGGTGCATGACGAGGTCAATCATCGCTTATTTATTGTCAATGACGTCGAGCCTGCGATTTCGGTGTTGGACGCAGACGATGGGCATTGGTTGGGGGCTCACAATCTCTACCGGGAAGGGCTGACCGGCTACGGGCTTGCCGCGCAGGCCCTCGTCCAACCCACGCCCGGCGGGACGATTTTTTTCACTGCTGGGGATGGTGAAAATCTTTTCGCGATGGACCCCAAGTCGCTTTCATTGCGCCACGTCCCCCTCGACGATGCCGTTGGCACCGCGCTCGCCGTGGATACGGCAGGCGACAGACTGTGGTACCAACCCAGCCTGCGCGACGCAATTCAACAAATACGAATCTCGGATTTGTCCGTGACCGGATCGCTGAGGGGAGAGAGGTTTTCGCGCGGCCTCGCGTTCGATTCCGCGCGCGGCGTTCTCTACGTGCTCGGGTATTTTTCTGGACAGTTTTTCGCCGTTGATGTCGCGACGGGCCAACGACGGTGGCAGGTCAACGTGGGCGGCCGGCCGAATTCGTTGGTCGTGCGGGATGACGTCGCGTGGATCAATTCGATGTCGGGCCTCGTCCGTGTTGACCTCAGCGCAGTGTGGGCGGCTCAACCGTGATCGGCGCCGGGTCCGTCAGATCAGCGACACATAGTTGGTTGTTCGTTTGTGCGGATCGCCCACGTGTCGGAAATAGCGCAGGCCGTCGAGCCATCCCAGATTGAATATGCGCTTTTCTTCCCAGGGGATGAGCGCGCGGAGGGGGTCGAGTGGCATGGGAAGGCGGACCAGTGCTCGGAGCAGGGGCTCCACCCCTGGCAGGTGGACGCCGAGGCGGAACAGGTAGAACAGGTTTCGGAATTCACGCGCTTCATCCGCGTGAAACGCCACGCTTGGCCGCTTGAGTTCCGTGACGCGATCCACCGTCTTGCCCTCCAACAGCCCACGCTCTCGGGCGTCGAGATCGAAGTCCGTATGGGGGATCGGTACCGCGATATTTACGCGAACGTGATCCGCCCGGATCTCGCGATTCAGGCGCAGCGTGGAAAATGCGTCGTCCAGCGTCTCTCCGGGTGAAGCGATCATATTGAACGTCGTGAGCTTCATTCCATTCGATTTAATCAGCCCGGCAGCGCGGCGGACATCGTCATTGCTTACGGTCTTCCGCAGAATCCGCTCGCGTAGGGCCTCGTTGCCGGTTTCAATGCCAATCGCTACGCCGTGACACCCGGCTTCCCGGAGGGCGGTGGCCGTTCGCGTGGTCACCAACTCCACGGACGAATTGCAGGTGAACGGTAGGCCGATTTCGGCTCTATACAGGGGAGCGAACGCCTCAAGCCACGAGGGCCGCACTGTGAACAAATCGTCCGAGAAATGAATATGTTTGGTTGGGTGTGCCGACTTGACGCGTCGGATTTCCTCGACCACGCGTGCCGGGGATTTGCGGCGGGTGAATTCGCCGCCTGCGTCGTACATGCCCCGCAGTGTCGTGTTCCAACAGAAACTGCACGAATGAATGCAACCCCGCCCGGTCGCGAATTTTTTCCATGGAAAACGTGAGATGAAGCCGTACCGAAAGTACAGGTCGCGATCAGGAATGGGCAGGGTATCGAGGTCGGCCCACAGCCCACGCATCGGGTTGCGAACCAACACACCCTCGCGCGCGAAACAAAGATTGGCAACGTCCTTCCAGCCGATTCCGGCGTCGAGGCGGTCGGCGAGATCCAGCATTGCGCCTTCGGCCTCGCCGACGCACGTGATGTCGATATTCGGATCGAGCGCCAACTCTGGCGAAAATGTGACGTGCGTGCCACCCATGGCGGTGACACAGTTCGGCAACAACCGCTTGATGCGGGCAGCGGCGCGAATCGGCCAGAGGTGGCCGGCGACCGAGCACGGAAGAATACAGAGTTGCGGATCCCAAGCGCGAATCTCGCGATCCAGGTCTCGCTCCTCATCCCCGAGCAGCAACCTGGTTTCGTGACCACCCCGCTTCAGTACGCCCGACAGCTCGCACAACGCCAGCGACTCGTTGATGGCGCTGTCCTGCAGGAAAAGGATGCGCGTGGGCACGGGCTTACCCGGACGCGGGCTTGAAGCACGAGTAGACGCACCAGCGCCAACAGTCGCGGATGGCGCCTGTCGGGGAGATTTCGAACGGGTGTACGGCGCGCACTTCGGCCGGGGCGTGATGATATAGGTCGCGGATCTGATGGCGCTGGAGCGGCGCGGTTTCCCAGGTGTTGATCCACGTGTCGATATCTTCCCATTGAAGATATTCGCGCATCGTGAGATCGACGAAGCCGGCGGCGAGTAGGAGGGCACGCATGTCCTCGTCGAGGAAGTTGTTGAAAAATAGTGGTTGTTTTTTTTTCAATATGCGAAACATCCACGGCGCATCCACGGGGCCGAACGGAACCAACTGTCCGACGATGAATTGCCCGCCCGGCTTCAGCACGCGAAATACTTCAGCAACCGGCCGCTCTGGCTGCGGAAGGAGGTGCAGCACCTCGCGATTGCAAACGACCTCGAAGCTTGCGGCTGGAAAGGGAATTTCGTAGACATCCCCCTGAACAACCTCATCGAGGCGGGTTTTTGCAAGTGCGATCATTTCGGGCGTGAGATCCAGCCCGATTACTTTTTTCACGCGCCCCTTGAAGGAGGCACCAACAACCCCCGACCCACAGCACACGTCGAGCACGGTGGCGCCTTCGTCCGCGGCGCACGATCCCCCGTGCAACCCAAGCAATGTCGCGTCGGTGATCCAACGCGCGGAGTCGTGCCAATTCTTGGAACGGATACCGAATTGCTGGCGGTAGACTTCCTTGTCGATCTGAATATCGACGCGTTGGTACCGCGCCCGCTCACTCGCCCGCCGCGACGCTGCGCGAGCGCGGGCCGCCTCGACAGCGCGCCCGACGATGGCGGCAGCATCCCCGGGGTTTGCGCCCAGATAGGCGGCCAATCCCTTTGCGACGACCTGCCGAACGGCATCCGTGGCGGCGGCGGACGTAAGCAGGGATTTGGTCTGCCCCTCGAATTCCGGCTCCCGCAGGCGGACGGCCAGAACGGCCACCAAGCCTTCGTAGACGTCGTACCCCGCGAGCGATTCCCCGGGATCGAGCAGATGGTGACTGGTCGCGTAGTGCGCGACGGCACGCGCCAGAGCGGCGCGAAGGCCGTCCACGTGGGTGCCGCCCTGCGCGGTGTGCACGTTGTTCACGAAGGGCCGTACCTGCTCCGTGTAGGCGCGCGTCCACTGCAACGCGACCTCCACGTCAATCCCGGCGGCCTCTCCTTGGATGGTGATGGGCTCGGCATGGACGGGTTCGGCGCCTCCGGCAATCCACTTCGCGAAGTCCGGCAGACCCGCCCGCGAATGCCACTTCGCCTCTCCTTCCGGGCGACGAAGGACGACGGTCAAACCCGGCAGCAGCCACGCTTGCGCTTGCAGCCACGTTGCAATCGAATCCACGTCTGCGCGCGCCGAGCCAAAAATCTCTGGATCGGGGCGAAAATAAACGGTAGTGCCGTGATCCATCGCGCCGGCTTTGGCCGCGCCTTCGGAGCCGATCGGCTCCACGATTTCCCCTTTTCGAAAACGCCCGAACCAACTTTCACCGCCGCGAACAATTCGCAGTGTCAACTCCGACGCCAGCGCGTTCACGCACGCAAGACCGACGCCATGGAGGCCGCCGGGACGGTCGTACACGCCGGCTTCGAATTTCGATCCGGAATGAAGGACGGTCGCGACGATTTCCGCCGCTGGCCGCCCCGCTGGACCGAATGGATCGACGGGAATGCCTCGACCATCGTCCGCTACCGTCCATTCTCCTTGGTCCGAAGCCGTGACGACGATCGTCCGCGCGTGCCCCCCCAGCGCTTCGTCGATCGCGTTTTGAAGGACCTCGACGACGAGGTTGAACACGCCGTCTGAGCCTGTGGACCCGATGTACATCGCGGGCCGCCGGCGCACGGCCTCCAGACCGCGCAGAACGACGATCGAATCGGCGTTGTAGCTCCCGATCATCCCGACGTCCTTGCGTTCACGAGCCCGACTCCAACCGTGACAGCAGTTCGGCCAGTCGGGCGGCATGGGCGCCGCTGGCTTGCCCGACGCTGTCGAACCAACCGGCGATATCGTAGAAACCCTCGTTCCGTGCGGTGCGCGCCCGCTCCCGCGCCGACGCCGCGTCCTCGGCTTCCAACTGTACGGCGAGGACGAGATTCTGCCGCGTGTCGCCCATCGCGCGGCCGGTGAGCGGCTCTTTCGCGCGTACCATCAGGTCAATGTGCCCCTGTGCGACCAGGTTGTGCTGCTCCGCCAGCTCCCGCATCGCGCGGGCAACCTCGGGGTAGCCCTCAATCTCGGCGATGCGCGCGAAATACGCCCACTCGACGGCGGCCACCGCATCACGGTGCAGCGCGCGATCGAGATGTTCGTGGGTCAGGGTGTCCGTGAGCGCGGGCTGGCGGTATCGTTCCGCCGCCCGTTTGTGGGCGTCACTCAAGCGATTCTCAGACCGAAACGGTGAACTGGCTGGGAACCACGTTCGTCAGGGTAATGCCCGTCGAGGCCGGCTTGAGCCCGCGGTACTGCTCCGCGCCCGGATCGGGGACGCCGCCCGCCGACGCAAATTCCGCCCGCCAAGCCGTCGTCGGCTCGGGGTCGTAGTAGCAGAAATGCTCGGGGAAGTGGTCGAAGTTCATGACCGGCCCCGGCTGGTAGGCATCGTACAGGCGCTTGTACGCCCTGCGCATCACGTTGTCGGGAAGGTGGTTGTAGTTCAGGTATTCATCACGTTCAAGAGCCTGTTCGACCGAGAGCCAGCGCAGGTGCTCGACCTCCGACCGAATGTGTCCGTCCTTCAGGCCCTGGGCGTAGACCGTCGTACCCGGCATCGCCGATAAATACTTCACGCGCGTAATGTGATTATTTTCTTCGGCCCAATCGCACATATGATCGAGGCTCTCCTCTGTTTCGGAGGGCAGCCCTACGATGGTGAGCCCGCCATAGCGGATGCCGCCATCCCACGTGTTCTTCATGGCCTTCATGACAATATTTTCGGTGGAACCCTTGCGCGCCTCTTTCAGCACCTCGGGACCAAGCGATTCGACGCCGTACAGCGCGATGTCACACCCTGCCTCGCCCATGGCTTTGGTCGTTTCCAGGTCGACGTCTGCGTTGCGGGTGAGGCACGTCCAGCCGATATCGAATTCTTTGATGACGTCGAGGTATTCCAGTGTTTGTTTCTTGTGCGCCGTGAACGTCAGGTCGACGAAGAATACGAAATTAATCCCGTACTGAGACTTCAACCACTGCAATTCCTCACGGACCTTATCCGGAGACTTCACCCGCTCTTGCGGCGTCGTGCGGTAGCAGAAAGAACAATCCATCTTGCAGCCGCGCGAGTAGCTCGCGATGACCTGAGGCTGGAGCCCGCGTGGATCCTTGGCTTGCGGCCACAGGTCCAGGCGCATGTTGGGCAGGGAGTTTAGGTTTGGCATCTGCCCGCGCGGGGGAGTGGCGTGGGGAATTCCCTGCGGGTCACGGTACCAGATGCCGCGAATTTCCGGCAGCCGATCCGCCCATCGGCCCTGCGTGAACGCCTCCATCACCTCAAGGATGGTGATCTCGCCCTCGGAAATGACCGCGACGTCGGCGCGCGTTTCGCTCATGAAAACGTGGGGAACCGAGGTAACCAGCGAGCCGCCGAGGATGATGGGCAGGTGCGGCTTGGCGTTCTTGACCTCGGCGATCAGCTGCTCAAGGAAGGGATAGCAATCTTCGTATGTGGCGAGGCCGACAATGTCGCACCCTTCCATGATCTGGCGGTAGGCCGTATCCAGCGGCGTCGGGTCGTACCGGACGTCGATGATGCGCACAGGGTAGCCGGCGTTGTGGAGCACCGTAGCGATGTAGGTCACCCCCTCGTACGGGGAGGTCAGGAAGAATTCCCAGCCGCGCGGCATGGAAAACGGTGACGGACCCACGACCAGTGCCACGCGTGGCATCTTCGTTGACGTGGCCACCGGGGACTTGCCCTGCTGGAGCATCAGGTCCATCAGTTTTGCATCGATATCGGTCGACGCGCTGGTGTAGAGGCCAGCATCGAGGGACGGTTTATAGGCCATCGGTGAAATCCGGGGTCGGGAGTGGACAGCAGGCGCAGGAAGACGAGCATGACGATACCGGACGGGAGCGCCACCGTCAACGCGGGATCCGCCGGATCAGAAGAGCTTGATGTGCTCTTCTGCGATGCCGAGGTAGGCCTCCGGCTTCGTGTTCATCGACTCCATCCACCCCCGAACCGACTGCTCCATCTCATACGTGTTGCGGGCGTCGGTAGCCGAAAGATCGTTCAACTCATTTGGATCTGCGCTGACGTCGAACAAGCTTTTCTGTCCATCTTCGAGGTCGAGGATCAGCTTTTTATCGCCGACACGCACGCCGCGAAGGTGAACGAACAGGCGGTAGTCGGACTCCGCGAAAATGGGGAGGTCGAGTTTTTCTCCTTTGATCAGCGGAAGGAGGCTGGTGCCATCGACCTGGTCAGGGCCTGAGACGCCGAGCGCGGCGAAGATCGTCGGAAATACGTCGATCGTGCGGACCGGCGCGTCAACGACCTTGTGGCCTTCTCCCTTGGGGAAGCGGATGATCATCGGGACGTGGAGCTGGTGCTCGCACAACGTGGCGCCGTGGTCCAGGTAGTCGTGCTCCATGAATTCCTCGCCGTGATCACCGACGATGGCGATGATGGACTTGTCGAGGAGGCCATTTTCTTTCGCGGCGCTCAAGAACTTGCCGAGTTGGGCATCGGCGGCCTTTACCTTGGCGTCGTAGATCGCCTTCAGGAAGCGCGTATCTTCGGCGTCAATACCGGTGAGTTTGGCTGCGTCTCCAGGTTTTACGATCGTCGCGAGTCCTTGTTCGCGCAGCTTGGCCTGCTCCTCGATGCCGCCGTCCAACTTGCCTTTGTAGTCGGGAACGGCCGCGCGCGGATCCTGATCAAGCAGCGGGTGTTGCCCGTGCGCGTCGTAGCCGTGGAAGAACATGAAGAAGTGTTCCGACTTGTGCGCCGCAAGCCAGGCGATGGCTGGGGGCCCCGAATAGTCCATCCCGGCAAACGGTTTGTCGTCCAGGTACGTTTCAAATCCACCGTGCCCGTAGCCAAATTTGGACTGAACGCCCGCACCGCCGGTAAAAGCAACCGCCTTCCACCCCGCCGCGATCAGTGTTTCGGGAAAGGTCTTGATGGAGGGATCCAACTCCATGAAAACCAGTTCGCCCTTGGCGTCGGGCTTGAGTTTGTTGACGATGCCGTGGTGCGAGGGCCATCGGCTCGTGAACATCGCCATGTGGGAAGGCACCGTCCACGGTGCGGCGGATGTCGTGTGTGTGAAGACCACGGCGTCCTTCGAGAAATCATCGAGGTGGGGCGTCAGTTGGGAGCCGCCCGCCCCGGTGGCGTCGAACCGCAGCGCGTCCATCGAAATGAAGATGACGTTCAGGTTGGACGCATCTTTTGCGTAGTTGAACGTTGGCCCGGGCAGCGGTTTCGGCTTCGGCTCAGGCGGCGGGGCGATGGGTGCGTCCGGGGCGCAGGCGGCGAGGAGCAGAGAAGGCAACAGCGTTTTTAGAAACATGAACGGCTCACTTAGGGGGTCAGGATGACGTCGACGCCTGTATAGGATTCGCCTGGGGTTGCAACAAAGAAATTGGACTCGCTGCCGGCTTCCACGCCGTCGTTTGGTGTTTCCGGGGCGCCGTCCGCGTCCACAAATCCCACAATCCCGATTTCGGTGGCCGTCGTGCCTACGGGAAACGATACCGAATAGGCGACGGGCGTACCGCTGGTGGTCGGGCAGGTGATTGGAGAACTCGCCAACTGCGGCTTTGCGCGATCGGGGCGATCTTCATCGATCATCGAGGTGGATGGCCACGCGGTGATCATGCAGAGTGCGCCGCTTTCCAGCGTGCCGTTGTAGGTGAAGTCGCCATCGACGGTGATGGGATCTCCCTCGGTCACGCCGGTATCGACGGCGGTGTCCACGGCCGTGTCGGAGTCGGAGTCGGAGTCGGAATCGGCGTCGGTATCGGCGTCGGCATCTGCATCTGCATCTGCATCTGCATCTGCATCTGCATCCGCGTCGGTATCGGCGTCCGCCGCGGTGTCTTCGAGCCGGTAACACTCCCCGTCATCGCCGCGACCGAGGCCCCCACCGCAAGGCGGGTAGGCGGTGTAGCCGCTTCCGTCATCCTCTCCGGTGCACGCGGCGGTGAGGACAAGCAGCGAGAGCACAAGGGCGTGACGGTGCATGGGACACTCCAGCTTCACAGTGTACCGGATCATCGGATGGATTGCACCGCCGCAACCTCGCCCATCGAGACTCGAACGAGCGCGCGGATTTTCTCGTGGTTCGCCGACCGTCGTGCGCCGTTGTCCAGAAAGTCCAACGTCGCGGCCAGGATTACCTGCGCGCGGTCCGGCGCGATGCCGTCGCCGTTGACGAGGGACAGGATGCCCCGCGCGCGGGTCCGGCGGTCGGCGCCTTGCCACGGGTCCAACTCGGGGGGCAAAGGAAGCGTGGTCGGTACCCACCCGTAGCGTTCCAAAAGGGCGCGGGCCAGAGCTAGAATATCGCCGTCGGAAGAGGGGGATTCGGCGGGAGGCGGAGGAGAAGGCTTGTCGAGGCGGGCGCCAGCCGTGGCGCGCGCGCGTTCCGGGTCCGTGAGCTGGGCGGCGACAATACCGTTCCAAACCTGTTCCTTCTTCGCCAGTGCCGCGTCCAGATCGAGCGCCAGTGAGAGGTCGCGGACGACCGTTTGGCGTCGCATCGGTTCCGGGAGCATCCCAATCTTCCGGCGCACCACGTCCGTTCGCAGCGGCTGTGCACGCGTGGTGCGCGCCCCCTCGATGCGCGTCGCAACAGCAGGACTGATGTAGACCGCCCAAAGGGCCCCGAGCGCGGCCCCCAACAGCACCCGCATCCGGGCGTTCACCGTTGGACCTTCAACGCAGCACCTGAGCACTTGTGATCCAGAAGGATGCGCCGGTGGACGGCGCGACCAGCGAAAGCGTCACGGGCCCTTGTTCCGTGACCGGAACCTGCACCCAACGCCACCGATCCGGCACGAGGTGCACATCGACGTCGCGGTTGACGTCTCCGGAGCGCACGCGCACGCCGACGCCTCGGTATCCCGCCGCTCGTGCCCAGAACGAGATCTGCCGGGCTTCACCCTCCCAAACCGTGACGGCGGAATCGCCCGGCATCGCCATCGGCAGGCCGAACCGGGCGGCGTCGAGCGGCAGTTGCAGCGTCACCGTGTCACTCCCGGTCCACGTCCACGTCTCCTTTCCGCTGATGTCCGGGATCGCGTAGACGCGCGAGTCGGCGTCTTGAAGGATCGGGGATCCCAACGTCTCTTCGAGCATTTCAAACGCCGGCTCCGTGATCAGGTCCGCCGCGGTCATGCCGCCGGCGAGGCGTACGTCATCGGCCTCGGCGCTGGTGTGGACGACGACGTAGCGAAAGCCGTCCGCTGCGGTTTGTGCAAGGTCCGCGCGGGTGAACCGGTAGGGCGGCGATTGCCGCGCGAGGTCGAGTAGCGTCGTGAGGAAGGAATTGTTCGTGACGTAGGTCCGAAACGCCAGCAGGTCGGTCCGGCGAATGAGCTGATTGCAGTTGAGCGTCGGGTGTCGATGGGCGACCTGATTGTATTGAAATCGCGCGTTGGCCGTCGTGAGTGGTTGGTATTGGAGCGGCGCCTCGACGACGCCACCCGCAGGCAAGGCTGCCAGACGAACGTAGATATCGGGGATGGTCGGGTCCGCAAGCGGGCGGGATGCAGGGCGATCGCCAGACCAGAACGGCTGTGTTGTTGCGACGACGCCCAGCGCAACGACACCCGCGCGCAGCCATGCGCGTCGTACCTCCAGCGCGAGCACGGCGTAGCCCGCTGCTCCAAGCGCCGCGCAGCACGTCAGCGTGACGACGCTGATTCGGTAGGGTCGATACGCCTTCGAGAAGAACGGAACGTACTCGTAGAGGTAGTAATACGGCAGGGGCAGGCGCCCGGACCAGATCGGTAGCGGCGGCGTTTCGTCGACGCGCAGGAAGGGGCCGAGCGTCAGAATCGTCGCAACGAGCGCGATGCAAGCCCACAGCGCCCCGCGGCGCCGCGCGGCGAGAGCGCCGCAAACACCAACGACGAAAGCCAGCATCCCAGGCGTGGATTGCAGCGGGTTCACGGTGAAACGGGCCTGCGCGAGCGCGCGAACCGTCGTCGAATTTTGCATGACCTGCATCGCATCCTGCTCTTCGAGGCGGGCGGGCGTCAGATCCACCAGCGGTACGAGCCCGTCCGCGATGGCACCGACCCTCGTCCAAGCGTCACTATCCGTGAACAGTTCCGCGGAGACGGGGGGCCGCGTGGGGGTCTCTCGGCGAACCAACGGGATGAGCGGACTGTCGATGGCGGCCGCTGCGGCCATGGCAAGGCACGTCCATTGCACGGCGCTCCATCGCCCTGCGGCCAAGTGGAAGCCGACGAAACCCACGCCGAGCATTCCCGCAAAAAGCGTATAGTACCAGTTGAACGGGCCGATGATCGCAAGCACGCCTGCGCTAACCGCGGCCGTTCTCCACCCTGGGTCGCGCACCAGTCGAACCAATGACAGCGCAAACAGGGGAAGAAACCCAGCGGCTACCAGCTCGATGCAGCCCGCGGCGCCCTCCCCGTACAGGTACGGGCTGCTCGCGAAGGTCGCACCCGCCACGAAACCCCCGAGGTGATCGTGCGAAAGCGACTTCCCGAGGGCGTGTGCGGCCAGACCGGAGCTCGCAAACCCGCCGATCAGAAGAATGTTGTAGGCGGGGACGAGCGGGACCCCGATAAACATTAGCCCAACGCCGAGAAATTGCAGCGCCGCGTGTCCAAATGACCACAGGTTGTAGCCAACGGGAAACAGGATGTCGGTGGTCTCGGCGGCGAGCGTTCCACTCGCCAGATGGCGGTGGAGGTGGTCCATGAGCCAAAGGGTCGTCCATGCATCAAACCGGTCGCCCCAAATCCGCGTCGCGAGTTGCGCCGGCATCGGCCACAGGAAAAAAATACTTGCGAGCAGGTACGCCGCTGCTACGGCCGCCCAGGGGGACGCGCCGTGCAGCCAGGAGCGGGAATGCGGAGTGACGGGCACGGCGAGTTCGCGGGATTCTTGCACATCC
This sequence comes from Klebsiella pneumoniae, assembly GCA_945861635.1. Taxonomy (GTDB): domain Bacteria; phylum Myxococcota_A; class UBA796; order UBA796; family SXON01; genus CAMAWH01. The sequence goes on along the minus strand of CAMAWH010000001.1, from coordinate 39,316 downwards.
TTGACAGGGCAGCGTAGGCTTGCGGCGATGTGGCTCGCCTCCGTATCGCTCGCGCACGCGGCTCCGCTGCAGGTAGAGATTGCTGGCGTTGCGCAGGGCGCAGGCGTGGTCGCGATCGTGCGCAGTGCGACGGGAGTCGTGGCGGTCGGATGCGCTGATGATGGGGTCGTTCCTGACGCGGCGATCGATGGCCGCTGGACGTGCGCGCTCGCGGACGTTTCGGGGGAGTCCGTTGCGGTCTCCGCCGTCGTCGATGGGAGTGCGCTGGAAGGGGGTATATTGCAGGGGAGCGGCGGGCTCGCACCGAGCGTAGCGGCGCTTCAGGTCGCGCGCGGGGTGGTCACGCTCTCCGGCGATCCGTCGGACTTGTCGCCGGTTGCGCCGAGCGCGCCTTCGCCTGCGGTCACGTTGGTCGTCGTGCGCGTCATCGCCGCGGGGACGCAGGCGGCCCCTGTCGTGACGCTGACCACGGTCAACGGGAGCACACAACTCGCGTGCCGCGATGATGGACGGTTCCCTGACGTGACCCGCAACGACGCCGAGCCGGCGTGTGCAGGTTCAGCGGACGATCTGTCGATGGAGGTCGGCATTCAGACGTCGTCGGGGAAATACACCGAATTTGGTCGCGTGGAGTGGGCGTCCGGGCCGATTCACTACGTCACGCTGGATGTTGCTCAAACGTCTGCGTCAACGGTTGCTTTTCCGCTCGCACTCCCGCTCGAGACGGCGGACGACGGCGATCCGACCAAGGCCGGGCGCGGCGATCCTCCGCCAAGCCCGTCGCCGAACGCATCGCCCGGCGCTGCATTGACCGTATCTCCCACCGTATCGCCGGGTGGCTGGCGGAGCGGGATCCAGAGTGCGGCCGCCGGATTATCTAGGTTTGCAGGAGCACTCTGGCTGCTGGGGTTCACGGGCATCGTGACGGTCGCCGGCCTCGGGTGGCGCCGGGCCGCGCCGCGGCGTGCGCGCGTCCAGACGGGCCTTCGCCGGCACCCCTCGCCGCAGCTCCTTGCCGGCGGTCCGTCGTGGGCAGAGCCCGCCGCCGTTCTTGAAACGATCGATCCAGTTGCGTTTGCGGGAGATTTCATCTCCATTCTTGCGCGGGAGCGCAGGGTCGTGCTGGTGCTACCAGCCGGCGTGGAGCTGCCGGCGGCCGGGCCGTGCAGCGTGTGGGTGGCGACGATTCCGGACTGGGCGCCGGTGCTCGCCGGCGTCGTTGCGCTCGCGGACACGGAAGGTCCGGAGTTGGCAGTCCTCGTCGTCGGTGCGGACACGCTTCTGGACGCCGGTGCCGTGGCACCCGGCGCCGTCCAGAAATTGATGGCTGGCTTACCGGCCGGCGTGTGGTTGGGCGTCGTGACTCGTCCCGGAGAGCACCTGCCGCTATGGCTACCTCAATGGGCGGTTTCGGGGCCGCCCTGGGTCGCCAGCGCCGCGTCCAAATCGTAAACGCGGACGACGCCGTCATCCTCGACGGCCTGGGCGGTCATGTCCAGAAACGCGAGCACGCGGGCGGCTTGATCCTTCGTATATGCGTTACGATGAACGACGACCCATCGGCAGCCCTTCTCGCGCAGGTCCATGCGCCCGGCGACCAGGTCCAACTGCGGCAAGTCGGGCGGCATGAAGCTGATGTTCATTCGCTCTAACGTCAGGATGTAGTTCGTGTACCGATTCGTGTGCAGGTAGCGCGGAACGGGATCATTAAGCCCGAACGGCACCGGCTGGTGGTGGGTGAGTTGGTTGACGAGCACGCGTGACCGCGCAAGAACGGCGAGCGTGATCGGCAAGTCGAGGACCGCTCCGTCGTGGATGCCTCGGTACACGGCAGGGATGATCACGGAGGATGTGGGGAGGGGCCAAACCGCAGGAGAGAGCGTGAGCGTCTCGATGATCCGCAGTCCAGCCAGGATCACCGCGGCGAGGCCGGCACGGACGCCAAGTCGCGGCGCGGCCCGTACGGCAAGCGCCACGAGCACGGATACCGCCATCGCCGCGCCGATCGCAAATCGGTAGGCGTGCGAGATGCGCGAGAACAACGGAAACCACTGGAAAAGCGCGAGGAAAGGCAGGGGAAGCCAGCCTCCCGCTACCCGGACGTACTGCCCGCTGACGTACAGGTAGGGTCCGAGTGACAGCACCGTGAAAACGAGAAGCAGCCCCACCCACGGTTCCGCCTTCCTCCGCATCGACGTCGTAAGAACGAACATGCCCGGAATCCACGCGGTCATGCCAAGGTACACGACGACGATCAGGTCCTCGCCGAAGGCGGCGTGGAGATCTGGAGAATAGAACTTCCCGGGATGAAAGAGGGAAATGAGATCGGTCATGTTGTGCATGACGAGCGTCATCCACACGAAACCCTCATCCCTGGTCACGAGCGCATCGGGAGCGTTCATGGTGCGCGCGAACAAAGCAAACGGAACGGCCGCCACGACCACCACGACCAAACTTCCGGCAATTGCAGTGGTCAAAGCCGTGCGCACCTCCGCGGCGTCCGGGCGCCGCCGGCCTCGCGTTCGCCACACCACCCGTGATAGCAGGCCAACGAGCACGATCGCGGCGAACAATCCGTAATACCAGCTGGCCAAGCTCGTTACGCCGATGAGTCCGCCGGCGATCATTCCGTTACGCGCCGACGGCTCTCGCTCCGCGCGACGCATCGCGAGGACGGCAAGCGGCAGCCATCCCGCGGCCAACGTTTCGGAGATGCCGTTGTACGCCTGCCCGAGCAGGTGCGGCGTGGTCATGTACACAACGCCGGCCGCGACGCCGCCGGCCCAACGATCGCTCACCGCGAGTCCGAGCGCGTAGCCGCCCACGCCACACAGGATGAAATTGATCCAGATGCTGGCGTTGTACGCGGCGACGGGACCGGCGGCCCATTGCACGGGAAGCGTCGTCACGGCGCCGAGGATGTCGATGAACCACAGGCTGCCCCCCGCCGGCCACCCGAGCAGATCCGTGTGCAGCGGCAGCTGTCCGTGACGCAGGCACCAATCCACCCACCAGAACCCCCAAATGTGATTCCAGACGTCGTTGGACGGGTGCCCGATGGCCGTGTGCGCGGGATCGGTGATGACCGAAAAACATAGGAGTGTAGCGATGAAAACGTAAAGCGTGACCGCGAGCGCATGGTGGCTCGGCCGGACCACGTGCACGTCCTGTGCTACCATTCCGGCCCGTGGAGGTTGCGCGTGTCATCGGGGAAACGGGCCATGATCCTCGTGCGTTTGGTCGTGCCTTGCGTCTTGCCCTGGGTTTTGACGTGCGGATGCAGGGTGGATCTGGCGGAGGTCGGTCGGTCGCAGGCTTCCGGTGAAGTTGCCGCGGACCCGGCAACGCCGCCACCGGCGCCGGGACCCGTCGGGGAGAAAGTGTATCAGATGCTCTATGCCGGCGAATTTGGGGTGGATGCTCGCGCCGCAGGGGATCGCGTGCGGATCCTGGCGTGGATGGCGGCGGCGGGATTCAGCGCGGTCCAACTCGACGACATGATCGGCCAGGCTCATCGAATGCGCGCGTTCAATGCGGCGGAAGCGGCGGAGATGGCGGCGGTCGGGCTGCGCGAGCAAGCGAACATGGCCCCGATCTACGCGGAGATGGCGCGCTTGTACGCGGCCGGTGCGAAAATCGAGGACGCGACGTTGGCGCCGTTCGCCCCGCGATTGGAGTCGGCCCGCGCGGCCGCGGCCGCCGGCGACGACCCGCGCGCGCGTCACTATGCGCATTTGTTTGCGCAGCTGCGAGAGCTGCAGGTGTGGGCCGCGGCCCTGCCCGAGGCGCAGCGCCACGCGCTGGCGGATTCCAGGTTCTTCCTCGCGCGCCGCTTCGGCCCGCTTACCGACCCCGGCGATTACGGGAAGTGGATGGGCACCGCGTGGAACGGCGCCGATTTTGCGTCGTTGCGCACTGCCGGGCGTCCCGTGGACGAGGGAGAAATGGAGATCGGTGGATTGTGGACGTCCGAGGACGCGGCGGACGGCGGGGTGGGTGTGTCGGCCGATTTGCGCGTTGCGATTCTGTTGGCGTTTGCGCTGGAGATGGACGGTTTCATCGAGGCCGCCCGGGTTCGGCAGGGCCGCCGCGACCCGGACGATTTTTCGCCCGAATCGGTGCCGGTGCCCTAGACCACGCGCTCCAAACCCTGCGCGCCATCCCGCGCGAGGACCTCAATTTCGCCAAAGCGAAGGGCCCAAATCGCATCGCGTCGCGCGCAATGGAGAACCGGCAGGGAGACGGCGGGCGCCTCCATGGAGAGGACGATGCCGCCCACCCCGTCGGGCAGAGAAGCCGCCAACTTGCGGATCTTTTCGGCGGTCCACGACTCGCCGAGCACGAGCACGGCGAGAGGGGGTCCGCCACGATCGTTGAGGCCGTCGATGGCGTCCGCGATCTGCCGGGGATTCTCCTCCGTGATTCGATAGACCGGGCCGCCCCGAACCGCCGGCAGGGCACCGTGCTTGGGCGCCGCGACCAGGACGCGATGGTGGCGGGCCAGCGTTGCCAGCGCGGGCCGAACGAGATCGTGTGCATCTTTCGGCGCCCCCACCCACACCGAAAGGCCCGCCGAGATCGCCGGCGTGTCGGCGCCGAGTATTCCAAGCTCCGGCAGACGAACTACGTCGTCAGGCAGGTCGTTTCCGCCGTCGGGACGCCGTTGGTACCACAGGTACCCGAGCACCGCCAACAGCAACCCGCCGACGCCGAATGCCACGTATAATGTCGCATCCCCGCTGGTTTCGGACGCGGGTCCGGCCGGGGCAGAAGCGCCGCCGGGCGACGTCGGCTCACGCGCGGGGCCCCCGGGGGTCGGCGCGCCGTCGGCTCCCGGTACGGGGTTTCCGGTTGGAGCGGAGGCGGAAACACCAGCTTCGGCGGTCAACATCCCGTTGCGCAGCGTCATCGTCAGGTCACGCTGGGCGTCATCCGCGGTCCACGAAATGGCGCCCCCCTCGAACGTCGTTGCGCCGAGGGATGCGCTCACGGCGAATTCATCTCCGGAACCGAACGAAGCGCCCGACCACGTGCCGTCGCCAGCCGTGACGTCCGGGGGTGTGCCGTCGTCCTTCAGTTGGATCTCCACGACTTCCCCGAGGAGGGGCTTCACACGCGCCACCACGGGTTTTTCGACGGGCTCCGTTCCGACGTCGAGTCGGACGACCATGCCGTGTGCGTCGTCGGTCGGCACCGGCCCACCCGGTTTTTCACCCTCGTCCTGCGCGCGGGCAATGCCGGACGCGGCAAGCAGAACTCCGAGCGTGACGGGGAGCGAGGGCAGCGCGGAAACCTGCGTGGCGCCCCCACCATAACATGCGCCTTCTGTGGACCATGCGTGGACGACGGGGCCTCGGGGTGGTTGAATCGATGCCGTGGCTCGCCGTCCGCATCGTATTGCCGCCCGAATCGCCCTCGGGGCGACCTTTGCGATGGTTTTTCTCGGCACGGTGGAGATTGGGTTGCGGATTGCAGGGGTGCGGCCCGCGTACCGCGTCGAGGAATTGGGTCAATGGCGCACGAGCGGGGGCCAGAATCAGGTGCTCATCGCGGGGCCGCAGGACGGGCATGGCTTCCGGCTGACGACCAACTCCGATGGGCTGCGAACCTCGATTCCCGCGGCGCGCACGCCGGGAGTTCGCCGGGTTGCGCTCATGGGCGATTCGACGGTTTTCGGGTGGGGCGTCGACGATGGGAATACCGTGGCCGATGGCGCGCAGGGCGCGCTTACGACGGAGGCGGTTGAGTGGCTCAACGCGGGTCAGCCCGGGTACTCGACGACCATGATGGCGTGGTTGTTTGGCGAGGTCATCGCGAGCTACGAGCCTGATCTTGTCGTGGTTTTCGTTCCGATGCACGACTCGAACCTTGTTTTGGTGAGTGACGCTGAGGTCCTGGGGGGTGGCGCGACCTACGCGGCGCGCACCCGAGTCATGCTCGCCCGGCAGTCGAGAATCTATCAGGTACTTCGTGGGATGATCTTCGATTCGACCGACCGCGCGTGGCTGCTTCCGGGCGCAACGGGAAGCGAGCCACGCGTTCCGCGGGTTTCGGAGGCAGAACGCGACCTGGCGCTGGACGGCATGGCGGCCCGCGCGGCCATGTGGGGCGGGCGGGTCGTGGCTGGATTTCTCCCTTTCAAAGGGGATATCGAGGATGGTGCGGGGATGCAGCGTCCGGCGCTGGAGTGGGCGCAATTGCGTGCGGCCCGCACGGGCTCCCCGGTGGTGGACGTGCGCGCATGCTGCGCCGGGGAGAAGGGCCTCGTCCTCTCTGACGATCCCGGCCACCTGTCCGCCGCAGGAAACCTCCGCGCCGGAGCAGCGATCAGTGCGTCTCTACAGCCGTGGCTCGCGTCGTCCGCGCGCCCGTAATCGAGCTTCCGGAACGCCGATTTACGGTAACTCCAGCAAAACAGCCTCTCCCGTTCGCGTCGCCTCTACAGTGCGTTTGACGCCGTTGATGTCCGTGGCCTCGACCGTGACGATGCCGACCGCATCGCGCACGTGGAGCGTGAACGCCCCCGGATGAACGAGGCGCGTAAACGCAAGGGGGCGGCCGGTGTTGGACTGCACCGTGACCGTCACGGGGCCGACGCCGGCCGAAACCGAGCCGCGAACATCCCATCCCGAATCGTCGGGCGCCCAGGATCCGTTGAGGGCGGGCGTGTTCTCCTGCCCTCCGGCGGTCGGCGTGGTCGCGTGGTCCGGGTCGTCCCCGTGGGTGGCAGGATTGCTGTCGATCATCCCTGGAAAGAGCTGGGCCTGCGGGGAGAATCGCGGATCCTGTCCGCCAGCGGGGAAGGCGGCGGCATCTGTGAGGAGAGAAGCGTCGAAGGGTTCGGCGCGGCTGGGAAGTTTCGATGCCGGCCATCCCGCGTCCGTCAGTGTGCTTGCCAGCAACGCCGCGACGGCGGCCGCGCCCCGCGACGTCGGGTGCATCACATCGACGAATTTCTCGTCGATGGTGCCGGGGTCCGCCTGCAGCGCCGCGAGCATGGAAATCACCGGAATCCCATGGTACGCCGCTACTTTTTTCTGTGCGTCGAAATAGGGGTCCCAGCCGGCGCCCGCGACGTAGTCGTTCTCCACCAGTCCGCGGTTTGCCGGAGCGATGAACGCCACGCTCGCCCCGCGCTCGCTCCCTTCCCGTACCATCGCGTCCAGGTTTTCTGCGTACGCTTGCAGCGGCACACGCCGTTCTTTCGCGTCCGGCCATTCGCTCGTGTGGGTCCACGTGATCAGGTGGCCGCCCCGACCGCCCCGAGCGCGATCGACCCACCCCGCAATGAGGCGAAAGAGAGAGGATTGAGCGAGGGGATTGTTGGCGTAGAGGCGGGTCGTCCGGAGCAGGTCGGCGTCGCTGAATCCGTCCGCGTTGTTGTCGCTCCAGAGGTTGCCGATCAGCAGCAGTGTCGGCTCCAGCCGCCACCCGATCTCTTCGAGAAGAATCTTCGTTTGCTCTGTTGAATACCCGGGAATGGCGCCATTCACCACGTCCACATCCAGGCCGCGAGCGGTCAGATCGGCCTCGAGCAACGTGGCGATCGTTTTGTCGTCGGGGACGCCGTGTCCGAAGAACGTGCTGTCCCCGAGGAGCAGTACGCGGTGGGCTGTTGGGCGCGGAACCACGGGCATCACGCCCCGGATGCCGAGCTCGTTGATGGTCGCGATGGTGTCCACATTGCGGCGTTCACCCGGAGCCATCCCCCACAGTCGCGTTGCGTTTCCGGTCATGATGACGCCGTGCGTATCCGGCGATTGCCACCCCGGAATGATGGGGCCGACCATGCGCGCCGCCACCTCCAGGCACCCGAGTGTCACGAAGAGCACCGCGAGGGCGGCAACGATGCGAAAGCGGAGGAAGGTGCCGTTGGCGGGCGATCGGTGGTGCCGCCGCCGTGAACGCCCCGCCATCAGACGGCGTGCCCCGGGTCCGCGCAAAGCCCGTCCTCGTCGGCGCGCGCGGCGATCGTTCCGGCGGCCGTCGTGAAGTTCCATCCCCTTTCGGAGCGCACAGCCACGATCGCGGCGGCGTCCACCGCTGCGCCCCGTGAGGAAACCACGACCCCGCCAACGCCGTCCGGAAGTGCGGCGGCAAGCGCGGCGATCCGTGCGGGGTCCTGAATCCCGACCACGAGCAACGCGGGCCTTTCCCCGTAGTCCTCCAGGAAAGCATCGATCATCGTGCCGACGGTCTTCGGCCGGACGTCCGTTCCTCGCCAGACCGGTCCACCGCGTACGGGCGGTGGCAACCACGCGCCCTCGACGACGAGCAGCACGCGGTGATGCCGCGCGAGCGTGGCGAGGAGCGCGTCCGCGAGCGAGGAAACATCGGCGTCATCCGTGATCCAAACGGATAGTCCAGACGACGGGCTTGGCGTGCCGGCACCGACCAGGCCCGCCTCGGGTTCGGGGTCCAGCCAATCCCCGCCACCCCCCGCGCGCAATGCGAACCAGCCGATTCCGGCGAGGAGAAGCGCGCCCGCCCCGAGGCCGACGAACAACAGCGGGTTTCCGGCAGCGTCGCCGGACTTCGGGGACGAACCCGACGTCGTCGGCGGCTGCGTCACCGGGGATCCGCCTGCCAAGCCACCCGCCGGCGCGCCACCGCCAACCGGCGCAGCGCCTCCCGAGGGAGCTGCGCCATCGGCAGGTGCGTCACCGGTCGGCGGCGTTCCGGCGACGACGCCACTTGCGGCACCGGACGGCACGCCCGCCTCGGCGCTCACGTTCTCTCCACTCACGACGACGCTGAGGTCGCGGGCAACGTCCTCTGCCCCCCACGCCACCTCCCCGCCCGGAAGATCCTTGCCGCCGACGGTAACGCTGACCGTGATGGTGTCGGCGTCGATCCACGCGACGCCCGAGGCTTCCCCGTCGTCGGCGTTGACGTCCGGGCTCGATCCATCGTCTTTGGGTGTCAAATCTACCTTTTCTGCCCCAGCCGTGAGGTGTACCACGACGTCACCGGCCGGTTTTTCTCCCTCCACCCGGAGCCGCACGACCACGCCCTTTTGACCCGCCGCCGACGCCGCGCCCGCGAACCAACCGCCGACCAGAGCGTTGCCCAGCAGGAGTGCCCCGGCGAGCAGGAGCGCCGCCACGCGCGCCGCGTGTTTCGCACCAATGACGTGGTTTTCGCTGGTCCGGTTCCGCATCGCCTCGCCCGTCCCGCAACGATACCACGCCGGCTCCGCCGGTAGCGGCCACCCGACGGTTCAATCGGTGCGACGCCCGATGACGCCGGTCAGGCAGCCGAGTCCGCCTGCGGCGCGCAGGTATTGACGAATTTCCAGCGTGTGACAGCGGACGCCGGCGGCTTCGAGGCGCCTTTGCGTTCTCGGGGTGCCAGCCGGCATCACGATCTCCCGAGGCGCAAGTGTCACGAAATTCAGCGCGCGTCCGTCCACGACCTCGTCGTCGTCGGCAAAGTCGAGGGTGGCAATTCCGTTTGCATCGAGTACTGCTGCCAGATCGCGGGGTGCCCGCCACGTCACGGCGAGATCACGATCGACGACGTTTACGGCCCCCAACAGGTGCTGGACGTGCGCGGGTACCTCGACGGCACTCGCGCCGACGCCCTGTCCGGCGAGAACGCGGCGAACCGCGCGATACCCCTCGTCGTTGGTACGGCGGCCGACGCCGATCAGTACGACCGTCGGCGCGAGCCAGACGGCGTCTGCGCCCTCGAACGTTGCACTTCCGGTGGGCGTGAGCAGGATTGGAATTCCCGCGGCCGAAAGCGCCTCCGCCGCGAGGCGTTCCTCTCCCGCGCGCTGCTCCGCCGCCATGCGCGCGAGCACCGCACCCTCTGGCGTCATGAAAAACAGATCGCATGCGAACACAAGGTTTGGTGGTGCCGGCTGCCGAGGGCGGAGCCAGTGGACACTGACGCCCCGGGACGCGTAAAAATCCGCGATTGAGGTGGCCTCTTGGCGCATGCTGGCCAGGTCGGGCCGCTCCGTCATCAGCCAATCGGACGGCTCGCCGGCGTACGCCAGTTCGTCTCCCGGCCACGTGAGGAGCACCGACGACAACGTTGCGCTGCCGCTGCGCGCGCCGAAGGATCCCCACACGCCGCCGGCCGCCAACTCCTCGACGTGCGTACGGTTGCGCGTCCGCCAGCCCGGACCCATCAAGGTAGACGGTGGCTCACTCGTACGTGGATGGGTCGGGGTCATAGCCGAGACGCTCCATGAGGGCGCGGAGGGAGGGATCGGTCAAGAACGGAGAGAGCAGGTCCACGCGGGCGAACCAGCGGCGGTGCCGCGGTTGCGCCGTTGCCATTACCACGGGAAGGGCGCCGGTGAGCACGCGCGTAAGCTCCGGTTCTACCGACACGCCCAACCAAAGTGCCAGTGCACCGAGCGCGTGACTCTGCCGTTCGCCACCGGCCATGACGTCCTCAAAGGACAACCGGAGGCGGTCTCCCGGCGTCGCAAGAATCGCGGTGTGCGCGGCCTGCCATTGAAAGGCGCAGACGTTCTCCAATCGCGATGATCGGTGCGCCTGCCACCCGGGCGGTCGATCGAATTTCCACCACCGATCGCCGTGGAGGACCGTGTCGGAATACCCGGAAATTGCCAACGGAATGGTCGAAAGGTGGGAGTGAAAAGCGGGGTATCGCCACCCGTCGTACAGTCCGTTTACGCTGGCGGCAACGTTGCGGGTGAGGTGGAGGACGCGCACACGAGCGTGGGGAAACAGCCGACGCAGCCACGGCACGCGGTAGGCGTTGCCCGGCGTCTTGATGACGAGCGGCCTCGTCGTGAGCGCTTCGATGCTAACCGGGGTCCAGGGCGTCGTAAGGACGAACGGTGGCTCCTCCACCAGCGACACCGGTGAGAAAGGCGTTGTCAGCGCATCCGGGCAGTGTTCCGCAAGCAAGCGCCGATCCAGATCGTACGCGCCAGGATGCACATCCGGGTGTCGCCGCCGGACCCGCGCCAAAAGGCGCGCGTGGAACGGCTGCGGATCGGGAAAATGACCGTCCTCCCATCCCTCCAGCCGACGCAGGTCGTGCAGGACGGCGCATACATCCGCGTGGAGGGGCTCGACGTCGAACGCAATGGTCGGCCACTGCAAACACATCCGCTCCGCAATCTGCACGGCGAACATTCGGATGGCGTTCGCGCCTTCAAGCAGGCCGCTCGGATTTCCACACTCGGCGCCGATGGAATCACTCAATCCGGCGGGAATGGGCGTGTCCTCGTCGATTGCGTCGGAGGTCGGCGAGTCCAGCCCGTGGAGCCTCAGGACGGGGTTGATTTCCGCCCGGAGGTGCGTCAAACCGTTACTTTTTCGCAGAACCTCGGCGAAGATCGAACTCCCGCCGCGCGAACTGGACCCGATCAGCACGACATCGCGCGCGTGGGCGCAGACGTCGATCGGCGGGGCACTGCCCGCCGCGCTCCGAATCGCGTCGATCCGGCCGCGAAGCTGCGCGAGCGATTCAGCGTCCACGCAGCCTCAACCGCCACCGGATCCGCGCCATCACCGCGCCGCGGCGCCAGCGCTTCCATGCATTTTTGTCGCGACGAATGGATCGGAGCTCGACGCGCGCCCGCATCCATCGATCGGCCAGCCATATGCTGCATCCAGCGTTCCTTGCCGCCGCGACCCCTTCCGACGTTTCATCGGCGCGCGCGTACCCGAGCGCTGCCATCGTGGCGCCGGCGATGACCTCCACTGAGCGCGCGTCCATGGGCGTCAAATCCCGCCGCCAGCGTTCCCGCCGATCTTCGCGCATCGGCGCTGCTGTGTTGCTCCAGGACTCCGCCAACGCCGCCGAGCGCTTTGCCTCGGCCCCCGCGAACCATTGCAGCATCCCCGGTTGAAATTTCTCTCCCAGAAAGGTGCAAATTCGGGTGACCTCGGCCTCCGGATCGGCGACGAGGGACTCGTATCGCACGCGCAACACGTTCCCCGGCTGCTTCGCCTCGATTTGCAGGCCGAGATCCTGTTGTTCCGTCCACAGGCGGGCGGTATGGATCGGATGAAACGTGGAAAACACGGAGTCGCGCGACGACGCCGCAACGTCGCGAGGATCCCGGTACAACCAAAGTAGTCGCCCGTTAGGCCAACGACGCAGCACCTCCTCGGCGACGTGGATCATGAACGTGCTCTTGCAGCCCCAGCGATTCTTGCCGCTCCGTTCCTTCACAGCGTCGTGAAGTGCGGCGTAGATGGTAAGTAAATCACGACTCGCGCACCGCTCGATGACCTCATCCGCGCCGGGCACCCACGGCCACGGATGAATGTGCGCGTGCACCAGCTGCAGCACATCGTCCACGAGCGCTCGAAAACGCGGCGTTTCCGCGAGATTTCCGTACCTCGACACCAGCGGCGCAAAGTACCGCACGACATGCGGCGGGTGCGGAATCACGATCGAGGAATGACTATCCAGAATCAACCGCAGCAGATTCGAACCCGAGCGTTCGGTGCCAACGATAAACAGCGGGTCGGAAGGCATGTGCGCAGCCAATCTCGCACGGTCCGGCGTCCGCGCAAACCCGGCCGCCCTCGCGTGGTAGCGTATCGGCGTGTCGCCGCTTGCACAGATGACTGCCCTGCTCGCTCCATCGGGACTCGATCTCGTCGGTGTCGCCAACCCGTCGGCGTGGAACGCCGAGGCTCTCCCGGCCCGGACGACGGCAGCACTGTTCCCACCCACGCGCGCAATCGTCGTCATTGGAAACGGCGGCCCCGCGATGTGGCGCGCTTTCGTGGGGGATTTAGAGGCGAATCACGCGCACTTTTTGGAGGAGGCGAATCCGCTGGACGTTTTTGCGCGTCGCGCGGTGCTCGCGGCGGACGTCGTGTGGGGGAGCACGCCACGACGATGGTTTTTCGCGGCTGCGGAGGCCGATCTCCACATCGACTTCCGCGTCGCCGCGCGGCTCGCCGGCCTTGGGACGGCCAGTCGTCTGGGGCTCCTGCTGCATCCGGATTTTGGCCCGTGGGTTGGCCTGCGCGCCGCGTGTTTCATAGCCGCCGACCTTCCGTTTGCCAACCCGATGCAGTTCGATCCGTGTAGCGACTGTCCTGCGCCATGCATGACGGCCTGTCCTGGGGGGGCGTTTCCCGACGGTTCGTGGTCGGTGAGCGCGTGCGGCGCGTTCAAGGGTTCATCCGATCGATGCACCCAGATCTGCCATTCGCGCGCGGCGTGCCCCGTCGGCTCCGCGCAACGCTACGATGACGCCGGATTCCGCTACCATAACGATCGGGCGTCCGGGCGTCGTGCGCTCCGAAAACACCTCGGCATTCCCGACGGAGAGGATCGCTTCGAAGGCACCGGCCCGTACTGGGGAGATTGGAAATCGCGCATTGATGCAACCGGTCGTCGTGATGGCACGTAGCCTCGCTGCCATCGCGGTTCTGACGCTCGGTGCACTCGGTGTCGGGAGCATCGCGTATGGCGTCTGGTTGGGGGGAGGGGACGGCGCGGCGGACGCCGCGCTCGGCGGGAGCACGCCCTTGGCCGGCGCCGCTCTGGACGCCGTGGGCGCAGTGTCGCAACCCATCGTGACGCGTGCGGGTTCGGGAACGTTTGACGCCGCAGCGCCGGCGGACCTTCAGGCAGCCGAAACCGGTGCGCGCTGTCCGGGATGTGACGTCATCGTCATCACAATGTGTTCGCTGCGGCGTGATCACGTCGGCGGATACTCGCCGGGATCGAGCCTGACGCCCGCGCTTGACGCGCTCGTGTCAGGCGGATTTCGCATGGATCAGGCGTGGGCGGCGTCGAATTTCACGCTCGCCGGCCTGACGGCCGTTTTGACAGGCCGTTTCGGCTCCTCGACGGGGGTGACGGGGTGGGACAAGGGGTTGGTGGCTGACGTGCCGACGCTTCCCGAGGTGCTCGGCTACTACGGGTACCGCACGGGCGCATTTACGATCGACGCGCCGAGCGGGTTTCGCCCGGATTACGGCCTGGATCGCGGATTTCAGCACATGGACATCATCCCGCCGCCGCGGGATACGCCGGACGGACGCTCCAAAGGCGGTGTGGTTGGACCCGGCGGCGCGTCCGCGGCGCCCGCTGCCGCGTGGATCGCAGCCGCCGACCCGGCCCTGCCGCTGTTCGCGATGTTCCACACGCGAACAGCCCATTTTCCGTTCGTTCTGGAAGACGAGCCCACCGACGAAACCGGGGTCACGAGCCTGCTTTTCGGCGCGGGCAGCGTCCGGAAGGCAGGTGTTGCAATGCCTGGGACCGCGGGGGGCACCGCGCAGCGAGGTGTCGTAGAGATCGCCGGCAAGGATCCCGTCCAAGCGGGCGTGCGCGCGGCGGGTGCGCCCGGCGTTGCGGTGTGGAAGCGCCACTACGCCGAGGCCGTGCGCCGGATGGACCTCGATCTCGCAGCAATTGCTGTAGCGCTGGCGACGCGCGGTCGTTTGGACCAGACCATTGTCGTCGTGCTTGCGGACCACGGAGAATCCCTCGACGACCACGGGGAACTACTCCATGGAGATGCCTACTATGATGGTGTCGTGCATATTCCTCTCGCGATGAAAGTGCCCGGCATGGCGGGGCGACCGATCCCAGGCTTGGTGAGTCAGGTCGATCTGCTGCCGACGATCCTCGACCTCGTCGGCGCGGTGACCCCGGCCGCCATCGACGGCGCGTCCATGCTGCCGTTGTTTGACGGAACCGCGGATTCCATTCGCACGACGACCCTGGTCGAAGGCGGCGTTTCCTGGCACAACGACGGCTTTCCGCGCGGCGCCGTCGTCGCGCCCCCGTGGGCGTTGATCCGTCAGGATCGCGGCTGTGATGGGGGCGATCCTCCGCGGAAGCCCGGCGAGCCGGCCACGTGCCTGTACGACCTCGGCGCCGATCCCGGCCAACTCCGCAACATCGCAACGCAGCACGCCGATGTCGTCACGGATCTGCAAACGCGGTGGGATCGTTTCCGCGCCGCGCGGTCCGACGCCGCAGCCGCAACGCGGCTGAAGCTCGATCCCGCCTACATCGAGGAACTGCATCGCAACGGCTACAATTTCCAACCGGAGGGGAAATGAGGGCGCGGCGCGGTCGGCAGGCGCATCCGGCGGTCCTGCTCGCGGTCGGAGCCATTCTCGGAGCGGTGCTCGGTTGGGCGGGTGCGCCCTGGGTCGCAACGCGGCTTGGATCGCCCGTTTCGCTCGATACGACGGAGTGGAACCTGCTCGTTCCTGGTCACGATGAGGGCCTGGCCGATTCCGGGGTCACCTCGGGCACGGGAGTCGTGGACGGCATGCTGCTCCTTGCGCTCCGCAGCTTTGGGCGTGCGGACATGCTTATTCCGCGGGATCCGCGTCCGGTGGCCCGCCTCGATGTCGAGTTTGGCCGAGGCAGTGGTTCGGTCATTGTCAACATCCGCGGGGCCGCTGGGGCGATTGCCCGCCCGATTGAGGTCACGCCGGACGCCTTCCGCGTCCATCCGGTCGAGACGTGGACGGCGCACGCGCGGTCCGGCGTCGTTTCACTGACCGTTCGCGGCGGAGTAGCTGCCGTAAATGGCGTCGAAGCGTCGGCTGCTTCTCCTGGCACGGTCGAGTTGTCTCCGGGAACGGCCTCCGCCCGAATCCGCCGCGTCTTCATCGAGGCGGTGGATGGCAGCGTGATCCTCGATCGCACTTTTGCGCCGGCACCGGTGTCGGCGGTCGTCCATGGATATGCCGCGGGGTTGGGCGTCCTCCTGGGCGTGGCCATCGCGACCCTCATCGGCGCTGGCCGCAGTCGCGTTGCGGGTGGCGTGCTTGCGCTCGTTGCGCTCACGCCGGCGGTGATCGCCGTGAACCTTCACTATCCGGCATGGCGGGCGGTGTGCAACCGGTTGTACCTGCTGCATACGCCGGCGGCGGCGTTGAGATCGGGCGCCTTCGCTGTGGCTTTGCTGCCGCTGATCGCGCTTGCGCTGCTTCGGTCGGGCTGGCTCATCCTTCCGCGGCGGCCGCGCGCGGAACTGCCGTGGCCCGCGCTGTTCGCCGTCGTCGTAGTGGCCGATATCGTGGCCTCGCGGGAACTCTCGGGGTGGCAAATTCTTTTTGCACTTCCGGGGCTGGCTTTCTGCGGAGCCCCGGTGTGGATGGCGCGTTCGGCTGGACTCTCGCCCCTCGCCGTTCTCATGCGTGATCTTCCGGCGTTGATAGCGATTTCTGCGGGAACGTGGTCGGTCGGCTTCCTGCCGGCGATCGCGTGGCGCATGTTGTGCATCGTCGTGGACGCACCGACGTTTGCCAACCGTGCCGCACGCGCCGGAACCGACGCATTCTTCCTCCATCTACTCGCGCTCCCGGTCGCCGCGGAGGCGGCGCTTCGGTCCACCTATCTGGCAGAGGGCTGGACCCCCGCCGCCCTCGAAGGCGCCACGCTCGGGAGCTCTCCGTCCGACGCCCGCGAGTTTGCGCCGTATTGGACGTCCAGTTGCGGCGCCGTGCCACCGGCGCGCACGGTGTACGCCTTCGGCGGTTCATCGACGGGCGGAGCCTACCAATTTCGGGGCGAGCCGGAGGCGTTCTTCCCCGCGAAACTCCTGCCCCTGCTGTGCGGTTCGGTTCCCGAGGGCGTAGGCATCGCAATGCGCAACTATGGCGACTCGGGTCGCGACAGCTTCGACGTTGCCCACCGTGCGGCGGAGTTGTACGCGGCAGACGCCCCGGCCGTCACGATTGTGTACCTCGGCGTGAATGACCTGCTGACGTTGGATGCGCCGATCACGCGCAAGCAGCGGGCCGCCAAGCTCGCATCGCGCGGCGCGGCGGTGAGTGGACTCGACGCCATTTCATCGGCTTCCCGGCTGATCACCGGCCTTTCATTGCTTGTTCGACCTCCCCCTGCGACCCCGCAGATGGTCGCGGCCGTTCCCCTTGCCGACGCCGAGGAAAACCTTCGCAACGTGATTGCGCTGACGACGGCGGCGGGCGCGCGCGTGGTCCTCGTGACCGAATTTGCGCAGACGATGGTTGCCGGCCATCTGGACGGATACTGGGCGATGGAGGAGCGCTTGTCCCGCGAGTTGCCTGGTGTTGACTTCCTTGATCTGTACGCGGCCTTCGCAGGCATTCCGATCGACGTGCTCCTTGCGGATCGCAATCACCTGACCCGTGAAGGGGGAGATCGCGTCGCGGCCCTGCTCACCCCGCTCGTTGCACCGGCGTTGGTGGCCGGTTCGTCGGCTTCGTGGGGCGGGGCGTCGCCCTCGCTGCCTGCGCCCCAACAGACGCCTCCGTGACGGCGGCGCTTCCGCCGAGCTCCGACGGCTACCGACCCGGCCGCTTTGACGGCCTGCTCCTGCGTCTGGGCACGGCCGGTGCGCTTGTGTCGATGCTCGCGCGCGGCGGGCGGTGGTGGATGGTGCCGTTGGTTGTGGTTCTGGTCGCGCTCGCGGGGGTGTTGATTTTCCTGCAGGGCATCCACTACGTCGCGCCGTTCATCTACATGGTCTTCTGAAGGCTTTGGTGAACCCGCACGCCGCTATCGCTCGGGTACGACCGTAGGCCAGGCGAGGTTGTAGTAGTCGAATCCCTCGCGCAGCTTCTGTAGTACGGCCTGCGATTGGTCGGAGTGGATCGTTCGCGTCTCCACCGCCTCCTCCATTTCCTTTTGGGTTGGCAGTACATCGGCCGGATTCGTGCCATTTTTTCGTGCCGCGCGGTCGAGCAGATCGCTGGTTCGATCGAAGAAATCGCGAATCTCTTCCCGCGGGTCACCCTTCACCTTGTCGGCGCCGGCCACCCCATCCACTTCGGCGGCAAACGGGTCCACGCCATCGACGGCGGCGGGCGCTGCTACGACAAACACGAGCAGCGCGTAGAGCACGCCGGCGTTGACGACGATCATCGTCACGTTTACGCCCAGGGTGATTTTGAGGAGGCGGAGGAGGCGGGGGATGTCGGGTGCGGCTTGCATTCGGAGCTGTTTTTCTATATCCGGCTGGTTGAGGTCTTCCCCATGCTGATCGCACTGGTTCTCACCGCGCTCGCTGCTCCGGCCAAGAAGGGTCCGCCGCCGCCCCCCACCACGCCCGCGTGCGTGCCGCAGTACACCGCTATGATGGAAGCTGGCCCGGCCGCCGCCGGCAAGGCCTTCGCGGAGTTCGCCGCCTGTGATGCCGCGGGTGCCACCGCGCAGGCGCCGTTGATCTTTCCGAAAATCATTTCCGGTCCCGGGGGTGACGCAGCTGCCCTGGCTGCCATGAAGCTCGGTCTCGGGGATCTGGTGCGAAGCTGGACCGGGGGGCTTCAGCCCGACGAACGCTCACAGTTCATCGATGCCCTCGGAAAGTCGTGCACCCACAAGGAAGTGCCGGAGTTTTTCGTCGCGACGTTCAAGTCGGTCGGCGATAAATTCTGGTCGGACCGCTGGTATGCTGGCCTCGACGAGTGCCGGGCACCTCTCGCGCAGGAGTTGTTGAGCGGGGCCCTGCAATCGCCCGGAAACGATCGGGCGCGGTACCAGAGCATCGTTCAAACATTTGCCGCAAACCTTGGAAAAGAGGCGATCGCCCCCCTGACTGTGCGCCTGACGGAGGAAAAAGATGCCGAGGTCGCGGCCTTCCTGGTTGCCGCGTTTGCGAATGCGGCGGGCGTCGGTTCGCCCGAAGGCATCCACGCGGAGGCGGCGCAGCTCGCGGCCGATTCCATCCGCGGGCTTGCTCCCACCTTGCCGATCAAGGCCGTCGAACAGGCCCGCATCACGCTGATGGACCTTCGTGCCGAGGAGGCGAGTGATGCGATGGCGGTCGTCCGCTACAGGGACTTCCTGCAGCCGGATGGCACGTTGCTCTACGGCATTTACGCAACCACCGTCGCAACCTGCAAGAAGGGGGATGTCAAGGTGGAGGTCCATACCGCCGCGCTCAACGGCGGCACGCACGCATGGCCCGACCAACTTTCCATCCGCATCCCAGGCAGGGTCAATGGCTTTGAGTGGCACCTGCCAAAGGACTGCAAGGGCGACATGAAGGTGGTGACGCCGCCGGCGCCGTTCAAGAATCCCGACGGTTTGAAGGCGTGGATGCTGGAACAGGACAAGGAATTGGCCAAGGCCGCGCCGGGAGTGAAGCCGAAGGTGTACGCGGAGAAGCCGGTTCTCCTGTAGACGACGCGTCAACGCGCTTGCGCGGGCGTCCCGACGGGGGCATGGTGTCGGGCGGAGACGATTCATGAGACTTTATTCGTGCGCGTCCCTTTCGAGTCTCGCCATCGCCGCCGGCGTGGGCGCGTGCGATTCCAAGACCATCATCGGTGCCGACTCCGCTTCCGGCGATTCGGCCGATGCGGACGCGGATTCTGACGCGGATTCCGACAGCGATGCGGACGTGGACACCACCGGCCTCACGTTCGTCGTGGATGGGGAAACGACTGGACAAGCCTTCGCAATCATTCACTTTGGCATCGTGACGGACCAGGAGACGGGGGAGACCGCCATCACCGGCGGTGAGATCTTGCTCGACGCAGCCGCCGGTGCGTCCATTACCGTCGACGCGCCGGCGCCGGACGAGGCGTTGCTCGACATCGTCGATGACTCCGGAGCGGCGTGGAACGCGGGTTTCTTCTTCCCGGCGCTGCATGATGACGATGAAGCGGAGAACAATCAGCTCGACGACGGAGAAACGTTCACGGGCGCGGGTCCAAACTGGCTTTTGTACGCCGGTGAACCGCTGAATCCCCAGCTCGCGGGTGCTGGCATCGAGCTGGGCTGGAACGCGCTGAAGATCAATGGCGAAAATCAGGTGCCGACGCTCTGGCCGCTGGACGCGATTCCGATGGAGCGGAACCTTTCCCTCAATCTGGATCTTTCGCTGTCAGGCACGCTGGAAGGTCCTATGCCCGACGCCAGCGTCCGCTTGGCGATGGTGCCAGGGGCTCTGAGCGCGGGGCACCCGGTCGCCCACTGGCTCTACGACGAGGAATATCTTGGTGCCGAGTGGGAAATCGACCTGCACGGGCGCCCTTCCGCTGATCACTTCTACGACGTCGGCGGCGGGTTTTTGGCCGCCGTGGAGTTTCCGCTGACGTACATCGATGCGGACAACAGCGCGGATTTTACCGATGGCGACTCGCCCGGCTACCCCGCGTGTGACGGCGTCGCGACGGTTTTCGCGTACTGGGTCGACGGTCCGACCGATTTCGCATCCGCGCTGACGCTACCCGGTCAAGGGATTCGTCCCGGGTGGCTCGCGTTGCGACACATCGCTGAAACCGACACCGAACCGGAGTCCAACGCGATCGTTTTGGAGACGAACTATACCGGCCTGGTACTGGGCGGATCCTGCTCCCTATAAGGCACATCGCGTTCATTCCCGACGGCAACCGGCGCTGGGCGCGCGCGAACGGTGTCTCGGTCGGCGCGGGCCACCGTGCCGGCATCGCGAACGTGGGCGTGTTGGCGGAGGTGGCTTTCGAGGCGGGCCTTGAGGTAGTTACGTTTTGGTGGGGCTCGCCCGCCAACCTGCGCAAGCGTGATCCGGGAGAGGTTGCCGAGATCGTCGGTGCGCTCGGGGCATGGTTGAAGGGGGAGGGCCAAGCCCTGCTTTTGCGTCATGGCGCCGCTCTCGACGTGCTCGGACACGTAGAGCGCGATTGCCCCGCGCTGGGCGGCTTTCCCGTGGGCGGAGCGGGCCCGCGTCGGGTCGTGCTGTTGATGGCGTACGACGGGCGAGAGGAAATCGAGGAGGCATCGCGGCGCGCGGCCGTCGCCGGCGCACCGGGAGATCTCGCGCGCCACCTCTGGACTGCCCATCTTCCTCCTGTCGATCTCGTGATTCGCACCGGCGGCGAGTCGCACCTCAGCGCCGGTTTTTTGCTCTGGCAGATCGCCGAGGCTCGGCTGGCGTTCTTGTCGGAGTTGTGGCCGGACCTGACGCCCGATCGCCTTCGCGCGGTACTCGCGTCGCAACCGGAACGGCGTTTCGGCGCGTGACGACGCGCGGCCCGCCCCCCGATCGCGAGGTGGTCATGCTAGGTCCGCGCGCGCATCGCGACGGCACGCTCGCGCTGCTTGGGGACATGCCCCCCCCCTTCCGCGAGTTGGTAAACATCGACCTTCCGGAGATCGTTCCGCCTGCGACAAACGGTCTCAAATACGACGTCTACCGGGTCTCTGACGGCGGTTCGGGGTTCACCGTCAACGACCGTTGGGAGGGGCCGGAGTTCTTCGAACGGCTGGATCGTTTGTTGACGACCATCGGCGGACGGTGGGCCCGACCGCTGCGCATTTCGGCGGCGGTCACGACGGTATCTGTGGCGTTTGACAGGGGGAACGCGCCGGGCGCACCGCCGCGCATCAAGGTCTACCAACAAGAGGATCACTGGGGAGTAGGCGTCATCGACGTTGCGACCCTCCGCGGCCTCGGCTGGGAGGTGCCCGAGGGCGTTGTGGGACGCGCGGGTGTCGTAACGACAGAGTTGTTCGAAGATGGCCGGGAGGGCCGCAAAGTCTACATCGGCGGGCCGAGCGCAGAAGTCGTGACCGTCGGCACTCCGGCAAGCACCTTGGTGTCGCGGCTCGCCGCGTGTACGCTCCCGGGTTGGTATTATTTGACGGTACGGCTGCGGCCGGGCGGAGCGCCGCGTTACGCGCTCAACAAGGTCTACAACGTCGTGGACATCGCCTTTTCCGGTCGCGATCTGCTGGCGGCTGTGTGCGCAGAGGTCACGACGCTTACGGGCATGGTGCTCCCCCGCGTTGCCGGCGTGCTCACCGTGCCGACGGCCGTTGCTATCGACGAGACGACGGCCGACGCGTACTGCGCCGGCTGGGCCGTGCCTACATTCGATCCGGAGACTCTCTCGTGACCCAATCGCTGCGTCAATCCTTCCTGGCCGGTTTATTAGCTTTGCTGCCGCTGTTCATCACGTGGCGCATCATTCTTGCGTTGTTCGAGATGGTGGATGGTGTGCTTGGCAACCACATCGACGGTTGGTTGTCGGTGGCGGCCGGCTCGCCGATTCACATCCCCGGCCTCGGCCTGATGGTCACCGTTCTGCTCGTCCTCGGCGTCGGCTACCTTACCCGAAAAGTGTTCTTCAAGCAGGCGCTTGCCGGTTTTGAAACGATCATCGCGCGTGTGCCGCTCGTACGTTCCCTGTACAACGCAACGCGGCAGATTGTCTCGCCCTTCGCAGAGGACGCGAAACTGCCGTTCTCGCAGGTTGTGCTTGTTGAATACCCGATGGTCGGGCGCCATACGCTGGGGCTTGTCGCCAACGAGCGCGTCACCTCGGACCCGGAAGACGACCGCATGGTGGTTTTCTTCCCCTCGAACCACCTGCATCTCGGCTATCCAGTCGTGCTCTCCCGCCGCGATGTGGTGTACATCGACATGACCGTCGAGGAGGCCATCAAGTTCTTCGTGAGCTGCGGCGTTATTGGTGATGACAAGATGGTTCGGTCGAAAGGGGAGATTGTGCGAGTGTAGGCGGCCGGCAACGGGCCCGGCGCAATACGCTGGTTCGCGATGAATTGTGGGTTTCTCGCCCGATGGCCGATCGGTCTGCGCGCTGGCGTCGTGGTGTCCGCGCTCGCGATCCTCCATTTCGTGTGGCCGGTGCTCGCCGCTCCGGCCACGCGAATGATCGGGGACCTGCAGACGGAAATCGCGTCGCACGCGCCTCCACTCGCGGCGTCGCTGGTGGGTTTGTCGCGCTTCGGCCCGTTCGTTCGTGCAGAACATCCGGTGCTCGCCGACGCGGCGATGGCCGCCGCGCTGGAGCCAACCACTGTCCTGGCGATGACCCCTGCCTTCCGTATTGCCGGCGGAGGCACTCGCGGATTCGCGCTTGGTTGGAACACGTGGCATATGTTGGTCGTGCTCGCGAGCGCGGCGGGCGCGGCCATCGGGGCAAAGGCGGTGCTGGGAGAGAAGGACGTCGGCGGGTTTGGCGCAGGACTCGCGATGGTGGCCGGGGCAAGCTCCCTGTTTCTCCATCGGTTCGCGGACGCCGGGCGTACGGAGGCGCAGGACTACGGCTTCTACGCGTTGCACGTTGGCCTGGTGCTCTGGGCGGCGCGCCGTCCGGGGGGTGGCTGGGGAGCAGGGCCGGCTTGGGCGCTCGCCGCGGTCGCTCTCGTCCCGACGCTGTGGGCGGGCGGGTACGCCGCTATCTTCGTGGCGTTCACGGAGCCTTTGCTCGCGCTGTGGGCACTGTCCATCGCGGGGTCGCGTCGGACGACCGTGTTCGGTCTCGTCGGCGTGGCCGCCTTATCTGCCGCCGCCATCGCTCCGCTGGTTTGGGCGCTTCAGACGTTTCCGTATGTCGGCGTTGTCGGTCGATCGTCGGCGCATCGC
This sequence comes from Klebsiella pneumoniae, assembly GCA_945861635.1. Classification (GTDB taxonomy): domain Bacteria; phylum Myxococcota_A; class UBA796; order UBA796; family SXON01; genus CAMAWH01. Next base: position 16,032 of record CAMAWH010000001.1, on the reverse strand, counting down.
GTCGCGTCGTTCGACCTGTCGTTGCTGCTCACGGACGGCTTCACGCCGGGTCGTGATCTTCCCGGGTACGAGGCGGCTCCTTTCGTGGGATGGGTGCTGCTGACGGCGGCCATCGTCGGCGCCGTGCGTGGCGGTTGGAACGCGCGTTTCGCCGCCGGGATTGGCCTTTTCTGCCTTTGGGAGGCTGCCGGACCCGAGCCGACCCTGTTCGGTAATCGGGCGTGGGGTCCAACCTCGGCATGGGTTGCGCTGGGCGGACCGTTTGCGCTGGTGCGGGGCTGGGCGCGGATCATCGCGTTCGCCGTGCCGTTTCTGGCCATCGCGGCGGGGGTGGCGGTGGCGGGGCGCGCGCGCTTCGCCGTGCTCGCGATGGTGGCATTACTGGCGGAGATGGCCGGGAGATCGCCGCAACGTTGGTGGAGTCTGGAACTGCCGGCGACGGTGGAAACGCCCGCCGTCGGCTCGCTTGTCCTCCCGATCGACACGTGGGCGGTCACGCGGCGATGGCTTTCGCCGGCCGCCTCTCCGGACCCTTTGCAACTCGCGCCGGATCGCCCGTTGTTGGCGTGGTTCGCGTTGGTCATCCCGCAGGAGCCCGTGCGAATGCGGAATCGCTTTCGAGCGGACGCACCCGTGGTCGATCCGTGCGTATTGGTCCTCGATGGCGTCGCGCTGCGGGCCGACGGCTATTCGAGCCTGCGTGCACGCGAAGGTTTCTTGTCGGAGGGCGCAGCCGAGGCGATCGAGGCCGCGCTTACTCCCGTTTTCGGCGCGCGCGTGGACGGTGGTTGGGTGCTGCCGCTCACGGCGGGCGCATGCGCCGAAGGCAGCCACATTTGGCAACCCGAATCGGAGATACGACCGCGTGCACCTGCGGAACGTGCGGCTGCGCGCGCCGCCGACCGTGCCGCACGCGAGGCGGAGCGGCGGCGTAGCGAGCGAGACGTCAAGAGCGGGCGCGATGGCGCGGGCGTTCGAAAGCACGCGCGGCCTGCTCCGTAGGCGGCGCCCGTCGTCCGGCTACTTGTCGGGTGCTTCGCCGGTGCTTCCCCTATGCATGACCCGAGCCGCTGAGCCTTCCGCTGGTCCGTCGCGAACATGCTTCGGGGCGAGAATGATTCGTGTGACGACAAACAACTGCTGCGCCACGACCACGATGGTGTATCCCGCAGTTTCAATGCTCCAGGTTCGCGGATCCAGACTCGACAGCGCGAAGAAGTTCAGCCCCGCCCCGGTCAAGAAACACACCCAGCCGGCCAGACTCTCACTCCGCGGATTGCGCCACACCGCCACCAGCGTCGGTACGCCCGCGATTGTATCCGTCCCAATGGCAAGGACCAAGGCGGACACAGGGTCATCGACCACGACGAGCAATCCCAGGCTTACGACGGCCAACGCGAAGCAGACGACGTCCAGTCTCCCGACGTCGCGAGTGCCAACGCGCGCGGCAGCCGCGGTGACCGTGACACAGCCAACGAAATAGGCGAGCGGCAGCAGGTTCGTCGCCGTCGCGCCCTGCGCGCGCGCGCCTGTAAAGATCACTCCCTGAACGGCGGCCCAGATGGCCCAACTCGCCAGACGCGGAGCGGTTCCTCCGCGCAGGCCGAGTGCCCTGAACATACGACGCCGTAGCGGAGCGGTTCCCGGCCCCAGAAAATCAAGCAGGTAGATCGGGTAGCCGAGCATCGAAACGAGGGCGGCAGCGAGTCCAGCGAACTCGTGGTGGTCCATGCCCATGTGTCTACCCGGCGAACTGCCGCTCCACGAGGCGCTTGTAGACACCGTCCCGGAGGATGAGCTCGTCGTGCGTGCCCGCCTCCGCGACCCGTCCACCGTCGATGACGACCACGCGATCCGCGTCCTTCACGGTGGAGAGTCGGTGGGCGATCACGAGCGTGGTTCGTCCCCTCATCAACCGGTCGAGCGCTTCCTGCACGAGATGTTCGCTCTCGGCGTCGAGCGCGCTGGTGGCCTCGTCGAGGACGAGCACCTTCGGATCCTTGAGGATCGCCCGTGCAATCGCCACCCGTTGCTTCTGGCCGCCCGACAGGCGTACGCCCCGCTCGCCGACGATCGTAGCATAGCCCTCGGGAAACGCGAGGATAAAGGTGTGAGCATTCGCAGCGTTTGCGGCGGCTTCTACCTCCGCACCGGACGCGTTCGGACGGCCGTACCGGATGTTGTCCGCGATGGTGGTCGCGAACAAGACCGGCTCCTGCGCAACGATGCCAATCTGCTCGCGGAGCCACACGGTGTCGAGCTCCCGAACGTCCACTCCATCAAGGGAAACCACACCAGCGTCTGGATCGTAGAGCCGCAATAATAGTGACGCAACCGTGCTTTTTCCACCCCCGCTGGGTCCGACCAGGGCAAGCACCTTTCCCGGTTCGAGGGAGAGGGAAACGTCCTTCAATACGGCAACTTCCGGCCGCGTTGGGTAGTTGAACCGTACGTCCTTCAGGGCCATTCGGGAGTGGACCTCCGCGAGGCGGCGACCCGCGGTGTTCACCACACCGGGAGCGCGATCGATGAGCTCGAACACGCGCTCACTTGCGCCGATAGCGCGATTGAAGTCACTGTAGATGGAAGACAAGCCACCGAGCGCAAACGCCAGAAATAGCGTGTAGAGCATGTACGAGGTCAGGTCACCGACGCCCATCTCTCCTGCGATCACCAGCGTGCCTCCGTACCAGAGCACACCGGCGATGGCGGCGTACGCAGCGAATCCACCGGCCCCCTGGAAGGCGCCGTATGCAATCGCGAGACGACGCCCAAGCCCGAACGCCTCGTCGATCCGCACGCCGTAGCGGTGCACCTCTCCCTCTTCCCGGGCAAACGCGCGCACGGTGCGAACGTTGGATACGGATTCCTCGGCGACCTCCGCCGCCGCGGCGAGCGCGTCCTGCACCTTGCGAGAGAGGGTGCGCACCGTGCGTCCAAACACGACGGCACCGACGGCCACGACCGGCACAATCGCCAACATCACGAGGGAGAGCCGCCAGCTCGTCCAGAAAAGGATGGCGACACAACCGACGCCCTGGAGCGTGAAGCGCAAGGCCATCGAAATGTTGACGGTGACGCTGTTCTGGAGGACGCCGGTGTCCGCGGCGAGCCGGTTCACCAGCTCCCCGGTGCGCTGCCCGTCGAAGAACCCGATTTCCTGACGAATGATGCTGCCGAAAAGGTCTTTTCGGAGTCGGGCTACGACGCGCTCCCCCGCCAGCGTGAAGAAATAGGCGCGGAAGAACGAGGCAAAGGCGGAGAAAATGAAGACAACGAACAGGACGGCTATCGCTGCGTCCATGATGGCCTTGCCGTCCGGCTTGAGCACGGCGTCCATCAGGATTCCGATGCCCTTCGGAAACACGAGCGTGAGCCCGCTGCCGACGAACAGCGCGAGGGTGCCCCACGCGAGAAGACCGGTTTCAGGTCGAGCGAGGGAGACGAGACGACGCCAATCGGTGGCCATGCGCGCGACTAACCCGCGTCCACCCAGAGGTCGGGATTCACACCGACCGCGATGTCCGAGCCGTCGAGGTCCACGCCCCATCCGAGGTAGACGCGGCGGGCCTTGCGGAGCGCCCAGAGCGCGCCGACGAGGTCCGAAACCGTCGCGTCTGCTTGCGCGCGCAAGACGACGTCATGGCCGTCGATGTTCGCCAAATCCGCCAGCGCCACGATCTCGCCGGCGTCATCGAATTCCCCGTCCTTCAGGGCGATGAGGGTGCGGCGCACGGTCAGGTTCTCAACCACCCGGAGGCGGAGGGGAACGGCGCCGCAAAGGCCGACGGCACGCAACGGATCCGTCGCGATTCGTCGTCGTTCAGCGGGCGCAGTCTGCCCGCACCCGACCAGCGAGATCTCGCCGACGTCGGCGCCGGCGAGGAGGAGGTACGCGTCGAGCATTTCCATCGTCGGCGGCAGGCTCAGCGCATCGCCACGCCCGATGCTGTCACTGACGCCGTTGATATCACCGGCAAGAGGCGACTTCTCGACCCCACCACCGTCGTGTAGCGCCAACCACATCGGCGTGGGGGACACGACGAAAACCCGAGGTGGAACAACCTCTACGCGCGGGACATCATACCCGGGTCCGCCGTCGAGTACAGCGACGGCATACACGCCCGCGAGTCGTGTCAGCGCGTGGCGACGGGCGAGCGCCCAGGCGAGGCCGAGCAGCGGCGTGACGAAAGCCACGGCACAACCAACCAGATCGAGCCCGCTGGCCGCATCGAGCACCTTCGGTCGAACGAACAACATGCCCGGTAGCGCGCCCAGCACTGCCAATGCCAGCGTCGCAACAAGCACCGTGTCGACCCGCCGCGCCTCGTCCAGCGTGGTTCCGAGGGAAGCGAACGCCGCAAAGGGGGAGTCGAGGTCGGGAAACAGGGTTGCAATAGCAAACTCCCGCGTGCCTGCGCCCGCGAGTGCCAGCGCGATGGCGCCCATGCCAAGCGCCGCGAGGCCGGTGGCGGCGGTCGTTCCCCGCATCGGCCGCGTCGCAGCGGCAGCCCCGGCCGCGCTCAGGCCGAGCACCCCAATCGCCAGCCCCGGCATCGCAAGTGACGGTGCTGTCAGCACGCCTGCACCGACCAAACCGAGGCAAGCAAACATGGCCGCACTTGCGGCGAGCATCGGGCCGATGAACCCGCGTTTCGGTTCCCGCAATCCACCGAGCGCCGCCCCGACGGCCGGCACGACGAGTAGCAGCGTGGCGGCCCACGCGGCAGGCACGATCGGCGCGGCGGAACGCGCTCGATCGACAATCGCAAACCACGGCGCGTACGCAGGGTCCGGCATGTGGCGCAGCGCGTGAATGGCGTCGTCGAACCCTCGAACGACGCCGGCCAAACCGAACGAAAGCACGATCGTGGGCATCAGCAGCGATGCGGCGGCCGGTACACGCCGCCCCATCGCGAGCATGGACGCGATGGCGAGCTGAATCGGCAGGGCTGCCGCCGCGATTCCCAACGCGGTCCAACCCTCGTCGCCGATGGCACTCCAAAGCATCCCGCCCCTTTATCCGACGCGTTAGATCGCGGACCCCCAACGAGGTCCTCTCATGAACGCCCCCCTTCGCGTCGCCGTTACCGGCGCAGCAGGCAACATCGGCTACGCACTCCTTTTCCGGCTCGCCGCCGGGGATTGTTACGGCGCCGATCAGCCGATCATCCTGCAGTTGCTTGAAATTTCACCCGGCATGAAGGCGCTTGAGGGCGTCGTGATGGAGTTGCAGGACTCGGCGTTTCCGCTTCTCCACGGCATTGAGACCTCGGACGATCCCAACACCGCGTTCAAGGGAATCAATCAAGCTTTCTTCGTCGGTAGTCGCCCGCGCACGAAGGACATGAATCGCGCCGACCTCATCACCGCCAACGGCCCGATCTTCGTCGGTCAAGGCAAGGCGCTTGCAGCAAACGCGGCGTCTGACGTGCGTGTTCTCGTGGTCGGCAACCCATGCAACACCAACGCCCTCATCGCGCTCCACGCCGCGAAGGGCGTGCCCGCCGACCGCTTTCACGCCATGACGCGGCTCGACGAGAACCGCGCCAAGGCCCAGATCGCGAAAAAGGCAGGCGTCACCAGCGGTGCCGTCACCAACGTCGGCATCTGGGGCAACCACTCCGATACGATGTTCCCCGACTTCCGCAACGCTCGGGTCAACGGGAAGCCGGCGCTCGACATTGTCGACGAGGCGTGGTTCCAGGGTGAGTTTCTCAAAACCGTTGCTACCCGCGGCAAGGCGATCATCGAGGCGCGCGGCGCGTCCAGCGCGGCCAGCGCGGCCAGTGCGGCGATCGACCACATGTCCGCGCTCCACCTGGGCACGCGCCCGGGCGAGTTCACGTCCATGGCGGTATGCTCCAACGGAGAATATGGCGTTCCGAAGGGATTGATCTTCTCGTTCCCGGTCACCGCCGGTGGTGGTAATTGGAAGATCGTCGAGGGCCTTGACCACGACGAGTTCGCGCGCGCCAAAATGGCGGGAACGGTGGCGGAACTGGAGAGCGAGCGGACGACGGTCAAGGATTTGCTCGCGTAGACCCGCGGTGGGTGTCGCCCCGCGTCGGGACATGGGTGCCCCATGGGATCCCATGCACGCCCTTCGGGGTGGGGCATCCGTGTCCCACATTTGCCGTACTTCCTTGTTTTTTCGCCGGCCCATCCCTTGCAGAAGCCGTAGGGTTCGGAGGCCGCATGTTCGTTCTTGCCGTTCTACTCGCCGGCTGCAGCGACCAGAATTTCAACAAGGCGGCCGCGCACGTTGACGTCGGCGTCGGCGATATTTTGGTCGAGCCGGCAGAGCTGGATTTTGGCGCGCTCGGCTCGGGTGAAGTCGGCACGGCGATGTTCACGGTGTCGAATATCGGTCCGGAAGAGAGCATCCTCACCGTCAGCGGCGTCACGATCGGCGGCGCAAGCGGCGGGTTTACGATTCTGACGGCGGAAACGGAGTTAACGCTGGTCGGCGGAACGTCCACCGACATTGAGGTTGCCTACTCGCCGCAGGGTGCGAACGCCCAAACCGCCACCTCGATCGTCGCCTCCGACGATGAGGACGAAAAGAAGGTGACGGTGAATCTCCTCGGGCAGGGGTTGGTGCCGGAGCTGCAGGTCAATCCTTCGCCGGTTGTGTTCGGCGCCGAATATGTCGGATGCAGCAAGACGATGGACGTCAAGCTGACCAATGTTGGGACCGACCAACTGGTGGTCGGGGATTTGGCGATGAGTGGTGGCGCCGAATTTTCACTGACCAATCCCAACGTGCTGCCGCTGACTCTCGATCCTGGCGTCGGTGCGGACGTCCAAATCACGTTCTACGCCGATGACGAAAAATCGTTTTCAGGTGCGCTGGTGGCCCAATCGAACGAACCCATCGGCAGTCGGACCACGGACGTGTCTGGCAGTGGCGAATATGGGACTGAGAAAACCGATACCTGGGACGTTCCCACCGATCCGCCAGCAGATATTGTATTCTTTGTCGATCAGTCGGGGTCGATGGACGACGATCAACAATCATTGGCGACCAACTTTTCTGGATTTATTTCACAGCTGAACAACTACACGACCGACTGGCACATCGAGGTCATCAATGATGACGATGGGTGCAACAACTCGGGTTTGTTGATGAGCACGACACCGGGCTACGAGGCCAAATTCGAAGCCGCTGTCACGAAGGGCGGCGGCAATTGGACGGAGTCCGGGCTGCATGTGACGTCCGTGGGCGTGGACAACAGCGATCTTGGCGAATGCAATGAGAAGTTGCTTCGCCCGGATGCGCTGCTCCACATCATCATGGTCAGCGACGAGCCCGAGCAGGGCCCGAAAAGCTGGAGCGAAGAGGTCAACCGCGTCATCGGAAAGAAGGGGGACGCCTCGCTCGTCAAGTTCAGCGCGATTGCCGGAGACTACCCGTCGGGTTGTTCAAGCAAGGGAAACTCGGCAGATTACGGATCCGGATATTATGAGGCCGTCAACGCCACCGGCGGTCTGTTTCTTTCGATTTGCTCGAATTGGGCCACGAGCGTAAAGGCGCTGGCGGATGCGAGTGTGGTCGTCAACACGTTCGACCTCTCGCGCACGCCCGATCCGACGACCATCGTCGTCAAGGTCAATGGCAAGACGGCCAAGTCGGGTTGGACCTACGACGGGTCGGCCAACTCGATTGTTTTCGACGGCGCCAGCACGCCGGCCGAGGGGGCAAGCGTCGAGGCCACCTACAACACGGTGCCCGGGTGTAACTGAGCGAAAACGCCCAGCGCAAAACGGACGCCGTCATCGTCGATATCGAGATGGGTCACGAGGCGCACACGATCCGCAGCGAGGGCGATGGCGCGGACGCCGCGTTCCGCGAGGCGCGCGGTGCACGCGGACGCGTCCCGGACGCGGAAATAAATGATATTGGTTTCCGGGTTGGCCTCGACGGCGTACCCGCAGGACATCAGTCCTTCCGCCAACCGGCTTGCGCGCGCGTGATCGTCCGCGAGGCGTTCGACGTGGTGGTCCAGCGCGTGGTTGCACGCTGCACCGAGAATGCCCACCTGACGCATGCCGCCGCCGAGCATCTTGCGGATCCGCCGACCGCGGTCGACCAGATCGGCCGGACCCGTGAGCATCGAACCAATGGGCGCGCCGAGGCCCTTGGAGAAACAAACGTTCACAATATCGAAGGGGTTCGCAAATTCGGCGATGGCGGTTTGCGTGGCGACGGCAGCATTCCACAAACGCGCTCCGTCCAGGTGCGCCCGCAGCCCAGCTCCGTGCGCTACCGTGCAGAGTTGGGCACACCGCGAAACGGAGGTAATCGCGCCGCCGCCTCGGTTGGACGTATTTTCTACGCTCAACATTGCAGCGGGCGCGTGGTGGACGTTGGGTGCCCGTACGGCCGCAGCCACGGCCACCGGGTCCAACACTCCCCGCAGCCCTTGAACCAGCCGAATCGTCACGCCGGAAATCACAGCTGCGCCGCCGGCTTCGTAGTGGAATGGATGGGCGTCCGCCTCCATCACCACTTCATCCCCCGGTTGGGTGAGCAACCGAATGGCGATTTGGTTGGCCATCGAACCGCTGGGCACGAATAATGCACGATCCTTTCCCAACAACTCGGCGACGCGGGCTTCGAGGCGATTGATGGTCGGATCCTCACCGAAAACGTCGTCTCCGACGTCGGCGGCGGCCATGGCCGCGCGCATCGCGGGCGTCGGCTTCGTCAGCGTGTCGGACCGGAAATCAACCAACATGGGTCACCAGAGAGGGCAGATATCCCTCGGGGAGGGAGAGCCCGGCGAGGTGAAGCACGGTGCCGCCAATATTCGCGATTCCTGCGTCGGGAACATCCGCCAGCGTCCAGCGGGCCTCCGGGTCCATCAGCAGGAAAGGTACCGGGTTCAGCGTGTGACTTGTCCGCACCTTTGTCTTCGTGTTTTCCACGATGGGACGTCCCGACTTGTCCAGCTCGAACATTTCATCGGCATTTCCGTGGTCCGCCGTCACCAGAAGAATGGCGTTGCCAGCTCGGCACGCGGCGACCAATTCGGCGACACATTCATCGACGACTTCGATCGCTTGGACGGTCGCCGAAAAGTTTCCCGTGTGGCCCACCATGTCGCCGTTCGCCAGGTTGATGCGAATATGATCGAAGCCTCCGTTTCGTATCACCTGGCACGCCCGAGCCGTCACCTCACGTGCCTTCATGGCGGGCGCTTCGTCGAACGGAATTCGGTCCGATTGAATTTCTTCGTAGCGCTCGAGCGAGGCATCCAACGTCCCCGATCGATTGCCGTTGAAGAAATAGGTCACGTGCCCGAATTTCTGCGTTTCCGCGATTGCAAATGTACGGCGGCCATTCGCGGCCAGATAATGCCCGACCGTTCGGTCAATCACGGGGGGTGCCACGAGGAAATGCCGCGGCAACTTGAGATCCCCGTCGTATTGCATCATCCCGGCGAAACGGACGTCGGGCCGCCGATGGCGCGCGAAGACCAAAAACTCCTCGTCCTCGAAGGCGCGCGTGATTTCGATGGCGCGATCGCCACGGAAGTTGAACAGGATCACCGCATCCCCGTTTTCCATGCGGCCGGCCGGCTCGCCGTTGCGCTCGATCACGAACGCCGGCAGCCACTGGTCGTTCACATCGGGATCCTCTGCATACAGCGTGGTGATCGCGGTTGTTGCGTCCGAGAAGCGCCGGCCCTCTCCTTCGACGTGACACCGCCAACCTCGATCCACCATGCTCCAGTCCGCTCCGTACCGGTCCATCGTCACGACCATCCGACCCCCACCGGATGCGATACATGCATCTGGGTATCGGGAAAGATCTTCTTCCAGAGGGATGATCCACCGCAGTGCGGAGCGCTCTGACACATCGCGGCCGTCGGTCAGGGCGTGCACCCGAATGCGCCGAACGCCGGCGGATACCGCCTGACGTATCAATACATGGAGATGTTTCACGTGGGCGTGGACGTTGCCATCGGACACCAGTCCCAGCAGATGCAACGTGCCACCGGAAATCGCGCGCTGCCAAGCTTCTCCCCTGAAAATGTCTCCGGTCGCAATCGCGGCGTCGATGAGCTTCGCGCCCTGATCAATGATGCGCCCGGCACCCATGGCGTTGTGGCCGACTTCAGAATTGCCCATGTCGGCTTCGGAGGCGAGTCCGACGGCGAACCCGTGCGCGCGCAGGAGCCGATTCGGGCCCGTGGCAAGCAAGGTGTCGAGCGCAGGCGTGTGCGCAACCGCGACGGCGTCCGTATCGTCTCTTCTGCCCCACCCGACACCATCGAGAATGCAGAGGACTACTGGGCGGGAGGGGGTGCCTCCCCGCTCGTCAAGGTGTAGCGTCACCCGGGCACCGCCGTGCGGTGCGGGAGCGCGACCGCAATCCAGACGCTGAGGATTCCCGCCAGGGCTCCGGCGGGAATGAACAGGTACCAATACAGCCGCCAGAAGACGAATCCCCACTTGAAGGCGTCCCAACGGGTGTTCTGCATGTCATTCGGCCAGATGAGCAAAAGCAGCACAGTGGCACTTGCGCCGACCACCTGACCGGTCACTGCGCCCTGTACGATTCGGAAAATCGCCCTCGTTCGGCGTTCCACCGCCAATCCAGCCCGGCGACCGACCATCGCTCCCGCCCGCCCCGGCAGGTAGCCGGCGCAAAGCACGGGTGCCCACAGGCCGCCGGCGATCGCCCCCACGAAGGGGGAGCGGACGGTGTAGTACCGCGTCAACGCGTCCGCAAACGCCGCGTCCTGTGCCTTGACGGCCCAGACCGCCGTCGTAAGCCACGCCATGACGGCCCAGAGGGTGGTCAAAAACACGAACTGACGCGCGGAAGGCATGAGCATCAGAGCGTAGCGCAGGCCCGCCTCGGGCGCAGGGCGATGGGTTAGGCCGAGTCCCCATGGCGCGGCGTGCCCTCATTATCGGAGCCGGAATCACGGGTGCGCTGACGGCGCACCGATTGGCGCGTGCGGGCTGGGGCGTCACGGTCGTCGAGGCGCGGCACCTTGGCGCCGGGTCGTCGAGTCGCACGGCGGCAGGAATTCGGCAGCAGTTTTCCATCCCGGAAACGGTCGTCGGGATGCGATATTCGGTGGACTATTACCGTCGTTTTACGCACGAAGTCGGAGGGGCAACGACGCCGATTGTGCAAAATGGCTATTTGTTTCTTCACGCGCTTACCGAGGCATGGGAGACCGCGCGCGCCCGAGTTGCGATGCAACGGGCCGCGGGATTGGCAGAGGTCGAGGCGTTGGATGCCCGTGACCTCGTTGCGCGCTTTCCGTTCGTAGACGGCCTGACCGTTCTTGGCGGTACATTTTGTCCGTCTGACGGGTTTCTGCGCCCCGACGTCGTGTATGCGGAAGCGATGGCGTCGGCGGTTCGCGCCGGCGCCGTGCTGGTCCAGAACGCCGAGGTGACCGGGTGTGAAGCCAGGCAGGAAGGGCCGCTGGACTGCGTCCAAACGACGCGAGGGTCGTTTTCTGCGGATATTTTTATCGATGCCACGAACGCGTGGTCGCCGCGGCTGGGGCGCCTCCTCGGTGCGTCGGACCTGCCGATTTCGCCACTCAAACGGTATTTGTGGATGGTCGAGCGTGCCGGTTCCCTGTCGGGCACGGATCTGGCCCGCATGCCGCTCACCATCTCGCCAAGCGGCGCATATTGCCGTCCCGAGAATTCGGAGACGCTCATGATGGGTTGGGCGCACGACGCGCAGCCGGAGCCGGAATTTTCGTGGGAAGATCAGGATCGGATCGAACCCGCTTTCTTCCACAAGACGGGCGTCGAATCGCATGGGTACGAGGCATGGATGTCACTCGCAGAGGTCATGCCGCCGCTCGGGGAGTTCGCCGGAATCACGGCGACGACCAGCGGATATTACGCTACGACGCCTGACCATAATCCCTTTCTCGGTTTTGATGGGTTCCGACCCAACCTGATTCGCTTGGCGGGATTTTCGGGACACGGCGCAATGTTTGGACCGTTCACGGCGCTCATCGGCGCGGCGTTGGCGGAGGCGGGGCGCGATATTGGAACCGTGGAGGTGCTCGGCCAGGTCGTTCCAATTACTCGTTTTTCTATAGGTCGAACCTTCGGTCGCGGCGAAGGGATGGTGATTTGAGAATGGAATTTCTGCACCACGTTGACCGCGCCCTGCGCGCATACTTGCAGTTCCGCGGCGCCCAGGTGCGTTGGTTCGAAGGCTCCCTCGGACGAATGCACTTATACGATATTCCCGGAAAATCCGGGGCGCCTACGCTTGTTCTACTGCATGGAATCGGCGCCGGCGCAACGCACTTCTGGCCGCTCATGCTTCGATTACGCCACCATTTCGGTCGCATTCTTGCGCCCGATCACCTTGGCCACGGATTTTCCGATGACTTGGTTGATCCGACCCCAGAAGGTGTTTTTGCTGCGATGGCGGAAGCGCTGGATGCCGAACTGACAGAGCCGGCGGTGGTGTTTGGCAACTCGATGGGCGGCGCGTTTGCGCTGCAGTATGCGCTTGTGAGGCCGGAGAAGGTCCGGACGTTGTTGTTGTGCTCTCCGGCAGGTGCGCCGATGAATCGGGCGGAGTTTACCGAATTTCTGCTGACGTTTGATTTGTCGTCCCGCCAGAAAGCGGTTGATTTCGTCGGCCGTTTGTATACGCGGCCGCCGTGGTTTGCTGGTCTAATCGCGCCGGGCGTGGCCAGAATATTTGCTCGCCCGTGGATGCGCGCGTTCATCGCGACGTTCCGCTCGGAACACTTGCTCAACGCGGAGATCCTGGCAACGCTTCGAGTGCCGACCGTGGTCTGGTGGGGACGGGCAGAGCGCATCATGCCCGCCGGTGCGTTGAGTTTCTGGAAGGAACACCTTCCGAATGTGGAGGAACCAGACGGGTTCGGGCACTGTCCGCAGTTGGATCACCCGCGCCGGCTGGCGGCCGCGATTGTGGCGGCCGCCCTGCCGCACGGAAAATAAGAAAGGGGTCAGTTCGCCGCCGCTTCCTTTGCGGCATGGTGTGCGACGCGTCCGGCGTCGGTCAGCACAACCAAACCGGTGGTGGCGGTGTACTCGACCAGACCCTCTTCCGTGAATTCCTCCATCAATCGGGAGAACCCGCGGTGCGCCACGAAGAACTTCTTTTCGCTGCGTTCGTGCATGTCAGCCATCGTTGCCGTGCCGCCGTGCTCAACCAACCAGGTGAGCATGCCTTTCCGTGTGCGTAGCCAGTGACGATGCTGCTTTTCTTCGTCCGGGGAGCGTGTTTCGTCGTCGTCGGCGGGCGGCGTCGGCGATGCGGGGGTCGATGCGGGGGCTGCCGCCGCGACGGGCGTCGGTGTAGAAACGGGCGCGACCGCGGGCTCCACGGCGGCGGTCCGTGCCGGCGTTTCTGCCTCGGTCGGCTTGCGACCCAGCAGGCCCTTCAAGCGATCACGAAAATGAAAAGGCGTCATGCGGAACTCACCTGCGCGCGTCGTTGGCGACCATCATACCGCCGGATGCCGTGAAACCGCTTCGACACGTGGGCAGGTCGTGAGGTTCAGCACGTAGGTGACCATGTCCTTTCCGTAGAACCGGAACCGCCCGCGGTCCTCGAATCCCCAGCTCAACAGTTGGCGATTCGCACCCTCGTTGGCCACCTCTGTCGTGACCTTCACCGAACTCTCCCCGCGCGCGAGCAACTCGTCGAACAACACCTTGTTGATGTGGCCACTGACACGTTTGCCCCGCAGCCCAGGAACAAAACTGCAGAACAGACTCTCTGCCGACACGCCCGACGCGCCCGACACTGAAAAGTATCGGAATGTTTCAAGCAGCTGCCCGGCAACACGGGGGCTGCGGGCCAAACCCGCGAGCGCCACTGGGGCGACGAACATGCTGCGTCGACGCAATACATCCCGATACATTTCGGATGTGTTGATACTTCCCGCGATAAATCCGCCGATCTCACCGTCTTCAATAAAGACGAAGCCGATGAAGAACGGGCTGTCCACCAATGCTTTGTAGATCTCGGTTAAAAATGGACGACCCAGACGCGCCCACAGACTGGTGCCCATCGCCGCTTCGTGCAGCTCGGCTACGCGCGCGGCGTCTCGGTATTGAATGGGGCGGATGCGGGCGAGTACGTCCGGATCAACGGGAAACGGGGTGATCAACGCCGACCGTGCTCCTTTTTGAGCGTGTCGAGAAACGCCGTTTGGCTGATCGCGCGGTGTTGGGCCGCGAGAAAGTTACCGATGGCATCTTCGTACTCGGTGCTGTAACTCTCAAGCAGCAGTCGCCGCGCCAACGTGAAGGCCACGGTGTGCATCGGACCAAAGCTGGCGAGGGTGCGGGTGAGCGCGGCGTCGAGGTCGGCGTCCACACCATCCACAATGCCCAGTCGGAGCGCCTCTGCGGCGCCGAGGGCGGCGCCGGTCATGATCAGCCGCTTCGCATGCCCGAGGCCGATATATTTTCCCAGTCGATACGTCGCCATTCCGGGCAGAAATCCCATCCGCACTTCCGGAAGAGTGAACGTCGTGTCCGGCGTGCAAATCCGCTGGTCCGTCACCAGCATGAGCTGGAAACCACCGCCGGCGCAGGGCCCGTCGATCAAGGCCACGGTCACCTTTGGCAATCTCTCCACGCGTTGGACCAGTTTTTCCCACTTGTTGAATCCGTGGATATCGAGCGGTTCCTTGGGATCGAAGTCGGTGAAATCGATGCCTTCACTATGGCCGCGAAACACGACGGCCTTGACCTGCGAAACGTCCTCCAGGTGATCGCATAGGCGCTCCAACTCGCGAATCTGCTTGATGTTGATTCGCGGACGGCGTAGCGTCACCGTTGCGATGTCACCATTTTCCTCGAAGCCAAGCGTTTCGTACATGAGTTCTCCTACCAGCGGATGAGCGCGGTTTCGATGGTGGATCCAGGGCCCATCGTCATGAGCACGCCGTAGTCTCCCCGGCGTACTTTGCCTTCTTTGACGAGCCGCTGGAAGCTGAACAGGAACGAGCCGCTCGACAAGTTGCCGAAGTCGCGCAGGACGGAGTGGGTGTGGCGCACGTCGTATTCGGAAATTCCGATATTATATTTGATGGCGTCTACGACCTTCTTGCCGCCGCTGTGCACAACCCAGTGGGAAATATGCCGCCGTTTGAGTCCGTGCGCATCGAGCAGACGCGTGAGCGGCTTCTCCGCGTTGGCGCCAACGACATACGGGATATCACGGTTGAGAAAGAAACTATATTTTCCGTTCTCATCGTCCCAATCGAAGCGCATTGCGTCGATGGCGGAGGGGATGATGTGGCTGTCGAAACCCAGAATCTTGGGGGCAAACTGCCGCTCATCTCGCTCGGATGCGCGGACGAGGACCGCGGCGACTCCGTCACCAAACAACGAGTTTACGATAGCGGTGCGCATCGTCATGTCGAAGACGTATGCGGCCGAGCAGATCTCGATACAGACCATCAACGCATTTTTTCCGGGGTGGGCCATGGCCCAGGCGGCTACCGGATTGAGTCCGTTCAACCCTGCGTTGCACCCCATTCCTACGATGTCGACGCGCGAACAATCTTCTCGAAACCCCATTTCCCGAATCAAGATGGCGGTCAAGCCCGGCGTCAGCCAACCGGTGGACGTGATGCAACACAAATAGTCGATGTCTGCCACGCCGAGTCCGGCGTCCTCAAGGCACCGCGTGACCGCGACGGGCGCGACCTCTTTGCAGCCGTTCCTATGCTTTTGGAGAAGTTCGCCTTGCGTTTCCGGGGTCGGGCCGCCGCCGGGGAGCGCCACTGGCAGGTACAGGTGCCGTGTGCGGATGTGGCTGGACGTGAACAGCGAGCGGATTCGGGCGTCCGTGACCGAAAACCGGTCGAGCAGTTCTTCCTGACGATAGCGCGTCGGCGGGTTCGCCGTTCCGACCGACAGGATGCGGGGGCGCAGGTCGAGCATGCCCTCGCAGCGTATCGCGTACCGCGCCGATTCGCGCCGATGGTCCGGCGAAGGCGGCTACGGATCCGGGAGGTTGTTGGTGCCTAGGCCGCGGCC